>NZ_JACIHC010000004.1:0-618778 GCF_014198205.1 Bradyrhizobium sp. SBR1B
CCTGCGCCAGGAAGCTCCTCATTTACGCCAATACTGTCGTACAGCGCGGCACGCCATGGATCGAAAAAGAAGCCTAGCTCTTAATGGTTGCTACGAGACCGTGAACGTTGCGCCATTGTGGCCGGATCAAGTTCTACGCAAGTCCTGCATCCACCCGAAAACACTGGCTGGTGATGCGCTGGCTTTCGTCGGAGGCGAGGAACAGCGCCATATTGGCGACGTCCTCGGGCGTCACTGCGTCTGGTACGGCCTGCCGCGAGCGCATCTCGACGATGACCTGCTCGTCCGGATACCACAGCCGGCGCTGGCGCTCGGTGATCACCATGCCCGGTGCAATCGCATTGACGCGGATGCGGTCGGGGCCGACCAGCCGGGCGAGCGAGTTGGTGAAACCGACGATCGCCGCCTTTGCCCCGGCGTAGACCGGCAGCCCCGGCGCCCCGCGCATCCAGGCGATCGAGGACATGTTGATGATCGAGCCGCCGCCGCGCGCCTGCATCTGCGGCACCACCGCTTGCGCGGCAAAGAAGACGTGCTTGAGATTAACGCCGATCATCCAGTCGAACTCTGCCGGCGTCACTTCGGCCAGCACCTGGCGTTGATCATTAGCGGCGTTGTTGACGAGCACTGCGGCATCCCCGAGCGATCGCTGCACCTGTGCCATGCCGGCGCGCAAGGCCTCGATGTCCAGGAGGTCGCATGGCAAGAACAAGGGCGCGGTTTCGGACGCAGCGCTCACCTCCGCGACCAGCGCCCCGCCGGCTTCTTCATCCACATCGAGGAACGCAACGCGCGCCCCCTGCGCCACGAAGGCGCGCACGAAGGCGGCCCCGATGCCGCTGGCGCCGCCGGTGATCAGTACGACGCGGTCCGCAAGTCCGGCATAGCTCGTCTTTGTCATGCGATCAGTCGCTCCGTCTCGGGGTCGAACAGGCAAATGCGGCGCGTATCGAGCGCAAAGGGGGCCGCCGTCCCCGGCGGGGGGCGTATGTCCGGCGTGATGCGCGCCAGCGCGGACTCGCCGCCGAGCCGCAGCAGCACGATGGTTTCGGCGCCGGTGGGCTCGACCATCTCCACCGGCGCGTGGACGACGATGGGTGCACCGCCGGAGAACACGCGGTTGCCCTCCGCGATGCATTCCGGCCTGATCCCGAACACCACCTCGCGGCCGAGATAAGGTGCTGCGGCATCGTATCCCTGCAGACGAAGGCGAACTTCGTCCGGCCGCCCCGCGCCAATCACGACCACAGGACCACCGGCGTCAGCCTCGAGCCGCGCCGGCATGGTGTTCATCGGCGGCGAGCCCATGAAGCGTGCGACGAACAGATTGGCGGGATAGCGGTACACGGTATCGGGATCGGCAAACTGCTGCACCACGCCGCGATGCATCACGGCGATCCGGGTCGCCATCGTCATCGCCTCGATCTGGTCGTGGGTGACGTAGATGATGGTCGCGCCGATGCGCTGGTGCAGCCGCTTGATCTCCATCCGCATCTCGACGCGCAGTTTTGCGTCGAGATTGGACAGCGGCTCGTCGAACAGGAAGAGCAGGGGATCGCGCACCAGCGCACGGCCCATCGCCACCCGCTGACGCTGGCCGCCGGAGAGCTGCGATGGCTTGCGGCCGAGCAGTGCCTCGATCTGGAGCAGTTTCGCGACATTCGCGACCGCAGCGTCTTGCTCCGCTTTGGGTACGTGACGGCATTCCATGCCGAAGGTGATGTTCTGGCGTACCGTCATCGACGGGTAGAGCGCATAGGACTGGAACACCATGGCGATGTCCCGATCCTTGGGCGGGACGTCATTGACCACGCGTCCGCCGATCTCGACGGTCCCTGCGCTCGGATGATCGAGCCCGGCGACGATGTTGAGCAGCGTAGACTTGCCGCAGCCGGATGGCCCGACCAGCACCGTGAACTCGCCGCTTTCGATGTCGAGATCGACGCCCTTCAGCACCTCCAGATTGGCGTAGCGCTTCGACAGGGTTCGAATGCTCAGTGCTGCCATGACAACTCCATCATTTCACGGCCCCGGCAGTCAGGCCGCGGACGAAGTATTTGCCGCCGAGGAGATAGATCAACAGCGTCGGGAGCGCCGCGATGATCACCGCGGCGCTCTGCACGCCGTGCTGCGGGATGTCTGCGACTGCAGCGGACAGCGCGATGAGAGCGGCGGTGACAGGCTGCTGCTGGCCGCTCGTGAACGTCACGCCATAGAGGAACTCGTTCCAGATATGCGTGAACTGCCAGATTACGGTGACGATCAGGATCGGCGGCGAGAGCGGCAGGATGATGCGCCAGAAGATGCGGAAGAACCCGGCGCCGTCGATGCGCGCGGCCCTGATCAATTCATGGGGGATGGCGACATAATAATTGCGGCAGAACAGCGTGGTGAAGGAGAGCCCCTGGATCGTGTGAATCAGCACGAGGCCCGCCAGCGTGTTGATGAGACCGATGTCGCGCAGCACGATGGTCCAGGGCAGCAGGCGCATCTGCTGGGGAAGGAACAGGCCGAGGGTCACGATGCCGTAGATCCAGGTGTCGCCGCGAAAACGCCAGAGCGACACGGCGTAGCCGGCGACGGCACCGAGCATGGTCGAGAAGATCGTCGCAGGAATCGTGACGAGGGCGGAGTTCAGCATGTACGGCCGGATGCCGGCGCAGGTCTCGGCGACGCAGAAGCCGCTCCAGGCAGCCAGGTAGTTGCTCCAGGCCCAGTGCTGCGGCCAGCCGATCATCGAGCCCTGCGCGATTTCCTCGTTGCTGCGGAGCGAGTTCAGCACTACAACAGCCAATGGCGCGAGCCATGCCGCAGCGATCAGCAGGACGATGAGGTAGATCAAGATCCGGCTTGGTGCGAAGGTCCGCTCACGCATGGGCGGCCCGCCGTCGCTGAACATATCGCCACGCCGCATACGGCAGCAGCACCGCGAGAAGAATGAGCAGCATGAGAACCGCCGCCGCCGCGCCCCGGCCGAGCAGGCTGCGCTGGAACATCAGGTCGTAGACGACGAGTGCCGGCAGCTGGGTCGCGATTCCCGGCCCGCCATTGGTGAGCGCGCGGACGAGGTCGAACGTCGAAATCGCGAACTGCAACTGGATCACGACGACGGTGATGGTGATCGGCCAAAGCGACGGCAGAATGATGCGCCGGTAAATTCGGATCGGTCCCGCGCCGTCGATCTGCGCGGCCTTGATGATGTCGGTGTCGACGGAGCGAAGGCCGGCAAGGAACAGCGCCATGGCGAAGCCCGAGGATTGCCAGATCGCGGCGATCACGATGGTCCAGATCGCCATGTCGCGGTCGATCAGCCAGTCGAACTTGAAGGAGGTCCAGCCGAGGTCGTGGACGAGCTTCTGGATTCCAAGGCCAGGATTGAGCAGCCAGCTCCAGACCGTGCCGGTGACCACGAACGACACCGCAAGGGGATAGAGGAAGATGGATCGCAGCAGGTTCTCGCCGCGAATGCGCTGATCCAGCAGGATCGCAAGAGCGAGGCCGGTCACCAAGCTCAGCAGCACGAAAGCGCTGCCAAAAAGCAGCAGATTGTCGAAGGCGATCTGCCAATTCCGCGACGCCGCGACCGCCGAGTAGTTGCGCAGCCCCACCCAGCCCGAGACGGGGATCAGCGTCGATGGCGTGAACGAGATCCAGATCGTCCACAGCGAGAACGAGACGAGGTGCGCGGCGGACAGCAGCAGCGGCACCCAGATCATCAGATATTCGGGCAGCCGGCGCACCCATTCGGGAAGCGCCGGCCGGCCCGGTCTTATCGCGGCGGCATTGGTCAACGCGCGCCCTCGACGGCCTCGGCGAGGCGGGTGGCCGCCTGCTCGGGCTTGATCGTCTTGTTCTTCACGTACTCCGTGATCACGTCGATCATCGCCGCGGTCATCCCGTTCTCCTGCGCCATGTTGTGCGCAAGGCTCAGGACCGCCTGGTTGCTGGCGATGGCGTCCTTCAGGGCTGCCGCGGTCCGCCGTTGACCGTCCGACCAGCCTTCGCCGGACAAATCGACGTCGGTGCGCACGGGGATCGATCCCGTGATCTGCGAATACATGGTCTGGATCGCCGGATCCATGACGAGCTGGGCCATCAGGGTCTGGCCGGCCTGCAGGTCGGGCTCCTTGCGCTGCCAGAAGATGAAGGCATCGGCGTTCAACAGGAACACCGGCTTGCTATTGTCGCTCGGACCTGGCGCGATCATGAAGTCCTCGAACTTGAAGCCGGCATTGCGCAACACGCCCTGCGCCCAGCCGCCCATGATCATCATGCCCATGTCGCCGTCGATAAAGCGCTTGAGGTTGGTCGAGAAGTGCTGGGCGCCGACATTGGGGTCCATCCAGTCGGCGATCTTTCGCACCTGCGCGAACGCAGCCTTGATCTCGGGGCCCTCCAGGGCTTTCTTCTCGAGATTCATGATGGCGGCGCGGTATGCGAGGGGACTAATGCCGGCCAGGGCGGCCTCGAATTTTTGCCCGTCGTCGGGGCGGGTGCCGCCGTTGGCGACGGGATAGGGGACGCCGCCCCCTTTCATCTTGTCGGCGAGGTCGTTGAAGTCAGCCCAGGTGACGGGGACCTTGTCGGCCTTGGCCTTGTCCATCGCGCGTTTGGAGAGAAACAGCATGTTGGTGCTGTAGATCTGCAACGGCAGTGCGATCCATTTGCCGCCCGGCTTGTGCAATTTCGCAAGGTCCGGCGCGACAACTTTCTCATAGCCGGCGGCCGCGACCACGGCGTCGAGATCGACAGTCGGGGCAATCTTCGACCAGGCTGCGATCTCGGGACCCTTGAGCTGCGAGCAGGCCGGCGGATCGCCGGCCATGATCTGAGCGCGCAGCTTGTTCATCATCTCGGTGGTGAAACCGGGGACGGGCGAGTGCTGCCAGACGCCGCCTTTCTCCTCGAACTTCTTGCCGAGCGCGGTGATGGCCGCCCCGTCGCTGCCCGCGGACCATTGTGAGATCGCGGTCAGGCGCGGCTTGACCGCGCCTTGCGCGCGGGCAAAGGCGGGCAGTGCGAGCGCGGCAGCGGATCCAGCGAGCAGACGGCGCCTTGTTGTCGTGATCGGCATGGCAGTTCCTCCCGGTGTGAACTCTCTTGCGCGCGAGCCGCGCAGCTTCAGGCCATCTCAGGCGGCCTCCGTCGACGCGGCCGGCATGCCGCCGCGGCAGGCGAGGCAGAACGCGGCGAAGGACAGCGCGGCCCTGGGATCATTGCCGTTCGACGGCGGCACGAAAGCCAGCGACACCTGCGCATGCTTGCGGCCGCCGAGCAGGCAGGCATCGACGCCCTCGACCAGCGCTTTCCGATCGCCTTCCGCAAGGAGCGAAGGCCAGCCGGAGATGGCGACGCCGTGGCAGGGCTTGACGTTCAGCGTGTTGCCGATCGCGAGCCCAAGGCGATACAGGCGATGCCGCAGCTCCTGGCGCACGCGCGAGGAGATCGGGATCGCAGTCACCCAATCGCTGCCGAGCTGGAGCAACTCCGGCTCGGGCACGCCGAGAAGCTCGGCCAGCGCCGGAAGCGAGGTATAAGCCTCGACACAGCCGAGGTGGCCGCAGCGACAGCGCGGTCCGCCTTCGCCAAACACCATGTGACCGAGCTCGATCGGCTGGAGCGCGTCGGTCTCGGCGGGATCATCCATCCAGGCGCCCGCAACGCCATGGCTGACAAACACGAACAGGTGCGTGTCATTGAACGGATAGTTTTCCGTGCGACAGCGATGGAATGTGGCGTGCGCCACGACCGAATTGGTGAATTCGACGGGCACGTCGGCGAACGTCTCGCCGAACATGTCGCTGATGCGCCCGACGTCACAGGGAATGATGGGATTACCCGCGGCGCTGAGCCGGCCGAGGCCCGGAATGGAGACGCCGACCTGCGAAAGGACGACGTGGCGGCGCCGCGTCCAGTCGCGCAACAATGTCATCGCTTCGCGAAAGACCCGGCCGACGGTCTCGACGGTCGGCGTCTTCGGCAGCGGTACGCGCTCGGTGTAGTGCAGCTCGCCCGACAGGCCGCCGACGCCGACGCTGAGGTGCTGAGCGGTCAGCTCGAAGGCTGCGAGGGCGACCGCTCCATCCAGCGACACGAGGCCAGTCGGGCCGCCGACGTAAGGGGCAGGGCGCCGTACTTCCTCGATCAGGCCTTCGGCTTTCAGGTCAAGCAGGATGCGCGACAGGCTCGCTTCGGACAGGCGCACGGCCTTGGCCAGCGGCGGGCGAAACGAGCCGCCCGACTGGAGCAGATGGGTCAAAATGGCAGCGCGCGTCTGCCGCCGACTTCTCGGCTGCTCCGGCATTTCCATCCCTGTCGTCATTCTTACTTAGTGTAAGAATTTGCGCGCGGAGCGCTCTGACTGTCAAGGCGTTTGCAGCCGTAAGCGTGGACTTGTTGTTGTGCGCGGCAGCAAGAGTGTCACGGCCCGATTGGTCTCGTAGGGTGGGCAATGCGAAGCGTGCCCACGACTTCGTATCTGTTGCGCTTTGCCCACCTACGGCACCGCCCCAAAACAAAAACGGCGCCATCCTGCGATGGCGCCGCTTCGAAAGCCGTATCGGCTTGGAGCTTACTTGCGATCCTTGATCGCGACGTAGTCGCGGCGGGTGACGCCGGTGTAGAGCTGGCGCGGGCGGCCGATCTTCTGCTGCGGGTCCTCGATCATCTCGCTCCACTGGCTGATCCAGCCCACGGTGCGGGCGACCGCGAACAGCACGGTGAACATCGAGACCGGGAAGCCCATCGCCTTCAGTGTGATGCCCGAATAGAAGTCGACGTTCGGGTAGAGCTTGCGGTCGATGAAGTACTGGTCGCTGAGCGCGATCTTCTCGAGCTCGAGCGCCACCTTCAGCATCGGATCGTCGCCATGGCCGGTCTCCTTGAGCACGGCGTGACACATCTTCTGCATGATCTTGGCGCGCGGATCGTAGTTCTTGTAGACGCGATGACCGAAGCCCATCAGGCGCACTTCGGAGTTCTTGTCCTTCACCTTGGCGATGAATTCGGGAATCTTGTCCACGGAGCCGATCTCGGCGAGCATCGCGAGGGCTGCTTCGTTGGCGCCGCCATGCGCCGGCCCCCACAGGCACGCGATGCCGGCGGCGATGCAGGCGAACGGGTTGGCGCCGGACGAGCCGGCGATGCGCACCGTCGAGGTCGAGGCGTTCTGCTCGTGGTCGGCGTGCAGGATGAAGATCTTGTCCAGCGCGTCAGCCAGCACTGGGTTGATCTTGTAGTCCTCGCACGGCACGGCGAAGCACATGTGCAGGAAGTTCTCGGCGAACTTGAGCGAGTTCTTCGGGTACACGAAGGGCTGGCCGACCGTGTACTTGTAGGCCATCGCCGCCAGGGTCGGGATCTTGGCGATCATGCGCATGGAAGCGATCATGCGCTGCTTCGGATCGTTGATGTCGGTGGAGTCGTGATAGAACGCGGCGAGCGCGCCGACCGCAGCCACCATGATCGCCATTGGATGGGCGTCGCGACGGAAGCCTTGGAAGAAACGGGCCATCTGCTCGTGCACCATCGTGTGATGGGTCACGCGGTCGTCGAAATCCTTTTTCTGCGCGGCGGTCGGCAGATCCCCAAACAGCAGGAGATAGCAGGTCTCGAGGAAGTCACCGTTCTCGGCGAGCTGCTCGATCGGGTAGCCGCGGTATTCCAGCACGCCCGCGTCGCCGTCGATATAGGTGATCTTGGACTGGCAGCTCGCGGTGGAGGTGAAGCCGGGATCGTAGGTGAACAGGCCGGACTGACCGTAGAGCTTGCCGATATCGATGACATCAGGCCCGACGCTGCCGCTGTGGATCGGGAGATCGTAGTTCTTGTTTCCGACCGTCAGCGTAGCGGTCTTATTGCTCGGTTTTGCGTCCATCGTAGGTCCCCGATGAAATGTGAAGCGGGCCGGAGCCGGAGGCCCCCTTTGCGAGATGATGGGGCAGGCCGGATGTTCCAGAAGGTACGGGGGAGATGGGTATATTATTGCTGTGTGCGCTGCAAGATCGCCGCACGCATGCTCGACTTACGTCGTAGACTGATCTTTAAGCCGGCCGAGGCTTTCCTGGCGTCCCAGGACGTCCAAAACCTCAAATATACCAGGCGACGTCGTCCGTCCGGTCAGCGCGGCCCGCAAGGGTTGGGCGACCGCGCCGAGCTTGAGACTATTTTCCTCGGCAAAAGCGCGCAGCGCAGCTTCGGTGGTGGCGCCGCTCCACGTCTCGACTTTCTCCAGCGCGGAATGAAGCTGGCCGATCAGCTTGCGGTTCTCTGGCGTCAGCAGCGCTTGCGCCTTGGGATCGAGCTCCAGCGGCCGGTCGGCGAAGATGAAATAAGCGCTGTCGATCAGCTCGATCAGCGTCTTGGCGCGCTCCTTCAGGGCCGGCATGGCCTTGAGAAGCTGGGCGCGCGTAGTGTCGTTTAACTTGGCCTTGAGCTCGTCGCGTGCGGGCACGAGATGGTCGAGCACGTCCTCGAACATCTTCACGAGTGATTGATCGTCGGCGTGGCGGATGTAGTGGCCGTTGAGGTTTTCCAGCTTGGCGAAATCGAAGCGGGCGGCGGCACGGCCGACGCTGGCGAGGTCGAACGCCGCGATCATCTCCTCGGTCGAGAAGATCTCCTGGTCGCCATGGCTCCAGCCGAGCCGGACGAGGTAATTGCGTAGCGCGGCCGGCAAATATCCCATGGCGCGGTAGGCATCGACGCCGAGCGCGCCGTGGCGCTTGGAGAGCTTCGAGCCGTCCGGGCCGTGGATCAGCGGAATGTGGGACATGCTCGGCAGAGCCCATCCCATCGCATCGTAGATCTGCTTCTGGCGCGCGGCGTTGATCAGATGATCGTCGCCGCGGATCACATGGGTGACGCCCATGTCGTGGTCGTCGACCACCACAGCGAGCATGTAGGTCGGGTTGCCATCGCCGCGCAAAAGCACGAGGTCGTCGAGGTTCTCGTTCTGCCAGACGACGCGGCCCTGGACCTGGTCCTCGATCACGGTCTCGCCGGTCTGCGGCGCGCGCAGGCGGATCGTCGGCTTGACGTCGGACGGGGCTGTCGCGGGATCGCGGTCGCGCCACATCCCGTCATAGAGGCGGGTGCGCCCTTCCGCGCGCGCCTTCTCGCGCATGGCGGCGAGTTCCTCGGCGGTGGCGTAGCAGCGATAGGCCTTGCCGTCGGCGAGCAGCTGCTCGGCGACCTCGCGGTGGCGCGCGGCGCGGCTGAACTGGTAGATGACCTCGCCGTCCCAGCCGAGCTCCAGCCATTTCAGACCGTCGAGAATGGCGCCGATCGCAGCCTCCGTGGAACGCTCCCTGTCGGTGTCCTCGATCCGGAGCAGCATCTTGCCGCCGTGCTTCTTCGCGTACAGCCAGTTGAACAGCGCGGTGCGGGCACCCCCGATGTGGAGGAAGCCGGTCGGCGAGGGAGCGAAGCGCGTGACGACGGAATCGGTCATTCTTGGCAGGGCCTATGCTTTGGAGGCGGTGGTGTATAGCAGGAACGGGACATAAACAAAGCCCGCTGGCGGACCTGCCAGGCCCTGCTTGGTGCCTTGCTTAAGCTCTTGGCTCAGCCTCCCGAATTTGGCAGAAGAACCGCTGATTTCCCGACAGGATCTTCGTAATGACAGAACCGGTGGCAGCTGAGGTTGGGCGCGATTTCATTCGTGACATCATCCAGGCCGACCTCGATCAGGGCAAATACAGGGAGATCGTGACCCGGTTCCCGCCGGAGCCGAACGGCTATTTGCATATCGGCCATGCCAAGTCGATCGCGCTCAATTTCGGCATCGCCCAGGAGTTTCCGGGCCGCTGCCATCTGCGTTTCGACGACACCAACCCGGTCAAGGAAGAGCAGGAATATATCGATTCCATCCAGGCCGACGTGCGCTGGCTCGGCTTCGACTGGGGCAAGAACCTGTTCTTTGCCTCGGACTATTTCGAGCGCCTGTACGAATGGGCGGAGCAGCTGATCCGCGACGGGCTCGCCTATGTCGACGACCAGACCCAGGAGGAGATCCGCCTCGCGCGCGGCACGCTGACCGAGCCCGGCAAGAATTCGCCGTTCCGCGACCGCAGTGTGGACGAAAACCTCGACCTGTTCCGCCGCATGAAGGCCGGTGAATTCCCGAACGGCACGCGGGTGCTGCGGGCCAAGATCGACATGGCCGCGGGCAACATCAATCTGCGCGATCCGGTGCTGTACCGTATCCTGCATGCGCATCATCCGCGCACCGGCACCAAGTGGCACATCTATCCGAGCTACGATTACGCCCACGGCCAGTCGGACGCCATTGAAGGCATCACGCATTCGATCTGCACGCTGGAGTTCGAGGACCACCGGCCGCTCTACGACTGGTTCATCGAAAAACTGCCGGTGCCGTCGCAGCCGCACCAGTATGAATTCGCGCGGCTCAACCTGACCTATACGCTGCTGTCCAAGCGCGTGCTGACCCAGCTCGTCCGCGACGGCCATGTCGCAGGCTGGGACGATCCGCGCATGCCGACCATGGCGGGGATGCGCCGCCGCGGCGTGCCGCCGGCCGCGCTGCGTGAATTCGTCAAGCGCATCGGCGTTGCCAAGGCCAACAGCGTGGTCGACGTCGGCATGCTCGAGTTCTGCATCCGCGAGGAGCTGAACCGCACGTCGCAGCGACGCATGGGCGTGCTGCGCCCGCTCAAGGTGGTGATCGAGAACTATCCGGAAGGGCAGACCGAGGAGCTCGAGGCGATCAACCATCCGGACGATCCCTCGGCGGGCACGCGGAAAATCACGTTCGGCCGCGAGCTCTATATCGAGCAGGACGACTTCATGGAGAATCCGCCGAAGAAGTTCTTCCGCCTGTCGCCGGGCAACGAGGTGCGGCTGCGCTACGCCTATTTCGTCAAGTGCACGGGCGTGATCAAGAACGATAAGGGCGAGGTGGTGGAGCTGCGCTGCACCTACGATCCCGCGACCAAGGGCGGCAACGCGCCCGACGGCCGCAAGGTCAAGGCGACGATGCACTGGCTGCCGGCGGCGAATTCGGTGCCCGCGGAGATCCGCATCTACAACCAGCTGTTCGCCAATCCGAGCCCGGACGCCTCGAATTTCGCAGCGGATCTCAATCCGCAGTCGCTGGAGATCCTCGCGGACGCGCGGATCGAGGCATCGGTCGCACAGAGCAATTCGACCGAGCCGATGCAGTTCGAGCGCCAGGGCTATTTCGTGCGCGACAAGGACTCGACGCCCGGCAAGCCGGTTTTCTCACGCACCATCGGCCTGCGCGACACGTTCGCGAAGGAAGTCGCGAAAGGTTGAGGCGCACATGAGCAGCGAAGCCGACGCCATCGTTTCCGCCATCATCGCGAAATGGTGCGCCGGCTTCGCGACTCTCGATGCGGCCGCGCTGTCATCGCTCTATTCGAAGAGCGCGTTCTTCTTCGGCTCCAACCCAAGACTCTATCGGGGCAGGGACGGCGTTGCCGATTATTTCAACGGCCTGCCGCGCTGGCGCAAGCCAAGCGCTGTGTTTTCCGATGTGAACGCAGCGCAGGCCGGCCCTGATCTGATCAACATGGCCGCGACCATCACGTTCGATCTCGCGGGCGAGCGGGACGATCTCATCGTCAAGATGAGCTGGGTGATCGTCCGCGAGGACGGCGGTTGGAAGATCGTCAATCACCACGCCTCGTCGCGGACATCGCTGATCTAGCGGCAGCGGAACGTCCTGCGTCCTGACGCAAGGCGGTTGCTGGGGCCCTTTCCAGCGACATACGTGTCAGGATTGGCGCCCCGGATCAGCGCAGCGGCAACATAACGCAGGTTGGATGGATGCATTTTCATCGGTGCGCCCCATCTAATTGGAAGAGGGGAGGTGAGCATTATGCGCATCCAACATTGGCAAGATGCTGCCAGCCTGTTGGTCGGCGTATGGCTGGTCCTGTCGTCCTTCATCCTGGGCTTGTCCGGAGCGGCTGTCTGGATCACCATCGCGCTCGGGCTCGGCGTCGTGCTCTTTGCCGTAGAAGCGTTTGTCATCCCGTCATATCTGGAAGAGTGGGGAGAAATGCTGCTGGGTCTGGCTCTTGTGCTGGCGCCTTGGACCATTGGCTATGAGTCAGCGTCAGCCACGGTGAGCAGCGTATTGTCGGGCATATTGGTGATCTTGCTCGGCGGCTGGGAACTGATGACCGATCGTGACTTCACCGCCTGGTGGCACGATCGCTGGCATCATCCAGCCGGCTGACAAGAGCGGTTAGCCGAACTTCGCCGACCTCTATCCAATGACGGTCGGAGAGGGGGGATTTGGCTCCGGCATTCCGAAGGAAATGTGCGGTGCAGGGCCTCGCGGTCCTGCACCAGGTCATCCCATCACAAGCCATCACAATGCGGCTCTGGGCTCGATCGGTTGCCAGATGCTGATCTTGCGCGTCTCCGGCATCAGGAAGACAGCGAGCACGAAGCATACCGCGGGGACCACGATCGGGTAGATCAGTGCGTAGCCGATGCTGCCGGTCGCGGCGAATGCCGCCGAGGTGATGAACGGCACCAATCCGCCACCCCAGCCGTTGCCGATGTGGTACGGCACGGAGACCGATGTGTACCTGATCCTGGCGGGGAAGAATTCTGCCAGAAATGCGCCGACCGGGCCGTACACCATCCCGACGTAGCAAACGAGGATGAAGATGATGAAGATAGCGGTCGGATAGTTGATGTTTCCGGGCTGCGTGACCGATCCCAGCCACAGATACAGCGGATAGTACGTGATCGCGGCGAGCAGCATGCCTCCGAGGATCACCGGCTTGCGGCCGATCTGATCCGACAGCCAGCCAAAGAAAATCAGGCTCGGCGTTGCAATGAGCAATGCTGCTCCCACGATGTAGGCCGAGGTCAGCGGGTCCACCTTGGAGACCTGCTGCAGAAAGTATAGCGCCCAGAATTGACCACTGTACCAGACCACGCCCTGTCCGATCAGGACCACGATGGCGATCCCGATGTATTTGATGTTCGAACTGAGGAAGGCCTCCTTCCACGGATTCCTCGTCATCTGTCCGCGGGCTTTGATCTCCTGGAAGATCGGCGTCTCCTGGAGCTGGAGGCGAATATAAATCGCGATGGCCACCAGCAGGAAGGACACCAGGAACGGAATGCGCCACGCCCATTCATCGAAGGCCTGATTGCCGGCATAGGTTCGGGTCAGGATGATGACTGCCAGCGATACCACGATCCCGAGAGTCGGAGAGGTCTGTAGCCAGCCGGTGTAGTAGCCGCGCTTGTCGTCAGGCACATGCTCGGCAACATAGGTGATGGCGCCACCATATTCGCCGCCCAGGCACAGCCCCTGGATCATGCGCAAGCCGAAGAGAAGGATCGCAGCCGTCAGCCCGATCGACTGGTAGGTTGGGATCAATCCGATCGCTCCCGTGCCCAGTCCCATTCCGCTGAGCGTGACGAGAAACGTATATTTGCGGCCGACCCGGTCACCCATCCATCCGAACAGGAATGCTCCCACCGGACGGATCAGAAATCCTGCCGTGAACAGCGCGATCGTGCTGAGCAGGGCGGCGATGGGGTGCGACTGCTCAAAGAACTTGACCGATAGAACTGCGGCCAGGCTGCCAAAGATATAGAAATCATACCATTCGATGATGTTTCCTACCGACGCAGCGATGATCACGCGGCGAAAATCGCTCGGTACCTGCATGTGCGCCTCCTATGGTTTCAAAACGCCTCCTCGCTTGATTCAGCGTCGATCTTCTCGCGGAGAGCGTGATGCGCGGCGTTGCAGGCGCCAATTCAAAGAGTTGCGTCGGCAACGTCTGACCTCAGGCGCGTTTGGCGCCACCTGAGAAGAGCTCCGGCGGTCTTAGAGCCGCGAGCCACCACTGCCTGCCCGTCTGTCAGGGAGGCGGGGAACCGTAGTGTAATCCCACCACGGGCTGCCAACTTATGAGACTTTCGGCTCAATCGATCTGACACGGGGCGTTTTTGCGACAGAGATCGCAAGGACTCGAATTGTCCGCGACGTCTGGTAATCAGCGAACGGAAAGGCGTCTCAGGCGTTGTGAGGGAGCCGGAAAAGGAACCCACCATGCAGAACATCGCAGAGCATATGGAAGTCATCGGCGCCGACGGCGTCCACGTCGGCACGGTCGATCGCGTCGAAGGCAATCGCATCAAGTTGACCAAGAAGGACAGCGGTGAGGGTAGCCACAAGGGCCATCATCATTTCATCGACAAGGGTCTCGTTGCCGATGTCGAGGGTAACAAGGTGCGGCTCTCTGCCAAGGCGTCGGTCGCCGTGACCATGGAAGAGGAAAAGTAGGGGCGCCTTCTTGCGTTCCCGATCTGTACCGCTATTCGCGCGGTCGCACGTTCCGGTAGCCTCTGTGCCAGTCGCGTCGCGTTAGGTGCAGGGATATGGCGGAGCCGGGCCGGCCAATACGCTCCCAGGGAGTTGCCGGGACGTGGCCGGTCGGCCGTGCTGCACCGGCTGGCGGCTTTGCCCCCGCGGGCTTTGGAGCCTGGCCGGCAATCGTCGAGACGCTGCGTGAATGGGCCCGCGCCGAGGCCGGCGCGGGGCGACTGTTGCCGTGGGTGCCGGTCGCCTTTGGCGGCGGTATCGCCCTTTATTTTGCCGCCGATCATGAGCCAGTGCTGTGGGTCGTTGCCGCGACGGCGATCGCGCTCACGTTTGGCGCGATCCTGTTGCGGCGGAGCCGGCTCTTTGCGCCTGCGATCATGATTGCGGCGGTCGCTTCCGGCTTTGCCGTGGCGACCTGGAAGACGGCGCGCATCGCCCATCCCGTGCTGGCCAAGCCGCTCTATTCGGTGTCGCTGTCGGGTTTCGTCGAGGCCCGCGATATCCGCGAGCGCACCGATCGTTTCGTGCTGCGCGTCACCGCGATGGAGGCGCAGCGCAGCGAGGTCAAGCTGGAACGGGTCCGCCTGTCGGTGCGCAAGGGCACTGCGCCCGAGGTCGGTAGCTTCGTGCAGCTCAAGGCGCGGCTGATGCCGCCGCTCTCGCCGGTGCGCCCCGGCAGCTACGATTTCTCGCGCGACATGTTCTTTCAGGGCATCGGCGCTTCCGGCTTCGTGATGGGCGCGATCACGGCTTCAATCCCGCCCGATGCCGGTGGCCTGCGGCTGCGCTATGCCGCCTTCATGCAAGGCCTGCGCGATACGATCGATGCGCGCATCCGGGCCACGCTCGAGGGCGATAACCGCGCGATCGCGACAGCGCTACTCACCGGGCGGCGCGATGCGATTTCCACGCCGGTCAACGACGCGATGTTCATCTCGGGGCTCGGGCACGTGCTCTCGATCTCCGGCTATCACATGGCGGTCGTCGCCGGCGTGGTCTTCTTCGCGGTGCGCGCATTGCTGGCCTTGATCCCGGGACTTGCGGCCGGCTTTGCCATCAAGAAATGGTCGGCGGCCGCAGCGCTGGTCGCGGCTGCGTTTTATCTGCTGCTGTCGGGCGCGGAGGTCGCGACGCAGAGATCGTTCTTCATGACGGCGGTGGTGCTGATCGCAGTGATGGTCGATCGCCGCGCCATCACCTTCCGCACGCTCGCAGTGGCGGCACTGATCGTGCTCGCAGTCGCACCGGAGGCGCTGGTGCATCCGAGTTTTCAGATGTCGTTCGCCGCGACGCTCGGACTTGTTGCGCTGGTGCAGATCGGCATGCCGAACCTGTTTGCGTCCCCCGATCATTCGGCGACAGCGCGGATCGCGCTGTGGGGCGGCCGCGAGATCGCGATGCTGTTCCTGGCCTCGCTGATCGCAGGGCTTGCGACCACGCCCTACGCCGCCTTCCACTTCCACCGCGTCACGCCCTACGGCGTGCTCGCCAACCTCGGCGCGATGCCGGTGGTCTCTGCGCTGGTAATGCCGGCGGGGCTGTTGGGCCTGCTCGCAGCGCCGTTCGGGCTCGACGGCGTGTTCTGGTGGCTGATGGGGATCGGGATCGACTGGATGGTCGCGGTCTCGCGCTGGGTGGCGGCACTGCCGGGCGCGGTCGGCCGCATCCCGGCCTTCGGCATCGCGCCGCTGATCGCAGCGAGCCTGGGGGTCATCGTGATGGGCCTGTTGCGCACGCCCCTGCGCTGGGGCGGTGCCGTGGTGCTGCTGGTTTCCATCGGCTGGGGGCTTTCGGTGCGGCAGCCCGATATCCTGATCGCCGGGGACGGCGCGAGCGTCGCGGTGCGGGGCGCGGACGGGCGTTTGCATCTGATCAGGGCAGGCAAGGACAATTTCCTGCTGAAGGAGTGGTTGTCTGCCGACGCCGATCCGCGCGATGCCGGCAGTAGCGCGCTGGCGAGCGGCATATCGTGCGACGAGTCCGGCTGCGTGACACCGCTCGCCGACGGACGGCTGGTCGCGCTGGCCTCGCGCATCGACGCGTTGGCGGAGGATTGCAGCCGCGCCGCGCTGGTGGTGACGTCGCGGCCCGCGCCGCCGGATTGTGCCGCGATGGTGGTGGATCGGCAGCGCCTCGCTCGCCAGGGCGCGCTGGCATTGACGCAGCGCGGCGACGGCTTTTCGGTTCAGGCGGTGAGGGCGAGCGGCACGAACCGCCCGTGGTCACCGGCTGGTGTCGGCGAAGGTGATTTCGACGGCAGCCTTGTGCCGAAGGCGGCTCCCCGCAGCCGCGACGCAACGCCATCGGAGACCGACTTGCAGGCCGACGATTGACGCGATCGATTACAGATACCAGGCCAGCACGGCCTCGAGCCTTGCGTTGCCGATGACTGGCAGGGCCACCATCCGGTTCAGCCCGGCTGCGCAGGCCTCGGACCCGGCGATCGAGCCGTCATGGGTGAGATCGTCGTTGAGCGCGGGCATGCCGGTGGCCCAGGCGCCGCCGATGCTGCCTTCGCCTCGGGCGATGGATTTGTCCGCATAGCGTGCGGCAAGGTCGGTCTGCGCGCTGCAATCGCCGGCGCGAAAGACCAGTGCCGAACGGGCCTCGTTCGGGACCCAGATCTCGAAGCGTCGCGCAATCGGCGTTGCCTGCGCCGAGACGAATGTCAAAACCCAGGTCTGGTCGGTGCCGGTTCGGTAGGGTACGCCGACCCCCAGATTGATCCCGACCTTGGCGGCGTCCTCCCAGCGCAGGAAGCTCTTGGCGTCGTGCAGGTCCTTGATGATCAGCGGCAGGCCCGCCTTCCAGGTGCGTCCGAGCAGGCCGAAGCCGCGAGGAAACCTGGTGTGGCGGGAGTTGAATTCGAACATGTCCGCCGCGCCGTAATAGCCGTCGACGAGGCCCATCTCGTGGGAGAGATCAGGATCGTTGTGCCAGAGCTCGATCGCGCCGACATGCGCCTCGTCGTCGCCGCAGAACAGCACCATCACGGCTTGCAGGAATTCGCCTGCAAACAGCGGCACCGCCACGCCGCAGGTGAGGCCGGCCGCGACGGCCTGATCGGTTCGCTTGAAATAGGAGTTGGCGAATTTCGTGAGGATGACGGGATGGCCGCAGGCCCAGGCCTTGCCTGGAAGCCCCTCGTCATATCCGAAGTGCAGCTCTTCGCTGACGGCCTTGAACGCGGACAGCCCTTCATCGTAGAGGCCGCCGCCGAATTCCAGCCGCATGCGCGTCCGGTCAGGCACCCAGAGTTCAACGACGCGAATGAAGGTTTTCATCGAGCGTGTCCGCCGCCTCAAACCACGACAGCATCGGTCATTTGGCTGCGGAGCGGACGTTCAAAATTCAGGCAGCACGGCTCAAACTTCGTGCGGCGACGAGGCGAGGCGGCGGCGCTCGCCGATCGAATTTCATGAAACAAAAACCCACCGGGCTCGCCGGCCTCGGCCGGCGACGGCATTTCAATCCTTGCCCTCGGCCTATCGGGCGGAGGGCGTCAGCCGATCGGCAGTCGTGTGACCGTCGGGCGACTGTCGGCGATGATCTGCGGCTTGTGCTCGCGCTCGCCGATCGGCTGGGTCACCGGCAGTTGCAGCACGGTTGCGCGCTGGCCTTCGACCAGTTGCGTCACCAGCACGGATTTGCCGTCCGGGAATTCGATCGCGTCATGATGGCGATCGGGAATGTGCGGATCGATCTTGCCGAACTTGCCGACGCGGGAGTTGACGGTGCGCGTCCAGATCCAGCGGTTGTCGTAACGGACGTCGTCGGCGAAGGCGAGCTCCGTCCCCGGCAGCAGGCAGACCGCGACGGAGAGATCGGCTTCGGAGGCGAAGCCGCGCGTCGAGGTGCCGCGGAATGTTGTCGTAACGATCGTCTCGCCGACTTCTGCGGGGCGCGTCGCGACGGCATGCAGGCTGTAGTCACACATCGGGTGCTCCTCAATGCAGAGATAGCGACCCGCACCTCTTTCGGAGGCGCAGGCCCCTACCAGAGTGGAAGCACGTGACGGTCTGCTCGGTTGTAGGCAAATCTGCGGCTGGGATCCGCGAGCCCCGATCACATTATCTTTTCCATCTTTTCCGAATTTGTTAGGAACAAAGTCGGCTTCCGTGCATTTGGCAGCCGCGTCTCGACAACCGCGCCTGTCAACGACCGGCGGAGTGATGCGCTTGCGCAGCAACGGCTTGCGATGCTGATGTTGCGATCAGCGTTGCTGCGGTTGCACTCAAACGAGCTGCGCATTTGGGCCGTCCCCCTCGAACTCGAAAGGCCGCGAAGCGATGTTGCGTCGCGCGGCCTGCCGAGGATGTCGCGCAAGGAGGAGGGGCCGGACAATCTGTGCGATACCAGAAAGACTATCCAGCCGGAGCGGACCGTTATCCGCTCCAATCTCTGATCGGCGAGGCCGATCGAAGGCGCGCGCGAGGCGCTAAAGACTTCGGTATCGAGTACTTCCGGTATCAGTACTTGCGGTAAAGCCCGATCAGCTTGCCCTGAATCTTCACGCGGTTCGGCGGCAGGATGCGCACCTCATAAGCGGCATTGGCGGGCTCCAGCGCGATCGAGGCGCCGCGGCGGCGGAAGCGCTTGAGCGTGGCTTCCTCGTCGTCGATCAGTGCCACCACGATGTCGCCGGTATCGGCGCTCTCGTTGCGCTGGATCAGCGCCATGTCGCCGTCGAGGATGCCGGCCTCGACCATGGAATCACCGCGCACTTCGAGCGCGTAATGCTCGCCGGAGCCGAGCATGTCGGGCGGCACGCTGATCGTGTGGCTGCGGGTCTGCAAAGCCTCGATCGGAGTACCGGCCGCGATGCGGCCCATCACGGGCACCGCAACGGGTCGCTCGCCCTCGTCCGCGGACGGGCTGGAGCTCGCGCGTAGCTTGCCGAGATTGCCCTCGATGACGCTTGGCGTGAAGCCGCGTCGGTTGCCGGCGGCAGCCTGGAGCTCCGGCAGCTTGATCACTTCGATGGCCCGGGCGCGGTTGGGCAGGCGGCGGATGAAGCCGCGCTCCTCGAGCGCGGTGATCAGGCGGTGGATACCTGACTTCGAGCGTAGGTCGAGCGCATCCTTCATCTCGTCGAAGGACGGCGGCACGCCGCTTTCCTTCAAGCGCTCGCTGATGAACCGCAGAAGCTCGTATTGTTTGCGCGTTAACATCTCGAACAAAGTCCCCCGGTTGATGTCGTTCGATTCCGAGACGATGAGTTCAGCGATAAGCCGCTACATCTCGAAACAAATCATGAACGGACACTATATGTTCGATATGTGTTCCGCAACTGCTTAATTTACCGTGAACAGAACGAAACTCACGGAATGCGTGTGGCGGCGCAGTTCAGACGGGGAGCCGCAGCACCTCGCAGGGGCTGTCGGCCTCGGCCTTCGGCGCAAACGGTGCGCGCACGAGAAGTACCTGTGCTGCAGCAAGATTCGCAAGCAGAGAGGAGTCCTGATGGCTGACGGGAAGGGCAACGAGCGTGCCGTCGTCGCGCATTTCCAGGCGCGCGCGCAGATAATCCTCGCGCTGGTCGTTGGCGCCGAGATCGCGGCCCAGCACGACGCGCTCGCGATGATGATGAATCACCGAACGGCCTGACAGCGCGCGAATCAGCGGCAACATGAACAGGAAGGCGCAGACGTAGGACGACACGGGATTGCCGGGCAGGCCGATGACGCCCATTGCCCCTAACCGTCCGTGCATCATCGGCTTGCCGGGCCGCATCGCGATCTTCCAGAACGCCATCGCGATGCCTTCGTCCTTGAGCGCCTGCTGGACCAGATCGTGGTCGCCGACCGATGCGCCTCCGGTCGTGACCAGGATGTCGGCGCCGCTTTCGCGCGCGCGGCGGACGCCGGCGGTGGTGGCCTCCAGCGTATCGGCGGCGACACCGAGGTCGATGGTCTCGGCGCCTTCGCTGCGGGCGAGCGCGTGCAGGGCATAGCCGTTGGAATAGACGATCTGGCCGTGCCCGGGCGTTGAGCCCGGCATCACCAGTTCGTCGCCGGTGGCGAGAATCGCGACCTTCGGACGGCGGCAAACGGCGAGCTGCGGGTGGTTCATTCCGGCGGCGAGGGCGAGATCGCGCTCCGTCAGACGGGTTCCCTTGCGCAGGAGAACGTCGCCCTCGCGGAAATCGACGCCGGCGGGGCGGATGTGCCGACCCACGATCGCGGCTTCCTTGATCGTTATGTGCTTGCCTTCGGCGATCGTGTCCTCCTGGATCACGACCGCATCCGCGCCGTCCGGAACGACGCCGCCGGTGAAGATTCGCACGGCTTCGCCGGCGCCGACCTTTCCCGTGAACGGACGGCCCGCTGCGACCTCACCGATCATGGTCAGCCTGGAATCGATTGTTGCCGCGTCGGCTGCACGCACGGCATAGCCGTCCATCGCCGACATCGCCTGGGGCGGCTGGGTGCGCCGCGCAGCGACGTCCTGCGCGAGCACGCGATGGTAGGCTTCGTCGAGTGAAACCATCTCTGGGGGCAGCGGCTCTGCACCCGCCAGCACCGCAGCAAGGGCGTCGGAAACCGGCATCAAGGCCACGGGCGAAACTCCTGCTCGGCACGTTCGGATGAAATGTTCCGACAGTCTTCTAGCCGAGCGCGGGGGCAGAGGCAAAATGGCGGAGCGGGCAGGATTTATCCTGCCGCTTCCGGCCCAGAATGGAAGGCAGGCTCAGGCTTGGCGTGGCATGATCCAGAGAACGAGACCGATCGGCAGGAGGGTGGCCATGGCGAGGACGAGAATGACGAGCGCCACAGCCAGCATCGCTCAACTCCCGCTCGGCCGGTCCGGCCCGGCGTCCAGCGCGACGTCGGGAGCCTTCGGCCCTTGATCCTTGTCGGGCAGCGGATCGGCCTGGGATTTCAGGTCGGCGGCCTTGCTGATCAGCTTGGCGGAAAGGTCAGAATCCGAGGTGGTTCTTGCGAATTCAAGCAGGAGAGAGGCTTGCTTGGTGAGATAGGTTTTGCCCAGCACGTGCATAAGTCCGGTGTAGAAGTCCCAACGGACTCAAGAGTCCGTAAGGGGCCATTCCGTTCCCGGAACTCCGTACAAAAATGCACAAAGCGCTCTGGTTCCTCATTTTGGGCAAAATTGGTTCCGGAAGACTTGGGCGACGTTGGCGTCTCCCGCTGCGCGGAGATCGTCAGATGCCCAATGCCTTCAAGGCGTTCCCGACGTCGCGCGGCGACGTCACATGCACCGCTGTCAGCCCGCGCGACCGCGCGCCTTCAACATTCTCGGCGAGATCGTCGAAGAAAACGATACGTCTTGCGGGCACGCCGATGGCGGCGACGACATGGTCGAAGGCTTCCGCATCCGGTTTGCGCAGGCCGATGCTGGACGACAGATATAGCGCGCGGAAATGGCCGAGCAGTTCGCAGTATTCCTTCGAGAAATAGTCGACATGCGGCCGGTTGGTGTTGGAGAAGGCGTAGAGCGGCATCTGCTTCGCCGCGCGCGGCAGCAGCTCGGCGATGTCAGGCATCTCGCCGGCGAAGATCGCGTTCCAGCCTTCCAGGAACTGGGCGTCCGAAATGCCGATGCCGAGCGAAGCACGCAGCGAGGCGAAATAGTCCTCGTCGCTGATCCTGCCGACCTCGTGCAGCCGGTAAGCCTCGTCACGCACATAGCGCGCGACGATGGCCTCGGGCTGGCAGCCGGCATGTCCCGCCCAGCAGGCGATCGCCTTGGAGAAGTCGATGTCGAGCACCACGCGCCCGAGATCGAACAGCAGCGCATCCGCGCTGCCGGGAGAAAGCGAGTTCACTTGCATCCTTTCACTCAGTATCGATAGGGATCGTGGTCGAATAGCGGGAATGCGCTGAAGACGCTCGGCGCGTTGGTGGCGGTCGCCGGATGCAGGCAGGATTTGTCGACCTCGGCAAATGACGTGGCGCCCAAAAGGCCGAGGCAGCGCAGCACTTCGTCCTCCAGCAGCTCCAGCATCCGCGCGACGCCGGCCTCGCCAGCCGCCGCCAGCGCCCAGCATTGCAGCCGGCCGATCCCGACCATGTCCGCGCCCGCCGCGATCGCCTTGACGATGTCGGTGCCGCGACAGACACCGCCATCGACCATGATCTTGGCGCGGCCCTTCACGGCCTCGACGATCTCGGGCAGCACATGCATGGCGCCGCGGCCGTGGTCGAGCTGGCGGCCGCCATGGTTGGAGACGTAGATCCATTCGACGCCATGATCGACCGCGATCAGGGCGTCCTCGGCGGTGGCGATGCCCTTCAGGATCAGCGGAATCCTGAACTTGTCCTTGATCATCTTCACGGTCCGCCACTCAAGGCCCTTCTGGAAATCGCCGCCGGTGGCACGCAGGCGGCTTTCGCGAACGTAGCGCTTGGCGATGTCACGCTCACGACGGCTGTAATGGGCGGTATCGACGGTCAGGCAGAAGGCGGCATAGGCGCTCTTCTCGGCCCGGCTGACGACATCGGCGACAAAGGCGTCGTCGCCGCGGACATAGAGCTGATAGAGCCGCAGCGCATCGGGTGCGGCTTCGGCGGTCTGCTCCAGGCCGGGCTCGGACACCGAGCTCAGCATGTGCGCTGCACCGAAGGTGCCGGCAGCGCGCGCGACGCTCGCCGCGCCATCCGGATCGAAGATCTCGAGCGCACCGACGGGGGCGAGCACCACCGGCAGGCGCATCCTGCGGCCGAACTGCTGAACCGAGCCGTCGACCTTGCGGACGTCGCGCAGCACGCGCGGGCGGAAGGCGATCTCGTCCAGCGCCATGCGGTTGCGGCGCATCGTGGTTTCGGTCTCGGCGGCGCCCACGATGTAGTCCCAGGCGTTCTGGTTGAGGTTGGCCCGCGCTTTCCGAATGAATTCGTGCAGGTTCTGGAACGGCTCGTTGCTGGCGCCGAGCTCGACGTTCCGTTCCGGCCGGATCCGGGGTGCTTCGTTCATTGTTATCCTCCCGAGAATTTGAAGCCTTGTGTCATCGCCTAACCCGTCCAGCGCTCCAAAACCATCCTAAAATGGCATGGCTGCGCGGCGTGGACGGGCGCACCGATCGCCCCTTTAGGTACCTTTGGGGGCGGGCCAGTCCTGCAACGTTGCCAAAAGTTTAGGTCCGAACGAAGCGATTTCTGCGGTGTACCGGTCGGCGGTGCGTCCCGGCCTTGAAGAAACCAGAATGGTATTGTGAGAAGTGGACTGGATCGCCAATTGCATGGCGCCTCCCAAGTCTGCTTCCCAAGTCTCGAGAGACGAGCCCAAGCAAGCTCAAGCGAACCGCCAAGCAAAAAGGCAAGCCCATCCATGCGGAAAACCCTGCTGTTCCCTCTGGGCGCGCTCACCGGAGCGTGTCTCACCCTTCTGGTCGCCAGCCCGCACGGTGGTGTATGGGCGGCACGGGCGGCAGCGAGCGCGGACAATGCCTATTCCCAGCTCAACCTGTTCGGCACGGTGTTCGAGCGCGTCAAGGCGAGCTATGTCGAGAAGCCCGACAACGCCAAGATGATCGAAGGCGCGATCACGGGCATGGTGACCTCGCTCGACCCGCATTCGCGCTACATGAACGCTAAGGCCTGGACCGAGATGCAGGAGACCACCTCCGGCGAGTTCGGCGGCCTCGGCATCGAGGTCACGATGGAAGACGGCCTCGTCAAGGTCGTTTCGCCGATCGACGATACGCCCGCCTCGAAGGCAGGCCTGATGTCCGGCGACCTCATCAGCAAGATCGACGGCGAGGCCGTGCAGGGCATGACGCTCGAGCAGGCCGTCAACAAGATGAAGGGCCCGGTCGATACCAAGACCAAGCTCACCATCGTGCGCAAGGGCGCGGACGCGCCGCTCGACGTCGCGATCACGCGCGAGATCATCCATGTGCGCCCGGTGCGCTTCCACGTGGAGAACGGCGACATCGGTTATATCCGCGTCACCTCGTTCAACGAGCAGACCACCGACGGCCTGAAGAAGGCGATCGCCGCGATCTCCAAGCAGGTGCCGCAGGAGAAGCTCACCGGCTACGTGATGGACCTGCGCAACAATCCGGGTGGACTGCTCGACCAGGCCGTGTCGGTGTCGAGCGCCTTCCTCCAGCGCGGCGAGGTCGTCTCGACCCGCGGCCGCAGTCCGGAAGAGACCCAGCGCTTCACTGCGCATGGCGGCGACCTCACCAAGGGCAAGCCGCTGGTGGTTCTGGTCAATGGCGGCTCGGCCTCGGCTTCCGAAATCGTGGCCGGCGCGCTGCACGACCACAAGCGCGCGACCATCATCGGCACGCGCTCGTTCGGCAAGGGGTCGGTGCAGACGGTCATTCCGCTCGGTGCCGGCAATGGCGCGCTGGCGCTGACCACGGCGCGCTACTACACCCCGTCGGGCCGCTCGATCCAGGCCCAGGGCATCGCTCCCGACATAGAGATCCTGCAGGACGTGCCGCCGGAGCTGAAGGGCCGCATGGACACCATGGCGGAGTCCCAGATGCGCGGGCATCTCTCAGCCGGCGAGGGCGGCGAGCAGACCGGATCGCAGTCCTACGTTCCGCCGAAGGAGGAGGACGACAAGGCCCTGCATGCCGCGTACGACTTCCTGCACGGCGTGAGCGCGAATGCAGTAGCCGCAAAGCCCGCGTCGAAGGCGGCGGTGCCGAACTAGGCTTACGACGTCGAGACATCGATATCGCCCGGGAGTGGACGACCGCTCCCGGGCGATTTCGTTTGGGACCTTAGCGGTGTCTGCAGCGGACCTAACTCGCCTCGCGGCGGCGGGCTTTCGCGCCGCCGCGCTGGGCGAGCCGGCTGCGATGCAGCGCGAACAGCTCCAGCACCTTGTCGGCGGGCTTCGCGGCGCTGAACAGATAGCCTTGCATCTCGGAACAGCCGAGCGCGCGGAGCAGACGCTGCTGCTCCTCGGTCTCGACGCCCTCGGCCGTGGTGGTCATGCGGCGCGCGGCCGCGAGATTGACGACGGCCTGGACGATGCTGGCCGAGCCGTCGGGGCCGGCGATGTCGTCGACGAAGCAGCGGTCGATCTTGATCTTGTCGAACGGGAAACGGTGCAAATAGCTCAGCGACGAGTAGCCGGTGCCGAAATCGTCGAGCGCGATGCGCACGCCGATGGCGCGCAGCTGATGCAGGATCGCCAGCGCCGTGTCGTCGTCGCGGATCAGCACCGCCTCGGTGATCTCGAGCTCGAGCCGGCTCGCCGGCAGGTTGGAAGCAGCGAGCGCCGCCATGATCTTCAGTGCCAGCGTGCCGCTCTTGAACTGCACCGGCGAGACGTTGACGGCGAGGCGGATATCGTCGGGCCAGTTCGCAGCGTCCCGGCAGGCGGTCGCCAGCACCCATTCGCCGATCTCGTTGATCAGGCCGGTATCTTCGGCGATCGGGATGAACTCTGCCGGCGAGACCATGCCGCGCGCGGGATGGCGCCAGCGCACCAACGCCTCGCAGCCGGTGATGCGATCGTCCTTCAGGCTGAGGCAGGGCTGGTAATAGACCTCGAGGCCGCCGTCGCGCCCCCCTTGGGCGATGGCGTGGCGCAGGTCGCTCTCGAGCTGCCGGCGCTCGCGGACCTTGGCATCCATCTCCGGCTCGAAGAAGCGATAGGTGCGGCGTCCGGCGGACTTGGCGGCGTACATCGCCATGTCCGCGTTCTTGAGGACCTGGTCGAGCGCCGTGCCGTGTTCCGGCGCGAGCGCAATGCCAATGCTGGCGTCGGTGGTGAGATGGTGGCCCATGCAGTCGAACGGCGCGCGGATGGCGGCGAAGACCCGTGCGACGAGCTCGTTGACCTGGTCGAGCGATGCCACCGCGCTCTGGACGATGGCGAACTCGTCGCCGCCGAGCCGCGCCACGAAATCCGCCGGGCCGGCACAGCGGCGCAGGCTTGCGGCAATCGATTTCAGCAGCTCGTCGCCGACGAGATGGCCGAGCGCGTCGTTGACGCCCTTGAACTCGTCGATGTCGATGTAATGCACCGCGATCTGTTCGTCGTTGCCGACCGCGGCCAGCTCTTCGCGCAGATGCTCGTGGAACATGGTGCGGTTCGGCAGGTCGGTCAGCGCGTCGTAATGGGCGAGGTGGGTGATGCGCTCCTCGATCCGGCGGCGCTCGGTGATGTCCTCATGGGTTGCCACCCAGCCACCGTCCGTGAGCGGCTCGTTGAGGATGTGGATCGAGCGGCCGTCGGAGGTGTCGACCACCATGGAATTGCGCGTATGGACGCCCTTCAGCACGCGCACGACATAGTCGTTGACGTCGCCCGTGAACGAGCCGGTCGCCTTGCGATGGGCGATGATGTCGTGGAAGCTCGAGCCGGGCTTCACGATCTCGGCCGACAATCCGTACATTTCGAGATAGCGCTGGTTGCAGACCACCAGCCGCTGCTCGGCGTCGAACAGCAAGAGTCCCTGCGTCATGTTGTTGACGGCGCGATCGAGCCGCTGCTTTTCCAGCGTCAGCCGTTCCCGCGAGAGGCGGTGCTGCTCCAGCAGCTTGCGCACGATCGCGATCAGCAAGCCTGCGATGGCGAGTGCGGAAGAGGCGGCGATCGAGATCAGCATGCCGATCTGCTCGCGCCAGTCCGTCAGGGCGGAGGCGCGCGTCGTGGTGGCCATCATCAGGATCGGGAAATGGGGCAACGCGCGCGAGGAGATCAGCCGGTCTTCTCCGTCCACCGGGCTCGTGAAACGGCCGGCGAAGTGATCGAGGTCGAAAACCCTCTGATGCTGCACCGGACCAGACTTGAAATTCCGCCCCATCAATTCGCTGGAGTGGGGATAGCGGGCGAGCAGCGTCCCGTCGCGATGCAGCATCGAGATCGTCGCACCCTCACCGAGCGCGACGGATGCGAAGAATTTCTCGAAATTGGCGGGCTCGATGCCGCGTCCAACGGTGCCAAGGAACTCGCCGTTCGGCCCGACGATCTTGCGCACGATCAGGACGGTCCAGGCGCCGGAGATGCGACTGTGCAGCGGCTCGATCAGGACATCCGGCGAATTGGGATCATCCTTGAAGGTGCGAAAATAGGCGCGATCGGCAACGCTCACCTTCGGAGCCGGCCATGCCGACGACGAATTGATCAGATTGCCTTCGGCATCGATGATGTTGACGCCCCCGATGTAGGGCAGCGCCTCGATCTTCGAGCGCAGCATCCGGTGGATGTCCTGGCCCGAAAGGCGCTTGCGATAGTCCTCGACGGTCGTGATTCCGGTCGTGCGGACGTGGTCGACGAAATCCTTCTGGATGACCGCGAAGTCCTGCAATTGCTGATCGAAATGATGGGTGAGCAGCAGCACGGTGTTTTCCAGCTCGCGGCTGGAGTTGCGCAGCGCCCGCTCGCGGAAATTCTGCGCCATCAGGACAGAGCCGACGGCGATGGCCGCGATCAGCAGCGTGCCGCCCACGACCAGCCAGCGGATCGGTCCGCTGCGCACGAAGGCCTGGTCAAAGAGGCGGCTGCCGAATCTCGTCATCATGCTGGATCGTTGCCGTGCACACGTCAGGATCAATTCTTGGCCCCAAAAACATCCGTTGGTTTACGGGAACGGTGTGGAGGCGAAGTTAGGAAGCGCGGTTAACGCTGTGTGAACGGCCGCGCGCAAATGCAACCGAGGTCCGCGATTACAGCGGGCAGGAATTGCCGAAGGCATTGGAGGGCGCCGGTCAATTCCTGCCGGCCACGCCACAATCAACCACGCCCTAACCATCTAACGTGTTGGGGAGCCTCAAATCGGCGTTGGCACGTGATTTGCGACATGCCTGCTGACGACGACATGCCTGCTGACGACACAGAGAGGACGCAACGATGAAAAACACCCTGAAGAACTTCCTCGCCGACGAGCGTGGGGCAACCGCGATCGAGTACGGCCTGATCGCGGCCGGAATCGCGCTGGCCATCATCACCGTCGTGAACGGCATGGGCTCCAAGCTCAACAGCAAATTCACTGCGATCAGCTCTTCACTGCGCTGATCGCGTGGGCTCCGCTGCGTGCCAGTATCGCCACCACGATCAGTGCCGCGACGATGTTCGCGGCGGCACCGACCAGGATCGGCATCGTATAGCTGTGGTTGACGTCGTAGGCGAAGCCGGCTGCACTCGGGCCAATCAGCGTGCCGAACGCCACGCTGGTGTAGAGAATGCCGATGATTCCGCTGACATTGCGTCCGCCAAAATAGTCCATGACCACAGAGGGAAGCACCGCGACCCAGCCGCCGTAGAACGCGCCGTAGACGAAGGCAAAAGCGGCGAGGGTCCAGACCTCAGCGGCAATGGCCCAGATCGCCATCGCGAGCGCCATTCCGGTCAGGACCATGATCAGCGAGCGGTCGCGGCCCATCCGGTCGGCGAGTGCGCCGAGAAAGAAGCGGCCTGCGGTGCTGCCGGCCCCGATCACGCCGAGCAGCAGCACTGCAGAGGATGCCGCGACCCCGTGATCGCGCGCGTAGGGCACGAGATGGACGAACGGGACGAAGGCCCCGAACGAGCAGACCAGACACGACAGGTAGAGGGCGACAAACCGCGTCGACCGGATGGCCTCGCGCACGGATGCGCCGCCGGCGTTGTTGGCGCCCGCGGCATCGCGAGGCGGATCGCCATCGGGTCCGAGGCCCCGGTGCTTCGGATCGTTCTCGATGAGCAGCGACATCCCGCCGCCCAGCACCAGCGCAATCGCGCCCAGCACCAGATAGGCTCCGCGCCAGCCCACCGAAGCGATCAGCAATGAGGCGAGCGGCGGCATCGCCAGCGTACCGAGCCCGATGCCACTCACCGCGAGCCCGGAGGCAAAGCCGCGGCGCCTGACGAACCAGCGTTGCACGGCGCCGATGGCCGGAACATAGGCGCAGCCGACGCCGAGGCCGACGCCGAGCCCGTAGGCGAGATAGACCTCGACGACGGACCGGGCAGTGCTCGCAGCCGCGAGTCCGACCGCGACCAGGATCATGCCGGCGACGGCCAGCGGACGCGAGCCAAACCGGTCGGCGAGGGGACCGCTGACGAGGCCGAGCGCGAAGTACAGAAAGCCCGCGATCGAAAACACCAGCGAGATCGAACCGCGCGAGGCGCCGAAATCGCGCTGGAGCGGCTCGAGGAATGCGCTGAACGTGTAGGCGGAGCCGAAGCCGACGAACATGACGGCAAACGCCGCCGCGACGACGAACCAGCCATGGAAAATACCTCGCTGAGCGAGCGTGGATTGAATGGTCAATGCGGCCTCCGCGAGGTGAGGGAAGGATGGCGACGGTGCCAGGACGTGGCCCGCTGGAAGGCCGCGCCGGCGCGCACGAGCGTGGCCTCGTCCAGATGGGCGGCGACGAGTTGGAACGCGATCGGCAGCCCGTCCGTCGACGCACCGCCTGGCAGCGTGATGGTGGGATGACCGGTCATGTCGAACGGGCAGGTGTAGCGCTGCAGCTTCGCGATCAGATCCGGCTGTTCGCCGAGCGTCTGGATCATGGCAAGCGTCACTGGCGGGAACGGGTGCACCGGGATCAGCAGCAGGTCGATGGTCTCGAACAGCGCAGTCACCCGGCCGCGTAGCGCCAGCCGCCGCAGCAGGATCTTCTGATAGTCGAGAGCAGATAGAGCGCGGCCGGTTTCGAGCACGGAGGCGAGGATCGGACCATACTCATCCTTGCGAGCGGGATAGGTCGCCTCATGAGCGACCGCAGCTTCCACCGCACAGTTCGGCGTCCAGTCGGCGATCGCCTGCGTGACGTCGGGAAATCGGACATTGACGGTGTCGGCGCCAAGCGCGCGGAAGGCATCGATGGCGTCCGCCAGCACGCGCTGGGTCGCAACGTCCACGTCGTCGCTGTTCCAGGCGGGATCGACGCCGATCCGCAGGCCCCGCACGTCCTGTGCGGCGGCGGCCAGATAGTCGGGCACCGGATCGACCAGCGACGTCGGGTCGTTCGGATCGTGTCCGGCGATGACGCCGAGCAGCGCACCGACGTCGGCCGCGCTGCGGCCGATCGGTCCGACATGGTCGAGCGTCGCGGCAAGCTCGAAGGCGCCGTGGCGGCTGACGCGGCCCCAACTCGGCTTCAATCCGGTCAGGCCGTTGGCGGCGCAGGGCCAGCGGATCGAACCGCCGGTGTCGGAGCCGAGCGAGCCGAAGCAAAGTCCGGCAGCCGTCCCGACCGCCGAGCCGCTGGACGAGATACCCGGCCAGTAGCTCGCATTCCACGGATTCTTCGGCGGTTTCACCAGCGGATGGTGATCGGCATAGGCGCCCTCGGTGAGTTGCACCTTGCCGAGGATCACGGCGCCCGCGTTCTTGAGCCGGCGCACGACGGTTGCGTCTTCACTGGGACGAAAGTCGCGATGAAGCGTCGTGCCTGCCGCCGTCGGAACGCCCTCGGTCCAGAACAGGTCCTTGAGCGCAATCGGCACGCCATGCAGGGGCCCCCGATACCGGCCCTGCGCGATGTCGGCGTCCGCGGCTTCCGCCTCGGCCATGGCCGTTTCCGCCATCACGTGAACGTAGCTGCCGAGATCGCGGTCGATGGAGTCGATCCGGTCGAGTTGCGCGCGCGTCACCTCCAGCGCCGAGATTTCGCGCGCCTTGAGGTGTGCCGCGAGCGCGGTGAGTTCGAGATAGTGCAGGGCGTCGGCCACGGCTCGGTTCTCCATTCCGGTGATAGCAGAGGCGTTCGATCCCGAGGGATCGTTCGACACCAGTATAAGTAAGATACAGGTGTCGCTTGCTGTCAACCAGTAAATCTGTTTTACTGGTGTTCAAATCTTTGGTGTTCCGATGTCGAAAGTGTCGCGCAAATTCCAGGTTCCCGACGCGTTGGCAAACCTCTACGATTTCGCCAACACGCTCGATGTTCGCCACTTCACGCATTTCGGCGTGGAGCACCCGGAGAGCGATGAGCTCAGTGGCCCGAAGGACCTGGCGGACTGGATGCGGGAACGCGGCCTTGGCGCCAAGGGCGGCCATGTCACGCCGGCAATGTTCGAGACTGCGCTGAGGCTGCGCGGGGCGTTGCGTGCCTATCTGCAGTGTGAGCCGAGCGAGCGGCTCCGGAACAAGAGCGTTCTTGGCGCGCTCAATGACGCGCTGGCGCCGTTTCCGCTGCGGGTCGAGGCGCTCGCAGGCCGTGGCGCAACGCTGTCAGCGGCGCGCGAGGATGCGCTCGCCGGCCTGTCGGCCATCGCGATCGAGCTTCATGACGCAACCCTCGTGGGAACGCTGGACCGGCTGAAGATGTGCGCGTCGGAGGAATGCCGCCGGGTGTTCTTCGACCGGTCGAAACCATCGACGCGGCGGTGGTGCATGTCGACGCTATGCGGCAACCGGATGAAGACGCGCGCTTATCGCGAGCGGCAGCGCGAGGCGAAATAGAGCGGATTGCGCAGTCAGGCGCGGTAATGGCCGGACTTGCCGCCGAGCTTCTCGACCAGATGGATGCCCTCGATGCGCACGCCGCGCTCGACCGCCTTGATCATGTCGTAGATAGTGAGGCAGGCGACCGAGACGGCCGTGAGGGCCTCCATCTCGACGCCGGTCGGACCCGTCACCTTGACGCTGGCGCGGACGAGGCAGCCCGGCAATTTCGCGTCTGGCTCGATGTCGAGCGTCACCTTCGACAGCGCCAGCGGATGGCAGAGTGGGATCAGCTCCGAGGTGCGCTTGGCGGCCATGATGCCGGCGATGCGGGCGGTCCCGAGCACGTCGCCCTTCTTGGCGTTGCCGGATACGATCAGATCGAGCGTCGCCTTGGTCATGACGACACGGCCTTCCGCGACCGCAAGCCGCTCGGTCGCGGGCTTGTCCGAGACGTCGACCATCCGCGCCTCGCCGGAGGCGCCGATATGGGTGAGGGCCGGGACGGCTTTTTTCGCCGGCTTGCGCGCCATGTCAGCGCGTGCCCGTCGCGCGCGCCGCACTCTGGCGCGCGAGCAGCGTGCGCGTCGCGGCGGTGACGTCGGCCTGCCGCATCAGGCTCTCGCCGACCAGGAAGGTCGACATGCCGACGCGCTCGAGCCGGGCAAGATCGGCGGGCGTGAAGATGCCGCTCTCGCCGACCATCAGTCGATCCCCGGGGATCAGCGGCGCCAGCGTTTCGCTGGTCGCGAGCGTGGTCTCGAACGTGCGAAGATTGCGGTTGTTGACCCCGATCATCGGCGAGCGGAGCTTGAGCGCGCGGTCGAGCTCGGCGCGGTCGTGGATCTCGATCAGCACGTCCATGCCGTAGGCGAGCGCGGCGTCTTCGAGGTCTTTGGCGGTGGTATCATCGAGCGCGGCCATGATGATCAGGATGCAATCGGCGCCGCGCGCGCGCGCTTCCGCCACCTGGTAGGTGTCGAACATGAAATCCTTGCGCAGCACCGGCAGTGCCGTCGCTGCACGCGCCGCCACCATGAAGTCGAGATGGCCCTGGAACGAGGGCGTGTCGGTCAGCACGGACAGGCAGGCCGCGCCGCCGGCCTCATAGGCCTTGGCGAGCTGGGGCGGATCGAAATCGGCGCGGATCAGCCCCTTCGACGGCGAGGCCTTTTTCACCTCCGCGATCAGCGCGTAGTCGCCATTGGCGTGCTTGGCCTTGATCGCGCGCATGAAACCGCGCGGCGCAGCTTGCGTCTTGGCCTTCGCCTCGACCGCCGAGAGCGGCTCGGCGCGCTTGGCGGCGGCGATCTCTTCGCGCTTATAGGCTTCGATCTTGGTCAGGATGTCCGACATGTCAGGCTTGGCCGTTCGAGATCGCAATCAGGTGCTTCAGCTTCGCCTTGGCCGCGCCGCTGTCGATCGACTTGATGCCGATCGCGACGCCCTCCTTGAGGTCCTTGGCGCGTCCGGCCACCACCAGCGCGGCGGCGGCGTTCATCAGCGCGACGTCGCGGTAGGCGCTCGGCTTGCCGTCGAGCACGCTCTGCAGGGCGATTGCATTGGCGTCGGCGTCACCGCCTTTCAGCGCGCCGGCCTCGCAGCGCGGCAGGCCGGCGTCCTCCGGCGTCACCTCGAAATTGCGGATCTCGCCGTTGTGGAGCGCGGAGACGAAGGTCGGACCGGTGAGGGTGATCTCGTCGAGGCCGTCGGAGCCGTGCACCACCCAGGCGGATTCAGAGCCCAGGTTCTTCAGCACCTGCGCCAGCGGCTGCACCCATTGCCGCGAGAACACGCCGACCATCTGCCGCTTCACGCCCGCCGGGTTGGACAGGGGGCCGAGCAGATTGAAGATCGTGCGTGTCGCGAGCTCGACTCGCGTCGGGCCGACATTCTTCATGGCCGGGTGATGAGCGGGCGCGAACATGAAGCCGATGCCGCATTCGCGCACGCAATGGCCGACCTGCTCGGGCCTGAGGTCGATCTTCACCCCGAGCGAGGCCAGCACGTCGGCGGCGCCCGAGCGCGACGACAGCGCGCGGTTGCCGTGCTTGGCCACCGGCACGCCGGCGCCGGAGACGATGAAGGAGGCGCAGGTCGAGACGTTGACCGAGCCGGAGCCGTCGCCGCCGGTGCCGACGATGTCGACGGCTTCCGGCGGTGCCGTCACGCTCAGCATCTTGGAGCGCATCGCCGTAACGGCGCCGGTGATCTCGTCCACCGTTTCGCCGCGCACCCGCAGCGCCATCAACAGGCCGCCCATCTGCGAGGGCGTGGCTTCGCCCGACATCATGGCGTCGAAGGCGGAAGCCGCTTCCTCACGCGACAGGCTGGCGCCGGTCGCCACTTTTCCAATGATCGATTTCAGGTCGTCCATCGCGTGCTTTCAACTCACTGGTTCGCGCCGGTCACCTGCGCGAAGGCGGCCTGATTAATGGTGGTCCCGATGTCGGTTTCAAGCTTGTTGACGTAAGAGGCGACCTGCTCCTCGGTCTGGGCACGGTCGAGGGTTTCCTTCAGCTTCTTGATCGCGTCGGAGGCGGCGTCGACCGCGGGTTCGACGATGTCGGTGACGCGGAAGACGATCACCTCGGTCCCCCCCGTCACCGGCGTCTGTCCGACGCCGTCCTTGGCGGTGCGGAAGGCGGCCGATACGACGGCCGCGGGCACGCCGGCGGGCGTATCGTCGCGCTTGAAGCCGGTTGCTGTCTCGACCTTGGCGCCGATCGCTGCGGCTTCATCGGCGAGCTTGCCGCCTGCTTCGAGCTTCTGCACCATCTCGGTCGCCTTGGCCTTGAGCTTGGTGGCGATCTGGTCCTGGCGCCAGCGCGCCTCGACCTGATCGCGGACCTCGTCGAGATTGCGGTCGCGCGAAGGCGTGATGGCGAGCACGTCGTACCAGACATAGCCGCCCTTGAACGAGATCGAGTCGTTGTCGACGCCGACATCGGTGTTGAAGGCCTGCGACACCACGTCGAGGCCCTGCGGAATGTTGGCGACCGGCTGGCCGTTCGGGGCGCGGCCGGAGCGATCGACCGCGTCGATGGTCACGGCGGTGAGGCCGAGCTTCTGCGCAGCGTCGATCACGCTGGCGCCGCCGCCGCGCTCGTCTTCCATCTTGTCGCGGAGATCGGCGACCTTGACGCGCGCGCGCTCGGTGGCGATCTCGCGCTTGATGTCGCCGGCAAGGCTGGCGTAGTCCGCCTCCTTGCCCGGCTCGATCTTGTCGACCCTGACGATCGCGACGCCGAGCCCACCCTGGATCGGCTGGCTGATCTCGCCGACGGGAAGCGCGAAGGCGGCATCGCCGACGGCGGCAGCGAGCGAAGACTTGGTCACGAGGCCGAGGTCGACATCGGAGGCGCTCAGCCCGCGCTCCTTGCCGAGATCCTCGAACGACATTCCGCCGACGAGGCGCTCGCGTGCGGCCTGCGCGTCGGTCACGTTGGGAAACACGATCTGCTGGATCTGGCGCTTCTCCGGCGTGCCGAGCCGGTCCTTGCGCTGCTCGAACATCTTCTTGGCGTCCTCGTCGGAGACCTCGCTCCACTTGCCGATTTCTTCCGGCGAGACCACGACGAAGGAGATCTTGCGGTATTCGGGCGCGCGGAACTGAACCTTGTGATCCTCGAAATAGGCGGCGAGCGCCTCGGGCGAGGGCGCGTCGATCTGGCCGGCCTGGGCGGCGTCGAGCCTGACGAACTCGATGGCGCGCTGCTCGTTCTGGAAGCGCGTCAGCACGTCGATCATGGCTTTCGGCGGCTCGAGGCCGGCGCCGATCGTGCCGGTGATCTGCCGGCGCAGCGACACCTTGCGCTGCTCGGCGACGTAGCGCTGCTCGGTATAGCCGAAATTACGGATCACGGCCTGGAACCGGTTCGCATCGAAACTGCCGCCGACGCCCTTGAAGTTGGGGTCGTTCATGATGAGCTGGCGGATCTGGTCGTCGGACTGGCCGAGCCCGAGCCGGCGCGCCTCTTCGTCGAGGGCGGCTTCCGCGATCGTCTGCTGCAGCACCTGGCGGTCGAGGCCGAAGGCACGCGCCTGGTCGGGCGTCAGCGGACGGCCGAACTGGCGGCTGATCTGTTGCAGGCGGTCCGTGTAGATCTGGCGGAACTCGTTCAGCGAAATCTCGGTGCTGCCAACCTTGGCCACCGTGGACTGCCCGAAGCCCTTGAAGATGTCGGCGATTCCCCAAATGCCGAAACTGACGATCAACACGCCCATCACCACGGCCATAATCGTCTTGCCGAGCCAGTTTGATGAGGCCTTGCGCATTCCTCGAAGCATTTGGTCCAACTTGTTTGAGCAGGAGGGGAACGGGAGCGCGTCTTAATGCAGATTCAGCAAAAGCGCGTCACCAAATTGATCAATCATCATAAAGTGGTGGCTTTCCCCCCGCAACCTCGGGTCCGGCGACCGTTTGCGGCTGCGGTTAAAAGCCTCTGGTCTCTGGAACTGCAGCAGGTCCTCTGCTAGCGCATGCACAAACCTCATTTTGCTGGAAATTGACATGACCGACGCCATCCGCCCCCTGATCGCCGGAAATTGGAAAATGAACGGCCTGAAGGCCCAGGCTGCCGAGTTCGACGCCATGCTCAATGGTGCGGCCGAGGTGACCGGCAAGGCCGATCTGCTGGTCTGCCCGCCTGCGACCCTGATTGCGGCCTTCGCCGACAAGGCGCGCGGCAAGAAAGTCGCGGTAGGCGCCCAGGATTGCCACCCCAAGGCCTCCGGTGCCCATACCGGCGATATCGCCGCCGAAATGCTGGCTGATGCCGGGGCGACCGCCGTCATCGTCGGCCATTCCGAGCGCCGCGCCGACCACGGCGAGGGCGATGCCCTGATCCGGCAGAAGGCCGAGGCCGTCTGGCGCGCCGGTGCGACGGCGATCGTCTGCATCGGCGAGACGCAAGGCCAGCGCGACGCCGGCCAGACGCTGGACATCCTGCGCGGGCAGCTCGCCGGCTCCCTGCCTGATGGCTCGACGGCCGCGAATCTCATCGTGGCCTATGAGCCGGTCTGGGCGATCGGCACCGGGCTCACCCCCACGGCCAAGGATGTCGAGCAGATTCATGGGTTTATCCGGGAGGTCCTGACCTCCAGGTTCAAGACCGACGGGGGGAAGATGCGCATCCTCTACGGCGGCTCGGTCAAGCCCTCGAATGCGGCCGAGCTGATGGCGGTCAAGAACGTCAACGGCGCCCTGGTCGGCGGCGCCAGCCTGAAGGCGGCCGATTTCCTTGCGATCGCCAAGGGCTGCCCCTAGCTAACCTCAATGCGGCTGATCCGGACCCGATCGGGGGTGGCAATGCCCCCTCTGATCGTGTAACACCGCGCAACTTCAGGAAAACCCGCGAAGCGCGATCGGCCGCCGTCAGGCGCCGCCCGCTTGTGACGGAAGGATACTATGCAGACCGTTGTCATCGTCATCCACCTCATGATCGTCGCCGTCATGATCGGCGCCGTCCTGCTCCAGAAGTCGGAAGGCGGCGGCCTCGGCATGGGCGGCGGCGCAGGCTTCATGTCGAGCCGCGGCACCGCGAACCTCTTGACGCGGACCACCGCGATCCTCGCCGCCGGCTTCTTCCTCACCAGCATGTTCCTGTCCTGGCATGCGGGCTACAGCCGCGCGCCGTCGTCGATCATCGGCACCCCGGCCTCGCAGGGCCAGCCGGCCGGCGGATCGCCGATCGCGCCGCCGACGTCGGGCGGCATCCTGGATTCGCTGAAGAAGGCCGACGAGCAGCAGCAGGCGCCGGCTCCGAGCGGCCCGCAGGTGCCTCGTTCGCAATAAAGCAGGGGGGCCATGCAGGGCGGTGGCTACCGTCCTGCATCAACAATCCCCATCAAGGCACTGTCACTACTCTTAATTTTGGCTCACCCACAGGCCCGCAAAATCTTTGGGGCGGAATACGAATCGCTTTGGCGAATCGAATTCGAGGGATTAGAGGTTAAGTCCCATGGCGCGGTACATATTCATCACCGGCGGCGTGGTTTCTTCGCTCGGCAAGGGTCTGGCTTCAGCGGCACTCGGTGCGCTGTTGCAAGCCCGGGGCTACAAGGTCCGCCTCCGCAAGCTCGACCCCTATCTCAACCTCGATCCCGGAACGATGTCGCCGTATCAGCACGGCGAAGTGTTCGTGACCGATGACGGCGCGGAGACCGATCTCGATCTCGGTCACTACGAGCGCTTCACCGGCCGTCCTGCGACCAAGCAGGACAACATCACCACGGGGCGCATCTATCAGGACATCATCTCCAAGGAGCGCCGCGGCGATTATCTCGGCGCGACCATCCAGGTCGTTCCGCACGTCACCAACGCGATCAAGGAATTCGTCCTCTCCGGCAATGACGATTACGACTTCGTGCTGGTCGAGATCGGCGGCACCGTCGGCGACATCGAGGGCCTGCCGTTCTTCGAGGCGATCCGCCAGCTCAAGAACGAGCTGCCGCGCGATCACGCCATCTACATCCACCTCACGCTGCTGCCGTACATTCCGAGCGCCGGTGAGTTGAAGACCAAGCCGACGCAGCACTCGGTGAAGGAGCTGCGCTCGATCGGCATCCAGCCGGACATCCTGCTCTGCCGCACCGACCGCGAGATTCCGAAGGAAGAGCGGCGCAAGCTGGGGCTGTTCTGCAACGTGCGTGAAAGCGCCGTGATCGAGGCGCGCGACGCCGACAGCATCTACGCCGTGCCCGAAGCCTATCACGCGGCGGGCCTCGACGACGAAGTGCTTGCCGCCTTCGGCATCGAATCGCGCATCCCGCCGGTGCTCAAGAGCTGGCACCAGATCAACGAACGAATCCGCAATCCCGAGGGCGACGTCACCATCGCCATCGTCGGCAAATATACCGGCATGAAGGATGCGTATAAGTCGCTGATCGAGGCGCTCTCGCATGGCGGCATCGCCAACAAGGTCAAGGTCAACCTCGACTGGATCGAAAGCGAGATCTTCGAGAAGGAAGATCCCGCGCCGTTCCTCGAGCACGTCAACGGCATCCTGGTGCCCGGCGGATTCGGTCAGCGCGGTGCGGAAGGCAAGATCCGCGCGGCGCAGTTCGCGCGCGAACGCGACGTGCCGTATTTCGGCATCTGCTTCGGCATGCAGATGGCGGTGATCGAGGCCGCGCGAAATCTCGTCGGCATCGAGGACGCCAACTCCACCGAGTTCGGCCCGACCAAGGAGCCGCTGGTCGGCCTGATGACGGAGTGGCTGCGCGGCAACGAGCTCGAGAAGCGCTCGCAGGCCGGCGATCTCGGCGGCACGATGCGGCTTGGCGCCTATCCCGCCGCGCTCAACCGCGGCAGCCGCGTCTCGCAGGTCTATGGCGGCGCGACCGAGATTTCCGAGCGCCACCGCCATCGCTACGAGGTCAACACCGCCTACAAGGATCGCCTCGAGCAGCACGGGCTGAAATTCTCAGGCTTGTCTCCGGACGGCGTGCTGCCTGAAATCGTCGAGTACGAGGATCACCCCTGGTTCATCGGCGTCCAGTTCCATCCCGAGCTGAAGTCGCGGCCGTTCGAGCCGCATCCGCTGTTCGCGTCGTTCATTCGGGCGGCGATGGTGCAGAGCCGGCTGGTGTAGCGCACGCTCTCCCTTTGACGATTGCGCGTTTTGTTGCGACAAGCTCCCTGCAAGAACAACAATGCAGGAGTGAACTCCAATGATCTACGAAATGCGCGTCTATCGCTGTGTCCCCGGCCGGCTGCCCGCGCTGTTGAAGCGGTTCGAGACCGCAACGCTGAAGATCTGGGAGAAGCACGGCATCAAGCAGGCCGGGTTCTTTACGACCGTGATCGGTGAATCCAACCAGGATCTAACCTATTTCCTCGCCTGGGAGTCGCTTGCCGAGCGCGAGACGAAGTGGGGCAAGTTCATCGCCGATCCGGACTGGATGAAAGCGCGCACCGAGAGCGAAGCCGACGGCCAGATCGTCGCCAACATCGACAGCCAGATTCTGGCGCCGACCGCCTTCTCCTCGGTCAAGTAGCAGCTCCTGCAAGGGAGGCGCCGGGGAGCCCCGGCGCAACCCTGTTATTCAAGCAGCCCGGCCCGAATAGGGTTGATCCGACCCTCATCGCGGCTATGGTCGCGCCGAAACGAGGGATTGGCCTTGAGCTCTTCGAATTCAGCGGCGCCGGTCGTCGCAATCGGCACGGTCGAGTTCGGCAATGATCTGCCGATCTCGATCATTGCAGGACCCTGTCAGCTCGAAAGCCGCCAGCATGCGCTGGAGGTCGCCTCCGCGCTGAAGGAGATCGCTGCGCGGCTGAGCATCGGGCTCGTCTACAAGACCTCGTTCGACAAGGCCAACCGCACCAGCGCGTCGGCGGCGCGCGGCCTTGGGCTGGCGCAGTCGCTGCCGATCTTCGCCGAAATCCGCTCCTCGCTCGGCCTGCCTGTCCTGACCGACGTGCACGAGGCCACGCAATGCGCCGAGGTGGCGCAGGCCGTGGACATCCTCCAGATTCCCGCTTTCCTCTGCCGGCAGACCGATCTGTTGCTGGCTGCCGCCGCGACCGGCAAGGTCGTCAACGTCAAGAAGGGGCAATTCCTCGCGCCGTGGGACATGGCGAATGTCGTCACGAAGATCACCAGCGCGGATAATCCCAACGTGCTCGTCACCGAGCGCGGCGCTTCCTTCGGCTACAACACGCTGGTCTCCGACATGCGCGCGCTGCCGATCCTGGCGCGCACCACCGGCGCGCCCGTCATCTTCGACGCCACCCATTCGGTGCAGCAGCCGGGCGGGAAGGGGACCTCGTCGGGCGGCGAGCGCGAATTCGTGCCGGTGCTGGCGCGCGCGGCCGTGGCGGTCGGCGTCGCCGGCGTCTTCATCGAGACCCACCCGGATCCTGATCGTGCGCCCTCCGACGGCCCCAACATGGTGCCGCTGCGCGAGTTCGAGGCGCTGATCGCCAGGCTGATGGCGTTCGACGCGCTGGCAAAGAACCCGCGCTGATGCAGCAAGGCGAGGCGCGGCCGCACGATCACGGCCTGCCCACGGCGCTCTACGTCATATCAGGAGCGAGCTTCGCCGCGGCGCTTTCGGCGCGCGCACTCGATCCGGTGCTGCCACACGTCGCCGAGGATTTCGGCGTCAGCATTGCCACCGCCGCGGGCTTTGCCGCGGTGTTCGCCTTCACCTTCTCGATCATCCAGCCCATTGTCGGCGCCGCCGCCGATCTGTTCGGCAAGACGCGGCTGATGATCGGCTGCCTCGCGCTGCTCGGTCTTGCCAACATCTTGGGCGCGCTCTCGTCCTCGTTCTCGGTTCTGTTTGCGACCCGGATCCTCGCCGGCATCGGCTCCGGCGGCGTGTTTCCGGTGGCGCTGAGCCTGACCAGCGATCTCGTCGGGCCCGAGAAACGTCAGGTCGCGATCAGCCGCACGCTTGCCGGCGCCATGACCGGCAACCTGCTCGGTGCCTCGGCCTCCGGCCTAATCGGCGATTTCCTCGGCTGGCGCGGCGTGCTCGCGGTGCTCGGCGCGCTCGTGATCGTGGCGTCGATCGCGGTTGCCGCCGGCTTTCGCGGCGCCAAGGTCAAGCACCCGCCGAAGACGAGCCTGTCGGCGCTGAAGGCCGGCTATCGCACCATCTTCACCAATCCGAATGCCTATGTCTGCTATTCGGCGGTGTTCATCGAAGGCTGCTGCGTGCTCGGCCTGTTTCCCTACATCGCCTCGTTCCTGTTCGAGCTGGGGCAGACCTCGCTGTCGATCGCCGGCATGGTCATCGCCGGCTTTGCGGTCGGCGGCCTGTTCTACACGCTGACGGTGTCGCGTCTGCTGCCGTGGCTCGGCGTCAAGGGCATGATGATCGCAGGCATGACGCTGGTCGCCTCGCAACTCGTCGCCGTCGCGTTCGGTCCGCGCTGGGAAGTGCAGGCGCTGAATCTCATCGTGATGGGATGGGGCTTCTACATCGCCCATGGCTGTCTTCAGGTCTTCGCCAGCGAGCTCTCGGTCGAGGCGCGCGCCACCGCGCTGTCGCTGCATTCGTTCTTTTTCTTCATGGGGCAGACGGTGGGACCGCTCGCCTATGGCTTTGGGCTCCAGCATGCCGGCAAGATGCCGACCCTGTTCGCGAGCGCCGCGATCATGGTCGTGCTTGGCTTCGTCTGCGCTCAATTGCTCAAGGCGCGGGCACCGTCCGACGCGCGCTGAGGCTAGCCCCGCCCGCGATAGGGCGCGACGCCTTGCTCGGGCACCCACAGGCCCTTGGGTACGCGGCCGGTCTGCCAGAACACGTCGATCGGGATGCCGCCGCGCGGATACCAGTAGCCGCCGATGCGCAGCCATTTCGGCTTGATCTCGCCGGCGATGCGCTTGCCGATCATCACGGTGCAGTCCTCGTGGAAGGCGCCGTGATTGCGGAAGCTTGCGATGTAGAGTTTGAGCGATTTCGATTCCAGCAGCCACGCGTCGGGCGCGTAATCGATCATCAGATGCGCGAAATCCGGCTGGCCCGTGACCGGGCAGAGCGAGGTGAATTCCGGCACGGTGAAGCGCACCAGATAGTCGGTGCCCTTTTGCGGATTGGGCACGCGGTCGAGCTGGGCGTCTTCCGGTGTGTGCGGCCATTCGACCGCGCGGCCGAGCTGGAGGGATTTCTTCGCCATCGTCGTCACATCCTGTTTCGGATGCCGGGATGGACGCAAATGCAGCTGCCGTCAACCGGCCGCGATCGTCTGGATCATGACGATGCGATCGTTGCCGGATTCGCAGCCCCAGAGCTCGCCCGGTCGGCCGTCGAGCTGGCGCACATTGGCGTTGGCCCTGTCGCTGGCGAAGACGTTGAACGTCTCAGTGGCGGGATCGAAACGCACGATGGCGTTGGCAGAGAAATCGGTCAGCCAGACCTTGTCCTTGTGGTCGACGAAGACAGCGTAGGCGCGGGGACGCTCGCCCGGCAGCTTCCAGCTCTTCCAGGATCCGTCGGCGGGATCGTGCACCGAGACATGGCCGCTGTTCCATTCGCTGACCCAGATCCGGCTCTTCGAATCCGACCAGACGCGCCGCGATCCCTGGTTCGGCGTCGGTGGCGCGACCACAGCGGCATTGCCGCTTGCCGGGTCGATCTTCGCGATATAGCTGCCGGCAAGCGAGGCGTACCAGACCTCGCCCTTGGGCGTCACCGTGATGCCATAGGGGCCGACGCCCTTGGGCGCCTTGAACACATTCATTTCGCCAGACTTCGGCGCGAGGCGGCCGTAATAGCCGGACTGGCCGGTGAACCAGTAGGTGCCTTCCTTGTCGAACACGCCGGTGTTGAGATTGGCCGAGGCGAACTTTTCCGGCAGGCGGAACAGCGTGACCTTGAGATCGCCAGGATCGACCCGTGCGATCGCGTTCTGGCCGCCCTCGGTGATCCAGGGCGCGCCATCGGGGCCGACGGTCACGCCATGCGGCGCGGCGCCCTGACCGAGGCCGACCGTCTTGAAACTGCCATCCCGGGGATCGAGCCTGCCGAGCAAGCCCTTGCCCTGCGCCGTGAACCAGACCGAACCGTCAGGGGCAGGCGTCAGATCGTGCAGGCCGATACCGGCGCTGATCGGGAAGTATTTTGTCCGGAACGGGCCCTCCTGGGCAAAACTTGGGCGAGCCACGAACAGGGCGGTGCTGGAAGCAAGAAACTGGCGGCGATTCATGGCGTTACCCCGACTGCTTGGGATTGAGGATGCACGCACAGACCGATGCCCTCGACCTTAATCCTGGCGCCTTCACGCGTCAGTCGAAGTGCCACCCTCAAGCGTTCACATTTGCTTGCGGCCCGTGTAAGACCCGCGGCGAACCGATCAGCTCCAACGAACGGAAGTGCACATCATGACCGCCATCATTGACATCATCGGCCGCGAAATCCTCGATAGCCGGGGCAATCCCACCGTCGAGGTCGATGTCGTGCTGGAGGATGGCGCGCTCGGCCGCGCCGCGGTGCCGTCCGGCGCCTCCACCGGCGCCCATGAGGCGGTGGAGCTGCGCGACGGCGACAAGGCGCGCTATCTCGGCAAGGGTGTCAGCAAGGCGGTCGGTGCCGTCAACGGCGAGATCTTCGAGGCCTTGAGCGGTCTCGATGCCGAGCAGCAGGCCCAGATCGATCAGATCATGATCGACCTCGACGGCACCGCGAACAAGAGCCGGCTCGGCGCCAACGCCATCCTCGGCGTTTCGCTCGCCTGCGCCAAGGCGGCTGCGAATTCGCTCGACATGCCGCTCTACCGTTACGTCGGCGGCACCTCGGCACGCCTTCTGCCGGTGCCGATGATGAACATCATCAATGGCGGCGTGCACGCCGACAACCCGATCGACTTCCAGGAGTTCATGATCCTGCCCGTCGGCGCCTCGTCCTTCGCCGAAGGCCTGCGCTACGGCGCTGAGGTCTTCCACACGCTGAAGTCGGAGCTGAAGAAGGCCGGCCACAACACCAATGTCGGCGACGAGGGCGGCTTTGCCCCGAACCTGCCGTCGGCCGATGCCGCGCTCGAATTCGTCATGAACGCAATCGGCAAGGCCGGATTCAAGGCGGGAAGCGACATCGTACTCGGCCTCGACTGCGCCTCGACCGAGTTTTTCAAGGGGGGCAAGTACGTCTATGAAGGCGAGGGCAAGACCCGCTCGATCTCCGAGCAGGCCAGGTACCTCGGCGACCTCGTCTCGCGCTATCCGATCGTCACGATCGAGGATGGCATGTCGGAAGACGACATGGACGGCTGGAAGGAGCTGACCGACCTCATCGGCAAGAAGTGCCAGCTGGTTGGCGACGACCTCTTCGTCACCAACGTCAAGCGCCTCGCCGACGGCATCAAGACCGGCCGCGCCAACTCGATCCTGATCAAGGTCAACCAGATCGGCACGCTGACCGAGACGCTCGCCGCCGTCGAGATGGCGCACAAGGCCGGCTACACCTCGGTGATGTCGCACCGCTCCGGCGAGACCGAGGATTCCACCATCGCCGACCTCGCGGTCGCCACCAATTGCGGTCAGATCAAGACCGGCTCCCTTGCTCGTTCCGACCGCACCGCCAAATATAATCAGCTCCTGCGCATCGAGCAGCAGCTCGGCAAGCAGGCGCTGTATGGTGGCAAGGCCGCACTGAAAGCGCTGGCATAAGCCAGCGCTTCGACTCGAGAAAAGACGGACAGGGGAGGATCGACATGAGCGACGGCAAGACCGGACTGCAACTGCGTTCGCTGCTGAAGAAGAGCGGCGAGCTGGAATTGTCCCTCGTGAATGTCCCGACCCCGGAGCCGGCCGACGATGAGGTCGTGGTTCGCGTCGAGGCGACACCGATCAACCCGTCGGACCTTGGACTCCTGATCGGGCCCGCCGACATGTCGGCCGCCAAGGCCTCCGGCACGAAGGAGATGCCGGTCATCACCGCGACGATGCCGGAGGCTGCGATGCGGATGATGGGAGCCCGGCTCGATCAGTCGCTGCCGGTCGGCAACGAGGGCGCCGGCACGGTGATCGGGGCCGGATCGTCGGATGCTGCGAAGGCGCTGATGGGCAAGACCGTATCGATGATCGGCGGCGCGATGTACACGCAGTACCGCGTGCTGAAGGTCCGCGACGTCATGGAGCTGCCGGCGGGCACCACGGCCGCGGACGGCGCGTCCTGGTTCGTCAATCCGCTGACCGCGCTCGGCATGACCGAGACGATGCGGCGGGAGAACCACAAGGCGCTCGTGCACACCGCCGCCGCCTCCAATCTCGGCCAGATGCTCAACAAGATCTGCATCAAGGACGGCATCGGCCTCGTCAACATCGTCCGGAGCAAGGAGCAGGCCGATATCCTGTACAAGATCGGCGCCAAGCACGTCGTGGATTCCAGCGCACCGAGCTTTACTGACGATCTCACCAATGCGCTGGTCGAGACCGGCGCCACGATCGCCTTCGATGCCATCGGCGGCGGCAAGCTGGCCAGCCAGATTCTGACCGCCATGGAAGTTGCCGCCAACAAGACGGCGAAGGAATACAGCCGCTACGGCTCCAACGTGTACAAGCAGATCTACATTTACGGCAGCCTCGACAACCGTCCGACCGAATTGAGCCGGTCGTTCGGACTGACCTGGGGCGTCGGCGGCTGGCTGCTGACGCCGTTCCTCCAGAACATCGGTCCGGCCGAGATCGGTCGCCTGCGCCAGCGCGTCGCGTCCGAGCTCAAGACCACCTTCGCCAGTCACTACACCAAGGTGGTGTCGCTGACCGAGGTGCTCGATCCCGCCAATATCGCGGTGTACGCCAAACGCGCCACCGGCGAAAAATTCCTCATCAACCCAAATAAATAATCGTGATCTGCGACCGCAGGTCACCGAAGGAAGGTCTTGCCTTCTGAGCGAAGCCGGAGATTATTCCGCCGCCATTTGAACGCGGAAAAAACCGCGGGGCGCTCAGAAGGGGACCTCTCCATGACTGATCTCAATCGCCGTCATTTGCTCACGGGCGCCGCTGCCCTCGGTGCGGCTGCCGTATCCGGCTTCGGACCGACCGCGGCCAATGCCTCAGTGCCGCCGACCGGCACGCAAGCGCCAGGCTTCTATCGCTACAAGGTCGGCAGCTACGAGTGCACCTCGATCAATGACGGTGCGCGCACCTTCCCGATGCCGGATAAGTTCGTCGCCAACATACCGAAGGACGAGGCGCTGGCGGCGGGTGAGGCGGCTTACATGCCGAAGGGCATGGTCACGATTCCGTTCAACCCGCAGCTCATCAATACCGGCTCGAAGCTCGTCCTGATCGACACGGGAAACGGCATTGCCAATCTCGAGGCGAGCAAAGGCGCTGTCGGCCGCACATTGCAGAACCTCCAGGCTGCTGGCGTCGACCCCAAGAACGTCGACGTTGTGCTGCTGTCGCATATGCATGGCGACCACATCAACGGCATTCGCCTGGCCGACGGCGCGTTGGCCTTTCCGAATGCGGAGATCATGGTGCCCGGCAAGGAGTGGGAGTTCTGGGCCAGTGAGGAGAACGCTGCCAAGGCCGAGTCCAATCAGGCGCTGAAGAACAATTTCGCCAACGTGAAGAAGATCTTCGCTGGCCTCGAGTCCAAGGTGACGAAGTACGAGTGGGGCAAGGAGGTCGCGCCGGGCATCACCTCGATCGCAACTCCGGGTCACACGCCGGGCCACACCTCGTTCGCGGTCGCATCGGGCGATGCCAAGGTGCTGATCCAATCCGACGTCACTAACATCCCGGAATTCTTCCTGCGCAATCCCGACTGGCACGTGATTTTCGACATGGATGCAGCGATGGCGCAGGCGACGCGCCACAAGTTCTACGACATGGCGGCGGCGGAGAAAGCGACCGTGGTCGGCTTCCACTTCACGTTCCCGGCGGTCGGTCATGTCGTGAAGGATGGCGCCAAATACCGCCTGGTCCCGTCGGCGTGGAATCCGACGATCTGATCGGGGTTAGCCGTTCGTGCGAAAGATCGGGCCGCCGCTTGGCGGCCTGATTTGTTTGGAACGAATGTCGCGGATCAATCGTAGCCCGGATGGAGCGCAGCGTAATCCGGGACCAGCGTAGCTTGGGGCAGGTCCCTGGATTGCGCTGCGCTCCATCCAGGCTACGTCCCAAACATCTGCTTTCGCGAAACACAGCGTTTCCAAATCGGGCCGGTTCATGCACTTGCATTAAATGATCCGGATCGCTTAAGTGCCGCCCGGCACTCCAGCTCAAGCCCTCAAGGACAATCCATGGCCTACAACATCGTCACGATCGCCGGCAGCCTGCGCAAGGACAGCTTCTCGCTGAAGATCGCCAATGCGCTGGCCAAGCTTGCGCCAGCCTCGCTCAAGCTCGAAGTCGTCACGCCGGCCGGCATCTCGTTCTTCAACCAGGACCTCGAGGGCGCGCCGCCCGCGGACTGGCTGGCCTTCCGCGACAAGCTCCAGAAGTCGGACGGCGTCATCTTCGTCACCCCCGAATACAATCGCGCCATCCCGGGCGTGCTTAAGAATGCCATCGACGTTGCCTCGCGGCCCTATGGCAAGAGCTCGTTCAACGGCAAGCCGGTCGGCATCGTCTCGAACTCGCCGGGCCCGCTCGGCGGCGTCAGCGCCGCAAAGACTCTACAGAACATCCTGCCGGGCATTGCGGGCCCGATCATGCAGCAGCCGGAGATCTATCTGAACGCGGTCGGCGATGCCTTCGACGCCGGAGGTAACCTCACCAAGGACTCGCTGAAGCCCGTGCTCCAGGCCTATATCGACGCCTTCGCCGCGCATGTGACCAAGCACCACGGCTGAGGCGAAACACGCTCCGTCATGGCCGGGCTCGTCCCGGCCATCCACGTCTTTGCGGACACCAAGAACGTGGATGCTCGGGCGTTCGCAGCGCCGAAGCGGCTTCGGCCGCGCAGGCGGGGCAAAGCCCTGGCATGACGATCGTCGGCAGGGGCAATTAATGCCGCCTTAACCAACCTGTCCCATCTTCCCAAGATGGTCTCCCGCGCGCGCCTGAAATCGATCCTGACCGGTCTTGCCCTCTACGCGATGGCGGCCGCCATCGTCGGCTATTTCGGCGTCAACGCCTATACTGGCAAATACGGCCTCAACGCCCGCCAGGAGCTCGACCAGGAGATCATCGCGCTGACCAGCGAACTGGCCCAGCTCAAGCGTGAGCGCGCCAGGAGCGAGCAGCGGGTGTCGCTGCTGCGGTCCGAGAGGATCGACCCCGACATGCTGGACGAGCGGGCGCGCTTCCAGCTCGACTACGTCAATCCGCGCGATCTCGTCCGGATGATCCCGGCGCATTAGCGCTTTCCGCAGCTTTCGAAACCGACAACGAAAGCCGCTGCCGAAATCCGACCACAGTGCCTTTCCTCCTGCGAAGGTCGTAAGTCCGGAACCGGGCGGCCGCCTTGACGGCAGTGCCGCGGCGGGCCCATGGCTTCTGGTGGCACTCTTCCGAAGTTGACGCAGATCAAGCGGGCAGGGCCGGCACGTTCTAGTCTGTCATCCGGAGGAAACAGTGATGAATGGGTCAATGCCCCGGCATCACGCGGCCCGTGTCGAGGCCGCCATCGCGTCAGGCCAGGCGGCACGATCCGCGCTTGTGGCCTCTTGGCGCCGTTCGTCCAGATTGCATCATCTCGATCCCGGCGGCCGCACCTCGCCGATGCGGCTGACCGAAGCCGAATTGCATCAGGCGCGCGAGCGCATCGCGCCGCTGCTGGCGGCGGCGCAAGGCGCGATGGACCGGCTCTATCAGGCCGTCGGCGCGAGCGGCTGCTGCGTGCTGCTCGCCGACGGCGAGGGCGTGCCGGTCGATCGTCGCGGCACGGCGGCGGATGACGCCACGTTTCAATCCTGGGGGCTGTGGACCGGTGCGCTCTGGAGCGAGGAGCACGAAGGCACCAACGGCATCGGCACCTGCCTCGTCGAGCAGCGTCCGCTGACGATCGACCGCGACCAGCATTTCTTCACCCGCAACACGCTTTTGAGCTGCACCGCCGTTCCGATCTACGACCATGAAGCGGCGCTTGCGGGCGTGCTCGACGTCTCCTCCTGCCGCGCCGATCGCACCGACGCGTTTTCCAGTCTGATCGCGCTTGCGACGGGCGAGGCGGCCAAGCGTATCGAGGCCGATCTGTTCCGCAGTGCGTTCAGCCATGCCCGCATCGTCTTGACGCAAGCTGCGGACGGCCAATGCGGTGGCCTCATTGCGGTCGATGCGGACGATCTCGTGATCGGCGCAACCCGCTCCGCCCGGGCGGCGCTCGGAATCGCGCCGGGCCGGGCCTTGCAGCCGGTGCCCGCGGCCGATCTGCTCGGCGGCGATACCGCGCGCGATCATCTCGCCGGCGGGCAGCGCGCGGTGGTGCAGCGGGCGCTGCTTCGCGCCGGCGGCAATGTCTCGGCGGCCGCCAAGGCCCTCGGCGTCAGCCGTGCCACGCTGCACAGAAAGCTCAAGCGGTTCGAACTGAACCATTAGGCCGAGCTATTTCCCCTGAAACCCTGCGCTCGAAATTCCGGTCTCGCCCCGGACGCAGCGCAGCGCGTCGCACTTGCGACGTGGTGCGCTGCAGAGCCGGGGCCCATGTATCAGCATTCTCCCGTGTCGCCTGGATCCCGGCCCTGCGCAGCAACGCGAAGAGCGTTACAGCGCGTCCGGGACACGAGAATGCGCCGGGACACGAGTGTGTGTCGCAGAACTGCGACAGGTCGGCTCCGCCATCGCTCCCATCGGGGCTGACAGAAAACACCTCCCGCGACATCGTCCGCGCAAGTCGCGAGTCACGCGACGAATTGCGCAAACAGCAAACATCGGGAGTGATCAATGAACAAGGTGGAATTCCTCAGCGTCACCAAAGTTCCCTTTGCCGAACGCTATGACAACTTCATCGGCGGCAAATTCGTCGCGCCGATCTCCGGCAAATATTTCGACAATGCCTCGCCGGTGAACGGCCAGGTCGTCTGCAAGATCGCGCGCTCGGACGCGCAGGACGTCGAGCTGGCCCTCGACGCGGCGCATGCCGCCAAGGGCGCCTGGGGCCGTACCAGCGTCGCCGAGCGCGCCGCGGTCCTGAACCGGATCGCCGATCGCATGGAAGAAAATCTCGAGCGTCTCGCCATCGCCGAGACCTGGGACAACGGCAAGCCGATCCGCGAGACCCGCGCCGCCGACATCCCGCTCGCCATCGATCACTTCCGTTACTTCGCCGGCGTCGTTCGCGCCCAGGAAGGCTCGATCGGCGAGATCGACCACGACACCATCGCCTATCATTTCCACGAGCCGCTCGGTGTGGTTGGCCAGATCATCCCCTGGAACTTCCCGCTGCTGATGGCCTGCTGGAAGCTCGCCCCCGCGCTCGCCGCCGGCAATTGCGTCGTGCTCAAGCCCGCCGAGCAGACCCCGGCCTCGATCATGGTCTGGGCCGAGATCATCGCCGACATCCTGCCGCCAGGCGTCCTCAACATCGTCAACGGCTTTGGCCTCGAAGCCGGCAAGCCGCTGGCATCGAGCCCGCGCATCGCCAAGATCGCCTTCACCGGCGAGACCACGACGGGCCGGCTGATCATGCAATATGCCAGCCAGAACCTCATTCCGGTCACGCTGGAGCTCGGCGGCAAATCGCCGAACATCTTCTTCAACGACGTCACCGCCGAGGACGACGATTACTTCGACAAGGCGATCGAGGGCTTCGTCATGTTCGCGCTGAACCAGGGCGAGGTCTGCACCTGTCCGAGCCGCGCGCTGGTCCACGCCGACATCTATGACCGCTTCATGGAGCGGGCGCTGAAGCGCGTCGCCGCGATCAAGCAGGGCGACCCGCGCGATGCCGCCACCATGATCGGCGCGCAGGCATCCGGCGAGCAGCTCGCAAAAATCCTGTCCTACATCGACATCGGCAAGCAGGAGGGCGCCAAGGTGCTCGCCGGCGGCGGACGTGCCGAGCTCGGTGGCGATCTCGCCGGCGGCTTCTACGTCAAGCCGACCGTGTTCGAGGGCCACAACAAGATGCGAATCTTCCAGGAGGAGATCTTTGGCCCCGTGGTCTCGGTCACGACCTTCAAGAACGACGAGGAGGCGCTCGAGATCGCCAACGACACGCTCTACGGCCTCGGGGCCGGCGTCTGGAGCCGCGATGCCAACCGCTGCTACCGCTTCGGCCGGGCCATCCAGGCCGGCCGGGTCTGGACCAATTGCTACCACGCCTATCCCGCCCATGCGGCGTTCGGCGGCTACAAGCAGTCGGGCGTCGGTCGCGAGACCCACAAGATGATGCTCGATCATTATCAGCAGACCAAGAATCTCCTGGTCAGCTACAGCCCGAAGAAGCTCGGCTTCTTCTGATCGAGGTGCGGAGAGGGCGGCGCCATCTTGGCGCCGTCCGCTCCGAAGGCCCGGATCGGCATGGTCCATAGTTCTTGATCCGGCCACGAATCTGCACGCGCACGTGGCGCGCATAGATTTGTTGCCCGATCAGCGCCAAAGATTTTCCAATATTTCGGCCACGTTGCACTGCGGCATAATGAAAGTCGTGCCATGCCGCTGCGGTGCTTTCCAAGGGCGTTTGAGTTGGGTTAGAGAGGACGAAAGTTTTCTCTGACCCGGAATTCCCATGGCCGCACCCAAGAAAGCCGCCGCAAGCACTCCACAGGACAAGACCGACGGCGGTTCGCCCCCGGAATTCACGAAGGAGCAGGAGCTCAAGGCGCTCCGCGACATGCTCCTGATCCGGCGGTTCGAAGAAAAGGCCGGCCAGCTCTACGGCATGGGCGCGATCGGCGGCTTCTGCCACCTCTATATCGGCCAGGAGGCCGTGGTGGTCGGCATGCAGATGGCCCTGAAGCAGGGCGATCAGGTCATTACCGGCTATCGCGACCACGGCCACATGCTTGCCACCGGGATGGATGCCAACGGCGTCATGGCCGAGCTCACCGGCCGCCGCGGCGGCTATTCCAAGGGCAAGGGCGGCTCCATGCACATGTTCAGCAAGGAGAAGCACTTCTACGGCGGCCACGGCATCGTCGGCGCCCAGGTCTCGCTCGGCACCGGTCTCGCCTTCGCCAATCACTATCGCGGCAACGACAATGTCAGCGTCACCTATTTCGGCGACGGCGCGGCCAACCAGGGCCAGGTCTACGAGAGCTTCAACATGGCGGAGCTCTGGAAGCTGCCGGTGATCTTCGTCATCGAGAACAACCGCTACGCCATGGGCACCTCGGTCTCGCGCGCCTCGGCGCAGCAGGATTTCTCCAAGCGCGGCGCGTCCTTCAACATTCCCGGCAAGCAGGTCGACGGCATGGACGTCCGCGCCGTCAAGGCCGCCGGCGACGAAGCCGCCGCCTGGTGCCGCGCCGGCAAGGGTCCCTTCATCCTGGAGATGCAGACCTATCGCTATCGCGGCCACTCGATGTCCGATCCTGCAAAATATCGCACACGCGAGGAGGTCGAGAAGGTCCGCCACGACCAGGACCCGATCGAGCAGGTGCGCAACCGCCTCCTGGCCGCCAAGGTCAGCGAGGCCGATCTCAAGGCGATCGACGCCGAGGTGCGCGACATCGTCAACGCGTCCGCCGATTTCGCCCAACATGATCCCGAGCCGGATGCCGCCGAGCTCTGGACCGACGTTTACCGCTGAACGCGCGCAAGCTTTCTTTTGGAGTCGATATGCCAATTCAAGTGCTGATGCCCGCGTTGTCGCCCACGATGGAGAAGGGCAACCTCGCCAAATGGCTGAAGAAAGAGGGCGAGACGATCAAGTCCGGCGATGTCATCGCCGAGATCGAGACCGATAAGGCGACCATGGAGGTCGAAGCGACCGACGAGGGGACGCTTGGCAAGATCCTGATCCCCGAGGGCACCGCCGACGTCGCGGTGAATACGCCGATCGCGACCATTCTCGCCGACGGCGAAAGCGCCGCCGATCTTGCCAAAGCGCCTGCACCGGCCGCGCAGAAGGCTGCCGAGTCCGCACCGCCCGCCGCGGCGAAGGCCGAGGCTCCCGCACCCAAGGCCGCTCCTGCGCCGCAGGCCGTCGCCGAGCCGGATCCGGAAGTGCCCGCGGGCACCGAGATGGTGACACAGACCATCCGCGAAGCCTTGCGCGATGCCATGGCCGAAGAGATGCGCCGCGACGCCGACGTCTTCGTGATGGGCGAAGAGGTCGCCGAATATCAGGGCGCCTACAAGGTCACGCAGGGCCTGCTCCAGGAGTTCGGCGCCAAGCGCGTCATCGACACCCCGATCACCGAGCACGGCTTTGCCGGCGTCGGCGTCGGCGCCGCGATGACGGGCCTTAAGCCGATCGTCGAGTTCATGACCTTCAACTTCGCCATGCAGGCGATCGACCAGATCATCAACTCCGCGGCCAAGACGCTCTATATGTCCGGCGGACAGATGGGCTGCTCGATCGTATTCCGCGGACCGAACGGTGCGGCTGCGCGCGTCGCCGCCCAGCACAGCCAGGATTATTCGGCCTGGTATTCGAACGTCCCGGGCCTCAAGGTCGTCGCACCGTTCTCGGCCGCCGACTACAAGGGCCTGCTCAAGGCCGCGATCCGCGATCCCAATCCGGTGATCTTCCTCGAGAACGAGGTGCTCTACGGCCACACCGGCGAGGTGCCGAAGCTCGACGATTTCGTGATCCCGATTGGCAAGGCCCGCATCGTGCGTTCCGGCAGCCATGTCTCGATCATCTCCTGGTCGAACGGCATGACCTATGCGCTGAAGGCGGCCGACGAGCTCGCCAAGGAGGGCATCGAGGCCGAGGTGATCGACCTGCGCACGCTGCGTCCAATGGACACCGAGACCATCATCAACTCGGTGAAGAAAACGGGGCGCGCCGTCACGGTGGAAGAGGGTTGGGCCCAGAGTGGCGTCGGCGCCGAGATTGCCGCGCGCATCATGGAGAACGCCTTCGATTATCTGGACGCGCCGGTCGCGCGCGTCTCCGGCAAGGACGTGCCGATGCCCTATGCCGCCAATCTGGAGAAGCTCGCGCTGCCTTCGGCGGCAGAAGTCGTCGAGGCCGCTAAAGCCGTCTGCTACAGGTAGACCATGGCGGGCCCGAAGGAGCAGCCACTTCCGCCCGACGTCATGACCCGCGACGACGCGGTCGAGATCCTGCGCGTGTTCGTGCTGGACGGCGGGCTGTCGATGGCGTTCCAGCGCGCCTTTGAGGAGCCCGACATGTGGGGCTTGCTGCTCGTCGATCTCGCCCGCCACGCCGCGCGCGCCTATGCGCGCGAGAGCGAATATACCGAAGAGGACGCGCTGAACCGGATCCTGGAGATGTTCCAGGCCGAGATCGAGCGTCCTACCGACACCGGCACCACGACGCCGCGCGGCAAGGGACACTGACCGTGGCGATCGAATCCCATCATTTCGATTTCATGCTGGAGGCGATCCGCGAGGCGGAGGCCTCGATCGCGCAGGGCGGCCTGCCGATCGGCGCGGTGCTGACGCGCGACAACAAGATCATCGCCCGCGGCCACAACAACCGCGTGCAGGAGAACAATCCGATCCTGCACGGCGAGATGAGCTGCCTGCGCGAAGCCGGCGCGATCTCGTTCCACGACACGGTGATGTACACCACGCTGTCGCCATGCTCGATGTGCGCCGGCGCGCTGGGGCTGTTCAAGGTCAAGCTCGTGGTGATCGGGGAATCCGTCACCTTCGAGGGATCCAAGGACATCCTCGACAAGTTCGGCGTCCCCTGGATCGACCTTGCCGACGATCGCTCCATCACCATGATGAAGAATTGGCGTTCCATCCCTGCCAATGAACGCCTGTGGCAGGGCGACATCGGCAACTAAACCTGGTCTGTTCGTCTCCGCTGTCGGAGGCGACATTTTGCAAAGTTCTTCTTGAGGTCAGCATGCCCATCAACATCCTGATGCCCGCTCTCTCGCCAACGATGGAGAAGGGCAACCTCGCCAAGTGGCTGAAGAAGGAAGGCGACAAGGTCAAATCCGGCGATGTCATCGCCGAGATCGAGACCGACAAGGCGACCATGGAGGTCGAGGCCATCGACGAGGGCACGATCGCCAAGATCCTGGTGCCCGAGGGCACGCAGGACGTCCCGGTCAACGACGTGATCGCGGTGCTCGCCGGCGAAGGTGAGGACGTGAAGGCTGCGGGTGCCGCCAAGCCCAGTGCTTCGGCCGCACCTCCGAAAGCTGCGGAGGCTCCCGCTGTGGCGCCGGCGCCTGCGCCCGCCGCGCCCAAGGCTGCACCGCCGCCCGCAGCGGCTCCCGCGCCGCAGGCCGCCGCACCGGCCGCGCAGAGCAACGGCCAAGGTGGTCGCGTGTTCTCCTCGCCGCTGGCGCGGCGTCTCGCCAAGGACGCCGGCATCGACGTGGCGATGGTATCAGGCACCGGCCCGCACGGCCGCGTCGTCGCGCGCGACGTCGAGCAGGCCAAGTCGGGCAAGGGCCTCAAGGCGCCTGCCGCGGCACCGTCCGATGCGCCCTCGATCGCGCCCACCATGTCGGACAAGCAGATCCTGTCGCTGTTCGAGCCCGGCTCCTACGACATCGTCCCGCATGACGGCATGCGTCGCACCATTGCCCAGCGCCTGACCGCATCGATCCAGAACGTCCCGCACTTCTACCTGACCATCGACTGCGACATCGGCAAGCTGCTCGCTGCGCGCGAGGAGATCAACGCTGCCGCGCCGAAGGACAAGGAGAAGAAGCCGCTCTACAAGATCTCGGTCAACGACTTCGTCATCAAGGCGATGGCGGTGGCGCTGCAGAAGATCCCGAACTGCAACGTGAGCTGGACCGAAAGCGGCATGGTCAAGCACCACCATTCCGACGTCGGCGTCGCTGTGGCGATGCCGGGCGGCCTGATCACGCCGATCATCCGCAAGGCCGAGACCAAGACGCTGTCCACCATCTCGAACGAGATGAAGGATTTCGCCGCGCGCGCCCGTTCGCGCAAGCTGAAGCCCGAGGAGTACCAGGGCGGCACCACGGCGGTCTCCAACCTCGGCATGTACGGCATCAGCCACTTCACCGCCGTGATCAACCCGCCGCATGCGACCATCCTCGCGGTCGGCACCAGCGAGGAGCGGCCCGTCGTGCGCGGCGGCAAGATCGAGATCGCGCACATGATGAGCGTGACCTTGTCCTGCGACCACCGCGCCATCGACGGCGCGCTCGGCGCCGAGCTGATCGGCGCGTTCAAGCAGCTGATCGAAAACCCCGTCATGATGATGGTCTGACGCGGCGGCAGAGGGCGCAATTTTGCATGTCCGTACCCGCTGGCCATGGATATCGCTGCTGCTCGGAGCCGTCGTCGCGCTCAACCCGATCGGGCTCGATTTTCTGCACTCTGCGTTCTTTGCCGGCGAGCAGCTGGCACGGAACATCGCCCAGCCCATCGTGCTCATTGCTCTGGCCGTCATGGTCCTGGCGCTGATGCTCGAATGGCTGGTGAGGTCTTTTCTGGTCAAGCGCCGCGCCCGCGGCGCCTCTTGAGTTGAACGGGAGCCGCCATGGCCGACACATCCTTCGACATCATCATCATCGGCTCCGGTCCCGGCGGCTATGTCACCGCGATCCGCGCCGCTCAGCTCGGTTTCAAGGTCGCGATCGTCGAGAAGTCGTATCTCGGCGGCATCTGCCTGAACTGGGGCTGCATCCCGACCAAGGCGCTCTTACGCTCCGCCGAGATCTATCACTACATGCAGCACGCCAAGGACTACGGCCTCTCGGCGGAGAAGGTCTCGTTCGACCCGAAGGCCGTCGTGCAGCGCTCGCGCGGCGTCTCCAAGCGGCTGAACGACGGCGTCGGCTTCCTGATGAAGAAGAACAAGGTGAGCGTGATCTGGGGCGCGGCTTCGATCGACGCGCCCGGCAAGGTCACTGTGAAGAAGTCCGATGTCGAGGCGCCGAAGGGCACGCTGGGCGAGGGGAGCTATCAGGCCAAGCACATCATCGTCGCGACCGGCGCGCGGCCGCGCGTGCTGCCCGGGCTCGAGCCCGACAAGAAGCTGATCTGGACCTATTTCGAGGCCATGGTGCCGGAGAAGATGCCGAAATCGCTGCTCGTGGTCGGCTCCGGCGCGATCGGCATCGAGTTCGCCTCGTTCTTCCACACCATGGGCTCGGACGTGACGGTGGTCGAGGTGCTGCCGCAGATCCTCCCCGTCGAGGACGCCGAGATCGCAGGCCTTGCGCGCAAGCGGCTGGAGAAGCAGGGCATCAAGATCATGTCCTCGACCAAGGTGACCAAGCTGGAGAAGAAGGCCGACAGCGTCGTCGCCACCATCGACGATGGCAAGGGCAAGCCTGTCACGACCGAGTTCGAGCGCGTGATCTCGGCGGTCGGCGTCGTCGGCAATATCGAGAATCTCGGCCTGGAAAAAATCGGCGTGAAGACCGACCGCGGCGTCATCGTGATCGACGGCTACGGCAAGACCAACGTCCCCGGCATCTATGCGATCGGCGACGTCGCGGGGCCCCCGATGCTCGCCCACAAGGCCGAGCATGAGGGCGTGATCTGCGTCGAGGCGATCAAGGGCCTGCATCCGCATCCCATGGACAAGAACCTGATCCCGGGCTGCACCTATTGCCAGCCGCAGGTCGCCTCCGTCGGCCTGACCGAAGCCAAGGCCAAAGAGAGCGGCCGCGAGATCCGTGTCGGCCGCTTCCCCTTCGTCGGCAACGGCAAGGCGATCGCGCTCGGCGAGGACCAGGGCCTGGTCAAGGTCATCTTCGACAAGAAGACCGGCCAGTTGCTCGGCGCCCACATGGTCGGTGCTGAAGTGACCGAGCTGATCCAGGGCTACGTCGTCGCCATGAACCTGGAGACCACGGAAGAAGAGCTGATGCACACAGTGTTCCCGCATCCGACCCTGTCGGAGATGATGAAGGAAGCCGTGCTGGATGCGTATGGGCGGGTGTTGAATATCTGATGGATGAGCCAGCGGGCTGTGGGACCCGTCATCCTGAGGTGCGAGGCCAGCGGTGCATAGCACGGCTGGCCGAGCTCGAAGGATGAAGGGCCGAGCTGCAGCAGCCGGGCTCGTCGCCCTTCGAGGCCTCCGCTTCGTTCCGGCGCCTCAGGGTGACGGGTTTGATAGAGAAATACGAAAACAAGAAGAGGGAATGAACCCATGCACGACAACGACAACCTCACCATCGAACGCCCGACCTTCGTCACCCATCTCGAATGCGCGATGGAAGGCGATCACTACGCGGCCGACCAGATCCACAACCTCTCCAAGGCGGGCAAGCCGCTGCTCGTCCGCTACGACCTCGCGGGCGTGAAGAAGGCGCTGACCAAGGACGCGCTGGCGCAGCGGCCCGGCGACATGTGGCGCTACCGCGAGCTGTTGCCGGTGCGCAAATGCAAGGACATCGTCTCGCTCGGCGAAGTCACCACGCCCCTGATCCGGCTGCCGAAGCTCGGCAAGAAGCTCGGCGGCGGCGAGATCATCGTCAAGGACGAGGGACGGCTGCCGACCGGTTCGTTCAAGGCGCGCGGTCTCGTGATGGCCGTGTCGATGGGCAAGGCGCTCGGCATCAAGCACATGGCGATGCCGACCAACGGCAATGCCGGCGCGGCGCTCGCGGCCTATGCGACGTCCTGCGGCATCAAGACCACGATCTTCTGCCCGGCCGATACGCCGGAGGTGAACGTCAGCGAGATCGAGCTGCAGGGCGCGACCGTCTACCGCGTCAACGGCTATATCGATGATTGCGGCAAGATCGTCGGCGAGGGCAAGGCAAAAGTCGGCTGGTTCGACACCTCGACCTTGAAGGAGCCGTACCGCATCGAGGGCAAGAAGACGATGGGCCTCGAGCTCGCCGAGCAGCTCGGTTGGGACGTGCCCGACGTGATCTTCTATCCGACCGGCGGCGGCACCGGCCTGATCGGCATGTGGAAGGCGTTCGACGAGCTCGAGAAGATCGGCTTCATCGGCTCAAAACGCCCGCGCATGGTCGCGGTGCAGGCCTCCGGTTGCGCGCCGATGGTGCGGGCCTATGACGCCGGCACCGAGCATGCGACGCGCTGGGAGGACGCTCACACCATCGCGTCCGGCATCCGCGTGCCGCAGGCGATCGGCGATTTCCTGATCCTGCGCGCGGTGCGCGAGAGCAAGGGCTTTGCCATCGCGGTCGACGATGACAAGATTTCGTCGGCGCTGAACGAGGTCGCGCGCGAGGAGGGGCTGCTGCTCTGCCCCGAGGGCGCCGCCACCTACGCCGCCTACAAGGACAGCCTCGCCGACGGCCGCGTCTCGAAGGATGACCGCGTCATGCTGTTCAATTGCGCGACCGGCCTGAAATACCCGCTGCCGCCCGTCACCCGCACGCTCGACCGTCACAAGCCGATCGACTACACGCAGTTCTAGCTTGCTTCTCCCTCGCCCCGCTTGCGGGGAGAGGGTTGGGGTGAGGGGGAGTCTCCGCGGGGGCGGTGACAGCTGAATTTGCGGAGACTCCCCCTCACCCGAATTGTTTCGCAATTCGATCTCTCCCCGCAAGCGGGGCGAGATGAAGAAAAACAAGAACGACATCGCTGGGGAGAAGACAATGACGAAGGCCGTCTGGGCTGCGCTGTTTGCTATTCTCGCTGTGACCGGCGCCGCGCGCGCCGATGACTATCCCTCCCGTCCCATCACCATCATCGTGCCCTTCTCGGCCGGCGGCCCGTCGGATGCGATGGCGCGTGTGCTCGCCGAGCGGATGCGAACTGCGCTCGGCCAGCCCCTCGTGGTCGAGAACGTCACCGGCGCGGGCGGCTCGATCGGCGTCGGCCGTGCCGTGCAATCGCCGCCGGACGGCTACACCATCTCCTTCGGCCATCTCGGCACCCACGTCGCCAATGGCGCCGTCTACAAGCTCAAATACGACCTCGTGGCCGACCTCGAGCCGGTGGTGCTGCTGCCGAGCAATCCGATGATCGTCGTCAGCAAGAACGCGGTGCCCGCGACCTCGCTGAAAGAGCTGATCGAATGGCTGAAGTCGCGGCCGTCGGCGCCGACAGCGGGCACCGCCGGCGCGGGCTCCGGCAGCCATATCGCCGGCGTCTATTTCGAGAGCGTCTCCGGCATCAAGCTGCAATACGTGCCGTATCGCGGCACCGCGCCCGCGTTGAACGATCTCATCGCTGGTCAGATCGACGTCATCGTCGACCAGACGTCCAACTCGATCGCGCAGGTCCGCGCCGGCACCATCCGCGCCTACGCCATCACCGACAGCAAGCGCCTGTCCTCGGCGCCCGAGATCCCAACCGCGGAGGAGGCGGGTCTGAAGGGCTTCAACATGACGCTGTGGTCGGGCATGTGGGTGCCGAAGGGAACGCCCAAGGAAATCGTTGCCAAACTCAATGCTGCGGCGGTGGAGGCGCTGAACGATCCCGCCGTGAAGAAGCAGCTCGAAAGCCAGGGGCTGGAGATGACGCCCAAGGATCAGCTCACGCCCGAAGCGCTCGGCACCCGCCAGAAGGCCGAGATCGCCAAATGGTGGCCGATGATCAAGGCGGCGAACATCAAGGTGGATTGAGCACGTCGCATGGCCGCAGGTCTGTCCTGGCCGTGGAATTCCGGCGCCGCCGCATCACATCGTGGCGTCACCGGGGTCCGACAGTGCGGTCTCCAGGCACTGCATCAGGGCCGGCGTCGAAAATGGCTTGGCGAGAAAGCAGATCGCGCCGGCCCTGAGTGCGCGGTCGCGTACGGACTCGTCCGGAAAAGCCGTCATGAAGATGAAAGGCGTGACGTGCCCGAGACCGCGCATATGCGTCAACAGCTCGACGCCGCTCATGACCGACATCTGCACGTCCGTGATCACGCAGCAGGTCGTCTCAAGTTCGGCGGATTGGAGAAATTCGTGAGCCGAGCCAAAGGTGTGGACCGTATACCCGCGCGACGTCAGGAGGTTGTTCGTCGCAAGACGAACGGAGGGATCATCATCAATGACGGAAATGATCGAAGACGCTGACAATATGATCGCTCCTGCACGGGGAGCCGCCGGCCGCGATTCAGCCGCTCGAGGCAAGGTGGGCCACCGGAGCGAGATTGGAAAGCATACTTAGGTTTGCAGATGACCCCTGTTGCGCGGGATTCCGAGCGCGTCGGTCATTCTGACGAGGTCCGCCAACGACTTCGCTGCCATTTTCCGCATGATCTGGCCGCGATAGATCTTCACGGTGATTTCAGCCAATCCCAGCTCGGCGGCGACTTGCTTGTTCATCAGGCCGGATGCAACCAGGGCGAGCACGTCGCGTTCGCGCGCCGTCAGCCCCTCGTAACGGGATCGCACGCCCGAGATCGACTGCTCGGCATCGCGCCGCTTGCGATCGCGTTCGATCGCAGCCTGCACCGCATCCAGCATGTCCTGGTCGCGCACCGGCTTGGTCAGAAAATCGACGGCACCGCTCTTCATGGCTCTTACGGTCATGGGAATATCGCCGTGACCGGTGATGAAGATAATGGGGGTGTGAATATTGGCTTTGGCAAGGTCCGCCTGGAGGTCGAGGCCACTCAAGCCTGGCAGGCGGATGTCGAGCACGAGGCAACTGGGGACCGCAGGCGGTTTGGCTTCCATGATCTCCGCCGCCGAACTGAAGGCTTCGACCTTGAGACCGACCGATTGAAAGAGATTGGTGAGCGCACGGCGCATCGACGGATCATCATCGACGATCAGGACGATCGGATCAGCGGCGCTCGCCTGGGCCTGCTTGGCATGATCAGTCACGACGTGTCCTTGTGTGGCAAGGGCAGGGCGATCTGGAATGTTGCACCACTCCCTTCATTTTGAATGGCCGAAAGCCGGCCCGCATGAGCCTCGATGATCGATCGGCAGATCGAGAGTCCCATTCCGAGACCGCCCGATTTCGTCGTGAAGAAGGGGTTGAAGATGCGTTCCTTGACGTCTTTGCCAAGGCCGACACCGCGGTCCGTCACGGTGAGGAGCAGGCGGTCGTCGTCCGTCCGGCTCGAGCGGATCGCCAGCTCGCGCGGGCGGTCGACATTGGCATGCATGGCTTCGATGCCGTTCACCACCAGGTTGATCAGGACCTGCTGCAGCTGGATCCGGTCGCCGCAAATCCTGGGCAGGTCGGACGCCAACTCCATTCGCACCGACACCGCATGGATCGCGAGCTCGCGCCGAACCAGCGCCACGGCCTCCCTGACGACCTGGTTGATGTCGAGTGGAACCATTTCGATCTCGGTCTTCTTCGCAAGCGCTCTGATCCGGCGGATCACCTCGCTTGCCCGGTTGGCGTCCTCGACAATCCATTCTGCGGAACGGCGCGCGGCCTTCAGGTTGGCGGGGTCGCGGTCAAGCCAAGCGATGCAAGCGTCCGCGTTGGAGATCACCGCGGCAATGGGCTGGGTGATTTCGTGGGCAATCGAGGTGGTCAGTTCGCCGAGCGTCGTGACGCGGGTGACGTGGGCGAGCTCGCCTTGCGCCTTGCGCAGCGCCTCTTCCGCCTGCTCGACGCGGATTGCCGCCGTGACGTCGCTGCTGACGCCGCGATAGCCGAGAAAATTGCCTGCCGCATCATGGAACGGCTTGCCGCTGGTCCGAACGTAGATTGGAGATCCGTTGCCATCCCTGCTGCGGTAGATCAGATCGCGGAACGCAACGTGGGCATCGAGCGCCGCGCGATGCTGCTCCCATTTCTCCGGCTCGAACTCGGCGTCGGGCGGAATGTCCCAGCGGGTCAGGCCGATCAGGCCCTTCGGCGCCGCGCTGGAGGTTTCGGCATGCTCCGATATCCTGGTGATGCGGTGGTCCGGACCGGTCTCCCAGAACCAGTCGGATGCGGTTTCGGCATAGTCGCGGAACCGCTGTTCGGATGTCTTGAGCTCGTCGAACGCCTTATGCAGCGCATCTTTCGCCGCGAACTGCTCGGTGACGTCCACGTGCGTGCCGATGATTTCCATCACCTCGCCGTCGCGGCCGATCACAGGATGTCCCTCGCTGTGGACGCGTCTGATCGAGCCGTCGGGGCGCACAATCCGGAAGTCGATCTGGAAGGGCTGCTTTTGCCTGACAGCTTCACGTTCCACCTCGACAATCCGCCGAAAGTCCTCCGGCAGGATACGTTGCTGAAAAGCCCGGGCCGGGACATCGGTCTGGTCCGGCTCAAACCCGAACAGTCGGTACAGTTCAGTCGAGCGGTAGGCGAACTCCTGACGATGAACGTCCCAGGCCCAGCTGCTCGTATGGCTGAGGCGTTGGGCTTCGGCCAAATAGGCTTCGCTGCGACGCAGCCTCTGTTCCGCTTCCTTCGCAATCGTGACATCGGTCACCGCTCCGACGAACTCGATGCGCCCGGATGGGTGCCGCACGGCGCGCGCCACGGAATGGAGATATTTGATCGATCCGTCGGGCATCAGCAGGCGGTATTCGTGGTCGAAATCCTCCGCCAGCCGGTAGGCCCGATCAAGGGTGCTGCGGACTGTGTCGCGATCTTCCGGATGGATGCGCTGAAAGGCGAAGTTCAGGGTCGGCTTCGTCGCAGGGTCGCATTGGAAGATGCGGAAAGTCTCCCTCGACCAGACCGCCTCGCCGGTGGCGAGGTTCAAGCCGAAGCTGCCGGTGTGGCTCAATTCCTGGGCCTGGGCGAGGTAGGCCTCGCTCTGTCGCAGCGCATCCTCGGTCTCCTTGCGCTGGGTGATGTTCTCGCACGCGACCAGCAGGATCGGCGTGCCGTCGCCGCGCAGCATCGCCTTGGCGTTCTCGCGGACCCAGAGCACCGACCCGTCCTTCCGGAACTTGCGAATCTCCCAGGTATGCGACTGGTCCACGGTCGTGAGGCACAAAGCGACGCATTGACGAACGAAGTCGTGGTCTTCCTCGAAGAAGACGTTCAGCACGGATTGGCCGATCAGCTCGGCCGTCGTGTAGCCCAGTTGTGCGGCGCCAAACGTATTCACGTTGAGCACCGTTCCGGCCGGATCGACCATGAAGTACATGACCGGGTTGTGCTCGAACACCTCGCGCCATTGCTTCATGGCGTCACGCAGATCGGCGTTCTGCCGCGAGGCCTCAGCGACCGCGGACCGGTCCTTCTCGCCGTTGCCGAATGATCGAAGCGCCGCAAGGCCGCCGAGCAGGAATTGTGCGGCCGAAGTCCCGATTTTCGTGATCTGGCCAGGCATCATCGCAAGCGTCCCGGCGCGCCAGCGTCAAGGCGAGTAGAGCACTTTGCCCGAACAGGGGCAATTGGCTCCGACCAAAGTCGGATTGCCGGCAAAACTCCCGGTTGCCGTGCAGCTTGCGGGCGTTGCTCCGTCTCGTTGCGCGGGCGGGCAGAGGTCCGCAAAACTACGGCCCAAACCTACGTATAGCTCGCACAACCCTAGTTCTAGCGCGCATTTACCTCCGTACAATTGAGCGATGCGTTGCAGCCGGCCTAGTTTGGCAGCCAATCGAGAGGAGACGATTGCGGAGCACAAATTGCTGAAAGGCTCCGGGGGTGTTGCCCCCAAAAGAGCCAGGCTCTGCGTCCGCCCCCTGACTTGCCGATGAATTGGCAGTCACGATTGAGAAGCCGCATTTTCCGTGACGACCGTGGCGACCCGTGCTTGCGCACAAGGAAGCCGGGACCCCTAAGAGGTCAAGAGGAGAGGATGATGTGCGATAGCCCCGACTACTCCGAGCGCCGTCCCGAGTCCAAAGGCTGTGCTGTCTGCGCGGCGAAGTTTGGCCTGATCCGATACTATTCCTGGCGGACGCCGGTCTGCTCGAGGAAATGCCTCGACCGGTTCAGGGCGCGCCGTGAGCGCGACCGTCGCTGGTTGTTCCGATATCAGGCGGCCTGAGGACCAGCCGCCGCGTCTGCCACCTCAGGCAATTTCTTCGTCGGGAGGCTGCGTTGAACCGTACCTGCAAGCTCCTGTTGGCGATCGCGCTGCCACTTTCGCTGGTGACGGGCGTGGAGGCCGACGAAGCCGGACCGGATGGTTCACATCGTCACCATCCGCCTCAGGATCAACTGCTGCACGAGAAGTTCTATTCGAGCTGGCACATGCCGGATAATCCGGTTCTGAGCTGCTGCAACAACGCCGATTGCTACCCGACCGAGATTCGCTACGTCGACGGCAGGATCTACGCGCGGCGCCGGGAAGACGGCAAATACATCCTGATCCCGTCGCAGAAGGTCGAGCGCAACAGAGACAATCCCGACGGCCGCAACCATATCTGCGCGCCACCGCCGTCCGCCTCTCTGGTCGACCTGGTCTACTGTTTCGCGTTGGGAGGTGCCACGTGAGATTCATATTGGTGAACGGCAGAACCCCGTTCCGCAAGACGTCGTGCCTTTGGTGCTGCGAGGAGATCGATGGTGGTTATCTGCGCGACGCCAGGACGCTGCTGCGCTACTGCGGCTACGACTGCTACGCACTTCATCACGAGTCCGCGCCGTTGATCGAGGGACGTACGCGCGCGGCATCTTGAGTAGTCGGGCTGGCAGGACGCATTCGGCAGGAGAGGACACGGCATTGAGATTCATGCTCGTCAATCAGGAACATCCCTGCCACGGCGGCGTCTGCCGCGCATGCGCCCGGCCGCTGGGTACGAGTTACGTCCGTCATGTGTCCAAGCAAGAGCGGTATTGCGACTACGGTTGCTACCGTCAGCAGACGGCCATGGACATGCTGTGGCCCGGCAGCTCGCTCGAGACGATCGCGGCGCTGGCGGCGATCTCGAGCTGGAGCTGGATGATTCAGATCGGCGCGCTGTCGCGCGCATTGGCCGAGGCATATCTGCGCGAGTACGACCTTCTGACGACGGAAGGAGGTGACGGCTAGCTCGATGACGGCCGCGCAGAAAAGTCGGCCGCAGTCCCGCGTCCAGCCCGCGCCGCGTCCAGCCCCGGCGGCGGCGAGGCTAGGGTGAGGGGGCTGCGGCCGATCCCGTTGGTGCCGCGCTCACTTCCTGCGTCGTGACGCGCTGGTCGGACTTGCCGGCGACCATGCTGCTGCCCTCGAACCGTGCGCGGTACACCAGCACGTTCTCCATCACGCGCTGGACGTAGTTGCGCGTCTCCGACAGCGGGATGCGCTCGACCCAGTCGACCGGATCGACGTTGGGATCCCTGGGGTCGCCGCGGGCCTGCACCCATTCGCGCACGCGGCCGCGGCCGGCATTGTAGCCGGCAAACGTCATGATCTGGTTGCCGCGATATTCCGACAGGAGCGCGCTGAGCTCGGCCGCGCCCATTTGCGTGTTGTAGACGGGATCGGAGACCATCTTGTCCCAGTCGTAGGTCAGGCCAAAGCGCTTGGCGGTGTCGCGGCCGGCTTCAGGTGTCACCTGCATCAGCCCGACCGCATTGGCCGGCGACTTGTCGCGCTGGTCGAACGAGCTTTCGGTGCGCGCCACCGAATAGATCACGCTGGTCTCGATCGCGGGCGCGACCTGCTGGTGCTCGGGGATGCCGATGGTCGGAAAAGCGTAATGGTCGAGCGCGAGCCCGCGCGCCAGCGCCGACTTGCCGACCTCCAGCATCACGCGCGCATCGCGGCGCTGTCCGGCGAGTTCGCCGAGGCCCTCGAGGGCCGCGACGTCGGTGCTCTCCTTCGCGAAATCCTCGGCGTAATAGAACACCGTGTCGCGCTCGCCGATGCCGTAGAGCATGTCGGCGGCGCGCACGCGCTCGTCTGCGGGCGGAGTGTCGAGCGCGGCCAGCACGGGCGAGGGCGGTCGCAGCTCGATGCGATCGAGGCCGAGCTTGGCGCGCGCAAGCTGGCCGTAATAGGCGGTCGGATAGCGCGCGGCCGCCCGGTAGCTCATGCGAGCATCGGCCACAGCACCCATCGCCTCGGCGGCACGGCCGCGCCAGTAATGGGCACGCGACAGCGCGATCGGATTGGCCGAGCCCGCATCGATGGCGGCGAAGTGCACCATGGCCGCCTGGGGATCATTCAGGAAGCGCAGAGCGATCCAGCCGCACATGAAATGATAGTCGACGCGGTAGACTTCCTTCTCGGGCACCGCGGCGGTGCGCACCACGTCATACGCCGTTTTGAACTTGCCCTGGTCGAGCAGCTTGCGCGCGAGCATGCGACGCTCGCGCCACCAGGCGTCGGTGTCCTGCGCGGCCATGGTGTCGGGCGCGGCGGCCAGGATTACCTCGGCGGCGTCGTCGATGCGGTCCTTCTGGAGGTGCCATTGGGCGCGGCACAGCACATAGCCGAGATCGCGGCGCGCTTCAGTCGGTACGTCCTCGAGATAATCCTTGGCCTTGCTGGCCTTGCCGGTCACGGCGGCGCAGGCCTTGACGATCGCGAGCTCATCCTCGCCGAGTCGTTTCGCGGCGCGCCGCGCAGCCGCATAGTCCTTGGCGCCGAGCCGCTTGTCCATGCGCGCGCGATGATCCTCGGAGCTGAGCAGATCGCGGAACGCCTCGTAGGAATCCTCCTCGCTCCGCTCGGACAATTCGTCGGTGCGCCAGGCCTCGCGCACGAGCCGCGCGGCCCTGTCGGCGTCGCCTTCAGCGAGCAGCACGCGGGCGAGGGCGAACTTGCCCTTGGCGCTGGTCGGGCGGTCCATGGTGAATTTGTGCACGGTGGCCGCGTCCGCCTTCTCCTGCCACAGCCGCGCCTCGGCTCGGCGGCGAAGCAGGGCGCTGCTCGGCCAACCCGGATTGGCGGCGAGGAAGGCGGCATAACGCTTGAAATTGGCGGTGCTCTCGGAATGGCGCAGCATGAACCAGTCGGCGAGCTTCTGTCCGGCGGGATCAGCGATGCGGTCGCGCGCCGCGCTCGCATCATCCGTCTTGCCCTTGCGCGCGAGGTCGATCGCATCCTTCAGCGCGGCGAGGTCCCCGGTGAGCGGCGGGGCGGCCGGCTTCTCGGACGGCTCGCCGCCGGTCTTCTTCGACTTGCGCTTGGCCTCGGCATGCTTGCCATGGCGCGATTTCACCGCGGCATGACGCTGCTTGCCGGCTTTCGCCTCATGCGACTTCTTCGGCGCGGACGATTTGTGGCTGCTCTTGGCCGCCAGCTCGGTCGGAAGGAGGGCCATTGCGGCCACGGCAACGAGACACGCGAGCGAGCGTAGGCACTGGTTCATCCCATGGTCCCCCTGCGAAACCACTACAAACCAAGGTCCGCGACGACATGCGGCTTGAGAATCAACGACATCGAGAACGATGCCACGGCATCGTTTCGCATTCCTCACGCTGTCGCAACAATGCGGCGAAATACGGATGTGACCAGGGAACTTCGGCTGGGGAGCAAAGGTCAGCTTCTTTAACCTTTGTTAACGATAGGCCTGCGCGATGGCCGCGCCTGGTTCAGGGCGTCAGGAGGAACCAGATTGCGCGTGTTCCCGCAGCCCGATCCGGTGTATGGAGTTCCCTTGCTCCTTCCCTTTTGGCCTTTGTCCTTGCAGCTATGCCGATTTTCAACCAGTCGATCAGGCGCAAGATCGTCGGTATCGCCCTCGGATTGATCGTCCTGATGCTGGTCACCTCGATCCTGTCGATGGTGATGTCGAGCCAGGTCGGCGTCCTGCTCGACGAGCTGACCAACCGCTACATCCCCGCCTACAGCCATCTGGCCCGCGCCAACATCCGCTCGCTGGAGCGGGGGCTGGCGCTACGGCGGATGGTCATGACCAAAATGGAGTCACCGTCGGACGAAGAGGCCTATGCGGCGCGCCTTCGCGAGTTCGAGACATCCGATCGCAAGATCGAGGAGGAGGCCGAGGCCGCGCGTTCGCTTGTCAACGCGATCATCGACGACCCCAGGACGTATTCCGACAATGCCGCGCTGGGACGGATCGATATTCGCATCGAGACCGCCGTCACCGAGCTGCGGCGCGATCTGAACGAGGACCATGCAAAGCTGCTCAAGCAGGTCGACGCCAGGCAGATGGCCGAGGCCCGCGGCACGCTGGAACACATCGACGTGCTACGCGATCAGTTCAACCGCAAGGTCGATGCGATCCGCGCCGACATGCTGACGCAGGTGTTCTTCTCGACGTCGCAGGTGATCAGCCGCCAGCATCAGGCGATCGTCGTTTCGGGTGTCGTGACCCTGCTCGCGGCGATCGTCGGCTTTGCCTTTGCGCTCCTGGTGTCCAGCGGCATCACGCGCCCGGTGCGGCTGCTGCTCGCCGGCACCCGCGAGGTCGAGGCCGGCCGCTTCGACAAGACCATCACCGTCTCCACGCAGGACGAGATCGGCGAGCTCGCCGCGGCCTTCAACCGCATGACCGAGCAGCTCAGGCACAACGAGCGCATCCGCGAGACCTTTGGCCGTTACATCGATCCCAAGGTGGTGCAGGGGCTGATCGACCGGCCCGAGGTTGCGATCGACGGCGAGCGCCGGGTCATGACCATCATGTTCTGCGACATGAGCGGCTTCACCTCGATGAGCGAGGGCATGACCCCGCGTGGCCTCGTCAGGGTGATGAACCACTATTTCACGGTGATGTCCGGACCGATCAGGAGCAATCGCGGCATCATCGACAAATATATCGGCGACGCCATCATGTCCTATTGGGGCCCGCCCTTCATCGAGGAGGACGAGCAGGCGCTCCTGGCCGGCATCGCCGCAACCGAGATGGTCGACCAGGTGCCCGCGCTGCAGAAGCAGCTGCCCGACCTGCTCGGCATCCGCGCCATGCCGGCGCCGTGTGACCTGCGGATCGGCATCGCCACCGGCGAGGTCCTGACCGGCAGCATCGGCTCCGAGCTGATGATGAGCTTCACCGTGATGGGCGACGCCGTGAACCTGGCCTCGCGGCTGGAGGCCGTCAACAAGGTCTACGGCACCCGCATCCTGATCTCGCTGGCCACGGCTGATGCGATCGGAGCGCGGCTCGAATTGCGCGAGATCGATCGTCTGGCGGTCGCCGGCCAGAGCGCGCCGCAGCCGATCTTCGAGGTGATGGCGCAGGCGGGCGCGCTCACCGCCGCGCAGGACAGCCTGCGCACGCATTATGCCGAAGCGCTCGCCGCCTATCGGGCCCGCCGCTTCGACGAGGCGCGCGCCGCCTTCAACGCCGCGCTCGAAGCCGTCCCCGGCGACGGCCCCTCGCGCACGATGCTCGGCCGCATCGCGCAATTCGAGGCCAAGCCGCCGGAAGAGGGGTGGGACGGCGCCTGGCGGCTGGAGCAGAAATAGCCGTTTTTGTTGGGCCGGCCCGCCCTGTCCGGAAAAAACGTTTCTACTCGATAACGATGTTCGCCGTGACCTATTTCCCGGGCTTAGGTTGGATGTCCTTGAGGCGTTTGACGGGGACACGCCGATGACGGAACTTCAGGACAGGCTGGAACGGTTCGAGACGCTCACCGCCGAATGCGAGCTGATCGCCAAGCTCGCCACCGACAGCACCAAGCGCGAGTTCTATCTGAAACTCTCGGAACAGTACCGTCAGCTGGCGGTGGACATGCGGCAGGCGATCGCGACCAAGGCTGCGGCGTGACGCCGGCTGCAATCCGTTCTTAAGGTTTGGCGCGCATCCTTGACGTCGCGAGCGATCGCTCGTGATGGAAAGGCCGGGGTTCGCTGCATTGCAGCGCACCCCGCGAGTGTCATTTGCCATGCTTGACAGGGCAATCACATGCGCCTCGTTGCCGTGATCATAGTCGCGCTCATGACGGCGGCCTGCGACCAGGAGCAGGATATCACCGGCTCGACGCCGACCTGCCCGATGCGGAACTACAGCTACAATCCCCGCGACATGAACCAGTGCGTCAGTGCGTGCAAATCGTGCGATCGCGGCACCACGGTCACCTGCACCACCTCCTGCACCCTCAAGGGCGCGCGCTGAGGCTACCGCTTTCTCCGGCGCACCCAGCGGCGGTGCTGGGGCACCGGAACGATTCACTTGGGTTAATCATTGAAGCAGGTGGGCAGGACGCGGAGTCCGATGGAAATGGGTATGCTCGATCCCGGTCGATTTCTGGTGTCGTGCTCGCATTGTGATGCCTGGCCGATGGCGGCCAATGTGAAGCGGTCGAGCTGGTCGGCGTCCCCGCACGAGGTCCGCTTTGTCTGCACGCGCTGTCGTCGCGAGGAGACCGCGATCGTCTCGGCCTCCGGCGAATTGACCCCGATCAAGCGCGTCGATGTTCCGCCGCGCGACGTCGCTGTCGCCTGGGCCCAGGCGCAACGTGTGCGAGGGCGGACCTGAGCGCCCGGCACCCATCGGTCGATTGACTCCCGGGGCCAACGGCTCGTAAATGATCGGCGACGGTTCTCCTCAGGGAGATCAAAAGGGAATGTGGTGCGGGATTGTCCCAACGCAGGGATCTGTCTCAACGCCACGGCTGCCCCCGCAACTGTAAGCGGTGAATCTTTCGTCTCATGCCACTGGGAAACTCGGTCCTGGGAAGGCGACGCGAGGTCACGACCCGCGAGCCAGGAGACCTGCCGTCAGCCGTGGTCACACGCGAAGATGTCGGTCGGGGAGTACAGACATTAGCTTCACCGGAGCAATCCATCGCTCTGCCGTGAAACCTCGTTCGCTGTGACGTGCCACTGACGTCATACCGAGGTTACAATTGTGTCCCGTCTCGTCTCTGCCGCCAGGCGCCTTGCCGTCGGCCTGCTCGTATCCGTTTCCTTCCATTCGCTCGATCTGTCCTCCGCCTTCGCCCAGCACGCGCTTGCCGAGCAATTGCCGCCGATCGAAGTGACGCAGCCCGACGATCACAACCGCACGCGGGCGAGGGCGATCGGTGACGGCGAGGCGACGCGGCAGCGGGCGAGGACGAATGTCGCGCCGGCAGGCAATGGAGCCGGCTCATCTGGCTCCGGCGGTAAGGCTGCCGTCGGCAACGGCGCCATCGTCGGGGCCGCCACGACCGTCATCACGGCCGCGGATATCGCGCATTCGCCATCGCAGACGCTTGCCGAGATCATCGCGACGCAGACGCCGGGGGCCCAGATCACGACGCTCTATGGCGGCCAGATCGGCGCCAAGACCAGCGTGGACCTGCGTGGCTTCGGCGCCTTTGCCACCGCCAACACGCTGGTGCTGGTCAACGGACGACGGTTGAACGACGTCGACATGGCGCAGGTGGACCTCTCCACCATCCCGCTCAATTCGATCGAACGCATCGAGGTCACGCGGGGAAATTCCGGCGCGGTGCTCTACGGCGACAACGCGGTCGGCGGTGTGATCAACATCGTTACAAGAAATGGCGTTGGCGGACCGCCCGTGACCGCGCGCATCGAGGCCGGTTTCGGCTCGTTCAACACCAGGCTCGGCAATGTCTCGACCTCGCTCAATTCCGGCCCGTGGTCGACCTCGTTCTACGGCAATACGGTCAGGACCGATGGCTACCGCGACAACAATCGCTATTCGCAGCAGAACGGCGTCGGCAATCTCAATTACACGACGCCGAGCCTGAGTGCTTTTCTCACCGTCACCGGCGACAATCAGGAGCTGCGGCTGCCGGGCGGCCGCACCGTCGATCCCTCCATCGGCCTCGACGAGCTCAGGGCCAACCGGCGAGGGACCAGCACGCCGTTCAACTACGCCAACCAGGAGGGTTTTGGCGCGACTGCGGGCTTCACCAAGACCCTGGTCAACGGCGTCGATCTCATCGTCGACGGCGGCGTGCGCGACAAGAAGCAGCAGAGTGCGTTCTTTTCCACCCCGACGCCGGTTCCGGCGTTCTTCACGTCGACCTATGTCGGTTCCCATCTGACGAATTGGTCGATCACGCCGCGGCTCAGCGTGAAGAGCCTGCTGCTCGGCATGCCGTCGCAGCTCCTGACCGGCATCGACTATTACGATGCGAGCTTTGAGCAGAATCGCGGCGCCGGGCAGGGGCTCTCCCCATGGCACAATTACGACCTCAGGCAGCAGTCGGTTGCGGGCTATTTCCAGCACACATTGGGAATCGCGCCCACGACCGACATCTCCTACGGCGCGCGGGTGCAGAACGTCAGACTTGCGGCACGCGACAATTTCGACCCGGCAGCTCCCTTCAACGCCGACATCGGCGCGCTGCCGCTGACGAGCAACGAGACCCAATATGCGCTGCATCTCGGCGCCGAGCATCGCCTCAACGACCAGGTCTCGCTGTTCGGCCGCGTTGCGCGCGCTTTCCGCACGCCTGATGTCGACGAGCGCCTGTCCTCGGGGCCTTCCTTCGATCCCTTGACCTTCGCTGCGATCCCGCAAACGTTCGAGCTCAAGACCCAGACCTCTTGGGATATCGAGGGCGGTTTTCGCATCAAGGGAGGCGGATTGCAGCTGCAGAGTAGTCTCTATCTGATGGATCTCACCAACGAGGTCCATTTCAATCCGGTCCTGTTCTACAACACCAATCTCGATCCGACCCGCCGCTACGGCTCGGAGACCAGCCTGTCCTATCGCGTCAACGATGCCCTGCTGCTGCGCTCCGGCGTGGCCTACACCCGCGCGGTCTTCCGCGAAGGCATCTGGGCCGGCAACGACGTGCCGCTGGTGTCGCGCTACACGGCGAGTGCGGGCGTCACCTGGAACATCTGGCAGAATTACGTGGTGCTCGATGCCACCGCGCGCTTCTGGAGCGAGCGACGCATGGACAACGACCAGGCGGGCACCCAGAAGCCGATTCCCGCCAACGGCACGATCGATCTCAAGCTCAGCGGCCAGGTTGAGCGCTACTTCTGGTCCGTCAGCATCAACAATGTGCTGAACGCGCTCTACTACGACTACGCCATCGCGAGCACCTTCACGGACGGCCGCTTCAGCGCCTATCCGCTGCCCGGCCGCACCTATCTGCTCAAGGCCGGCGCAACGTTCTGATTTTCGTCACGCGCCCCTAAATGGACTAGAATTCGAAAGAAGGAGATTCAACCATGGCTCTCAGCATCCTGCCGTCTGGTGGCGATCGCTTCCGGCTTCACCCGGTCGCGCCGCGCCTCGCGCCGATGTTCTGCTTTGCGCTGCTGACGGCGTCATGCGTGCTCGCAAGTTTTGCGTTCGCCTGCGCCACGCCGTTCGCGGCCTTCGCCGTCATTGCCGCGGCGATGCTGCCGCAGCGTCAGGCGCTGCTCGTCGTCACCGGCGCCTGGCTCGTCAACCAGACCATCGGTTTCGGCGTGCTGCATTATCCCGTTGACGCCAACACGATTGCCTGGGGCTTCCTGATCGGCGCGGCTGCGCTTCTGGCGACCGCGGCCTCGTCGACGGTGCTCGGCCTGCTGCCGCAGCGCCGCACGCCACTGATGCTGGCGATCACGCTCGTCGCCGCCTACGGGATCTACGAGCTCGCACTGCTCGCCGCGACGCCGTTCCTCGGCGGCGAGGGCGCCTTCACCGCCGCGATCGTGACGCGCATTGGACTGACCAGCGCCGTCTGGCTCGCCGGCCTCGTCGCCATCTGTGAGATCGTGCGCCTGGTCGATCCGGCCGGACGCAAGCGAGCGATGTCGGCCTGAGCGGCCGATCGTGGCCGTAGCCCGGATGGAGCAAAGCGCAATCCGGGGCCGCTCGCCCCGGCATCTAGCACCGTCCCGGATTACGCTGGCGCTCCATCCGGGCTACGGCGCCGAGAGCCTGTGTCGCCCTCTGTCAATCCACGTCGCTAAAAATATTCCACTTTACCGAAATTCGGTTTCGGCGTATGTGTCGTCCATCCCGGCTCACCCAAGAGGGGCGACTATGTGGTCGTCACTGTCGCGAGCCGGGCTTGCGGTGGACGCGGCAGCGTCGGCACGAGAGGCGCGGGCAGGGCGGGTAGTCCCTGTGAGCCCGAGGCTTCGTGCGGATGAGCGGCGCTGTTCAGTTCGTCTCGCCCCATTCTTTCGGCAACGTCGACAAGGCCGGGAGATAATGTGGTGACCAGCGAACGCGCGTACGGCAAAACCGTGTGGTCCTGGCCGTCGTTGCTACGGTCAAGCCTTTCGCGGAGATGCGAGCGAGCCCAACCGGGCAGACTGCATCATCCAAATTCGCGGGGCGAGGGAGGCCAGAAGGAATGGTCGGCTCCCGGGAGATCACGGCATAAGCCGTCCAGCCACTGCGCAGGGAAGGCCGAGTGATCGGCACCACCTGTATGCTGCTGTGCGGTTCTTTCTGCGCGTGCTTTTCGCGCAGCGGACCGCGGGTGCGAGCCAGCACCCGGCCTTCCCTGCGCCCTCTTGGATGAGAGGGTCGCGAGACCAAGCAAAGCTCGGGCGAATTGCGCCGCGAGGACGCGAAGGCATGTCCGTGAGCTGAGCTGCGTGCCACAATCTCGATCTCGTAGGGTGGGCAAAGCGCAGCGTGCCCACGCCTTGTTGCTTATGGACAGAGATCGTGGGCACGGCGCGATGCGCCTTTGCCCACCCTACGGCACTGCAGCTGGGATATGCATTGGAGCATCGCGATGGTGCCTCCTGCTCCGTCATTGCGAGGAGCGCTTGCGACGAAGCAATCCAGAATCCCTCCGCGGAAAGACTCTGGAGTGCTTCCGCCTTCGCCGAGGCTTCGGCGGACAAGTCGCTTCGCTCGCAATGACGGCGTGGAGAAAGCGTGCGTCATAACTCCGCTGGTGCCCCGGACGGAGCGCAGCGCTCCTTCAACGGTGCGGCTTGTCCGGGACACGAGGGAAGAATCGTTGACGAGCGGCGCGCCCCGACTCACCCGCGCGGTCACCGCCTCGTGGAGCAAATGCGGAAGTGTTGTTGCCGATACAAAATCTGAAGTTGTGGGATCATCCTTCCCGCGAGGGTATTGAAGTAGTCCACCCCGTGTCTTCCCGGTAACGATTGTGCTGTCTACGCAACACTCGGTTCCGATTTAACCGTCATCACTGGTGGTTCGCATCACCGCCGCTTTTTGGCCACACCCAAACATGAATAAAATCGCTCTAATGTTCTAGGGCAGCGGCGGTCTTCGAAGGCGACGAGAAATCCCAAGGTCGATTCAAATCTTGGCTCTGATTTTTCGGGTCTGAAAGGGTTGACCGAGGAAACTGGTTTGCGATGAGCGCGAAGATTGACAAGCAGAGGCTGCCGAGCCGTCACGTGACGGAAGGCCCTGCGCGCGCGCCGCATCGGTCCTATTTCTACGCCATGGGTCTGACCACCCAGCAGATCCACCAGCCTTTCGTCGGCGTCGCCTCGTGCTGGAATGAGGCCGCTCCCTGCAACATCGCCCTGATGCGCCAGGCGCAGGCGGTGAAGAAGGGCGTGGCGTCGGCCGGCGGCACCCCGCGCGAGTTCTGCACCATCACCGTGACCGACGGCATCGCGATGGGCCATGACGGCATGCGCTCCTCGCTGCCGTCGCGCGAATGCATCGCCGACTCCGTCGAGCTGACCGTCCGCGGCCATGCCTATGACGCCCTGGTCGGGCTCGCCGGCTGCGACAAGTCGCTGCCGGGCATGATGATGGCGATGGTCCGTCTCAACGTGCCCTCGATCTTCATCTATGGCGGCTCGATCCTGCCCGGCACGTTCCGCGGGCAGCAGGTCACCGTGCAGGACATGTTCGAGGCCGTCGGCAAGCACTCGGTCGGGGCCATGTCGGACGAGGACCTCGACGAGATCGAGCGCGTGGCGTGCCCCTCGGCGGGTGCCTGCGGCGCGCAGTTCACCGCCAACACCATGGCGACCGTGTCCGAGGCGATCGGCCTTGCACTGCCTTACTCGGCCGGTGCTCCGGCACCCTATGAAATCCGCGACGCCTTCTGCATGACCGCGGGCGAGAAGGTGATGGACCTGATCGCCGAAAACATCCGGCCGCGCGACATCGTCACCCGCAAGGCGCTGGAGAATGCCGCCGCCGTGGTCGCCGCCTCGGGCGGCTCGACCAATGCTGCGCTGCACCTGCCGGCGATCGCGCATGAGTGCGGCATCAAGTTCGACCTGTTCGACGTTGCCGAAATCTTCAAAAAGACACCATATGTCGCGGATTTGAAGCCGGGCGGCCGTTATGTCGCCAAAGACATGTTTGAAGTAGGTGGCATACCGCTTCTGATGAAGACGCTGCTCGACAACGGCTTCCTGCACGGTGATTGCCTCACCGTCACGGGCCGCACGATCGCCGAAAACCTCAAGAGCGTGAAGTGGAATCCGCACCAGGACGTGGTGCACCCGGCAGACAAGCCCATCACCGTGACAGGCGGTGTGGTCGGTCTGAAGGGAAATTTGGCGCCAGAAGGTGCGATCGTGAAAGTCGCGGGAATGTCCAACCTCAGGTTTACCGGTCCGGCCAGGTGCTTCGACCGTGAGGAGGATGCTTTCGAGGCGGTCCAGAAGCGCACCTACCGCGAAGGCGAAGTCATCGTGATCCGCTACGAGGGGCCGAAGGGCGGCCCCGGCATGCGGGAAATGCTCCAGACCACCGCGGCGCTGACCGGCCAGGGCATGGGCGGCAAGATCGCGCTCATCACCGACGGCCGCTTCTCCGGCGCCACCCGCGGCTTCTGCATCGGCCATGTCGGGCCGGAAGCGGCCATTGGCGGCCCGATCGGGCTGCTCGAGGACGGCGACATCATCGAGATCGACGCGGTCGCCGGTACCCTTAACGTAAAATTGAGCGATGCCGAGCTGGCCCAGCGCAAGACCAAATGGACCGCTCGCGCGACTAACCACACGTCAGGTGCGCTCTGGAAGTATGCTCAACAGGTTGGACCAGCGGTCGGGGGGGCAGTGACCCATCCGGGCGGCGCGCACGAGAAACAGTGCTATGCGGACATCTAGGCGTGCCATAGTTGCGTTTGTGTTGGGGGCCGGTGCGCTGGCCGCCCCGGCGCTTGCCTTCGACGGGGCTCCGGTCAACCCGAAGGACGCGACCATCCCGGTCGTGACCACCTTGCCGGGGACCGCGGTGACCGCGCGCGGTAAGGTCGCGCCGGCGGCTGTGCCTCAGGAGACCTCGCTCAGTGCGCTGCAGTATGCCGCCGAGGGTGGCCACCCCATCGCGCAGTGGAAGCTCGGCCGCATGTACGCCAATGGCGACGGCGTCGCCCAGGACGATCTGCGCGCCTTCGAATATTTCAGCCGGATCGCCAATGCGCATGCCGAGGACAGCCCGTCGGCACCGCAGGCGCAGATCGTGGCCAACGCCTTTGTCGCGCTCGGCCGCTACTATCTGAGCGGCATCCCGAACTCGAAGGTCAAGTCGGATCCGGAGCGGGCGCGGGAGATGTTCTCCTATGCGGCGTCCTATTTCGGCAATGCCGACGCTCAATACGATCTCGCCCGGCTCTACCTGAAGACGCCGGACGCCTCGCGCGAGGATTTCCGCTATGGCGCGCGCTGGCTCGGCCTCGCCGCGCAGAAGGGCCAGCACGAGGCGCAGGCGCTGCTCGGCCAGATGCTGTTCAACGGCGACCGCCTGCCGCGGCAGGCCGCGCGCGGCCTGATGTGGCTGACGCTGGCGCGTGACAGCGCCGGCGCCGAAGAGACCTGGATCAAGGAAAGCTACAGCCGCGCCTTCGCCAAGGCCTCCGACGACGACCGCGCCATGTGCCTGCAAATGCTGGAACAGTGGGTGCAGGGCGGCCGCCGGCAGTAGCTCGGCAATCTCGGTCTCGTAGGGTGGGCAAAGCGCAGCGTGCCCCCCAATTCTGCGTAGCCTACGCCGCCTCCAGATCCAGATCCGCCCACACCGGCACGTGGTCCGAGGGCTTCTCCCAGCCGCGCACATAGCTGTCGATCCCGACATTGGCGAGCCGGTCGCTGGCCTGGGGCGACAGCAGCAGGTGATCGATCCGCAGGCCCTGGTTCTTCTGCCAGGCCCCGGCCTGGTAGTCCCAGAAGGTGTAAAGCCCGGGCTCATCCGTGACAGCCCGCAGGGCATCGGTCAGGCCGAGGCCGAGCAGGGACTGAAAGCTCTCCCGCGTCTCCGGCTTGAACAGCGCGTCCTCGGTCCAGGCGGCGGGATTATGGACGTCACGGGCGTGCGGGATGACGTTGAAGTCGCCGGCGAGGATCAGCGGCTCCTCGGTCTTGAGGCGCTCTTTCGAATAATCAAGAAGCCGCGACATCCATTTGAGCTTGTAGGGATATTTCTCGGTCCCGACCGGATTGCCGTTGGGCAGATAGAGACAGGCGATGCGCATCACGCCTGACTTCAGCGTCACCACGCCCTCGATGAAGCGGGCATGGGCGTCCTCGTCGTCGCCGGCGAGCCCCGACTTGGTCTCGTCGAACCGGAGCTTGGAGAGCAACGCGACGCCGTTGAACGTCTTCTGCCCGTGGGTGACCACGTTGTAGCCGAGCGCCTCAATCTCCAGCCGCGGAAAGGCCTCGTCGACGCATTTGATCTCCTGGAGGCAGACGATGTCCGGCTGGCACTCCCTCAGCCAGGTCAGCAGGAGGTCGATCCGCTGCCGGACCGAGTTCACGTTCCAGGTGGCAACTCTGATGGTCATGTCGGCGGGCTCCGGGCAGGGGCCATGGTTAGAACAAACTGCAAACGCGCCCGTCAAGGACGCCGCAAAATCTCCCACAAAATTAACCCGGCTTAAGCAGGCGGCAGGCCATTGATCGTCAAAAGGTTCCGCGAATGGGATGGCCGGACAAGTCGATGAAGCAAACTGAGCCGCGTGACGGCCTGATCGGCGCGTTCCTGTATTGGCTCGGCGGCTTCGAGATCGAGGACGGCCTGACCGCCGATCTCAGCGAGCGCGAGATCCGCCGCATCCGCGCCAAGCAGATCGACGCCGTGACGCGGCTGATCCCCGTGACGATGGCGGTGACGATGCTGAACGTCGCCATCGTGCTGATCCTGTTCTGGGGCAGGGGCTGGAACGACTTCCTGGCGATCTGGGGCCTGACGCTCGCCGCCACCGCCTCGCTCGCGGTGCGCGCCTGGCGGCGGTCGCACCAGAACCCGCCGCAGGAGGCCTCGCCTCGCGCCGCGCGGCAAATGCTGCGGCAGGCGGTCTTGCTCGCCGCGATCCGGGGCGCGCTGCCGCTCGCTCTGTTCAGCCGCATCGAGCCGACCAGCCAGCTGATCCTGGCCTGCCTGATGGTCGGCATGATGTCGGGCGGTGCCTTCACGCTGTCGACCTTCCCGCGCGCCGGCCTCGTCTATCTCGCCACCATGACGACCGCCTGCGCCGGTGCGATGCTGCTCTGCGGCGCCGGGCCGTATCTGGTGACGGCGGTGTTCCTGCTGCTGTTCGCATTTTTCATGGCGCGCAGTATCGTCTCGCAGGGCAATCTGTTCCTCGGCAATCTCAAGGCCCAGCTCGAGCTCGAACGCCAGACCGAGATCATCTCGCTGCTGCTGAAAGACTTTCAGGAGAACGCCAGCGACTGGCTATGGCAGACCGATGCCGAAGGGCATCTGGTCGACGTGCCCGAGCGTTTCGCGGACGTCGCTCAGTTGCCGCTGCCGCTGTTGAAGGGATCGCATTTCGCCGACGTGCTCGACATGCTGTGCCCGGAGGACAAGAGCGCGGCCTACAACGTCGTCGGCCTGATGGAGCAGAACGAGCCGCTGCACGAGATGAACCTCAAGGTCGTCGCCGGCGGCGAGGCGCGACTGTGGTCGCTGACGGCCAAGCCGGCCTATGACCGCGAGGGCTAGTTCCTCGGCTATCGCGGCTTCGGGCGCGACGTGACCGAACGCTGGCGCGCGGAAAAGGCGGAGGCCGAGAGTCGCGCCAAGTCGGACTTCCTCGCGGTGATGAGCCACGAGATCCGCACGCCCATGAACGGCGTGCTCGGGCTTGCCAGCATGCTGCTCGAGACCAGGCTCGATCCGGAGCAGCGCGAGGCGGTCACCACGATCCGCGAGTCCGGCGACAATCTCCAGCGCATCCTCAACGACATCCTCGACCTGTCTAAGCTCGAGGCCGGGCGCTTCACCTTCGAGGTGATCGACTTCGCCCCGCAGGCGCTGGTGGAGGCGGTTGCGACCGTGGTGCGCGCGAGCGCCAAGGCCAAGGGGCTGACGGTCAAGCTGGCACTCGACCCGAACCTGCCGCCGACGCTGCGCGGCGACGTCGCGCGCATCCGCCAGGTGCTGCTCAACCTCGCGTCCAATGCAGTGAAGTTCACCGATGAAGGCGAGGTGACAATCTCGGCGACCTGCCAGGCGCGCCGCGACTTGCTGGCGACCGTCGAATGGACGGTGACCGACAGCGGCATCGGTATCGCTCCCGAAAAGCTCGGCCAGCTCTTCAGCGACTTCGCGCAGGCGGACGCCTCGATCAGCCGCCGCTTCGGCGGCACTGGCCTCGGCCTTGCGATCTCTCGGCGCATCATCGAGCAGATGGGCGGCACCATCGGCGTCACCTCGACGCCGGGCGAGGGCTCGACCTTCCGTTTCACGCTGGTGCTGCCCTGGAGCCAGGCGCAGGCCTCCGAGCAGACGGCCGGCCACGACGAGGCCGACGAGCTCAAGGCCCGTATCGCCGGTCTCGATCGGCCGCTGGAGGTGCTGGTCGCGGAGGACGATGCGGTCAACCGCATGGTCGTGAGCAAGATGTTGGGGGCCTTCGACGTCGAGCTGCGCGTCGTCACCGACGGCGCTGAGGCCGTCGCGGCAGCATCCGAAGGCAATTACGACGTGGTGCTGATGGACGTGCGCATGCCCGACATGGACGGGCTTGCCGCCACCCGCGCCATCCGCGCGCAAGGCGGACGCTGCGAAGCTTTGCCGATCGTCGCGCTGACCGCCAATGCCTTCCCCGAGGACGTCAGGATCTGCCGCGAGGCCGGCATGTCGGACTTCCTCGCCAAGCCGCTGCGCAAGCCGGCGCTGGTCGCGGCCTTGCTGCGCGCGCTCGGCGGCTACACGATGTCAGAGGACGCGCCGCTGCAGCCGGAGCTGATGCCGGCCGAGATGGAGTGGACGGACGAGGAGAAGCAGATAACTGGCGCGTAGGCGCTAACCACGTGCATGAATATGTGTTTCGCACCGGTTGGCCGGACGCTGGCAATTCGGATGCGCGCTGTTACCTTGCTGCGCCATGCGCATTGTTGTCCTGCTTCTCATCTTGTTCACGGCCTCCGCCCGCGCCGGCGACGGGCCGCTGATGAGCGCGCACATGATGTTGCCTGTCGTGATCTCCGGCAACAAAGTGTCGCTGGAAAGCTTCGTCATTCGTCCTGATCGTCCCGGCAAATTTCCTCTCGTCGTGATCACTCACGGAATGCCTAGCGGCGGCGAGGAATTCTTCACTGAAATCCTCAACCGTTCTCCAGTCGGCTACAGCAAGGCGGCCGTCGCCTTCGCGCAGCGCGGATATGCAGTGGTCTCAATCATGCGTCGTGGCTATGGACGATCTGGGGGAGGGTTCTCCGAGTCTGCGCGGCAGACCTGCGACTATCTTCCGGCCACGCGCGCTGCCAGCGACGATGTCATTGCGGCGGTCGCTTCACTGCGTCATGAGCCCTGGGTCGACGCTGAGCATGTCGTCTTGCTCGGTCATTCCGTTGGGGGGCTCACGGTGATGGCCGTCGCCGCACAGAACATACCGGGAGTCGTTGGCGCCGTGAATTTTGACGGCGGTCGGCATAGCTTCTCCGCACCCAACCAACCTTGCTCGCCTGATAATCTGGTCGATACATCAGCCGCATTGGGGCGCACGGCCCGTGTCCCCATGCTTTGGCTCTATGCTGAGAACGATCAATTCTACGGTCCAGACTTGGCACAGCGTATGTTCGCGGCCTACAGCGCCGGCGGTGCGCCAGCGCAGTTGCATGTGCTGCCTCCGTTCCGACCGAACGGCCACAATACTGTCATGCTCACGCCGGCAGACACCTGGTTTCCATCCGTTGAACCCTTCCTCGAAAAGCTGGGTCTTCCGACCAAGACCGTCATGGAGGCGCCGTTGTTCGCTGAGCTGCCAATCCCGCCGGGGGCTGTCGCCGCTTGTCAGGAGGCGTTCGCGGACTATCTCGCCAATCCCGATGATGCCAAGGCCTTCGCGGTGAGCACGGGCGGCCACTGCGGTATTGGAGTTGGCCGCACAGCTTCGGAGGCACGCGAACCTGCTTTGATGAAATGCAAGATCAATTCGCGCGGCGAAGATTGCAGGCTTTACGCGGTCGGACAGAAACTTGCGGGGGATTGAACCGCAGTCCGCGCGATAGCGGCACTCCCATTGCAATTTGCCGGAATGATCCAGGCATGACCCGTCAAAAGTCGGGCTAGACCGAGAAGCTGGTCCCGCAGCCGCAGGACGCCGTGGCGTTGGGATTGTTGACGCGGAACGAGGCACCGATCAGATCGTCGACGAAATCGACCTGCGATCCCGCCAGGAACGGCTGCGAGGCGGAATCGACCAGCACCACTGCATTTTCCTGCTCGATCACGAGATCGTCGTCGGTTCGCGCACGGTCGATGTCGAACTTGTACTGGAAACCCGAGCAGCCGCCGCCCTCGACCGAGATGCGCAGCATCGCGCCAGAGCCTTCGCCCTTGAGGATCTCTCCAATCCGGCGTGCGGCGCGGTCACTGATGGTCACGTCGGTCGTCATGGCTCGTCTCCGATAGTCGCGCGGTCATACCAGGTTCACTTGCCCAATTCATTTGGTATCCCGCGTCCGGCATAGTTAAGTGCAAGGATACGCAGAATCAAATGGATAGGGACTAAATTCGTCGTGTCCGTCGGAATGGCTGCCCCCCATGCGCCCTATGCCTGCGATCCCGACCGCAGCCGCGGCCGGCTGGTCGCGGAGCCGCCGAGCCGGACCCGCAGCCCGTTCCGGCGGGATTGCGACCGGGTGATCCATTCCACCGCGTTCCGCCGCCTGAAGTACAAGACCCAGGTGTTCGTGTTCCACGAGGGCGACCATTACCGCACCCGGCTGACCCATTCGCTGGAGGTGGCGCAGATCGCCCGGGCGCTGGCTCGGCAGCTCGGGCTGGACGAGGATCTCACCGAAACCCTGGCGCTGGCCCATGATCTCGGTCATCCCCCGTTCGGCCATGCCGGCGAGCGGGCGCTCGACGCCTGCCTGAAGGAATTTGGTGGCTTCGACCACAACGCCCAGACGCTCCGCGTCGTCGCTTCGCTGGAGCATCGCTACCCTGATTTCGACGGGCTCAACCTGACCTGGGAGTCGCTGGAGGGCATCGTCAAGCACAACGGTCCGCTGACCGACCGCGGCGGCGCGCCGGTGGGGCGCTATCGCGAGCAGGGCATTCCCGTCGGAATCGCCGACTACATCAAGACTTACGACCTCGAATTGTGGAGCTTCGCCTCGCTGGAGGCGCAGGTCGCCGCCATCGCCGACGACATCGCCTATGATGCCCACGATATCGACGATGGCCTGCGCGCCGGCCTGTTCCATCTCGACGATCTCAAGGTGATGCCGCTCACGGCTGAGATCATCGCCGAGACCTCAGCGCATTATCCCGATCTCGAAGACCTCAGGCGTGGTGCCGAGCTGGTGCGCGAGCTGATCTCGCACCTGATCGGCGCGGTGTTCGCGCAGGCGCAGAAGAACCTCGCCGCGGTGAAGCCCCAATCGGCCCAGGATGTCCGCCAGCAGAGCCGGGCGCTGGTCGCATTTCCGGCCGAGGTCGCCGAGGAAGAGGCCGCCATCAAGACCTTCCTCTATCAGCACATGTACCGTCACAAGCGGGTGATGCGGGTGATGGGGGAGGCGGAGCAAATCCTGTTCGACCTGTTCGCGAAATACCTGAAAGCCCCTAGCGAGTTGCCGCCGGAATGGCTGCTGGGGGCGGAGGCGGACAATGAGGGTGACCGGGCCCGCCGGATCGGCAATTTCATTGCCGGAATGACCGACCGTTTCGCCCTGACCGAGCACCAGCGGCTTTTTGACTCGACCCCGGATTTGCGTTAGGCGGCGGCCATGCCCGACACATCCTCAGCACTGCATTTGTTCGCCGACGTGCTTGCACGCGTGCACGCCGCCTGCCGTACGCTGGCGGCGGAAGCCAACTGGCCCGAGGGCATCGATTTCGCGCGCGTGGTGGTCGAGCCGCCGCGCGATCCCTCCCATGGCGACATGGCGACCAACGCCGCCATGGTGCTGGCGAAAGAGGCCAAGGCAAAGCCCCGCGACCTCGCCGAGCGGATCGCAGAGCGGCTGCGCGCGGACGCGCTGATCGCCAAGGTCGACGTCGCCGGTCCCGGCTTCATCAATCTGACCTTGAGGCCGGCCGCCTGGGCCGAGGCGTTACGGACAGTGCTGCGCGAGGGCGCCGATTACGGCCGCGTCCGCGGTGGGTCCAAGGTCAATGTCGAGTACGTCTCGGCCAATCCGACCGGTCCGATGCATGTCGGCCATTGCCGCGGCGCCGTGTTTGGCGACGCGCTGTCGAGCCTGCTCCAGTTCGCAGGCCATGACGTCGCGCGCGAATATTACATCAACGACGCGGGCGCCCAGGTCGACGTGCTCGCGCGCTCCGCGTTCCTCAGGTACCGCGAGGCGCTCGGCGAGGACATCGGTGCGATCCCGGAGGGGCTCTATCCGGGCGACTACCTGAAGCCGGTCGGCGCGGCGCTGGCGAAAGAGCACGGCGACAAGCTCCTCGCGATGAACGAGGCCGGTTGGCTGCCCACGGTGCGCGCCAAGGCGATCGCGATGATGATGGACGAGATCAAGGACGATCTCGCCGCCCTCAACATCCGCCACGACGTGTTTTTCTCCGAGCGCTCGCTGATCGAGAGCGGCAACAACAGGGTTGCCGAGACCATCGATTTCCTGAAGGCCAAGGGCGATGTCTACGAAGGCCGCCTGCCGCCGCCGAAGGGCGCGCCGGTCGAGGATTGGGAAGACCGCGAGCAGCTGCTGTTCAAGGCGACGGCGTACGGCGACGACGTCGATCGTCCGCTGATCAAGTCGGACAATTCCTACACCTACTTCGCCGCCGACATCGCCTACCACAAGAACAAGTTCGACCGCGGTTTTGCGGAGATGATCGACGTCTGGGGCGCCGACCATGGCGGCTATATCAAGCGCATGCAGGCGGCGGTGAAGGCGACGACCTCTGGTAAGGGTTCGCTCGACGTCAAGATCGTCCAGCTCGTCAAGCTGCTGCGCAACGGCGAGCCGGTGAAAATGTCCAAGCGGAGCGGGGACTTCGTCACCTTGCGTGAGGTGGTGGATGAGGTCGGCCAGGATGCCGTCCGCTTCATGATGCTCTACCGCAAGAACGACGCGGTGCTCGACTTCGACCTCGCCAAGGTCATGGAACAGTCGCGCGATAACCCGGTGTTCTACGTCCAGTACGGCCACGCCCGCGGCCACTCGATCTTCCGCAACGCGAGAGCGGAGGTGTTCCCGGAACTGCCGGAGGATGCCGGCGAGCGGATCGCCTGGCTCGCTGAGTCGGCGGTGGAACGGCTGTCAGACCCCGTCGAGCTCGACCTGCTCAAGCGGCTCGCAATATTTCCGCGCATGCTGGAAGCTGCCGCCGCGGCCCACGAGCCGCACCGAATTGCCTTTTATCTCTATGATTTAGCCAGCGAATTTCATGCACTTTGGACGAAGGGGCGCGATTTGCCCTATTTACGCTTCATTATCAATAATGATGCAGATCTTACAAAGGCGCGACTGGCCATGGTCCAGGGCGTCGTCTCGGTTCTGGCATCGGGCCTCGCCATCCTCGGCGTCCATGCTCCGAACGAGATGCGGTAGTTTGGGGCGAACTACTTAAGGGGAATATCGGGGGTAACCGGCAGAAGCCGGATCGCTTAGACTTGGTTGAAAGCCTTGTGGGTCGAAAGCCGTGCCTTGGTCGAGGGGCGCGCGGCTTTCCCGAAGGGACGCATCATCACGATGGCCGAACGATATCAGGACAGACCGTTTCCCTCCGATGACTATGGTCGCGGTGGCGCCCAGCATGGCAAGGCGGAAAGCGATCCCTTGGCCGAGCTCGCCCGCCTGATCGGACAGACCGATCCGTTCGCAGCTCAGGGGCGGCCCGGCGCACATCCGCCGGCAGTCCCTGCGCCCGCACAGAGCTATCAGGACGACGACTATCGGCAAGCGGATCGGCAAGACGATTATCAGCAGGACTATGCCGAGCAGGCCCCGCCGGCGCAGCCCGGGCCGCCCTCATGGATGCGGCGCGCCAACGTGCAGCCGCAGCCGGCGCCAGCTCCCGAGCCCGACTATCCCGTGTCCGTGAACCCGGTCCATCCGTTGCACCGCTATTCAGCCCAGCCCGCCGCGCCCGAGCCTGAACTTCATCAGCCGCAGGCTTATCAGGATCACGCCTATCCGGCGCAGTCCTACCAGGATCAGGCCTACCAGCAGGATCAGGCTTACCAGCAACACGCCTATCAGGAGCCGCATCAGCAGCCCGATCCGGCGCGTTATGACGATGCGCTCTATGGCCGGCTGGAGGCAGGCGAGCAGGACTATCAGCGCGATCCGGCCTATCCCGACGATCCCTACGCGTATCAGAGCGACTATCCGGAGGCGGAGCCCGAAGAGCCCAAGAAGCAGCGCGGCGGCATGATGACGGTCGCAGCGATCCTGGCGCTTGCCGTGGTCGGCACCGGCGCCGCCTTCGCCTACAAGACCTATGTCGGCTCGCCCCGCAGCGGTGAGCCGCCGATCATCAAGGCCGACAACACTCCGACCAAGATCGTACCCGCGCCGTCGGATTCCTCGGCCAAGGTGCCGGATCGCATGGTGAGCGGCGATGGCACCGAGAAGATCGTGCCGCGCGAAGAAGCGCCGGTCGACGTCAACGCCAAGGCGGGTGGTCCTCGCGTGGTGTTCCCGCCGCTGAACCAGAACGCGAACCCGCCCTCGGTGGCGAGCGTGTCGCCGTCTGCGGTACCGCCGCCGAGCACGGGCGCGGGCAACGGCACGATGTCGAACAGTTCGCCGCGCCCGATCAGGACTGTCGCCGTGAAGGGCGATCAGACCGATAGCGCCGCGCCGCAATCGGCCGCCGCCGCCAAGCCGACGGCTGCGCCGAAGCCTGTTGCCGCGCCCGTGGTGCCGCCGGCACCGCGCAATCCGCCGACTTCGGCCAATGCCAGCGCCAACCAGCCGATGTCGCTGGCGCCGCAATCGGTCCCGGCGGCCGAACCGCCGCAGCGGATGGCTGCGACCACCCCGACGCAAATCGCGCCCGCCAGCAGCGGCGGTGGAGGCTACATCGTGCAGGTCTCCTCGCAGCAGAGCGAGGATAGCGCGGCCGCGTCGTACCGCGTGCTTCAGAGCAAATATGGCAGCGTGCTCGGCTCCCGTTCGCCGGTGATCAAGCGCGTCGACCTCACCGACAAGGGCAAGGGCGTCGTCTACCGCGCCTTCGCCGGTCCCTATGGTTCGGCCGAGGAGGCGACGCACGCCTGCAACAGCCTGAAGTCTGCAGGCTTGTCCGCCTGCTTCGTCCAGAGGAATTAACGGCCGTTTCCTTGACCCCCTCGCGGGTCAGGGTTAATCGGCCGTTATGAGCACGCGGGCCTTCATTACCGGTGTATCCGGAACGGAACTGACCGCCGTCGAGCGGGAGTTTATCCGCGACCAGCGCCCATGGGGCTTCATCCTCTTCAAGCGCAATGTCGCAACCCCAGCTCAAGTCGCTGCACTGGTTGCGGAATTGCGAACGGCGGCGAGTGCCGCCGACGCGCCTGTCCTGATCGATCAGGAGGGCGGACGGGTGCAGCGCCTGGGTCCGCCGCACTGGCCGGTCTATCCGCCGGGCGCCGTTTTCTCGACCTTGTACGACACTGATTCGGCACTCGGGCTCACCGCGGCGCGGTTGTCCGCCCGTCTGATCGCAGCCGATCTTGCCGATCTCGGCATCACCGTGGATTGCCTGCCGCTCGCTGACGTGCCGGTCGAGGGCGCCGATGCGGTCATCGGGAACAGGGCTTATGGCACCGAGCCCGGCAAGGTCGCAGCGATTGCCCGCGCGGTCACCGAGGGCCTGGAGCAGGGCGGCGTGTTGCCGGTCCTCAAGCACATTCCCGGCCATGGCCGGGCCACTGCCGACACCCATTTCAAGCTGCCGACGGTCGATACGCCGAGGGGAGAGCTGGAACGGACCGACTTCGCCGCGTTCAAGCCGCTTTCGGACCTGCCGATGGCCATGACTGCACATGTTGTGTTTAGCGCGGTCGACCCCGCCCATCCGGCGACGACATCTGCGACAATGATTGCTGACGTGATTCGCGGCGCAATCGGGTTCCAGGGTTTGTTAATGAGTGATGACGTGTCGATGAACGCGCTGTCGGGGAATATCGCCGAGCGGACCCGCGCCATCTTCGCGGCCGGCTGCGACATGGCCCTGCATTGCAACGGCAATATCGAGGAGATGCGCGAGGTCGCCGGCCAGACACCTGAGCTGTCGGGCCGGGCGCTGGAGCGGGCGAACGCCGCGCTCGCCGCGCGCAAGACGCCGCAACCGCTCGACCGCGTCGCCGCACGCACTGAGCTGGACGCATTGATCGCACGGGCAAACACGGCTTCCGCATGACCGCAGAAATTCTATCTTTCGAAACCGGGCGGCCCGCAGAGCTCGCCGAGGGTGAGCCGGCGTTGGTGGTGGACGTCGAGGGCTATGAGGGCCCGCTCGATCTGCTGCTCGCGCTGGCGCGGCAGCAGAAGGTCGACCTCGCCAAGATCTCGATCCTGGCGCTGGCCGACCAGTATCTCCACTTCATCGAAGCCGCACGAAAGATCCGGCTCGAGCTTGCCGCCGACTACCTCGTCATGGCGGCATGGCTCGCCTTCCTGAAGTCGCGCCTCTTGCTGCCCGAGCCGCCGAGCGCTGAGGGCCCGAGCGCCGAGCAGATGGCGACCGCGCTCGCCAATCGCCTGCGCCGGCTGGAGGCCATCCGCGAAGCCGCCAACCGGCTGATGAACAGGCAGCAATTGCTGCGCGACATCTTCCCGCGCGGCGAGCCCGAGCAGATCGCCGAGATCAAGCACCCGAAATACACGGCGACGCTGTACGATTTGCTCACCGCCTACGCCTCGCAGCGCCAGTCGCGCGTGCTGGCGAGCGTGCATCTGGCCAAGCGCACGGTCTGGTCGCTCGCCGAGGCGCGCGCCACGCTGGAGCGGCTGGTCGGCAGCATCAGCGAGCAGGACGATTGGGGCGTGCTCGACGATTTCCTGGTCCGGCATGTCGCCGATCCGACGCAGCGCGCGACGGTGTTCGCGTCGAGCTTCGCCGCCGCGCTGGAACTGGTTCGCGAAGGTCAGCTCGAGCTGAACCAGAAAGAGGCGTTTGCGCCCATCTATTTCCGGAAGGGGCGCCCCAAACCGGTGCCGGACGCAGCTCCTGCGCCTGATGCGCCGGTCGGTTAAGTGCAAGAAGGAGAATCTGCCATGGCAAGCCTGGCTGAAGTGCGGATAGAAGAGGCCGAGCCGATGGAGAACGAATCCCAGGCACGTCCCGAGGAATTGCGGCTGCTGGAAGCGCTGCTGTTCGCTTCGAGTGAACCGCTGGATACCGCGACGCTGGCCAAGCGCATGCCCGAGGGCGTCGACGTCAAGGCCGCGCTCGAGCAATTGCAGGCCGACTATTCCTTGCGCGGGGTGAATCTCGTTCGCATCGCCAACAAATGGTCCTTCCGCACGGCGGGCGATCTCGCCTGGCTGATGACGCGGGAGAGCACCGAGACCCGCCGCCTGTCGCGCGCGGCGATCGAGGTGCTGGCGATCATCGCCTATCACCAGCCGGTGACGCGCGCCGAGATCGAGGAGATCCGCGGCGTGGTCACCTCGAAGGGCACGCTCGACGTGCTGCTGGAGACCGGCTGGATCAAGCCGCGCGGCCGCCGCAAGACGCCCGGCCGTCCGCTGACCTTCGGAACCACCGAGGACTTCCTGTCGCAGTTCACCCTGGAACAGCTCGGCGATCTGCCGGGCCTCGAGGAGCTGAAGGGCACGGGCCTGCTGGATTCGCGCCTGCCGACCGGATTCAGCGTGCCGACGCCGTCGGACGACCCGCAGCTCCGCGAAGACGAGGATCCCTTGGAACCGGGCGAGGACCTCGATCTGGCGCTGGCGCCTGCGGTCGAGCCCGAGACCCCGGAAGAGGCGCCGCAGGGCGGCAATGAGGGGGGCGGTGAAGGCGGCACCGAAGAGTGAGGCCTTTGCGTTTTACCGGTGCCCTGCGACCGGTTAACACTAGCAAGATTACGTAGTGCCAACAGCGAATTGGCGCTGCCTAGGTCCTTGTTTTTGAGACCTGCCAAGCCTAGGTTTCGGTGAAGATCGGCCGGGTCCCCGGCCATGCGCGTTTGGAGGGTTGCAGGATGGGTTCACTCAGCATTTGGCACTGGATCCTGGTGATCGCAGTGGTCCTGCTGCTGTTCGGCCGCGGCAAGATTTCGGATCTGATGGGCGACGTGGCGCAGGGCATCAAGGCGTTCAAGAAGGGCATGCAGGACGACGACAAGCCCGCCGAGAAGCCCGAGCCGGCCAAGTCCATCGAGCACAATGGTGCGCCGACCGCGGCGCGGTCCGACGTCGGCAGCAAGGCCGTCTGAGCCGGAAGAAGCACGCGAGACGCGGGGTGCGGCCCGATCCTGCGCGCAAGGGATTGGGCCGGCTGCGGCTTCGCGTGAACGGAAGACCTCATGTTCGACATCGGGTGGAGTGAACTGGTCCTGATCGGGGTCGTGGCCCTGATCGCCATCGGCCCGAAAGAGCTGCCGGGCGTGCTGCGCATGGTCGGCCAGTGGATGGGCAAGGCCCGCAAGATGGCCGCCGAATTCCAGGGCCAGTTCCAGGAAGCGATGCGCGAGGCCGAAATGGCCGACCTCAAGAAGAGCTTCGACGAGGTCAAGGAAGCCGCGACCAGCTTCAATCCGCTGACCTCGCTGCAGAAGGACGTCAGCGACGCGCTCCGTGTCGATGCGCTGGACAAGCCGGCAGAGACGTCGACCACAACGGCGGTCGAACCGCCGGTAACACCAACCACCCCGGAAGCGCCGACGCCTGCGACCTTCATTGAAGCCGAGGCGCATGCGGCCGCCAACGAGCCGCTCGCGATCACCCGTGAGGTCGAGCAGGCACCGGTTGCGCAGGACACCGCGCCATCCGAAGCGATCAAGGACGCCAAAGCGTCATGACCGACGCCGATATCGAGGCCAGCAAAGCCCCGCTGATGGACCATCTGATCGAGCTGCGCTCGCGGCTGATCAAGGCGCTGCTCGGCTTTGGCATTGCGTTCATCTTCTGCTTCTTCTTCGCCAAGCAGATATTCAACGTGTTGGTATGGCCTTACGTCCTGGCCGTCGGCGATCCCGCAAACGCCAAGCTCATTTACACTGCGTTCCTTGAATATTTCCTGACCCAGCTGAAGCTGGCGATGTTTGGCGCGGCCTTCATCTCGTTCCCGATCGTGGCGGGGCAGGTCTACATGTTCGTGGCGCCCGGGCTCTACAAGCACGAGAAGCAGGCCTTCCTGCCGTATCTGGTCGCGACGCCGTTCTTTTTCGTGCTGGGTGCGGCGCTGGTCTATTTCGTTGTGTTCCCGATGCTGGCGCGCTTCTCGCTTGGCATGCAGCAACTCGGCAGCGACGAGACCGCAAAGATCGAGCTGTTGCCGAAGGTCGGCGAATATCTGTCGCTGATGATGTCGCTGATCTTTGCCTTCGGCATTGCCTTCCAGCTTCCGGTGATCCTGACGCTGCTTGGCCGCATCGGCATCATCACCTCGAAGATGCTGCGCGAGAAGCGGCGCTATTTCATCGTCATCGCCTTCGTCATCGCGGCCGTGCTGACGCCGCCCGACGTGATCAGCCAGTGCTCGCTGGCGATTCCGCTGATGGCGCTCTATGAGGGCTCGATCATCGCGGTGGCGATGGTGGAGAAGAAGGCTGCCGCCGCGGCGCAGGCCGCCACCGGCACCGACGTGTCGACGCCGGCTAATCCGGCGGAGTAGGGCGGCCCCACGCTCCGGTGTCATTCCCCGCCTGGTGCGCAATTGCGCACTGGTGCGGGGAATCCAGTACGCCGCGGCCCCTCGGAGAATCACCACCGTCTCTGGAATACTGGATCATCCGCTTTCGCGGATGATGGCAGCTGTGCTAGGGGACGCGCTGACGTACAACGTTTGCCGTTGTCTGTTTACGCGCCGATCCAGGACCACAGCCATGCACGACATCAAATCGATCCGCGACAATCCGCAAGCCTTCGACGCCGGCCTCGCCCGGCGCGGCCTGAAGCCGTTGTCGGCCTCGCTGCTCGCGATCGACGAGACGCGGCGCGCGGCGATCCTGGCGTCCGAGCAGGCGCAGGCGCGGCGCAACGCGGCGTCCAAGGAGATCGGCGATGCCAAGAAGGCCAAGGACGAGGCGCGCGCGGCCAAGCTGATGGCCGAAGTCGCCGAGCTCAAGACTACGATGCCGCAGCTCGAGGCCGCCGCCAAAGCCGCCGATGAGGAGCTGACCAAAGAGCTGTCCGCGATCCCGAACATTCCGTTCGACGAAGTGCCCGATGGTGTCGACGAGCACGGCAACGTCCAGCACCACGTGTTCGGCAACAAGCGCAACTACAGCTTTGCGCCGAAGCTGCATGACGACCTCGGCACGGCGCTGGGCTACATGGATTTCGAGGCGGCGGCAAAACTCTCCGGCGCGCGGTTCGTCGTGCTGAAGAAGGCGCTGGCGCGGCTCGAGCGCGCGCTCGGACAATTCATGCTGAATCTGCACGTCGACGAGCACGGCTATACCGAGATCAATCCGCCGCTGCTGGTGCGCAACGAGATCATGTTCGGCACCGGCCAATTGCCGAAGTTCGAGGACGATCAGTTCTGGGCGATCAAGGGCGAGCTGCTTGCCTCGCCCGACCAGGAGCGGCTGAGGACTGAGCGCCTCGGCCTGATTCCGACCGCGGAAGTCTCGCTCACCAACCTCGCGCGCGAATCCATTCTTGACGAGAAGCAACTGCCGATGCGGCTCACTGCGCTGACGCCGTGCTTCCGCGCCGAGGCGGGCGCTGCCGGGCGTGACACGCGCGGCATGATCCGCCAGCACCAGTTCACCAAGGTCGAGCTGGTCTCGATCACGACGCCGGAGGTGAGCAAGGACGAGCTGGAGCGGATGCTGTCCTGCGCCGAGCAGGTGCTGCAGCGGCTCGGCCTGCATTATCGCGTGATGACGCTTTGCGCAGGAGATATGGGTTTCTCGTCGCAAAAAACCTATGACATCGAGGTCTGGATGCCGGGGCAGGGCGAGGGCGGGGCATTCCGCGAGATCTCGAGCTGCTCGGTCTGCGGCGACTTCCAGGCACGGCGCATGGATGCGCGCTCGCGCGGTCCCGACGGCAAGCCGCGTTTCGTCCACACGCTGAACGGTTCGGGCACCGCGCTCGGCCGCGCGCTGATCGCCGTGATGGAGACCTATCAGCAGGAGGACGGCTCGATCGCAGTCCCCGACGTGCTGCAGCCCTATATGGGCGGCGTGAAGGTGATCGGGCGCGACTAAAGCGTTTTCGGGCGAAGTGGGTACGGTTCGCGCCAAGAAAACGCGTCAAGACGAGAATCGCATTGCTCGCCTGTAACGGCGGAAACGATCGGTTGCGAAGATCTGGCGGCCGGCTATCCTGCCGGCCCCGCAACGCGAACCCACCGTTCATGGCCTTGCACCGCGACATCTTCTGGGTCGGCCGACAATGGGCGGTGACGGGGGCGGGCATCCAGGCCGTCGATCAGCGCCTGCGCGGCGTGCTCGACATCGAGATCGCGCGGCTCTGGGACGAGGATCTCGTGCAGAGCCGGCGGGCCAAGCCCGGTGTGAATGCTGCCGACTTCGACAACGCGCTGACGGTGGCGCGCGAACGCTTTCCGCAGACGCCGGAGCCGGATGCGTTCGTTGCGCAGTTGGAGGCGCTCGGCGTGATCGAGGCGCCGATCGTCAGTCCGGCGGTACCCGCGATGAGTCTGCGTGCCGAGGGGCGGCTGGCGCGCTTCCTGCCGCAATGGCGCATCCGCCGGTAGGACGTGGCCGGGAACCTCCGATCAGCCGGTTTGCCTGATCGGCCGGAGCCGGATAAGACCGCTCAGACCCCGTTTTTTTGGAATCGACCCTTCGCATGCGCATTCTCTGTACCAATGACGACGGCATCCACGCCCCCGGCCTCAAGGTCGTGGAGGAGATCGCGCGCGCATTGTCCGACGACGTCTGGGTGGTGGCGCCCGAGCTCGACCAGTCCGGCGTGTCGCATTCGCTGTCGCTGAACGATCCCTTGCGCCTGCGCGAAGTCGGTCCGCGGCACTTTGCCGTGCGCGGCACGCCGACCGACTGCGTCATCATGGGCGCGCGCCATATCCTCGGGGCTAAGCTGCCCGACGTCGTGCTGTCCGGGGTCAACAAGGGCCGCAACGTCGCCGAGGATGTGGTCTATTCCGGCACCATCGCCGGCGCGCTGGAAGGCACCATCCTGGGCTTGCCCTCATTCGCGCTGTCGCAGGAGTTCAGCGTCGAGACCCGCGAGCGCCCGCCGTGGGACACCGCCCGCAAGTTCGGGCCCGACATCCTGCGCAAGGTGATTGCCGCGGGCATTCCGAAGGACACCGTCATCAACGTCAACTTCCCGTCCTGCGCGCCCGAGGATGTGCTGGGCATCCGCGTCACGCGCCAGGGCAAGCGCAATCTCGGTTTCCTCAGGATCGACGAGCGCCAGGACGGCCGCGGCAATCCCTATTTCTGGATCGGCTTCGAGCGCGCCGCGATGATGGACACCCCGGCGGACGGCACCGATCTGGCTGCGCTTCGCGAGCGCTACGTCTCGGTCACGCCGCTCAGGCTCGACCGTACCAACGAAGCGTTTTCGGAAGAGCTCAGCGCGACGCTGAAATAGCGGCTAGCCGCCGCGAAGTGCGGCTTCGATGGTCTTGCCGAGTGCGTCGAGCTGAAACGGCTTTTGAAGCGCCGGCCGGTCGCGGTACTGCTCGGGCAGGCCGGAGGAGCCGTAACCGGTGGCGAAGATGAACGGGCAGCCTTTCGCCTTGATCACATCGGCGACCGGCGAGATCACCTTGCCGTTGACGTTGACGTCGAGAATGGCGATGTCGAACTCGGTCGCCTGGGCGAGCCGCATGGCCTCGGTGATGTCGCCGGCCTCAGCTGCGACCTTGTAGCCGAGCTCTTCGAGCATGTCCGCGACCATCATCCTGATCATCACCTCGTCCTCGACGAGAAATACAGAGCGGCCGGAAAGCCCTGTCGCGGTCATAATTGAGTCCCTTGCCCATTGCCAAAAACGTTCGCAGATAACACGAATTGACGCAATGCGCGTTTCGACGAACGGATACCTGAAAATGGTCATCGCGGCTCGCCCGTGGCAAGCCAATTTGTGGTCAAATGCTCCAGGCGAAGGTTATCATGGGTTCCTGAGCAGGAACACGATTCTTGCGCCCGGGTTTAACGTCCACTGGCCCCGGCAAGACAGCACAAGCAGGCAATGACCTCCCATCAGCATCCGCCGGAAAAGATGATGTTTCAGCTCACGCTGAGGCGTCGGGGCATCAGCGATCAGGCGGTGCTGCGAACCATGGAGGAGGTGCCGCGCGAGCTTTTCGTCGACGAGGCCGATCGCGACGGGGCCTATCGTGACAGCGCGCTGCCGATCGCCTGCGGGCAGACCATCAGCCAGCCCTTCGTCGTGGCCTACATGACCGAGCAGCTCCAGCTCCAGAAGCGGCACCGCGTGCTCGAGATCGGGGCAGGTTCCGGCTATCAGGCTGCCGTGCTGTCGCGGCTCGCCGGCCAGGTCCTGACAGTCGAGCGCTACCGCAAGCTTGCCGACACGGCACGCGCCAGGCTCGAAAAGCTCGATTGTCACAATGTCGAGGTGATGCTCGGCGACGGGCTCAATCTGCCGCCTAATATCGGTCCGTTCGACCGCATCATCGTCACCGCCGCGGTCGAGCAGCTTCCGGACAATTTGGTCGAGCGGCTCGAGGTCGGCGGCATCCTGATCGCGCCGGTCGGCCCGCATCAGGGTGTGCAGACGCTGGTCCGCCTGACCCGCACCGAAGCCGGGATCGAGCGCAAGGAACTCGTCGAGGTCCGCTTCGTGCCGGCACTGCCCGGGGTGGCGCGGGAGCTGTAGATTTCCGGATCGGCTGCGCCGCCAACATCTTATTGGGAGGGTTAAGCCGTTATTTACTCGGCGCGTGTTTACTTAAAACACCAGTTCTGTTGCGTACGAGTGAGTAACCATGTCCGTCGTCGCCGAGTTGCTTTACTCGCGCCGCGTACCGCAGGTCGCGGTGCTGGCGCTGATCTCCTTCAGTTTCGCAGGATGCAGCGCCGACATGTCGTCGCGGCTGTCCCAGTCGAACTTCTCCAACCCCTTCTCCTCTGACCAGACCGGTTCGGTGCAGCAGGCCCCGCCGCCGCAGCAGCGCGAGCTGCCGCAATATTCGCGGCCGCAGACGCAGCCCGGCTATTATCAGTCTCAGCCCTTGCCGCCGCCGGCGGTGTCCTCACCGCAATCCTATCCCGTCACGGGTGGTGGTGGCGTGTCCGGAGGCGGGCGCGGCGTCAGCTCCTACGCGCCCCCGACGCAGCCGCATCTTGAGACCACGGCCACCGTGCCGCCGCGTTCCGTTGCCGCGGCTCAGCCGGCCGGAGGCACCAAGATCATCGTCGGCACCAGCGATACGCTCGACGTCCTCGCCAAGCGTTATCGTGTCACGCCGCAGGCGATCCTTGCCGCCAACGGCTACAAGGGGCCGCGTTCGCTCTCGCCCGGCCAGCAGCTGATCATCCCGCATCCGGCCACGGCCGCTGCACCTGCGCCCGCGTTGGCTCCCGTCGCTGCGGCTCCTGCGATGGCGCCTGCAGCCAAGCCGGTTGCGGCCATTGCGGCGCCGCCGAGCACCCACTTCGTCAACCACGGCGACACGCTCGCCAGCATTGCCCGCAAGAACCATATTACGTCGGCCGAGCTCGCCCGTGCCAACGGCCTCGATCCGTCGGCCAAGCTCAAGCTCGGCACCAGGTTGACCGTGCCCGGTGCCAAGACCGCTGCCCTCGCGGCGCCGGTTGCGGCGGCTCCTGTCGGGGCTGCTCCGGTCGTCGGCACGCTCCAGCCGGTTGCTGCCGCTCCCGCGCCCGCCACCAAGATGGCGGCTGTCGCCGCGCCGGTGCAGAGCGCTCGCCTGGCCCAGGCCACGACCAACGTCGAAGAGAAGCCCGCCGAGACCCCGGCGAAAGCTGCGGAGACCACCAGCGCGCTGCCGACCTTCCGCTGGCCGGTGCGCGGCAAGGTGGTCACGAGCTACGGCGCCAAGACCAATGGCAAGTCCAATGACGGCATCAATCTCGCGGTGCCCGAGGGGACGCCGGTGAAGGCGGCGGAAGACGGCGTCGTCGCCTATTCCGGCAACGAGCTGAAGGGTTACGGCAATCTTGTCCTGGTTCGGCACTCCAACGGCTACGTCACCGCATATGCCCATGCGAGTGAGCTGATGGTGAAGCGCGGCGATACCATCAAGCGCGGTCAGGTCATTGCCAAGTCGGGTCAATCCGGGGAGGTGGCGTCGCCGCAGCTCCACTTCGAGATCCGCAAAGGATCGAGCCCGGTTGACCCGCTTCAGTTCCTGAACGGGGCGTGAGGCGCCGCCAGCCCCTCACCACACGAACGGTGTCATCGCCCGCGAAAGCGGGCGATCCAGTATTCAAGAGATAGTTGTGGTTGAGCCGACAGGCTGCGGCGAACTGGATTCCCCGCTCCAGTGCGCAATTGCGCACAAGGCGGGGAATGACAGTTGTGAGTGGGGTGAAAGCCAGCCTTACTTCGCCGACAGCTTCACGCCCAGTCGGCCCGCCAGCTCCTGCACGAACTGCCAGGCGACGCGGCCCGAGCGGGAGCCGCGGGTGGTCGACCATTCCAGCGCCTCGCGCTCCAGCGCCTCATCGTCGACCTTAACGCCGAAATGGCTGCAATAGCCGCGCACCATGGCGAGGTATTCGTCCTGGCTGCAGCGGTGGAAGCCGAGCCACAGGCCGAAGCGATCCGACAGCGAGACCTTCTCTTCGACCGCTTCGCCGGGATTGATCGCGGTCGAGCGCTCGTTCTCGATCATGTCGCGCGCCAGCAGATGGCGGCGGTTGGAGGTGGCGTAGAGGATGACGTTCTCGGGCCGGCCCTCGATGCCGCCTTCGAGCACGGCCTTCAGCGATTTGTAGGACGCGTCGTTGCCGTCGAAGGAGAGGTCGTCGATGAACACGATGAAGTGGAAGCTGGCGTCCCGGAGCTTCTCCATCAGCATCGGCAGCGTTTCGATGTCCTCGCGGTGGATCTCGATCAGCTTCAGCCTGTCCGCCGGCTTTCGCTCCGCGTTGATGCTGGCATGCGCCGCCTTGACCAGCGACGACTTGCCCATGCCGCGCGCGCCCCAGAGCAGCGCGTTGTTGGCGGGCAGGCCGTTGGCGAAGCGCTCGGTGTTCTCAATCAGGATGTCGCGCATGCGGTCGACGCCCTTGAGCAGGAACAGCTCGACGCGGCTGACCCGCGGCACGGCGGCGAGGCGGCCGTCGGGGTGCCAGACATAGGCATCGGCCTGCTTGAACGACTCGCGTTCGAGGGCCGGCTTGCCCTGGGCGGAGAGGTGCGCCGCAATGGTCTCCAGCGCGCGGACCATGCGCTCCTGGGAGAGGTTTGGGGCCGCCTCGAGGGCTGCCTTGACGGCCCCCTTGGGGCGTTTTGCCGCGACGGGGGCGGGCTTGCGGGCAGGGGTGCGGGGGCCTTTGCCGGCCGGGCTTTTGCTAAGGTTTTTGGGCATGTCCGAAGTTCCTGAGAACGCAGCCTTATCGGGCCTGACGGCGCGCTGCAAGGTGGGTCAAAAGGGCAGTCTGGCAGCGTTGCAATTGGGGCAATGGCCGCTATAGTCCGCGCGAATTTGACCGAACCGGTCGCCTTTGAGGGCCTGACCGGCTTTCCCCCGTTCTCACGAGGATCGTCCGAATGCTGATTACCCCTGCGTATGCCCAGGCCGCGGGCGCCGGCGACACCAACAGCATGTTGATGTCGCTGCTGCCGTTCGCCCTGATCTTCGTGATCATGTACTTCCTGATTCTGCGTCCGCAGCAGAAGAAGGTCCGTGACCACGCCGACCTTGTGAAGAATATCCGCCGCGGCGACACCGTGGTGACCTCGGGCGGCCTTGTCGGCAAGGTCACCAAGGTCGTCGACGACGATCAGATCGAGTTCGAGATTTCCGACGGCGTACGCGTGCGGCAGATGCGCCAGATGATCTCGGGCGTGCGCGCCAAGGGCGAGCCGGCCAAGGAAAGCAAGGAAGCCGCCAAGGACGACGCCGCCTCGAAGTGAGCGCGTCCGCGAGCATCTCAAGTCTCCTGATCTGAGGTCCAGTCGATGTTGTATTTCACGCGGTGGAAGGCGCTCGGGATCATCCTGACGGCGCTGATCGTGTGCCTCTGCGCGGTCCCGAACTTCTTCCCCGAGTCGCAGGTCAAGACCTGGCCGGCCTGGGCGCAGCGCCGGCTCGTGCTCGGCCTCGACCTCCAGGGCGGCTCCTACCTGCTGCTCGAGGTCGATTCCAACTACGTGAAGAAGGAACGGCTCGACCAGATCCGCGACGACGTTCGCCGCACGCTGCGCGATGCCAAGATCGGCTTCACCGGCGGCGTGACCGTGCGCAACGACGCGGTCGAGGTTCGCATCACCAAGGAATCAGACGCTCAGGCTGCGCTCGCCAAGCTGCGCGAACTGTCTCAGCCGCTGGGCGGCCTGATGGGATCCAGCGGTCAGCGCGACCTCGAGGTGACCGATGCCGGCGGCGGGGTGATCCGCCTGAGCGTCCCGCAGGCTGCGATCCTCGATCGCCTGCGCAAGACCATCGAGCAGTCGATCCAGATCGTCGAACGCCGCGTCAACGAGCTCGGCACCGTCGAGCCCGTGATCCAGCGCCAGGGCAATGACCGCATCCTGGTGCAGGTCCCCGGCCTTCAGGACCCGACCCGCCTGAAGGAGCTGCTGGGCAGGACCGCGAAGATGGAATTCCGGATGGTCGATACCTCCGTGCCGCCGGATCAGGCGCAAGCGGGCAGATTGCCGCCGGAATCCGAACTGCTGATGAGCGCCTCGCCGCCGCCCACGCCCTATGTGGTCAAGAAGCAGGTGCTGGTCGCGGGTGGCGATTTGACCGACGCTCAGGCGAGCTTCGACCAGCGCACGGGCGAGCCGGTCGTCAGTTTCAAGTTCAACACCTCGGGTGCGCGCAAGTTCTCGCAGGCCACGCAGGAGAACGTTGGGCTGCCGTTCGCGATCGTTCTGGACAACAAGGTGATCTCGGCGCCCGTGATCCGCGAGCCCATCACCGGCGGCCAGGGCCAGATCTCCGGCAGCTTCACCGTGCAGTCGGCCAACGATCTGGCGATCCTGCTGCGCGCCGGCGCGCTGCCGGCGCCGCTGACGGTGGTCGAGGAGCGCACCGTCGGTCCGGGCCTCGGCCAGGACTCGATCGAGAAGGGCGAGCTCGCGGCCTATGTCGGCTCGATCCTCGTCATCATCTTCATGCTGCTGACCTACCGGCTGTTCGGGGTGTTCGCCAACATCGCCGTGGCCATCAACGTCGCCATGATCTTCGGCCTGTTGTCGCTGCTCAACGCAACGCTGACGCTGCCCGGCATCGCCGGCATCGTGCTCACCGTCGGTATCGCCGTGGACTCCAACGTGCTGATCTACGAGCGCATCCGTGAGGAGCTGCGCGGCGGCCGCAACGCGATCTCGGCGATCGACGCCGGCTTCAAGCGGGCGCTCGCGACCATCCTCGATTCCAACATCACCACCTTCATTGCCGCCGCGGTGCTGTTCTACATCGGCACCGGCCCGGTGCGCGGCTTCGCCGTGACGCTCGGTATCGGCATCATCACCACGGTGTTCACCGCCTTCACCATGACCCGGCTGATCGTGGCCTGGTGGGTGCGGTGGAAGCGGCCGCAGAGCGTGCCGATCTAGGAGCCTGATCGTGACTCACACCGTTCTCATCGGGCTCGGCGTCCTCATCGCCATTCTCACTGTGGTCGCAGCCCTCGGCCTGTTGCCGTCGTTGCGGATCGTCCCGGACAACACGCATTTCGACTTCACGCGTTTCCGCCGGATCAGCTTCCCGATTTCGGCGGTGCTGTCGATCGTAGCGATTACGCTGTTCTTCACCCATGGGCTAAATCTGGGCATCGACTTCAAGGGCGGCACGCTGCTCGAGGTCAAGGCAAAGTCCGGCACCGCTGACATCGCGGCGATGCGCACCAAGCTCGACGCGCTGGGACTGGGCGAAGTCCAGTTGCAGGAGTTCGGCGGCCCTGAGAACGTCCTGATCCGCGTTGCGGAACAGCCGGGCGGCGACGCCGCCCAGCAGGCTGCGCTGCAAAAGCTTCGTGGCGCGCTCGGCGACAGCGTCGACATTCAGCGTACCGAGGTGCTTGGCCCGCGCGTCGCCGGCGAGCTGCTCGCCTACGGCATGCTCGGCCTGATGCTCGCGATCATCTCGATCCTGATCTATCTGTGGTTCCGGTTCGAATGGCAGTTCGCGCTTGGCGCCATGATCGCCAACGTGCACGACATCGTGCTCACGATCGGCTTCATGTCGATCAGCCAGGTCGATTTCGACCTGACCAGCATCGCCGCGCTGCTGACCATTCTGGGCTATTCGCTCAACGACACCGTCGTCATCTACGACCGCATCCGTGAAATGCTGCGTCGCTACAAGAAGATGCCGATGCCGCAGCTGCTCAACGAGTCCATCAACTCGACGCTGTCGCGCTCGATCATCACCCACTTCACGGTGACGCTGGCGCTGTTGGCGCTGCTCCTGTTCGGCGGTCACGCCATCCACAGCTTCACCGCGGTGATGATGTTCGGCGTTGTGCTGGTCGGCACCTATACCTCGATCTTCATCGCGGCGCCGATCCTGATCTATCTCGGCGTCGGCGAGCATCGCGAGGATGCGCCCGATACGGCTACGCCGGCGAAGAAAAGCAAGGCATGATCCGAACCGCATGCCCTCGCAGGCGTTTGCGAGGGCAGTAAGCCCATTCGGACGAAGCTCATGGCCGGCGATCCCAACGCACCGCATTTCCCGCGCTCGGCGCCGATCGAGGCCTATGGCAAGGGCGGCTTCGCCTTCGCAGGCATGTCGCATCGGGGCTCGCTGTTGTGCCTGCCCGACGCGATCTGGGCCTGGGACGTGACGGATCCCGCGAGGATCGACCGCTATTCGCTGGACCGGGTCTTCACGGCCGCCAACAGCATCGACACCCTGCTGATCGGTACCGGAACCGGGGTCTGGCTGCCGCCGCCGGCGCTGCGGCAGGCGCTCAAGGCGGTGAGGGTGGTGCTGGACACGATGCAGACCGGTCCCGCCGTGCGCACCTACAACATCATGATCGGCGAACGGCGGCGGGTTGCCGCTGCGCTGATCGCGGTGCCATGAACAGCACATGAGCAGCGCCGCGCCGCCGCCAGATTCCGCCACTTTCTGCGCCGATCTCGTGCGCAGCCATGACTTTCCGCGCTATGCCGCGACGCTGTTTGCGCCCGCCTCCGAGCGCCGCGCGCTGCTGGCGCTCTATGCCTTCAATGTCGAGATCGTCCGCGTCCGCGACCAGGTGAGCCAGCCCTTGCCCGGCGAAATCCGCTTTCAATGGTGGACCGACATGCTCTCAGGCCATGTCCATGGCAGCGCCGAGGGCAATCCGGTCGCGGCGGAGCTGCTGCGCGCGATCCGTGAGTTCGACTTGCCGGTCGAGCCGCTGTCGCTGCTCGTCGACGAGCACCAGTTCGACCTCTACAACGATCCGATGCCGACCATGGCGGCGCTGGAGGGCTATCTGGCCGCGACCTCGTCGGCGTTATTTGGTCTGGCGGCGCAGGTCCTGGGGCCGCCGTCGGGGGCGGCCGAACATCTCGCCCGTCATGCGGGATTGGCGCAGGGCATCGTGCAAATCATCGCGAACCTGCCGCGCGATGCGTCGCGCCGGCAGCTATTCCTGCCGCAACAGGTGCTGGCGAGCCATGGCTGCCAGATGGAGGACGTGTTCGCTGGCAAGGAGACGGCGAGCCTCCGCGCCGTACTGGAGCAGCTTGCTGGCGAGGCGCAGCAGCATTTGACCACGGCCTTGTCGCTGCTGGCGGACGTTCCGGTGCAGGCGCGTCCGGCGTTTCTGCCGCTGAGCCAGGTCAGGGCCGATCTCAAGCGCCTGTCGCAGCCCGGCCGCAATCCGTTCGCGCCGCAGCCGACGTCGCGGCTGCGTACGCTCTGGACATTGTGGCGGGCTTCACGTTCCCGGGAATTTACCAAATAGCGGCTGGCTTATCGCCTCGAGCCGCCGGATGCTCTATGCTGTCCCATGGCTGAGTTGTCCCAAACCACATCGTCCGACCTCGGCGGCTTTCCGGTCGCTCCTGACGACATTCAAGCTGCCGCCGAGACGATCAGGGGCGCCGTCGTCGAGACGCCCTGCAGCTACAGCCGCACGCTGAGCAGCATCTGCGGCTGCGAGATCTGGCTCAAATTCGAGAACCTCCAGTTCACCTCCTCGTTCAAGGAGCGAGGTGCGCTCAACCGCCTCACCGCGCTAACGCCGGAGGAGCGCGCGCGGGGCGTGATCGCGATGTCGGCTGGCAACCACGCGCAGGGCGTGGCCTATCACGCCAAACGACTCGGCATTCCCGCCACCATCGTCATGCCGGTCGGCACGCCCATGGTGAAGGTCGAGAACACCAGGCATCACGGCGCGGAGGTGGTCGTCACGGGCGCGACGCTGGAGGAGGCGGCCGCGTTCGCGCGCAGCCACGGCGAAGCCAGAGGCATGATCTTCGTCCACCCCTACGACGATCCGCTGGTGATCGCGGGGCAGGGCACGGTCGGGCTGGAGATGATGAGGGCCGTGCCGGAGCTCGACACGCTGGTCGTGCCGATCGGCGGCGGCGGCCTGATCAGCGGCATCGGCATCGCGGCGAAATCGATCAAGCCGTCGCTGCGAATCCTGGGCGTCGAGGCCTGGCTCTATCCCTCGATGTACAACGCCATCCATGCCGGCAATCTGCCGGCGCGGGGCGATACGCTGGCCGAAGGCATCGCGGTGAAATCGCCCGGCAAGATCACCACCGAGATCGTCCGCCGCCTCGTCGACGACATCGCGCTCGTCAACGAAGCCGAGCTCGAGCGCGCGGTCGCGACCCTGATCTCGATCGAGAAGACGGTCGTCGAGGGCGCCGGCGCCGCCGGTCTTGCCGCGCTGATGTCCGATCCGACCCGCTTTGCCGGCCAGAAGGTCGGTCTCGTCCTGAGCGGCGGCAATATCGACACGCGGCTGATCGCATCCGTCCTCACCCGCGAGCTGGCGCGCGAGGGGCGTTTGACCCAGCTCTCGCTCGACATTCCTGACAGACCCGGGCAATTGGCCGCCGTCGCGGCCCTCCTGGCCGAAGCCGGCGCCAACATCATCGAGGTTTCGCACCAGCGGACCTTCTCCGACCTGCCGGCCAAGGCCACGCTCCTGCAACTCGTCATCGAGACCCGCGACAGCGCCCATCTCGACGAGGTGATGGCGAAGCTCAGTGCATCCGGACTGAGCGCGCGCTGCACGTAGGGCACGTTGAGACGCCAAGCCGGCTGGGCGCTACTCCGGAAGGCCTGCGATGCGGAGGGCATCGCCGAGGGAGGAAGCGAGCGCTGGCGCGCAGTTGACGCCCTGAAATTGACGGCCATAGCGGAACGTCGGGTGCAGCTCCAGCACCCGCGTGGCCGCCGCCTTCGCCTCCTGCAATCGTCCAAGCTTTGCCAGCGCCGCGGCCAATTGCACATGGGTGATGCTGTGGCGAGGATTGGCCTGAACCGAGCGGTAAGCGGCGCGACACGCTTCCTCATATCGGCCGCGATGGAAGTGCCCAAGAGCCTGGGCGTCGAACGCGGCGAAAGCCCAGGAATCGAACGGACTGAGCCGCAGGCCTTGTTCGCTCCATTCGATAGCGCGGTCGGCATCTCCGCCCCAGCCGAGCATGACGCTGCCGAGGATGTAGGTCAGCGCCGATGATGGGCTGATGGCGAGCGCGGCCTCGAACGCGATGAACGCTGCGGAGCGATCGTGCCCGTCCATGCCGATCGAAAAGCCCGCGAGCGTGAGAGCAAGCGCATCATCCTGGCCGTGAGCGATGGCCGAGCGCGCGTGGCGGATCGAGGCCTGGCGATTGGCCTCCTGCAAACCGGCTCGAAGAAACAGGCAGTGATGGCACATCGCTGCATTGCCGTGCGCAAGCGCGTACGCAGGCTCGAGCGCGATCGCACGTTCGAGCAGCACGAGCGCCTGGGTGACCTGGGCCGGCATGCCGGAATCGACGTCCGGCTGGGCGCGCAGGACGAGATCATAGGCATCCAGGCTGTCCGGCCGCTTGCGCCTGACCCTATTGATCTCGGCGCGCCGCAGGCTGGGCGCGATCGCACCGACGGTCAACGATGCGATGTCGTCCTGGAGGGCGAAGACGTCTTCGGACCGGCGGTCAAATCGCTCGGCCCAGACGTGCATGCCAGTCGACGCATCGATCAACTGGCCGGTGATGCGGACCAGCGTGCCGGTCTTGCGGACACTGCCTTCCAACACGTAGCGTACGCCAAGTTCGCGGCCGACCTGCTTCACGTCCACCGCGCGGCCCTTGTAGGCGAATGTAGAATTCCGCGCGATCACGAACAGCCAGTTGATGCGCGAGAGGCCGGTGATGATGTCGTCGACCATCCCGTCGGCAAAATAGTCCTGCGCCGCATCGCCGCTCAAGTTCGTGAAAGGCAACACTGCGATCGACGGCCTGTCGGGCAATGACAGCAACGGCGCTTGCGGTGTTGCTCGTGCGGGACCCGGATCGGACTTCGTCACGGTCGGGCCGACATAGCGATAGCCGCGGCGCGGCAGCGTTTCGATCCAACGCGCCTCGCCGGAGATGTCCGCCAGCGTGCGCCGCACCGCCGCGATCTGGACGGTCAGGTTGCTGTCCTCGACGGCCTGGGCGGGCCAGGCCGCCTCGATCAAGGCATCCTTTGAAACCGGCACACCAGCCTGCCGGACGAGGAGCGCCAGGAGCAATACTGCGCGCTGGCCGAGAGCGGTCGGCTCAGCACCGTGGAACAGGATCCCCGCATCGCCATCGAGGCGAAAGGGACCAAATTCAAGGATCGTGGCCATCATCGAAGAAGGCCACATTTCGCAGCTTTTTTGCAACGTTTTCCGAACGGCTTTGCGACTTTCCGGCTGGACTGGACCACCATCGCGCGAGCCGTGAGGAACGCTGCAACAAGCGATGGAGGTGTACATGACCGCGAAACACGTCATCCGCAGGCCCGGCGAGACCGAGGGGGTCACGCTGCGCGGCCAACCAATGGCCTTCCTGGTGACGGGCGAAGACACTGGGCATACGAGCATGTTCGATTGGACAATTCCGGCAGGATTCGCCACCGGCCGGCACGTTCATCGTGTTCAGGAAGAGACCTTCTACATGCTCGACGGCGAGTGTGAATGGTTCGTCGGGGATGAGATTGTCCGGGCGACCCCAGGGACCTTCCTCTTCATTCCTCCCGGTGTTCCCCACAACATCACCAACGCGAGCGAGAAGCCCGCGCGCGTGCTCATGACCGTATCCCCGCCGGGACACGAGCATTACTTCGAGGAGCTGGCGAAGCTGACGGCAAGTGGTCCCCCGGATGCAAAAGCCATCAGCGAGCTACGCGGCCGCTTCGATACCGACCAGCTCTCGGCGCTGACGACGAGAGCTTGAAGCCCAGACGGCGCGAGGCTGGACCGACTTCAAGGTCGGCCCGGCCGCGCCGGCCTTTTTGCTACCGTGTCGCCAGATCCGCCAGATGAGCGATCAGCCGATCGATCTCGGCTTCCGTGTTGTAGTAATGCGGCGATGCCCGCACGACATGCGGCAAGGCGCGAAGTTCGGCATCGATACGCGTGCTCGACGGATCTGAAGCGCCGATGGTGATGCCTGCTGTAGCGGCGCTGGCGACAACGGCGTCCGCCTCGTGCCCGTCCAGCGTGAAGCTGACGATGGCACCCGGCGCGCGTCCGAGGTCGCGAATGGTGATGCCGGGAAGGGCGGCAAGGCCGCCGCGAAGACGGCCGGCAAGCATGCGGCAGCGTTGTTCGATCGGAGCGATGCCGATCTCCAGGGCGTAATCGACGGCGGCGCCGAGGCCCAGCCGGGCCGCGTAATTGTTCTCCCAGGTCTCGAAGCGGCGTGCATCGTCGCGAAGCCGATATTCATCGCGCGAGACCCAGGGCGCGGCGAAGTGATCGATCATCGGCGGCTCTAGTCGTTGCAGCAGCGCCTGGCGGACGTAAAGGAAGCCGGTGCCGCGCGGGCCGCGCAGGAACTTTCGACCCGTGGCCGACAGCATGTCGCAGCCGATGGCCTCGACGTCCACCGTCATCTGGCCGACCGCCTGGCAGGCGTCGAGCAGATAGGGAATGCCGTGCGCTCGCGCGATCTTGCCGACAGCTGCCGCCGGATTGACCAGCCCGCCATTGGTCGGGACCCAGGTGATCGCGATGAGCTTTACGCGCTCATCGATCATCCGTTCGAGCGCGTTTACGTCGAGCTCGCCGCTCGCATCGCTGGGCACCACGTCGATGACCGCGCCGGTTCGTTTGGCGACCTGGAGAAAGGCGACATAGTTGGCGGCGTATTCCGCTTCGGCGGTCAGGATTCGGTCGCCCTTGCGAAACGGAAGCGAATAGAACGCCATCTGCCAGGCGACCGTCGCATTCTCCACCAGCGCGATCTCATCGGGCGCGGCATTCAAGAGACGCGCCACCGAGCCGTAGACCGCGTTGAGCCGGTCGGCCTCGCGATCGGCGGCAGCGTAGCCCCCGATCTCGGTCTCCAGATCGATGTGTCCCTTCATCGCCGCTACGACCGGCGCCGGCATCAGGCCAGCGCCTGCGTTGTGGAGATATGCGAGCCGGGAGGCGGCGGGTGTGTCGGCGCGAATTCGGGCGATGTCGATCAAGTCAGAAGCCTCTGCCATCGGGTTCCCTCAGCTAGACACAATGACGCAACGAGCAAGATCGGGCAAACTGGAGCATCCGGATCCCGATGCCTATGCTGATTGAAAGCAAAATTTGATGGGGAATTGAAAGGACGCACATGGCGAAGAACACGATTTGCCTCTGGTACGACAGGGATGCCGAGGCGGCTGCCCGCTTCTATGCCGAGACGTTCCCCGACAGCGCCGTGAGCGCCGTCCACCGCGCGCCCAGCGATTACCCGTCCGGAAAGGCGGGGGATGTGCTCACCGTCGAATTCACCGTCGCCGGCGTTGCCTGTCTCGGCCTCAACGGTGGTCCGATTTTCACGCACAACGAATCGTTTTCGTTCCAGATCGCAACCGATGACCAGGAGGAGACGGACCGCTATTGGAACGCCATCGTCGGCAATGGCGGACAGGAGAGTGCGTGCGGCTGGTGCAAGGACAGATGGGGCGTCTCCTGGCAGATCACCCCGCGCGTGCTGACCGAGGCGCTGGCGGCCGGCGGCGCTGAAGCCAAGCGTGCCTTCGATGCGATGATGGGGATGAGGAAAATCGACGTCGCTGCGATCGAGGCGGCACGACGCGGCTGACGTTGGCTTGCCTCAGATACAGAGGCTGAGCAGCTTGATGTGACAGCTGCTGGGCTTGGGCTTGCTCGCGGGTGCGGCCTCGCGTTTCACGGCGACGAGGGGCTCCTTGTCCTCCTTCTTGCCCTTGCCCTTCGGCTCGTAATCGCCCGCGATCACCATGGCCCAATAGGTGCGCTTGCCGCTGGCATTCCTGGCGCTGGCGATGCCGACGCGGGAGGCGTTGTGCAGCAACAGGTTCTTGCGGTGCCCGGACGAGTCGATCCACTGTCCCAGGGTCTTCTCGAAATTGTCGTAGCCGTAGGCGATGTTCTCGGCGGCGCGGCCGGCGCCGGCGGGCGCGACACGGCGATTGAAGGGGCCGACCGCGTCGTGACTGAGGTCGTCCTTCGCCGCCATCGCGCGGGCCTGGTCCATGGCGATGCGGTCGAGGGTGGAATCGCGGACGACGCGAACCTCACCGTGCTTGAGGCGGAAGCTGGAGATCAGCTCGGCCGGGGTCTCGGCCATTGCGGGCGCGGCCGCCAGCAGCAGAAGGCCGGCAATCAGGCCGCCAACCACGCGATGCATCATCGTCCCCCGAGTGCCCATGACCCCGCCGAGCCTGACTTGTCCGACCGCTTCTCTATCGCCAATGTGGACGCTTCAAGGCGAGACTGCCCGTCAGTTCGCTGGCAGGTTCGCCTCGAAATTGAAGCGGTCGCGCAGGTTTTTTCGCTGTTCCAGGATGTCCTTGAGGAAAGCGCGGTCCTGGTCGTTCTTCATCATCGGCTCGATCAAATCGAGCTGGTTCATGGCGACCAGTTGCAGGATCTCGGTTCGCGGCTTGCCGCTGGCGTCGCGCGGTAGCGCGTGAACCACCTGGATGTGCTCCGGCGGTTTCGGCCCCTTGGCGGCCGAAAGCTCATTCCGCAACTGGCCCTCGAGCGTGGCCTGATCGGCTTCGACGAAGGCATAGAGCCCGACGCCGGAGCGGCGGTCCGCGAAAGCCACGATGGCGGTGTCGCGCACGGCCGGGTTCTTGCGGATCAGCTCGGTCAGCACCGGCGCATCATTGACCAGCCTGCGGCCGCCGCCCTCGCGGTCGGTGAAGTTGAACAAGCCGCGCGTGATCGCGCGATAGACTTTCTTGCCGGTGACAAGCCACAGGCTGGCGGCGAATGACTTCTTCGCAAGGATCTTTCGCTCGCGCGGCGTCAGCGCCTCAGGTGCGTAGGAGCGCTTGTGCTTGAGCAGATGCCGGAGGTCTTCATAGGCGAGGATGCGATAGAGCCGGCCGCGCCGTGCAAAGCAGGCGGCGAGCTGGAAGTCGGTGACATAGGCGAGGCCGTCGCGGCCGACCAGCCAGTTCTGTTCCTTGGCAAGATCGTTGTGGCAAATACCGGCGCGGCGCAGCCGGCGCAGGGCCACCTTGGCCGAACGGAAATAGGCGAGGTCGCCATGCGGCTTGGCCAGATGCAAGGCGACGCCGTCGACGAAGCCGCGCACCAGCGCGCGGCGTCCGGCCCACAGCAGCTCCGGTCCAACGTTGAGGCCTTTGGCGAGCGCCAGCGCGTGCTTCTCGCGAGCGAACAGATGGCGCGCCAGCAGGAATGACCACCACGGCACCTCGTCGAGCCGGCGCAGCACGGTATCGACTTCGCCGCTCTCGCCGCGGAAGCGCCCGCGCTCGACGGTCGAGAACACGTCGCGCTTGAGCAGCACGCCCTCGGTCCAGCGCGCCGAGAGCGTCGCGGCGTCGTCTTTGGGGAGGCTCATCTTGAACTCACGCGGCTGCGGCAATGCGCAAATGATCGGCGATCCAGCGATCGAGATCGGCGAGTGCCAGTGCGCTCATCGCCTGCTTCTTGGCCACCGTCTTCTCGTTGCCGCGCAGGCGCGTGCCGTCGGGCTTTTTTGTCGGCGCGGTCGCAAGCGGTGGGAATAGACCGAAATTGATGTTCATCGGCTGGAACGAGCGTGTGCCGGGCTCGATGGTCTCGATATGGCCGCCGGTGATGTGGCCGAGCAGCGATCCGAGCGCGGTCGTGCCGGGCGGGCTGACAAGCGTCTCGCCGCGCGCGTCCGCGGCTGCATAGAGACCGGCGATCAGGCCGACGCTGGCCGATTCCACATAGCCCTCGCAACCCGTCATCTGGCCGGCAAAGCGCAGACGCGGCTGTGCGCGCAGGCGCAGCTGACTGTCGAGAAGCTTTGGCGAGTTCAGGAAGGTGTTGCGATGCAGGCCGCCGAGGCGGGCGAACTCCGCCTTCTCCAGCCCGGGAATAGTGCGGAAGATGCGCTGCTGCTCGCCGTATTTCAGTTTCGTCTGGAATCCGACGATGTTGTAGAGCGTGCCGAGCTTGTTGTCCTGGCGCAGCTGCACGATCGCGTAGGCTTTCGTCGTGGGATCGTGCGGATTGGTGAGACCGACCGGTTTCATCGGGCCGTGGCGCAAGGTCTCGGGGCCGCGCTCCGCCATCACTTCGATCGGCAGGCAGCCGTCGAAATAGGGCGTGTTGGTCTCCCACTCCTTGAACTCGGTCTTTTCGCCAGCGATGAGCGCGGCGACGAAGCCGTCATACTGCTCCTTGGTCATCGGGCAGTTGATGTAGTCCGCGCCGGTGCCGCCGGGGCCGACCTTGTCGTAGCGCGACTGAAACCAGGCCACCGACATGTCGATGGATTCGCGGTGCACGATCGGCGCGATTGCGTCGAAGAAAGCGAGCGCGTTCTCGTCGGTCAACTCGCGGATGGCATGGGCGAGCGGTGCGGAGGTGAGGGGGCCGGTGGCAACGATGACGTTGCTCCAGTCGGCCGGCGGCAGGCCTGCAACCTCGCCACGGGCGATCTGAATCAGGGGATGGTCGTTCAGCGCCTTGGTGACGGCCGCGGAGAAGCCGTCGCGGTCGACGGCGAGCGCGCCGCCGGCGGGCACCTGGTTGGCGTCGGCTGCGCGCATGACCAGCGAATCGAGCCGGCGCATCTCGGCATGCAGCAGGCCGACGGCGTTGTTGGCGGCGTCGTCCGAGCGGAACGAATTGGAGCAGACGAGCTCGGCGAGCCCGTCGGTGCGGTGCGCTTCGGTCATGCGGGTCGGCCGCATCTCGTGCAGCACCACGGGCACGCCGGCCTTGGCCACCTGCCAGGCGGCTTCAGAGCCGGCAAGGCCGGCGCCGATCACGTGCACGATGTTGGATTGAGGTCCTGTCATGGGGCGGACAGGTAGCGCTTTTCGGCGTGGAGTGGAATCGCCGAGATCGAGTTTTCTGCCGCTAGATACGACAACGCCCGCACGAGGCGGGCGCTATCGGTCCGTTCCGGTGGAAGGGCTGAAACGATATCAGCCCTGATACTGACCGGCGGCAACGCGCGGGATGTCCGAGCGATCGAGGCCGATATCGGCCAGTTCGCGATCGCTGAGCTGGGACAGCTCGGCAACATTGCGCTGATAGTCCCGGAAGGCCTGGATCATGCGGATGAGCGAGAGCAGCATTGGTAGTCTCCTGTAGTTCGATTCAACCCTTGCCCGGGCTGCATCGTTGAAATGAATATAGGTGAGAGTGGTGCAGTGCGAAAGTTCCGATGTTGCGATGCAGCTAAGCGAGTAACGCATACCGCGAGTAAGGGAGGCTTAACCTCTCGCCAGTCCCGCCCAAGGCTTGAACTGTATGGACCGAATCTGACGACAAACTTCCGTGAAATCACGGGTTTAAGGGCTGTCGACTGATCTCGATCATAGCCGAAATAGGTTGCGTGCCTGTCACCAGCAAGTCGGGTCGTCAGCTTCTACACCCAAGTCGGGCATGCGCGATTCGCATGAGACGAAAATCGTTATTTTGAATATAGATTCATTATTTGTGGGATGGACTTTAGGCGCGAAAGGGTCCCACAGGCTTTTTCGCGGCAGGATGCGTCGGAACGGCCCATTCGCACCCACGATAGCGCAGCGCACACACGCCGAGCGTGTGACGATGATTACCGGGATGTAATGAAAATCAGAAATTTCGCATGCGGCTCTGCGTGATGCGCAACATCACGCAATTCTCGCGGGGAATTTATTGCGGCAAGTTGCCGCGTCCGGGGGAAAGTCATGTTGCAGAGGCCGGCAATGTCGCGGGTCCTGTCTCAAGAACAACAGAAGGAAGTAACATCATGACGAAGTTACTCGGGGTTATCGCAATTGCCGCCGTCGCGTTCGCCGTCGCGCCGGCCCAGGCCGCCAAGTACGCCACGGGCGGTTGCAGCTCCGCCAACCTGGAGAAGACGGAGACCGCGATCGAGAACATGGCCGACGGCGACAGCAAGTTCGTCGCGCAGAAGGAGATCGCGGCTGCCCAGGATTCGCTGCTCAACGGCAAAATGAGTGCGTGCGGCGCGCATCTGAACAAGGCGATGCACGCCACCATGGCCAAGTGAACGGGTAGGCAAACGCACGAGAGAGGGCCGGTCGTCAGACGATCGGCCCTACGCGTTTGTTGATGGGTCTTTAAGGGGCGCGCGCCAGCTGGGTGGCGAAATAGGCGACGGTCTTGGAATAGACCTCGCTCTTGTTCCACTGCTGCAGCACCGCGAAATTCGGACTGCCCGGCTGCCAATCCTTGCCCTTCTGCCAGCCATAGCCGGCAAGATAATTGGCGGTGGAGGCGAGCACGTCGGGCGCGTTGTGCAGGAGGTCGCGCTTGCCGTTGCCGTCGAAATCGACGGCGTATTTCATCCAGGACGACGGCATGAACTGGGTCTGGCCGAGCTCGCCGGCCCAGGCGCCCTTCATCTCGGCTGGCACGAGATCGCCGCGCTGGACGATGCGCAGTGCGTCGAGCAGCTCGGCGCGAAACTGCTCGGCGCGCCGGCAGTCATAGGCCAGTGTGGCGAGCGACCGGATCGTGGCGAACTTGCCGGTGTTGACGCCGAAATCGGTCTCCAGGCCCCAGATCGCGACCAGAACCTCGCCGGGGACGCCATAGGTTTGTTCGATGCGCGACAGCACCGAGCCGTACTGCTTCATCCTGTTGGAGCCGCGTTCCAGGCGCGGCGGCACCATGCGGCCGGAAAATTCCTCGAAGGTCTGGGCGAAGACCTTTTGCGAGCGGTCGCGGTTGAGCACGCTCTGATCCAGCGTTACGCCGGCAAGACCAGATGCGATGGCCTGCTGTGAGATCCCCTTGGCCGCAGCGTCGGTCTTGAAGTCCGCAAGCCAGGCATCGAAATTGCCCGAGCCGCAGGCAACCGCGGCGAACGCTGGCTGGGCGGACAGGATTGACGCGGAGAGGGCGAAGGCTGCGAGAGCGAGACGAGAAATCGTCGAGGTCATTCGAGGTAACGAATTCCGTGAAGCGATCTGACCGGGGCGCTCAATCTCGATCGGAACCGCGGCCAAAGCAAGGCGTGCGACAGGCCGCGATCCTGCCCGAACCAGGGCAGGATCGCATGTCACGATATCGTCAGGCGCCCGTCCTGTTACGCCAGGGGAAGAGGTTGGCCGGGAAGTCGGCAGCCGGCTTGCGCGGACGATGCGGCGGGGGCGGCACCGGACGTGCACCGGGCTCCGAGACGATCACCTTGCGGTAGAGATGCCAGGTGGCATGGCCGAGCAGGGGGATCACCACGGCAAGGCCGAGGAACGCCGGGATGGTGCCGAGCGCGAGCAGGACCGCGACGATCACGCCCCAGGCCGCCATCGGCACCGGGTTCCTCGCGATCACGCGCAGCGAGGTGCTCATCGCCTCGAACGCGCCGGCATGGCGATCCAGCATCAAGGGGAACGACACGACGCTGATGCAGAGCGCGGCGAGCGCGAACAGGAAACCGACGCCGCAGCCAACCACGATCAGCCACCAGCCCTGCTGCGTCGTCAGCACGCGCGTCATGAAATCCGAGATTCCGGTGACTCCCTCATAGCCGAACGCTGCGACATAGATCGCCTGCGCGGTCGCAACCCAGGTCACGAACAGCGCGAGCAGCAACGTACCGAGGCCGAGCATCGCTCCGAACGAGGGCGAACGCAGCACCTCCATCGCATCCCAGGCGCTTGCTTCCTCATAGCGTTCGCGCCGGCTGGAAAGCTCGTAGAGACCGAGCGCTGCGAAGGGGCCGATCAGCGCGAAGCCGGCGGCGAGCGGAAACAGCAGTGGCAGCACCGAATAGCCCATCACCACGCGGGCGAGCACGAGGCCGAGCACCGGGTAGATCACGCAGAGGAGGATGGCGTGGCTCGGCACCGCCTTGAAATCTTCCCAGCCGCGCCTGAGCGCATCGTGCAGATCAGACAGCTGGATGGTTCGGATCACCGGTCCAGCCGCATCAGTGGGCTGGGCCATCGTGGGGACATTGCCCTGGTAGAGTGTAGCCATGGTCGCTAGCTCCCTTGCCGAGCGGCCGAATTCGGCGCCGGCAAACGGCGCAAGCGGCCGCCATTCTCTGAAGTCCCGCAATTCCGACCAGACGCGAATTCCGGACGACATCGCGAGCTGAGCTGGAAGCGTACGCCCATTTCCGAGTCCTGTCCTCACGCTTGGGTGAAATTCGATGCCGCATCGCAACCTCGACGATGTCATTCGGCCGTCATTTCGCCGCAGATAAGCTGATGCTGGCGGTGGTTCGCAGAACTTCGCGGGCGCCACGCAGTAACTTGGTCTATAAGTGCCACTCAAGGCCCTTCCAACGGATCCTTTTCGGGGAGCAGACATGAGCATTTTCGGGAAAATCATGAGCGCGATCTTCGGCGGCCAGCCGGCTTCCGCCGCGCCCGCCGGTGGCGCGGCGCCGGGCAGTGCGCCCGCAGGGGCCGCGCCTGGAGCGTCGGCGCCGGCTTCCGCGCCCATGGCCGCGGTCGATGTGGCGGCGATCGTCGACAAGGCGGTGGCCGCGCACAAGGGCGAGAAGCTGGAATGGCGCACCTCGATCGTCGACCTGATGAAGGCGCTCGACATCGATTCCAGCCTCGCTGCGCGCAAGGATCTCGCCAAGGAGCTCGGCTACAGCGGCGACATGAACGACTCGGCCAGCATGAACGTCTGGCTGCACAAGCAGGTGATGTCCAAGCTCGCCGCCAATGGCGGCAAGCTGCCGCCTGAGATCAAGCACTGACCTCAAGCACTGACCGAATGCCGGTCGTGCCGCAGGGGCCCGCGATCGCGCGGGCCCTTTTTGCTTTCAGCCGACTAGATCCGCATTCTCCGGATGCCTGTCGAGATAGTCGACCACGAAGCCGCAGCCGGCGATCACCTTGCGGCCGTCGCGCCGGATCAAGTCCAGCGCGCCCTTGATCAGCTCGGAGGCGATGCCGCGGCCGCGCAGCGCGCGGGGCGTCTCGGTGTGGGTGATGATGACCGCCGTCGAGGTCAGCCGGTAATTGGCGAAGGCGACCTCGTTGCCGACATCGAGTTCGAAGCGCCTCCTGTCCTTGTTGTCCCGTACCGATGCCACCATGCAAGATCCTTCCGACGTGGGTCTTAGGCGTTGATCTAGGACCGTCCCGGTCCTTGGCAAGGCGCGGCCATGGGAGCTTGCCGCACGGCAGATATCTGCAAACGCGCGTGCCTGTAGCTGCAGTGCAGTATGAGAAGCCACCCTTGGTGAACACCACGCCGGCTCCAATAATTACCGGCGCCGCTCTTGCAAGTTCCACGGCGGCTCCCACGTCCTCTCAAGGACATACGCCCGAATGCGGCCGGCAGGGTCGCTAGACATTCGGAGTGTCATGATTGCCAGCCGCAGACGTATGCCTCTTTGGAGGAGGTTACGATGTCGGACTTTGGTTTCTTGAATACTCATCGGACATGGGAAGACTGGTGCGGGATGCTGCTCGGCGCGCTCATCGTGGCTTCGCCGTGGTTTCCCGTCCAGGATCCGGCGATTGCCGGGCACCCGACGGCGATCCTGAATGCGGTCGCAATCGGCCTGGTCGTATTTGGCATCAGCCAGCTCGAATATGTCGCCTTGCAGCGTTGGCAGGAGGTGACGACGATCCTCGTCGGACTGTGGCTCATAGCCTCGCCTTACGCCCTCGGCTATTCCGCTGACGGCTTTCTCCGCATCTACCACACGAGCCTCGGCGCGGCGGTGGTGCTGTTGGGCATCCTTCAGCTGTGGCAGGACTGGGATCTGAATGATCAGGACATGCTCAAGCACGGACGATAGGCCGTAGCTGTCGGCAGGCCCGCTGGCTACGGGCGGCGGGCCTGTGCTCTCACCTCGCCACGAGGTCCGCATAATCCGGATGTTTTTCGATCCATGCCTTCACGAACGGGCATTGCGGGATCAGCTTCAATCCGGCGGCGCGGACCTGGTCGAGCGCGCCTTGCACCAGCTTCGAGCCGACGCCCTTGCCGCCGAGCTCCTTTGGTACGTCGGTGTGCTCGAACGTGATGACGCCGCCGTCGAGCTTGTAATGCTCGGTCGCAACATGGCCCTCGACCTCGAGCTCGAAGCAGTGATGGTCCTTGTTGTCGATGACGTCGCTCATGTCGTCGCACCTCCAATTGCGATCCTCGCGCGAAGCGGTAACGCGCGGTCAGGTCGCCTGGTTTCAGTAGCTGAGGTCGTTCGGTTCAATCGGCCGCTTTGGCGAGCCTGGAATCTTCGGGCTGCTGCGGCGGACGCAGGCATCCCTGGCAGATGACCAGGGAGCGGTTGACCCTGGCATCCTGCTCGGCCTCGCTGCCGTCCTGCGCTTGCCACCACTCCTTCGAATGGGGCTGAAGTCCGGCTTGCGAGCCGTTCCGCTCGGATCGGGCCGAGGTCCGCGCTGGCTGTGCTGCTGCCCGCTGCCGATTGGGATCCTCGCCGGCGCCATCCCAGGCATAACGTGCAGGCTTGAACGCGGGATCGGAGGCCAGATGCGCCTGTGGCGCCACGGCGCATCCGGCGAGCGCCAGCGACAACAGGAGGAAGGCGGGCGCTTTGACCATGATGCGACACTCTGTACGCGAGAACTGAGGAAGGGTGCGCCGATCATGTTTAAAATTTTCTGAACGATTGCGGCCGCGCCGGCGACAAACGCGCATGCGCTATTTGATGCTTCTGCTCGCTCTGTTCGCCTCCGCCGCGCGCGCCGAGGATGCAAAGCCGTTCAATCCCTCCGACTATCCGCCCGGCGTGCAGAAGGCAGTGCGCTACGCCAATGAGGAATGCACCAGCCAGGACGGTGGCGAGGTGACCTTCGCGCCCGATACGGTGCGCAAGATCGACCTGACCGGTGACGGCCGCGACGACTACATCGTCGATTTCCAGGACACCAAATGCGGCGATCGCGAGACGACCTATTGCGGAACTGGCGGCTGCGTCATCAACATCCTGGTGACGCTGCCGGACGGCAACATTCGCCCGGTGTTTGACGGCTATGTCCTCCGCTACAAGATCATGGCCCCGCCGATGAAGCGCGGCGCTGCGCGCACCGTCCGCTTCGATCTTCATGGCAGCTTCTGCGGCGGCTTTGGCCCGCAGACCTGCGTCAAGCAGAAGGCGATCACGGCGACGCCGTTTGCGTTCAAGCAACCGTAGGGGAGCCGTGCATCCGGCGGCCTTGCAGGGGCGCGGGCGATGGCGATAAATGGGCTGCAATGAGCCGGCGGCCAGCGCGCCGTCCGCCCTCGAAGAGGAATCCCCATGCAGCCCCTGCGCATGTCGCGCCGCGTCATGAATCTCGCTTACATGCTGACCCAGAATGCCCGGCGACATGGCGCGCGTCCCGGTTTCGTCTGGGGGGACAAATCCTGGAGCTGGCGGCAGATCGATGCGCAGGTCTCGGCGTTGGCCGCAGCGCTCGCCGCGCGTGGCATTGCCAAGGGCGACCGTATCCTGGTCCATTCCAAGAATGGCGACGAGATGTTCTTCTCGATGTTCGCCGCGTTCCGGCTCGGCGCGGTCTGGGTGCCCACCAATTTCCGCCTGATGCCGGATGAGGTCACCTATCTCGCAGAGGCCTCCGGCGCCAAGGCGTTTCTGTGCCATGTCGATTTTCCCGAGCATGCGGCGGCGGTGAAGGGCGGTGCGCTGGAGTTCACCTGGAGCGTCGACGGCAAGGGCGCGTTCGGCGAGCGTTCGGTTGCTGAGGCCATTGCCTCGCAGGCCGGCGCCAATGTTGCGAATGTCGCTGTCGAGCATGACGATCCCTGCTGGTTCTTCTTCACCTCGGGCACCACCGGCCGCTCCAAGGCCGCGGTGCTGACACACGGCCAAATGGGCTTTGTGATCACCAACCATCTCGCCGATCTGACGCCCGGCGTCACCGAGAATGACGCCTCGCTGGTGGTGGCGCCGCTGTCGCATGGCGCCGGCGTGCATCAGCTGGTTCAGACCGCGCGCGGCGTCTGCACTGTCTTGTTGCCGACCGAAAAATTCGACATCAACGAGGCGTTCCGCCTGATCGAGACGCATCGGGTCGCCAATCTCTTCACGGTGCCGACAATTTTGAAGATGATGGTCGAGCACCCCGCCGTCGACAAATACGATCACTCCTCGCTTCGGCACGTGATCTATGCGGGCGCGCCGATGTATCGGGAGGATCAGAAGACCGCGCTGAAGAAGCTCGGCAAGGTCATCGTGCAGTATTTTGGCCTCGGCGAAGTCACCGGCAACATCACCGTGCTGCCGGCAGCGCTGCACGATCCCGAGGACGGCCCGCACGCGAAGATCGGCACCTGCGGCTTTGAGCGCACCGGCATGCAGGTCTCGATCCAGGACGACGAGGGCCGCGAGCTCGCGGCCAACCAGAGCGGCGAGATCTGCGTGATCGGGCCGGCGGTGCTCGCCGGCTATTACGACAATCCCGAAGCCAATACGAAGGCGTTCCGCAACGGCTGGTTCCGCACCGGCGACCTCGGCCACATGGACGAGGAGGGGTTCGTCTACATCACCGGCCGCGCCTCCGACATGTACATCTCCGGCGGCTCCAACATCTATCCGCGCGAGATCGAGGAGAAGATCTTGACTCATCCCGCGGTCGGCGAGGTCGCCGTGCTCGGCGTGCCCGATCCGACCTGGGGCGAGGTTGGCGTCGCCGTCTGCGTGGCGCGCGAAGGTGCGAAGGCGGTGAGCGAGGCCGAAATGGCGGCGTTCCTTTCGCCGAAGGTGCCGCGCTACAAGATGCCGAAGCGGTTCTTCTTCTGGGAGGCCTTGCCGAAATCCGGCTATGGCAAGGTGCCGAAGCGCATGGTGCGTGATGAGCTCGAGGCGCGCGGGCTGCTCGATCTCGACAAGACGAAGGCGGGCTGAGCGCAGGTGATGCGGAATATCAAGCAGCCGGGCGCGCCCATCGCGGAACGCATTCAATGGGTGGAGGCGAGGGGGCGCGCCTTCTCGTTCACGCTTCAGGCAGGTCTGCCGCTGCTGGAAGCCGCGCGGCGCGGCTTTGCGGCCGAAGGTTTTACGAGCGGCGTGCTGAACTTCAGGCAGGGCGCGCTCAAGCCTTTCGCCTATGTCATGCCGGCGCTGTCGAAGACTGGCGAGAATGCGGCGTTCTATAGCGACACGTACCGGCCCGGCGGCGTGACGCGCACGAAGCTCGGCTCCATGACGCTCGGCACGCGCGACGGAGCGCCGTTCTTTCACTGCCATGGGCTGTGGACGGAGGCGGGCGGCAAGACCAGCGGCGGCCACATGCTGCCAGACGAGACTGTTGTCGCCGAACCGTTCGAAGTCGACGCCTTCGGCATTGACGGCGCGATGTTCACCGCCGAGCCCGATCCCGAGACCAATTTCAAGCTGTTCGGGCCGGTGGCGGCTGCGAGCACCGGCGCGCGCACCACGAGCCGCGCCTTCGCGCTCCGGCTGCGCCCTAATCAGGATTTTGCCGGCGCGCTCGAAGAGTTCTGCCGTGCGCACGGCATCGCGGGCGCGAAGATCCATGGCGGCGTCGGCTCGACCATCGGCGCCCGCTTCACCCATGGCGGGGTGACCGAGCCGTTCGCGACTGAGCTTGCGATCACCGCCGGGACGATTGCACCCGGACCCTTTGGCGCGCTCGAAGCTTCGCTCGACGTCGCGCTGATCGATTACACTGGCGGCTTGGCCGAGGGGCGCCTGGTCCGCGGCGACAATCCCGTGCTGATGACGATGGAGCTGGTGCTGGAGGCGCTGGACTAGGCTGCGAACGGGGCTCGCGCCGGGATCCCCTGCCACTTGCGCGGCATCATTGTTCCCGTTACGTTCCGGCTTGGAATGCCGGTGGCGGAATGGACGGAGAGGCGGCTATGAGCCGGCGAGGTCATCGCACGATCAACCTGCCGGCGCCGTATCTGAAGCGGATCTGGCTCGACCCGTCGAAAGTTCACGATCGCGAGGCTTATCCGTTTTGCCTGCCCATCTTCCCGGATGATTTCGAGCTCAGCTTCGACACCGCCATCACGATCATCGTTGGAGAGAACGGCACCGGGAAGTCGACGATCCTCGAAGGCATCGCATCGCTCGCCGGCTACGACGATGCCGGGGGCGGCAAGGGCTACATGCCGGTCGATCATTCAGAGGCGCGCGAGAAGATGGGCGGCCAGCTCGGCAAGGCGCTGCGCGCGAGCTGGCTGCCGAAGATCAGCAATGGCTGGTTTTTTCGTGCCGAGAGCTTTTTCTCGGTCGCGCGGTATCTGGACAAGGCCGCGCGTGATGCCGGCCAGGTCGGTCCCGATTTCCTGTCGCACTCCCACGGCGAAGGCTTCCTGCGCTTTTTCGAGGAGCGCTGTCAGCGCCAGGGCATCTTCATCTTCGACGAGCCGGAATCGGCGCTTTCCCCGGCGCGCCAGATCGAGTTCTTGAAGCTGCTGCGACGCATGGAGGATTCCCGGATCTGCCAGGTCATCATGGCGACCCATTCGCCGATGCTGATGGCTTATCCGAATGCGCGGCTGCTGCGGCTCGGGAAATACGGGCTGGAGCCGGTGACGGTCGAGGAGACGGATCACTACCGGCTATTGCGCGAGTTTTGTTCGGATCCGCACGGGTTCGTCGAGGCGACGCTGGAGGAATGAATGTACCATCCGGTGCTCCTTCGCGCGGTTTCCCGTTCTCGCGGCACATCGTGCCCGAGTTTTGCTTCAGTTGCCGCCCTCAAAAGTGCCGAGGGCGCAGGGAAGGCCGGGTGCCGGCTGGCACCCGCGGTCCACTGTGCGAAAGCGTGTGCTTAAAAAGCTGCACAGCGGCATACAGGTGAAGCCAAACATCCGGCCTTCCCTGCGCAGTGGTTTTACGGCTTATGTCGTGATCTCCCCGGGGAGCGATGCACTATTGCCCCCGTCGCCTTGCGGATGGCTGATGCGCGCGCCCGGTCGGGCCGCAACATCACCGCAACACTTGGCGCACAGACCCCGGGCGCCAGGACCACACGATTTTGCCGTACGCAGGCTGCACCGGTCGTGTGCGCGTTAGTCCTTGCTCACGGTGTGACCCGCCCTGCAAACCACCTTCGCGCCGACGCAGCCCGCGTCCACCACGTCCCATCCCGCGTGTCGTGACGATCGCGATGCGCCCCTCGGCCGGGTTGGGATGCCCTTCTATACGATAATCCGAAGTTCTGATAAAGAGAAATATTTCGGTTCGGTGGCGTTGACCGCCGGGTCGCGCAACAGCTTGTGGGTCGTGCCGAGCTCCGCCGCAACGGCGCCACGAACCGGTCTCCCCTCGGCCCCAAAATGCGCTAGGATGACCGCAGCGCGCATTCCAAGTCGCGCACGATCAACTGGACGTATGAGGAAACGAGATGAGGGTGACGATTGGACGGCGCACGGCCATGGCTGCGGCGCTGGCTGTGGTTGGGGCGGCAGGCTTGACGGCGACCTTGGGTCCGGTTTTTTCACCGGCGGCCTGGGCGCATGGGCCGACCCGGCAGAAGGTGCGGGAATCCATCGAGATCAACGCGCCGCAGGACAAGGTCTGGGCCGCGATCCGCAACTTCCAGGACATGGGCTGGCTTCCGCCCGTCACCAAGACCACCGGCGAGAAGGGCAACGAGGTCGGCGCGACGCGCCAGCTGACGCTGACGGGCGGGGCGACGGTCGATGAGGAGCTCTACAAATACGAGCCCGACATGATGAGCTATTCGTACCGGATCACCAAGGTGGACGTGAAGGTGCTGCCGGTGACCAATTATTCCTCGACGTTGACGGTGTCGCCGGCTTCGGACGGCAAGTCCAAGCTGGAATGGGCCGGGGCGTTCTACCGCGGCTTTCCCAACAACGATCCGCCGCCGGAGCTGAGCGACGAGGCCGCGGTGAAGGCCGTGAGCGGGCTCTACAAGACCGGCCTCGAAGCTCTGAAGAAGAAGATCGAGAGCGGTAGCTGACCGTGCGGATGCTGGTTCTGGCGGCGCTTGCCGCCAGCCTTTGTCATGCCAGCCTCGGCAGCGCCGCTGCCGAGGAGGCGTTCGTCACCAACCAGCTCAGCGACGATCTGATGGTCGTGGATCTCGCCACTTCGCGCAGCGTCGCGACCATCCCGATCGGCGGCAAGCCGGCGGGCGTTGCCGTCAGCGCCGACGGGCGCTTCGCCTATGTCACGAGCCCGGATGCCAAGGCGGTGACGGTGGTGGACGCCGCAACGCGGCAGGTGACGGGGCGGATCGAGGTCGGCGGCGGGCCGCTCGGCATTGCGGTCGCGCCCGATGGCAAGTCCGTCTATGTCGCGGACTGGTACGCGGCGGCGGTGCGGGTGATTGATGCCGCCTCGCGCAGCGTCACCGCCAGCATCGCGGTCGGGGCCTCGCCGTCGGGGCTTGCGGTGACGCCCGACGGCAAGCTGCTGCTCTCGGCGGACCGCGATGACGACAGCGTCTCCGTCGTTGACACCGCGACGCGCCAGCGCAAGGTGACGATCAAGGTCGGCACCCGTCCGTTCGGCGTTACCATCGATGCCGACGGCAAGTACGCCTACACCGCCAATGTCGGCTCCGACGACGTCTCCGTGATCGACATTGCAGAAGGGCGCGAGATCGGCCGCGTGCCGGTCGGCATGCGCCCCTATGCGGTGGCGCTGGCGCTAGGCCGCGGCTTCGTCACCGACCAGTATGGCGGCACCGTCAGCGTGTTCGACATTGCGAGCCTGAAGCCGATCAAGCGCATCAATGTCGGCGACTACCCCGAGGGCATCAATGCGACCGCCGACGGCAAGCGCGTCATCGTGGCGTGCTGGGAAAGCAACACGCTTGATATCATCGACGCAGCCGAGCTGAAAGTGATCGGCGAGATCAAGACCGGCGATGGCCCAAGGGCGTTCGGAGCGTTCCTGCGCCAGACGGAGTAGGGTGTGTAGGGCGGATTAGCGCAGCGTAATCCGCCATCTTGCATCGGCGATCGATCGGCGGATTACGCTGCGCTAATCCGCCCTACGATTGCACACCGCGTCTGCAATCTCCCCCATCCGCTCAAACACGTGATCCGGCCCCAGCGCCCGCAGCGCTGCCGGTGCCGCATAACCCCAGCACACCGCGCCGCAGGCAATCCCGACGCTGCGCGCTGCCTCGATGTCGCGCACCTCGTCGCCGATCTCGATGACCTGGCCGGGCTCCACGCCGGCGCGGCGGATGACGCGGCGGAATTTCGCGGGCTTGCCGAACAGCGAGGCCGAGCATTCGAAATGCGAAAACAGCGCGGCTGCCTCGCCGAGTTTTTCGCGCGCATTGTCCTCGCTGTCGGACGTCACCAGCGCGAGCTGCACGCCGTTGTCGGCCAGCGTCCGCAGCATCGTCTCGACGCCCGCAAACAGCGAAATCTCCGCTGCCGCCTCCGCCTTCAGCCGCCGCGCATGCCGCGCGATCGCCGGCAGCTTCCACAAGGGCACCTCGAGCCGGGTGAGGATGTCGCGGCTCGAAGCATGCCGCAGCGGCTCGATGTCCTCATCCGCAACGCGCCGAAAGCCGAAGCGGTCGGCGACGTCGTTGATGGTGCGCAGGAACCAGGGAAAGCTGTCGGCAAGCGTGCCGTCGAGATCGAAGATGACGAGGGAGTAGGGCATGGAGGAGGGGTGGTCGAGCCAAGTGGCCGGATGTTACAAGCGTGAAACAGGAAGACACAGATGCCGGTCGATCAGGTCCAACTTAGCAAGTTCCTCAGCTTCGTGCTGAGACACAAGCCCGACGAGATCGGCTTGACGCTCGGTGCCGAGGGTTGGGTCAATATCGACGAACTGGTTGAAAAAGCCAATGCGGCGGGGACGACGTTTGACCGCGCCGACCTGCTCGGCGTCCTCCGACGAGGCGACGGCGCAGCGTGTCGGACAGCGCCACGGCAAGCCGCACATCTTCAGGGTCGATGCGGGCGGCATGCATGCGAAGGGGCTCAAGTTCTATCGTGCGGACAACGGAGTGTGGTTGACGGACCATGTGCCGCCGGAATTTCTGAGCTGAGCGGGCATGAGCGTTCGGAACGCCGCTGCGCCGTCTTCCGGGTCACGCGCTAGGACTTCCAGATCGTCGCCTCGGTCCATCCGAGCTCCGCGAACTCGGCGGCTCTGAGCGGCGCCTCTCCCGCCGCGAAGAACTCGTCGAGCTGGGGCGGGGCGACGCTGGTTGCGGACAGCATGGCGTGCGCCTGTCCGCGGTGATGGATCTGATGCTGGAACAGATGCATCAGCAGCCGGTCGCGGCGTTCGGTCTGGACGCTGGTGTCCCGGTTGATCCGGACAAGGCCGTCGAGCAGCTCGGGCGTGAGCGCGTCGCAGATGGCCAGCAGGCGCTTGTCCATCGCGGCCTGGGCAGGCCTCAGTTCGGAAACCGTGGGGTACGGCACCTCGTTCGCCCAGGCCCGTGGTCCGAGCCAGCCGCCCTCCAGTGCATCTAGGTAGAAGAGGTCGATGACGTAGATGTGGTTCAGCGTGCGCTGGATGCTCGGGAAAAAGCCGGTGCGGTGGGCTTCGAATTCCGACTGGCTCAGCGCGGCACAGGCGGTTAGCAGGCGATGGTTGGCCCAGGCATTGTTGTAGGCGAAGGCGCGGTAAGTTTGAATGAGGCTAGCGGACATGTCGGTTTTCCTCCGAGATCAGCGCCAAACCGCCTGCACGTTTGATTCTACGAGCTTTCGCTGGATCGAAGTAGCCACAAGACCTGGTCACGGTATTGGGTGGGAAACATGATCGAAAGCGGATGTTGCTCCGATTTCGACATCTTGCGGGCGGCGCTGTTCAGTATGGCAACGTAGACAATCGCGTTCCGCACATCGTCAACGAGCGGCGCGTCGTCGTGCTTCACGAGTACCCGCCCGGTTGGCAGCCAGGATAGATCGCAGATGCACTCCTCGAGCGCATCCCAATTTCCTCCAAAATAATCCGGAAATCTGAGCTGTGTCGCGATTGCGGCTAGAAGCGCCGTTTTGTGTGCGATGTTCCGGGGGACGTTGGCGCGTACGGTCACGTCAGGAGATGCGCCATCATCTCCAAATTCGAAACCGTACGGCATTGCGTCGTCCTACTCCGCCGCCTCGCTCGTGCTCCGCCGCTTCGGCTTCCCGGCCTTCTTCAGCACCGGCGCCAAAAATTTGCCCGTATAGCTCCGCGGCGCTTTTGCGATGTCTTCCGGGGGGCCCCAGGCGACGATCTCGCCGCCGCCGTCGCCGCCTTCGGGGCCGAGGTCGATGACCCAGTCGGCGGTCTTGATGACTTCGAGATTGTGCTCGATGACGACCACCGTGTTGCCCTGCGCGACCAGCTCGTGCAGCACCTCAAGCAGCTTCTTGACGTCGTGGAAGTGCAGGCCGGTGGTGGGCTCGTCCAGGATGTAGAGCGTGCGGCCGGTGGCGCGCTTCGACAGCTCCTTTGCCAGCTTGACGCGCTGGGCTTCGCCGCCGGACAGGGTCGTCGCCTGCTGGCCCACGTGGATGTAGTCGAGGCCGACGCGGTGCAGGGTCTGGAACGTCTCGCGCACGCGCGGGACCGCCTTGAAGAACTCGGCGGCTTCCTCGACGGTCATGTCGAGCACGTCGGCGATGCTCTTGCCCTTGAACAGGACCTCCAGCGTCTCGCGGTTGTAGCGCTTGCCCTTGCAGACGTCGCAGGTGACGTAGACGTCGGGCAGGAAGTGCATCTCGATCTTGATGACGCCGTCGCCCTGGCAGGCCTCGCAGCGGCCGCCCTTGACGTTGAAGGAGAAGCGGCCGGGCTCGTAGCCGCGCGCCTTGGACTCGGGCAGGCCGGCGAACCATTCGCGGATCGGCGTGAAGGCACCGGTGTAGGTCGCCGGATTCGAGCGCGGGGTGCGGCCGATCGGCGACTGGTCGATGTCGATGATCTTGTCGATGTGCTCGAGGCCCTCGATGCGGTCATGCGGGGCGGCGCCCTCGCTGGCATTGTTCAGCTTGCGGGCGATGGACTTGTAGAGCGTGTCGATCAGCAGCGTCGACTTGCCGCCGCCGGACACGCCGGTGACGGCGGTGAACAGGCCGAGCGGGATTTCGGCGGTGACGTTCTTGAGATTGTTGCCGCGCGCGTTGACCACCTTGATGGTGCGACGATGGTTCGGCGGGCGCCGCTCCGGCACCTCGACCTCGAGCTCGCCGGTCAGGTACTTGCCGGTCAGCGATTTCGGGTTGCGCATGATCTCGGCGGGCGTGCCTTCGGCAATGATGTTGCCGCCATGCATGCCGGCGCCGGGGCCGATGTCGAGGACGTGGTCGGCGAGCAGAATGGCGTCCTCGTCATGCTCGACCACGATCACGGTGTTGCCGAGGTCGCGCAGTCGCTTGAGGGTGTCGAGCAGGCGCGCGTTGTCGCGCTGGTGCAAGCCGATCGAGGGCTCGTCCAGCACGTAGAGCACGCCCGTCAGGCCCGAGCCGATCTGCGAGGCCAGGCGGATGCGCTGGCTCTCGCCGCCGGACAGCGTGCCGGAGGAGCGGGACAAGGTGAGATAGTTGAGGCCGACGTCGAGCAGGAAGGTGAGACGTTCGCGGATCTCCTTGAGAATGCGGCCGGCGATCTCGTTCTGCTGCGCGTTCAGCGCCTCCGGCACGGTCTCGAACCATGCGCCGGCGCCCTTCACGGACAGCTCGGAGATCTCGCCGATATGCTTGCCGCCGATCTTGACGCAGAGCGCCTCGGGCTTGAGCCGAAAGCCCTTGCAGCCCTCGCAGGGCACGTCGTGGAAATACTTCGCCAGCTCCTCACGCGCCCACTCGCTCTCGGTCTCGCGGTAGCGGCGGTTGATGTTGGTGATGACGCCTTCGAACGGCTTCTTGGTGTCGTAGGAGCGCACCCCGTCCTCGTAGGAGAACTTGATCTCGTCCTCGCCGGAGCCGTGGAGGATGGCGTTCTGCGTCTTCTTGGCCAGGTCCTTCCACTTGGTGGTCAGCGTGAACTTGTAGTGCTTGCCGAGCGCGGTCAGCGTCTGCACGTAATAGGGCGACGACGACTTGGCCCAGGGCGCGATCGCGCCCTTGCCGATCGCGAGCTCCTTGTCGGGGATGACGAGGTCTTCGTCGACATGCTGCTCGACGCCGAGGCCGCCGCAGGCCGGACACGCGCCGTAGGGATTGTTGAATGAGAACAGGCGCGGCTCGACCTCGGGAATGGTGAAGCCGGAGACCGGGCAGGCGAACTTTTCCGAGAACAGGATGCGCTCGGGGCCGCTCTTGTCGTGGATCTTCGCCGTCTTCTTTTTCTCTTCCGCGGGCGCGGCCGCGGGTGCGTCGGCGAACTCGACGACGGCAAGGCCTTCGGCGAGCTTCAGCGCGGTCTCAAAGCTCTCTGCGAGGCGCTGGCCGATGTCGGCGCGCACCACGATGCGGTCGACCACGACGTCGATGTCGTGCGGGAATTTCTTGTCGAGAACAGGCGCTTCGGCGAGCTCATGGAAAGTGCCGTCGATCTTGACGCGCTGAAAGCCCTTCTTGAGCCATTCGGCGAGCTCCTTGCGGTACTCGCCCTTGCGGCCGCGCACGACGGGCGCGAGCAGATAGAGGCGGGTGCCCTCGGGCAGCGCCAGCACGCGGTCGACCATCTGCGAGACGGTCTGGCTCTCGATCGGCAGGCCGGTCGCCGGCGAATAGGGCACGCCGACGCGCGCCCAGAGCAGGCGCATGTAGTCATAGATCTCGGTCACGGTGCCGACGGTGGAGCGCGGGTTCTTCGACGTCGTCTTCTGCTCGATCGAGATCGCCGGCGACAGGCCGTCGATCTGGTCGACGTCAGGCTTCTGCATCATCTCGAGGAACTGGCGCGCATAGGCCGACAGCGATTCGACGTAGCGGCGCTGGCCCTCGGCGTAGATGGTGTCGAAGGCGAGCGAGGATTTGCCGGAGCCGGAGAGGCCGGTGAACACCACCAGCTTGTCGCGGGGAATCTCGACGTCGATGTTCTTGAGGTTGTGCTCGCGCGCGCCACGGATCGTAATTGCGCGCAGGCTGGAGCCCGCGTTCTGTTGTTGGCGCTTCGCCTTGATCACTTCATCCATCCGAGTTGCCCTCAAGGAATCCCATGGGTGCGCGACCGCGCCAATAAAAAAGGCGCGCTCGCCCGGAACCGGGATCGGCGCCGATGGGGTTGTCAGCGAACGTAGGAAGAACGGAGACGGATTTCCAGTGGGACTTGCGAATCGTCAACGGAATGTTGGCGCGCTGGCGGCATCTGGCAGCAGGAGCTTTTCGGAACTGCGCGGCAAGGTGCCGCGAAAACAAAAAGGCCGGCGCAAGGCCGGCCTTTCGTGACGATGGGACGTCGGTAGCGATCAGGACTTCAGATCAATACCGGGCGACCACGGGGCCGCCGAAGGTGTAGTTGAGGCGGACTGTGCCCATGTCGACGTCCTGCTTGATCCGGTCGATGCGGTCGTTGACGCCGAGGATCGTGAACGAGTTGTTGCGCTTGCCCATGAACAGGTGGTCGTATTCGATCGCAACAGACCAGTTCGGTGCGAAGCCGAATTCGATGCCGGTGCCGACCGCGCCACCCCAGCGGGTCTCGCTCGCGCTGTCGAGGACGACGCCACCCAGCAGACCGTTATATTTGGCGTGCGTGACGGCCGCGCCACCCTTCACGTACCAGAGCACGTTGTTCCAGGCATAGCCGACCTGGCCGGTGAACAGGCCAATTGCGTCGATCTTGGTCTGGTTGACCAGCGGGCCAAGCACCAAGCTCGTATTCGAGCCCTTCAGGTTGGCCCAGTCGCCCTGAGCTTCGAGGCCGAACACCCAGTTGGCCGACTGCCAGCGATAGCCGACCTGGCCGCCGACGACGCCGCCGGTCGCATTGTGACAGCCTTCAGCCGTGTCCGGACCGGCAATGCCGAAGATATTGTTGACGTCCCAGCAGTTGCGGCTCGAGGCGCCGCCGCCGTTGATACCGATGTAGAAACCGCTCCAATTGTACATCGCGATCGGCGCGACCGGAGCCTTGGTGTAGGGGCGGGCCGCCAAATCGGCCGCCGAGGCGGGTGCCAACGCGCTAAGTGCGAACAAGCTGGCCGAAGCCAGCAAAAGCTTCTTCATATCCATTCCCCAGTTCCGTTTCTCTTTCTGACCTTCCGAAAAGCGGAAGAGCCAGCGGACCTATGACCCGATTAATGTCATTGCTTTACACCATTAAAGCCAAAGGTTGTGTCACCCGGGGGCCACATCTCTGCGAAAACGCGAGCGGGCCGGTTGGCGCGCAAAAAACAAAAAGGCCGGCGCGAGGCCGGCCTTTCGCAACGCGAGGCGTTGAAGTGTAGCTTAGTACTTGGCGACCACGGGGGCGCCGAAGTGATAGTTCACGCCGACCTGCACGGTGTGGAAGTTGAGCGTGCCGGTGGTGACCGGAGCGCCGAGACCGGAGAAGTAGGTCTCGCCGCCGAGGCTGCGATAGAGGTACTCGCCCTTGACCGACCACTGCGGAGCGAAGAACGCCTCGACGCCGGCGCCGACGGTCCAGCCCGAGTGGAACTTGCTGTCGGAGACGGTCACGCCGAGCGCGCTGACGCTGACCTTGTTGTCGATCCAGGCGTAACCACCGGTGCCGTAGAACAGCACGTTGTTGACGGCCCAGCCGATGCGGCCGCGGACGGTGCCGAGCGCGTCGGTCTTGGACGACACGGTGATGCCGAGAGCAGTCGCCGAGGCGCTGACGTCAGCCCAGGAACCATCGGCCTCGATGCCGAACACGACGTTGCCGGCCTGCCAGTTGTAGCCGGCGGTGCCGCCGACGAAGCCACCCTTCATCTTCGGGTCGCCGGAAGCGTTTTCCCAGGCGCCGCCACCGACGATACCGAGATAGAAGCCGGTCCAGTTGTAGACGGCAGCCGCCGGAGCGATCGGAGCCTTGGTGTAGGGGCGGGCTGCGAGGTCGGCCGCCGAAGCGGGCGCAGCGAGAGCGAACAAACAGGCCGAAGCCAACAAAACCTTCTTCATTTTCAACTAATCCCAGTCCCAGTTTCTGTTGTTGCCTTCCTGACCGGAAGGGCAGCGGACTCAACGGCCCAACTAATGCCGTGCTTACACCACTAAAGCCGCAAGTTGTGTCTCCGAAAAGCCACAGCAGTCGAAAAGGTGATGGTTACTGACTTATTGCTTCCGTTTCACGTCGCGCCAAACGAAAAAGGCCGGCGCGAGGCCGGCCTTAGACGTCAATGATGTCAGAGGGATATCAGTACCGCGCGACGCCCTGCGCACCCCAGTTGAAGTGATAGTTCACGCCTGCCTTGACCGTGTGGACGGTATCGGTCCACTCGGACCGGTTGGTCACGACGGGGCTGTACTGAATCGTGCTCTTGCCGAAGTCGATATAGTTGTATTCGACCTTGGCCGACCAGTTCGGAGCGAACATGTATTCCGCGCCGGCGCCGACGGTCCAACCCCAGCGGGTGTTGTTCTGGATGAAGACGTTTCCGGGGACGCCATCGTAGCGATGCTGAATGTCGCCGACCGCAGCGCCGCCGCTGACGAAGAAGAGAGCGGGGCCGGTCGAGTAGCCGAGACGGCCCTTGATGTCGCCGAAGCCGCGGATTCTCGTGAAATAGGTGTCGCCGAGGCCGGCATTGATCTCGGCCGAACGACCGTTGATGTCAGCCCAATGATAGTCGCCCTCGATGCCGAACACCCAGTTGGCCGCCTGCCAGTTGTAGCCGACCACGCCACCGACAAAGCCGCCGGTGGTGTCGTAGTTCTGACTTCCCGCAAAGAGCGCCGTATTCGGACCGCCAAAGAAGGTTTCGTCGCTGCGGCCCCAGGCACCGCCGCCCTGCACACCGAGGTAGAAGCCGGTCCAGGTATAGATCGGAGCGGGGGGCGCGACCGGCGCCTTTGTATAGGGACGCGCTGCGAGATCCGCAGCACCGGCCGGAGCCGAGAGGGTCAGCGCAACCGCGCCGGCGAAGCCAAACAAAATCTTCTTCACTGTAATCTCCCCAGTCGTGTCCGCCTCTCTGAGTTCCCCAAGGCGGACGATCAGGCGCGAGGCCCATTGCATCAATTCCAGGCACGACGATAGCTCGATTCTGCGGCAGAGTCCGTGCCCGGAGTGCAACAGTTGGATGTAATCGACCTACCTCTAACTTAATGAATGTTAAGTAGTTTTTGGCGTTCACGGGAACCCGATTTGGTTCCATCCCGATTGCCATCGCAGCGCCATCTGGATGCCATCGCGTCTCCACATTGGCGGCGATTTCTGGAGGAACAAATCTGGAACAGATCGCCGGTCGGTGCTATATGTGGGGATAACCTCGGGGGTGATGGGCTGATCAGCCCCTGCAAGCGTATAGGGTCGCCTTAACAGGGCGCAGAGGAACGCGGGCAGCGCGCTCGGCCTTAGGAAATTCAGTGGCATTCGGAGTGGAGAGCGGCGATGGCGGGAAGCGTCAACAAGGTCATTCTGGTTGGAAATCTCGGCAAGGATCCTGAAATCCGCCGCACCCAGGACGGGCGGCCGATCGCGAATCTGAGCATCGCCACCTCCGAGACCTGGCGCGACAAGAACAGCGGCGAGCGCAAGGAAAAGACCGAGTGGCATCGCGTCGTGATCTTCAATGAAGGGCTCTGCAAGGTCGCCGAGCAATACCTGAAGAAGGGCGCGAAGGTTTACATCGAGGGCGCGCTCCAGACCCGCAAATGGACCGACCAGAGCGGCGTCGAGAAGTACTCGACCGAGGTCGTGCTCCAGGGCTTCAATTCGACGCTCACGATGCTCGATGGCCGTGGCGGCGGCGGAGGAGGCGGCAGCTTCGGCGACGAGCCGGGCGGCGATTTCGGCTCCTCCGGTCCAGTCAGCAGCGCGCCGCGCCGTCCCGTCGCCGCCGGCGGCGGTGGCCGCAACAGCGACATGGACGACGACATCCCGTTCTGAGAACGGACCGGACGATCAGGGGGCGCTGCCGGCTGAGCGGCGCCTTCTCATTTCGTGTCAGCAAACCTTACTAATCGGCAGGAAGGGCTCGGGTTTTCCGGGCCCGCTTCATGTTTGGGTTGAACTCGGATTGCCCAGCGCAATCGCGTCGAAGGGCGCGTTGACGCGCGATCGACAGGGGTCCCAGAGGCGATTTCGGAAGGCCTGTTCCCGGTCCCTCCGAGACGCTCCCCTTAAGGCCGTAAGTTATTGGAAAAATAAGCGGAAAAAGCGCTTCCCTGAAGCCTGCGAGGGTGGTTATCAGGGTCTCGATGCGCTATATGATTCCCAGATAAAACCTCACCGGATTTCCCCTTGGCTGACGACGACGACAAGCCCGGCGACCAGCCGGGGCAACCCTCGGATATTCGCCCCGTCTCCATCTTCGAGGAGATGAAGAAGTCCTATCTCGACTACGCCATGAGCGTGATCGTGGCGCGGGCGCTGCCTGATGCCCGGGACGGTCTGAAGCCGGTGCACCGCCGCATCCTGTTCTCGATGAACGAGCAGGGGCACACGCCCGACAAGAAGTACGTCAAATCCGCCCGCGTGGTCGGTGACGTCATCGGTAAGTATCACCCGCACGGCGACCAGTCGATTTACGACGCCATGGTCCGCATGGCGCAGGACTTCTCGATGCGCGTGCCGTTGATCGACGGCCAGGGCAATTTCGGCTCGGTCGACGGCGATCCCCCGGCTGCCTATCGTTACACCGAAGCGCGCCTGACCAAGGCCGCGCTGGCCCTGCTGGCCGACATCGACAAGGACACTGTCGACTTCCAGCCGAACTACGACAACAACGAGACCGAGCCGTCGGTCTTGCCGGCCAAGTTCCCGAACCTTCTCGTCAACGGCGCCGGCGGCATCGCGGTCGGCATGGCGACCAATATCCCGCCGCACAATCTAGGCGAGGTCATCGACGCCTGCGTCGCGCTGATCGACAACCCCGCGCTCACCATCGACGAGCTCATCAACATCGTGCCCGGACCGGATTTCCCGACCGGCGGCGTCATTCTCGGACGGCAGGGCATCCGCTCCGCCTATCACCTCGGCCGCGGCTCGATCGTCATGCGCGGCAAGGTCGCGATCGAGACCATCCGCAAGGAGCGTGAGGCGCTCATCATCACCGAGATTCCCTACCAGGTGAACAAGGCGACGATGGTCGAGCGCATCGCCGAGCTGGTGAAGGAAAAGAAGATCGAGGGCATCGGCGACCTGCGCGATGAATCGGATCGCGAAGGCTACCGCGTCGTCATCGAATTGAAGCGCGACGCCGTGCCGGATGTGGTGCTGAACCAGCTGTACCGTTTCACGCCGCTGCAGACCAGCTTCGGCGTCAACATGGTGGCGCTCGACAGCGGCCGTCCGCGGATCATGCATCTGAAGGACCTGCTCGCGATCTTCGTCGACTTCCGTGAGCGGGTCGTCACGCGGCGCACCAAGTACCTGCTCGCCAAGGCGCGCGACCGCGCCCATATTTTGGTCGGTCTGGCGATCGCGGTTGCCAATATCGACGAGATGATCCGCGTGATCCGGACCTCGCCGGACCCGACCACCGCGCGCGACACGCTGATGTCGCGCGACTGGCCGGCCCGGGACGTCGAGGACATGCTGACCCTGATCGACGATCCCCGTCACCGCATCAGCGCGGACGGCACGATCCGGCTGTCGATGGAGCAGGCGAGGGCCATTCTCGACCTGCGCCTTCAGCGCCTCACCGCACTCGGCCGCGACGAAATCCGCGACGAGCTCGACAAGCTTGCCGGCGAGATTGCCGATTATCTCGACATCCTGCGCTCGCGCGAGCGCGTGCTGGGCATCATCAAGACCGAGCTTGCCGAGGTGAAGGCCGAGTTCGCCACCCCGCGGCGCACCGTCATCATCGAGCAGGAAGGCGAGGTCGAGGACGAGGACCTGATCCAGCGCGAGGACATGGTCGTCACGGTGTCCCACGCCGGCTACGTCAAGCGTGTGCCGCTGTCGGCCTACCGGGCGCAGCGCCGCGGCGGCAAGGGCCGCGCCGGCATGCAGACCCGCGACGAGGATTTCGTCTCGCGCCTGTTCGTGGCCTCCACGCACACGCCGGTTCTGTTCTTCTCCTCGCGCGGCCAGGTCTACAAGGAGAAGGTCTGGCGTCTGCCGATGGCCGCGCCGAACGCGCGCGGCAAGGCGCTGATTAACATCCTGCCGCTGGAGCAGGGCGAGCGCATCACCACCATCATGCCGCTGCCGGAGGACGAATCCACCTGGGGCGAGCTCGACGTGATGTTCGCCACGACAGGCGGCAATGTCCGCCGCAACAAGCTGTCCGACTTCGTCGACGTCCGCCGCTCCGGCATCATCGCCATGAAGTTGGACGACGGCGAGTCGATCGTCGACGTGCAGATCTGCACCGAGCGCGACGACGTGCTGCTGACCGCCGCCGGCGGCCAGTGTATCCGCTTCCCGGTCCCCGATGTGCGCGTGTTCACCGGGCGCACCTCGATGGGCGTGCGCGGAATCGCGCTCGGCGAAGGCGACAAGGTGATCTCGCTGGCGATCCTGCGCCATGTCGAGACCACCTCGGACGAGCGCTCGGCCTACCTGAAGATGCGCCGCGCCGTCGCCGGCGAAGCTGTGGCCGAAGATGCCGCCGCGGACGCCGAGGCCGAGGAGACCTCCGGCAGCTTCCAGCTCGCGCAGGAGCGTTACGCCGAGATGTCGGCGCAGGAGCAGGTCGTGCTCACCGTCTCCGTCAACGGTTATGGCAAGCGGACATTGTCCTACGAGTACCGCACCACCGGCCGCGGCGGCAAAGGCATCGTCGCCATGAGCGTCAACAACCGCAACGGCAATCTGGTCGCGTCCTTCCCGGTGGAAGATGCCGACCAGATCATGCTGGTCACCGACAAGGGCCAGCTGATCCGCTGCCCGGTCGAAGGCATCCGCATCGCCGGCCGCTCGACGCAAGGCGTGATCGTGTTCGACACCGCCGAGGACGAGCATGTCGTCTCGGTCGAGCACATCACGGAAGAGGCCGAGAGCGGGAATGGCGAGAACGGGAACGGGGCGTGATGCCCCGTTCTACACGCCGTTCGCAAGCTCGCTCGTGAGGTCGGCAAGCGCCTCTCGCTTGCCGATCTGTGCCATCCAGCACCAGAGCTCCAGCGTGCAGTACAGCCGATAGAGACCGAGCGTCTCCTGCCAGTCGGGGCGCCCCATCTGACCACAGCCGGCGAGCAATCCGTCGCGCTTTGGCGCATCCTTCGGCGTGAAATAGTACAGCGCCTTCGCGATATCCATCAACGGATCGCCCGATGTCGCGTTCTCGAAGTCGACGATGCCCGTCAGGCGTGGTGCGCCCTGCGACGTCACCAGCACATTGCCGGCATGGAAATCGTAGTGGCACAGTCGAGGGGTGATTGCTGCCTCGAACAGTTGCTGTCGTGCCGTGACGCTGTCGCGAAGACGCGCGGCTAAAGCTGGATCGCCGCCGCGTGTGAGAAACTCCCTGAGCTTTCGGTCGAACTGCGCCGACATGTAGGCTTGGTTGCTCGGATGGGCCGTCCAGACCCCGTTGGGGCCGATATAGCCGAAGCTGTCGAGCGTGATGTCGTTGATCCGGCGCAGCGTCGCGCCCATCTCGGCGTAGATCGCAAACAGCTCGGTCTCCGACAGCGTTGCCGCGCGTCGGCCAAGCACGACGCCCTCCAACTTGGTCATGAGCACATAGTTCAGCTCGATACCGATCGCGTGTCGTCGGCAAGCAGGATTTTGGGAATGGACGTGCCGAGGTCTCGCAGGAGCCCCAGGACGTAAACCTCCTTGGCCATCTTCCATTGCAGCGATTCCGGATAGACCTTGAGGATGCAGGGGCGCGCATCCGCCAGCGCGATCTCGAGCACGGTGCTGATCTCCCCGCCATGTAGCTCTGTGATGCCGAGCAGCGATGCCTGCGGGTATATCCGGCGGATGATCGCTTGCACCTGATCGGCCGAGACCGGCAGGCGTGGCTTCAGCTTCAAGGAAGGAGCGTCACTGGTTGTCATGGCTTCAAGGTCAGGCTTGTATCCTGGATGGAGCAAAGCGAAATCCGGGTTCTCGCAAGGTTCAAAAGTCCCGGATTGCGCTGCGCTCCATCCGGGCTACGCGCCATGCCCTAAATCTCCAGCTCCGTGCCGAACTCCACCACCTGCTTGGTCGGCACGCCGAAGAACGCGGCCGATCGTTCGGCGTTGCGCTGGAGGAAGGCGAACACGCCTTCGCGCCAGACCCACATGCCCGGAATGTCCTCGCTGGGAATGATGGTCTCGCGGCCGACATAATAGGTGATGTCGGAGAGGTCGATGCCGGGCAGCTTGCTCTGGCGGCAGACGAGATTCAGGCCTTCATAGATCGTCGGGTTCTGCATGAAGCCGTAATGCAGGATCACGCGGGTGATGCCGGGAATGATCTCGATCACCTCGGCGCGGTCCTCGTCCGCGATGTGCGGCAGCTCCTCGATCAGCACGGTGACCAGCAGCACGCGTTCGTGCAGCACGCGGTTGTGCCTGACGAACTGGGTGAGCGCGAGCGGCACGCCGCGCGGTGCGGAGGCCAGGAACACGGCGGTGCCGGGCAGCCTTGCGCTGCACTTGTTCACGGCGGTCTCGATCAGATCTTCCTCGGGCTGCCGCAGCCGGCCCCTCGCGGCCTCGACCAGCTTCACGCCGGCGCGCCAGGTCAGCATCAGGAAGGCGACGAGGCCGGCGAGCAGCAGCGGAAACCAGCCGCCCTCGAACAGCTTGATCGAGTTGGCCGAGAAGAAGATCACGTCGATGACGAAGAAGGCGCCGTTCACGGCCACCACGAGCCAGGGCGAATAGCCCCACTGGATCGCGACCAGCGCGGCGAGCAGCGTCGTGATCGCCATCAGCAGCGACACCGCGATGCCGTAGGCGCCGGCAAGCGCGTCCGACGTGCCGAAGCTCAGGACTGCCCCGAGCGTCGCAGCTGCAAGCAGCCAGTTCACCAGCGGCACGTAGATCTGGCCGATCGCGTGGCTCGTGGTGTGACGGATCAGCATGCGCGGCAGGAAGCCGAGCTGGATCGACTGCTGGGTCAGCGAGAACACGCCGGAGATGATCGCCTGCGAGGCGATCACGGTCGCGACCGTCGAGAATGCGACCAGCAGATAGTGCAGGGCGTCGGGGCAGAGCTGGAAGAACGGATTTTCGATCATCGTGGGATCGGTGATCAAGAGAGCAGCCTGGCCGAAATAATTCAGCACCAGCGCGGGCAGGCAGATGGCGAACCAGGCGAGGCGGATCGGCAGGCGGCCGAAATGTCCCATGTCGGCATACATGGCCTCACCGCCGGTCACCGCGAGAAAGGCCGCGCCGAGAATTCCGAACGAGATGTGGAAATCCTGGTGGATCAGGAAGTCGAAGGCGTAGAGCGGGCTGAGCGCCACCAGCACCGCCGGCGCCTTGACGATGCCGTGGATGCCGAGCGCCGCGAGCACGACGAACCAGGCCAGCATCACCGGCCCGAAGATGCGGCCGATGAAGCCGGTGCCCTGCTTCTGCATCATGAACAGGCCGATCAGGATGGCGACGGTCACGGGCACCACGGCCGGCGCAAGCGAGGGGGCGTCGACCTTGAGGCCCTCGATGGCTGAGAGCACCGAGATGGCCGGCGTGATCGCGCCGTCGCCATAGAGCAGCGCAGCGCCGACGAGCCCGCCACCAGGAGATGGGCGCGCCATGTGCCTGGCTGGGCGTGGCGGGCATGCAGCAGCGCCAGCAGGGCGACAATGCCGCCTTCGCCGCGATTGTCCGCGCGCAGGATCAGCAGCGCATATTTCAGGGAGATGATCAGCAGCAGGGCCCAGAGGATCAGCGAGGCAATCCCCAGGACAGCATCGTGACTGAGTGTGCCGCCATGGGCAGCCGCCTTGGCGGCTTCCTTCAGGGCATAGAGCGGGCTGGTACCGATATCGCCATAGACCACCCCGAGGGCGCCCATGGTCATGGCAAGCGGTAGCGGATCAGGATGGTGGCCGGAAACGACAGCGGGCGTACTGGACAATGGCAACCCCCCGATAGGATCGCGCCCGACGGGCCATTCCGGCGGGCGCGAGCAACGCAGTCTGCGACGAGACGTCGCAAAACTCCATCGGGATTATGTGACGTGAAGCTGACAGGCCTACGGGGTGCGGTTGGCGGTCACGAGGCGAGCCTCGCGGACATTCGCCTTGGTGCCGGCCTTGCGCAGGCAGGAGGCCTCGAAATTCGGCCAGGCCTGCTGCGAGCAGTCCTTGCCGATGGCGCGGATATCGAGCCGGTCGCTCTTGGCCAGCGGCTGCGGCACGCTGGCCTCGACGCTCGGGGCAAAGCCGGGCAGGAGGGTCAGGGCGGCGGCGACACACGCAGACAGAGCGATCGCTGAAAGAGTCTTGATCATTTGACAGTCCCCTGTGATGCGGCCGCCTACGCCCAGTGTGCGGCCCGTCATTCGTTGGCCGGATTAGTAACCATGGCCAGTTTCCGGACGTCTTCGCCGGCACGGGAAATGGTTTCGTATCCGCGCCGCTTTGTTTCGTGGTCGCACTCAGGACGAAACAAACCGGCCATCGCCGACAGGGCCGGCGGGATATTTCGCCGGAAAATGGCTGGGGAACCGGCCCGGCTTGCCGGGCCGGGCCGGGCGCGGTAGGAGGGGACTATGCCGCGCATTGCCTTCTATCCCGGTTCCTTCGACCCCATCACCAACGGCCATCTGGACGTGGTCCGGCACAGCGTCTCCCTGTGCGACCGGCTCGTGGTTGCGATCGGGGTCCACCCCGGCAAGAAGCCGCTGTTCTCGACCGAGGAGCGGCTGCAGATGCTCCATGACGTCTGCGGGCCGCTGGCCGCCAAGGCCGGCTGCGTGCTCGAAGCTGTGACGTTTGATGATTTGTCGGTCACGGCGGCGCGCAAGCACGGTGCGACGATCATGATTCGGGGCCTGCGTGACGGCAGCGATCTCGACTACGAGATGCAGCTCGCCGGCATGAACGAGGCGATGGCGCCGGAGGTGCATACGGTCTTCCTGCCGGCCTCTCCCATGGTTCGCCCGATCACCGCCACTTTGGTGCGCCAGATCGCCGGCATGGGCGGGGACGTCTCGGCCTTCGTCCCGCCGCAGGTTGCGGCCCAGCTCAAGGCAAAATTCGCCGCATAACGGCGCGCTTCCTTTCTCTCTGATCCGGAGTTGTCATGATCCGAATTCTCGCAGTTCTTGCCGCGCTTCTGTTCGCGGTACCGGCGGTGGCGCAGCAATTGCCGGCCAATCTCGACAAGGCCAACGCCATCGTCATCGATACCACCAAGGGCCGCATCGTCATCAAGCTGCGCACCGATATCGCGCCCCAGCATGCCGAGCGCATCAAGCAGCTCGCGCGCGAGGGCTATTACAACAACGTGCCGTTCCATCGTGTCATGGACGGCTTCATGGCGCAGACCGGCGACGGCCAGAACTTCAACGGTACCGGCGGATCGAAATATCCGAACCTGAAGCAGGAATTTTCCAAGGTGCATTTCGCCCGCGGCATCGTCGGCATGGCCCGGCGCGGCGACAGCGTCGACAGTGCCAACTCGCAGTTCTTCATCATGTTCGCCGACGGCGGCAGCCTCGATAACCAGTACACCGTGATCGGCGAGGTCGTGCAGGGCATGGACGTCGTCGACAAGCTGAAGAAGGCTCCTCCCGGCTCCCCCGGCGGCGCCGTGACCGATCCCGACAAGATGGTGAAGGTGCAGGTCGCCTCCGACATCAAATAGGAGAAGGCGATGGCACGCTGTGGCGACAGGCTCCTGCTGGTTGCTGCGGTGCTGTTGCTCGGCGTGTCCAGTGCGGCCGCCGAGGATAGGCAGGTCAATACCATCCAGGATATCTTCCGGCACCTGCGCACCTGCTGGAAACCGCCGCCGGCCGCCAAGGCCAGGCCACTCGACATCACCGTCGTCGTGAGCTTTAACCGGTCCGGCGACATTCTGGGCCATCCGAGGATCTCCTATGAATCCGCGGAGGCCTCCGACAATGACCGGCTGCAATACCGGATCGCGGTGATGGAGGCGTTGCAACGCTGCACGCCGATGCCATTTACCGAGGCAATGGCCGGTGCCGCCGCGGGACGTCCATTCGCGATCCAGTTCCGCAGCCGCAAACGCCTGACAAGACTTCACCCCCAACGCAAGAGAGACGAGCATGAGCGCCACCGAAAACACCCTGATCCTCGAGACCACCCAGGGCCCGGTCACCATCGAGATGCGGCCCGACCTCGCGCCCGGCCATGTCGCGCGCATCAAGGAGCTGGTCCGGGAGGGCTTCTACGACGGAATCGTGTTCCACCGCGTGATCGACGGCTTCATGGCGCAGACCGGCTGCCCGCAGGGCACCGGCACCGGCGGCTCGGGCAAGAAGCTGAAGGCCGAGTTCAACAAGGAGCCGCATGTGCGCGGCACCACCTCGATGGCGCGCGCCGCCAACCCGGATTCCGGCGACAGCCAGTTCTTCATCTGCTTCGACGACGCCCGCTTCCTCGACAACCAGTACACGGTGTGGGGCAAGGTCACCGAGGGCATGGAGAACGTCGACAAGATCAAGCGCGGCGAGCCGGTGCAGAACCCCGACAAGATCGTCAAGGCGCGGATGGCGGCTGACGCTGAGTAAGCGTTCCCCCTCATGGTGAGGAGGCGCGAAGCGCCGTCTACGGACGATGCTTTGCATCGCCGAGCGAATCATGAAGGCCGAGCTGATGCAGCCGGGCCTTCATCCTTCGAGACGCGCGTTCCGCGCTCCTCAGGATGAGGAGTGACTGCACGGCGCTGAGCCCGACATGCGCACCGACCTGTTCGATTTCGACCTGCCCGCCGAGCGCATCGCGTTGCGCCCGGCGAGCCCGCGCGACTCCGCGAAGATGCTGGTCGTCGAGAACGGCGCGCTGCGCGACCAGACCATCGCCGATCTCGCACAATGGCTGAAACCGGGCGACCAGCTCGTCGTCAACGACACCAAGGTGATCGCGGCGCAATTGAAGGGCCGCCGCATCGGCCGCGAGACCGAGCCCAGAATCGAGGCGACGCTGATCAAGCGGCTCGACGGCTCGCGCTGGCAGGCGCTGGTAAAGCCCGCGAAGAAGCTTGTCGCCGGCGACCGCATCCGCTTCGGCAATGAAGGCAAGGTCTGCCTGCTCGGCCATCTCGATGCCGAGGTCGAGGCCAAGGGCCTCGAAGGCGAGGTCACGTTGTCGTTCTCGTTCCACGGCCCGGCGCTGGATCAGGCCATCGCCGATCTCGGCAGTCCGCCGCTGCCGCCCTACATCGCCTCCAAGCGCACGACCGACGATCAGGATCTCGCCGACTACCAGACCATGTTCGCTGTAAACGAAGGCGCGGTCGCAGCGCCCACCGCGGGACTGCACTTCACCCCGGCGCTGGAGCAGGCGCTGCGCGCGCGCGGCGTCGGCATCAACCAGGTCACGCTGCATGTCGGGGCAGGGACGTTTTTGCCGGTGAAGGTGGACGACACCGAAGGCCACAAGATGCACGCGGAGTGGGGCACGATCTCCGCCGAGACGGCGGAGCAGCTCAACGCGGCACGAAAGAACGGCGGCCGTATCATAGCCGTCGGCACCACGTCATTGCGCTTGCTCGAGAGCGCCGCGAGCGAAGACGGCACCATCCAGCCGTTCGCGGCCGAGACCTCGATCTTCATCACCCCCGGCTATCGCTTTCGCGCGGTCGATATCCTGATGACCAATTTCCATTTGCCGAAATCGACGCTGTTCATGCTGGTGTCGGCGTTTTCGGGGCTGGAGACGATGAAGCAGGCCTACGCGCATGCGATTGCGAGCGGGTATCGGTTCTATTCGTATGGCGATGCGTGCTTGCTCTTCAGGTCGCGCGGCTAAGCGCTGGCGCTGTAGGGTGGGCAAAGCGAAGCGTGCCCACGTCTTTCTTGAATGCGGAGAAGAACGGTGGGCACGACGCTTGCGCGCCTTTGCCCACCCTACGATACCTACCCTACGACACCGGTTACGCCATCACCCGCTGCGGCAGCAGCTCCGCAATCTGCACCGCGTTGAGCGCCGCACCCTTCAAGAGCTGATCCGCCGCCACGAACATCGAGATCGAATGCCCGGAGGGATCGCTGAGGTCCTTGCGGATGCGGCCGACCAGGACGTCGTCCTGACCCGAGGCGTCGATCGGCATCGGGAAGTAGTTCTTGACGCGGTCGTCGACGACCTTCACGCCGGGCGCCCGGGCCATGATGGCGCGGACCTGGTCCTCGGTGATCTCCTTCTCGCATTCGAAGGTGATGGCCTCGCAATGCGCGCGCAGCACCGGCACGCGCACGCAGGTGACGCCGATCGCGATCCTCTCGTCCTCGAAGATCTTGCGGGTCTCCTTGATGACCTTGGTCTCTTCGTCGTTGTAGCCGGTGTCAGGGTCGACGGCAGTGTTGTGGTTGAAGAGGTTGAACGCGTAGGGGTGCGGCATCACCTTCGGCGTATAGACCTGCCCGTTGAGATTGGCGCGGGTGGATTCGACCAGTTCCTCCATCGCGGCCGCGCCGGCGCCGCTGGCGGCCTGGTACGTCGAGATGATGACGCGCTTGATGCGGTTCTTCTGGTGGATCGGCCACAGCGGCACCAGCGCGGTGATCGCGGCGCAGTTCGGGTTCGCGATAATGCCCTTGTGGTCGCGGATGCGGTTCGCGTTGATCTCGGGGATCACGAGCGGCACGTTCGGATCCATGCGGAAGGCGGAGGAGTTGTCGACCACGACCGCGCCGGACTTCACTGCGATCGGCGCAAACTTCTTGGAGATGCTGCCGCCAGCGGAGAACAGGGCGATATCGACCCCTTCGAAGGAGCGCTCGGTCAGCTCCTCGATCACGACCGGCTGGCCGCGGAACGACACTGTCTTGCCGGCCGAGCGGGCACTGGCCAGCGCCTTGAGCTTGCCGACGCGAAAGCCGCGCTTGTCCATGGTGGCGATGAATTCGGCGCCCACTGCACCGGTGACGCCGACAATCGCGACGACGGGATCGTTACTCACTTTGTCCTCCATTGCATTTCGGTTGAGCTGAGACTTAGGCAACAAAAAAGCCCCGGACCAACGAGGGCGGGGCTTGCCGTAGAGCTGATGCGTTTTAGTCGACGACTACGCGCGCACGCCTCCCCGGGCCCCTGAGGCCGTGGTGGTTTTGGTCGTGCGTTTGGTGGTCGTGAACATGGCGGCGACTTATGCGGGAGAGTTTTGCGCCCGTCAATGGCTTTTCACCCCGGTCGATGCCCGGGGCCGGACTCCCGCTATTTCGCCCTGGCGCCCGGCGGCTCAAGGGTGACCTCCTTGAGGTCGTCGCCGCTGACGACGACGATCGAAAAGTTCAGTCGGCCGCGTTCGCGCACCAAGCCGCCGCTGATCGCCTTGCCCGAGGCGGCGCGTTCGGCGACGCGGACGGCATCGGCGAGGCGGTGCCTGATCGCACCGAGCGCTGCGAGGTTGTCGCGGTCCTCGTGGTCGAGCTCAGTGAGGGGGAGGGCGGCTTCGCCGCCGACGAGCTCGCCGGTCGATGCATTGATGGTATGGCGCCAGATCCGGTCGTTGTGCAGGGTCTTCACCCGATACACCGGCACGCGGGCGGCCCCGTCGAAACTCACATCCGCCGTGGTGGCGCCGGCGTGCCGGGCTTCGGCGATCGACATGGCCTGGCTGATCGAGATCGACGAGCTGCGGAAGCGCTCGATCTCGCGGCTGACGGCTTGGCGGTCGGCCTCGGCATCACCATCTGTGTCGCTGTGAAGGGCGGTCGGCGTACCCGCGGTCACGATCGCCCGCGCAGGCGCGGCGAGGAGGAGTGCGGAGAAGGCGATCGCAAGCAATCGCGAGATATGTCGTTCAGCTGTCTTCATGCTCGAAACCTCTGGCCGGCGAGCGGGCCTGATCATCCGAAAGAAGACGCGGCCGACCTTGGGCATCGGTCGGCCGCGGAGCGTCGTGACGGGCTGTACCCGCCGCGGCGATCGAAGCGATACGGACCTCTTTGGGGCTGGTGAAAAAGCGGTCCGTATCGCCTTATAACTAAACCATACCGTATCGTTTTATTTTGGTCAATGCCGTCGGCCTCACCCCCATGGGGATAGATCGCGCGCTCACGGAATTGTCAGCGGGAGGGGCGGCGGCGCTGTGTGCTGCCCTTGGTCTCCTGGGCGCGGTCGGCAGGCCCCAGCGCGCCGGCCAGGAACAGCTTGATGGCCGCGCGCATGCGCTTTTCGGCGGCCTTCATCTCGAGGGCGGTTCCGAAGGTCGCCATGCGGTGGGTGTGACCGACGACCACGTCGAGAAACACCTCGGCTGCAATGTTGGTGTCCTCGACGTCGAGCGCGCCTTGCGCCACCAGACGGTCGAAGAAGCGCGCCGTGGTGGCGACGGCTTTCATCCAGCCTTCCTCCTTGCCGAGCTTGGCAACGTCGGGGAAGTTGATGGCCTGCGACGTCATCATGCGGCTGAAGGCGACGGCGTCGGGTCCGCAGGTGAATGTCAGCATCTCGCGCCCGATCTCCACCAGGCGCTGCTCGACCGAGATGTCGGAGGCGCTGGAGAGCTGCGTCTCGGCGGCGGCCGACAATGGCGCAAGCCAGCGCGCAATCTCGCGCCTCAGCACGGCGGCAAACAGGCCGCGCTTGTCTCCGTAGCGGGAATAGACGGTGGGCTTGCTGACCCGGGCCGCTTCCGCGACCGCGTCGAGCGAGGTGGCGTCGAAGCCGCGGTCCAGGAACAGGCGGGTGGCGACCTCGATCAGCCGCTGGTCGCGCTCGATGGCGGCGGTCTTCGTCGGCCGGCCGCCGCGGGATTTCGGCACCTCGCGCCGCGGCGCTGCTGGTCTCGTCCTGGTCGCAGTCAATCCCATGCCCAATGATTCCTGCGCGTTTCTGACACTCGTCATTCGCTCTATATCGCGCAGGAGGGGAGGCGTCATCGCGAATCTGGCCGAATTGGCCGTATCGTCAACGGTTTCGGCAGGGCCTCGTTCCGTCTCCGGAAGCTCATGGCACCGTCGAGCTCCAGGCCTGACCGGCAGCGGCCTTGTCATATCCGTATTGGTAGAGCGCCCGCATATAGGCGGTGTCGAACCCTTCCGAAGGCGGCGCCGGATACTCGCGCGCGATGTAGGAGAGGTGGAAGCCGAGACGGTTGCGCTTGGCGAAATCATAGGTCGAGAAGATGATCGAGCGCGTCTGCGACTGGGTGATCGCCGACAGGCTGCGCGAGGCGACATCGATGGTGCCGTTGGAGACCAGCTCGAAATTGCGTTCGATCTTCTTGTTGACGAGGATGTAGATGTCCATCTTCGCGTTGCCGGGCAGGCGGTTGCCCTGGAAAAGCAGGGCTTCCGGCAGCGTCAGCACCGGCGCGGTCACGCCGCCGTCGACATGCATCTCCTGAAACTTGCGGCCCTGACCCTCGGCGTCGATCATGATCGGCGGAAACACAAGGGGGATGCTGGCGGAGGCCGCCATCACGTCGCGAAAAAGTTTGAGCGCCTCGGGCGTGCCGACCGCGGCGATCTCGCCCATGTCCCAGATCGCGGTGCGCTGGGTGTCGAGATCGGTCGTCACCACCAACAGCTTTCGGCCCTTGGCATTCTCGCGCGCGACTTGCGCCATGACCTCCGGCCCGACATAGCGGGCGACGAGCTCGCGCAGCCTCGTGTTGCCGAACAGGCCGGATCCGAACAGCACGCGCATGATGCTGGGATCGTTCAACAGGGTCTCGGCGATGCCGCTGGTATAGACCTCCTTCAGCGTGTCGTCGTATTGCGAGCCCAGAAATGCAAACGGTGCGATCAGGCCGCCGGTGCTCACGCCCGAGACGACGGAGAAGGTGGGCCGGGTTCTGGCCGCGGTCCAGCCGTTGAGCACGCCGACGCCGTAGGCGCCATCGGCGCCGCCGCCGGAGAGCGCCAGATAGGACTTCGTCGCGGTGCTGGTGTCCTTCTCGAAGCTGAATTTCGTGATGGGCTCGTCGGCGTAGCGCCTGAGGCCATCGATCTCGAGCACGCGCGATGTGCTGGCTTCTGCGGCCGTATAAGGTGTCCGGGGCAGCGAGGTGCAGGTGCCGAGCACCAGGCTGCACGCCAGGACCAGAAATCCGGCCAGGCGGCCGCCTGTCTGCCTGATCCAGTCATGCGAGCGGCCGGCGACGTCAGTCGAGCAGGAAGCGAAGGGCATTGTCGGTGGCTGGCGATCACGCATTTACCGCCGCCGGCAAATTCGCCGCGGCATCTCGTCCAGCCCCCAGGATAAAACTACACTGTATCGTTTTGTTTAACAAGGGTGGCGGTACGAGTTTTCGCGTCGATTATGTCCCAGTCCGAGGCACTGACCGGCCACTGTGTGGGTTGGGCGGGTTGATCGGCTTCCTCCGACACGCAATAAGCACGGCCATGAATCCGGACCATGATCTTCCCAATCACTTTGAATTGCTCGGCACTGATGGTGCCGCGCGGACCGGGCGCCTGACCACGCCTCATGGCGTGGTGCGCACGCCCGCCTTCATGCCGGTCGGCACCGCTGGCGCCATGAAGGGTATGCACTGGCGCGAGGTGCGCGATGCCGGCGCCGACATCGTGCTTGGCAACACCTATCACCTGATGCTGCGTCCGAGCGCCGAGCGGATCGCAGCCCTTGGCGGCTTGCAGCAGTTCACCGGCTGGAACGGGCCGATGCTGACGGATTCCGGCGGCTTCCAGGTGATGTCGCTGTCGGACCTGCGGAAGGTCACCGAGAACGCCGTCACCTTCCGTTCGCATATCGACGGTGCCAAGGTCGAACTGTCGCCGGAGCGCTCGATCGAAGTGCAGCGCTTGCTTGGCTCCGATATCGCCATGCAGATGGACGAGTGCGTGCGGCTGCCGGCCGAGCGCGCCGACATTGAGCGTGCGATGCAATTGTCGCTGCGCTGGGCCGAGCGAAGCAAGCGCGCCTTCGAGAGCGCGCCCGACGGCTACATGCTGTTCGGCATCGTGCAGGGCGGCGACGTCCCGCAGCTTCGCCACGAGAGCGTGCAAGGTCTCGTGGCGACCGGTTTCCACGGCTATGCGATCGGCGGCCTTGCCGTCGGCGAGCCGCAGGCGGTGATGCTGGCGATGATCGACGAGACCGCACCATTGCTGCCGAAAGAGCGCCCGCGCTATCTGATGGGCGTCGGCACGCCCGACGACATCCTCGAAGCCGTCAAACGCGGCATCGACATGTTCGATTGCGTGATGCCGACGCGCAATGGCCGGCACGGCGTCGCCTTCACCCGCTTCGGCCAGGTGAATTTGCGCAATGCCCGCCACGCCGACGATCCGCGTCCGCTGGATGAGGAGAGCTCATGGCCGTCGGCGCGCAACTGCGCGCGCGCCTATCTGCATCACCTCGTCAAGGCGGGCGAGACGCTGGGGGCGATGCTGCTGTCTGAAATCAATATCGCTTACTACCAGTTCCTGATGCAGGGCATCCGGGACGCGATCGCACATGGAAAATTCGATGAGTTCTATCAGCGTACGCGCGCGGACTGGGCGAGGGGCGATATCGCCCCGCGCTAGGGAAATAACGCTAGTTGCACACGATCCGCTGCTTGACGGCGTGCTTGGTGACAAAGCCATAGCCGCAATTGTCGCAGGTCCAGAGATAGCTGATGAAATGGTCCGACACATACGCAGATGCTTCGGCGGCGACCATGGAGTCGGCGCACACGGGACAGGTCGGCAACTCGCTGCAACGCGGATCACGCCTTAGCGCTACGGTCGGCATCACTTCAGCAACTGCTGACATCGTGTGACCTCCCTGCTTTGAGACCTAAGTCTAACATAAGCAGAATCAGTTGACGAGGTCGCAACACAAATGCGTTGGTTTTCTGCTAATTGAAGCTCACGCGATTTTGCGATGCAGCGTATTTAACATGTGCCGCATTCTCGCTTGCGTGTCGTCGCAGGCTATCCGTAACTGCGCATGAGCTGCGTAAGAAGCGCAAGTGTCGTCACAGGGAGTTCATCATGGACGCATCGTCCACCACGGGTGCAGCGCACCAACCCGGCCGGGGCCGGATCTATGACTCGATCGTCGACGCCTTCGGCAATACGCCGACCGTGCGCTTGCGCCGGCTGCCCGGCATGCACGATGTGAATGCCACGATTTTGGCAAAACTTGAATATTTCAATCCGGCCGCGAGCGTGAAGGACCGCATCGGCGCGGCCATGATCATCGCGATGGAGAAAGCGGGCATCGTCAAGCCCGACACCGTGCTGATCGAGCCGACCTCCGGCAATACCGGCATCGCGCTCGCCTTCGTGGCGGCTTCACGCGGCTACCGCCTCAAGCTGGTGATGCCGGAATCGATGTCGATCGAGCGGCGCAAGATGCTGGCTTTTCTCGGTGCCGAGCTGGTGCTGACGCCGGCGGCGCAGGGCATGAAAGGCGCGATCGCCGCCGCCGAGGAGCTGTTGAAGACGACGCCGAACTCGGTGATGCCGCAGCAGTTCAAGAACCTCGCCAATCCCGAGGTGCACCGCCGCACCACCGCAGAGGAGATCTGGAACGACACCGGCGGCAATATCGATTTCTTCGTGGCCGGGGTTGGCACCGGCGGCACGATCACCGGCGTCGGCCAGGTGCTCAAGCCGCGCAAGGCCTCACTTCGCGTCGTCGCGGTCGAGCCGGAGGAAAGCCCGGTGCTGTCAGGCGGACAGCATACGCCGCACAAGATCCAGGGCATCGGCGCCGGCTTCGTTCCCGACATCCTCGACCGCGCCGTGATCGACGAGATCGTGAAGATCAACTCGACGACGGCGATCGAGACCTCGCGCGCGCTGGCGCGGCATGAGGGCATTCCAGGCGGCATCTCCTCGGGCGCGGCGATCGCTGCGGCGATCCAGATCGGCAAGCGGCCGGAAGCGGCGGGAAAGACCATCCTGGCGATCGTGCCGTCCTTCTCGGAGCGGTATCTTTCGACAGCGCTGTTTGAGGGAATCTAGGACATGGCGGATCAACCCCCGAGGCGGCCGCGCACACTCGGAGATGCCAGGACCGAGGCCGAGGCGGCATTCAAGAAGGTGACAGCCAAGGTCGCCGCGGCCCCGCCGAAGCCGAACGTGGCGCCGGGAATCAGGGAGCAGGTGACGCTGCGCATCGATCAGGACGTGCTGGAGTTTTTCCAGGAGGGCGGACCGGGTTGGCAGGACCGCATCAACGAGGCGTTGCGCAAGGCCGCGGGGAAGTAGCTAACCTCGCAATGGCGGGCATGCTGCGACACCGTCGCACCAAAGAAAAGGCCCGGCGCGAGCCGGGCTTTTGTGTTTTCAAGCTTACCGCATCTCAGCGGCGGAACATGCCGCCCATCATGCCACCGACGACGCCGCCCACGAACGCCGCGCCGGCGGCATCGCCGGGATTGCTGCGCTGGGGAGCCGGTGCCGGTGCCGGTGCGCTGCTGCCTGCGGGCGCGGCGGCACGGCGGGCCGCCTTCTGGCTGTTGTCGCTCGCGGTCGGCGGGGCGGCCTGGACCTCCGAGATCAGGGCCTTGTGCTGGTGCTTGTTGAGGTAACCCGATGAGGGATAGCCGCGCGCGGCCTGCCAGCGCTTGAGCACGGTCCGGGTCTCATCACTGAACACGCCGGTCTGCTTGGTGTCGAAGCCGAGCCCGGTGAGGCGACGCTGCACGTCGCGGCGCTGGGTCTTGTCGAGGCCGATCTGATCCTCGGTGAGCTGGGTGGCCTCGTCGGTAAAGGTCGCCGGATCGACGCCGGCGTTGAGGGTGCGCGTCGCGGTCGACGGGCCGCTCTTGATGGCCGCGAGGCGTGCCAGCGCCAGCGCCTTGAACTGACCGTTCGGATAGGCGGAGAGATAGGCGTTGAGCTCTTCCGGCTTGTTGGACTCTTTCACCGAGCGCCAATATTCGAGCTCGACGCCGTCCGAGCTGCCGCTCGCCGCCGGCACGATGCCAGAAGCGGTCGGCGCCGCGTTGGCGACCTGGGTTGTCGGAGCCTGGTTGAGATAGACCGAGCCGGTCAAGTTGGTGTGGCCCCAGGGCAGCTGACCCTTGCGGGTCTCTTCATTGACTTGGGCGCGCACCGACGTCATCGCCTGCTGGATCTCGATGCCGGGCTTGGTGATGTTGTCGATCAGCGCACGGGTGAACGGGCTGTTGTTGCCCTCCTGACCGTCGAGCGCGGTCTGGCCGGGGCCGGTGGCGAACGCGATGAGAGTGCCTTCACCGGATTTCATCTCGGCAAGACCGCTCTGTACGTTGACGCTGCGCGTCGCGGAGTTCGACTTGATCTTGGCGGCGAACGGATTGTCGCGGCAGGCATCCAGGAAGACGAGCTTGACCTTGGCATCGCCCATGGTCTGCTCGAGCGTCAGATCGATGTTGATGGCGGCGCCCAGCTTGACGTCCATCTCCGACTTGATGTCGGCGTCGACCGGCAGCAGGTAATTGGTGCCGCTGACGGCGATGCCGTGGCCGGCATAATAGAACAGCGCGATGTCGGAGCCCTGCGCCTTGCGCCCGAAGTCGAGCAGCTTCTCCGTCATCTGGTCGCGGCTGAGATTGGAGCCTTCGATCACCTCGAAGCCGACATTGCGCAGCGTCGCCGCCATCGCCTTGGCATCGATCGGCGGGTTCGGCAATTGTGCGACGTTCTTGTAGGAGCCGTTGCCGACGACGAAGGCGACACGACGGTCCGCCTTCGCGGCACTGACCGACAGTGCCACGCACATGAGCGAAGCGAGGAGCGTGAGATAGCGCATTCTGAAATCCCCAGAATCGAATTGCAGGCAGCAACGAATTGGCAACAAACCTACACGAAGTGCCCGACTTCGCGCCACCGAAACGGCGGTCCGTTGCGTGCAACCCGCTGCTGTGTGGCCGAATGTGCACGATGGAAATGATTCCCAACGTGATCCAAATCACACGGCCACTTTGTTTTGTCGCGCGAGGCAGCGCGAGGTTCACGGCGCGCGGGCGGGAACCGCTGAGGCCGGCTTCAAATTCAGCAGATTGCCACAGAGGATCAGCACAGCGCCGAGCACGGTCCAGGCGTCGAGCCGCTCGGAATACAGCAGCCAGCCGGCCGTCGCAGTCAGTGGAACCCGGAGGAAGTCCATGGGAACCACGATTGTCGCATCGGCATGTCGGAGCGCGCTGGCAAGGCAATAATGCGAGAAAGTGCCGCAGACACCGATGACGAAGAGCCATCCCCAAAGGTAGGCTGACGGCCAGGTCCAGACGGCGAATGTCGGCACCAGGCCCACGACCATCTGCACGATGATCATCCAGAACAGGATCGACAAGGCGCTCTCGGTCCGAGTCAGCGATTTCGCCAGGATCATCGAGACGCTGAAGCCGATTGCAGCCCCGAGCGCGATCAGTTGGCCCGGATTGATCTCGCTGGTGGCGGGTCGCACGATCATGACGACGCCGACGATGCCGAGCACGACGGCGGCGATCTTCCAGATCGTCATGCGTTCAGACAGGAACGTTGCGGCCAGCACCGCAGTCCAGATCGGCATGGTGAACTCGATCGCCACCACCTGCCCGATTCCGATCAGCGTCAGTGCGTAGAACCAGCCGAGCTGCGCGAAATAATGGACCCCATTGCGTGCAAGGTGCTGCGGCAGGCGTTTGGTCGCGACCGCCTTGAAGCCGCCGGCGCGGTAGATGAGCGGCAGGAGCAGCGTGAGACCGATCACCGAACGCACTTCCATGATCTGGAAGACGTTGAGCTCCCGCGTGGTCTCGCGCCCGGCAACCGCCATGACCAGCATCAGCGACAGCCAGCCGGCCATCCACAATGCAGCCATCGTTTTGGACGGTGTCGAGCTCATTGGGGCAGGGTGCTGGTGGATGGAATGTGAAAGGACGGCCGGTATCGACGACATCGCCACCGTTTGCAACGGCCAAATCTGCGGATGCAGCGATGCAGGGCGACGTGCTAAGGCATCAACGAACAACGACAGAAAATGGGAGAAATCCGCTCATGCAGATCTTGCAGCCGGCCGAATGGAAAAAACCGCGCGGCTTCTCTCACGGCATTGTGGCGGAAGGCCCTGGCCGCTGGGTGGTTTTGGCCGGCCAGACCGGCGGCGACGAGGCCGGCAATTACACGCCCGACATGGCCGCGCAGGTCGGAGCCGCGCTGAAGCGGATCATCAAGCTTCTGGCCGAGGCCGGCGCCGGCCCCGAGCACATCGTCCGCCTGACCTGGTACCTGACCAGCCGCAGCGAATATGAAACAGCCGGTGCCGGCATCGGCGCCGCCTGGAAGGAAACGCTCGGACGCAATTTCCCGCCTTCGACGCTGCTCTATATCGGTGGCCTCGTGGACGAGCGGGCCAAGGTCGAGATCGAGGTCACGGCGTTCGTGCCCGGCGCATAAAAAAAGTCGACCCGGCGCGCTCGCCGGATCGACTGCCGTGTCGCTTTACGGTCTTACTTCGACAGCGAGATGTTGGCGCCGCGGAATTGGCTATCCGCGCGGATCGAGACGTTCTGCTTGTTGCCGGACGTCTTCAGCGAGAGGTTGGCATTGAAACCGGCGGCCGAGGCGACCAGCTCGTAGTTTCCGCCGGCACCGCGGCCCTGAAGCGAGCCAGAGATGTTGCGGCTGGCCTCTGACCAGCTGCCGGCGATCGCGCCGCCTTCAGCCTTGACGTTGGCTCCGAGGTTGAACTTGTAGGCGTCGCTGGCGCAGGTCAGCGACATCTCCATGGTCGGTCCGATCGGGGCGTATCTGGCCCGGCAGCGGATCCGCTCGGTCGAGCCGTCGTCCAGGGTGACGACGCCGCCGCCGCTCCAGGTACCCGCCAGCGGGGCGAAGGGGCCCGACTGGGCCATGCTTTCGGTGTTGGCGATCCCTGCCGCAAACAAAACGGCGGCCGCAATCAGCAGCCGCCGGTTCCGGGCGCGAGCCTCAATTGGTTTATTGGCGCGATGCTTCCCACCGCCCGCTGCACGGTATGCCTGCAGATGCTCCATTCCACTTCCCCGATCCGGCGTTGCCGCTGAGTTGACCGTTGGCATATGCACCATTGATCGAAACTTTCACAAGTCCCCCGCTGCCGATGGTGCCGGAAACGTTAGCGCCGGGCGCGGTGATCCGGCCGTCGGCAACCGTCAGCATGGAGCTTGCGGTGGGGTCGCAGGTGCCGCTCTTGGTGACGATGATGACCTGCCAGTTGCCGTCATAGGGGCTCTGGGCGAGGGCGGGAGCGGCGAGGGTGCCGGTCAAAACTGCAGCGGCACAGAACGCCGCGATGCGACCAAAACGCATGAATTCCGTCCTTGAATTTGTCTGATATGCTGACGCTTATTCGGACGAAATGTGACGGAAATTTGTTGCAATGCCAAATCGAAAATTGTTCCTGTGGAAACAATGGTTTATTTGCGGTCCCGGCTCCAATTTTCGAAGCGGAATCAAGGCCCCTTCACGTAAAGGGTAAACGTCAGGAGAGACTCGGTGCAGAGGTCGCGAACTGCTCGTCCTGAGTCTTCGACGGCAGCGCCTTGTGGACCTTGGCATAATCGATCACGTCGGCGAGCAATTTGAGGCCGAGCGGAGCGAGCGCGCGCTCCCAGAGCTCGCGGGCGGTCTCGCCCTTCTTGACGAAGCACCAATCCTGGGCGGCGATGGCGCCAGCGTCCATGCGGTCGGCGAGATGATAGATCGTGCCGCCGGCAATCGGATCGCCTTCCTTGATGGTCCATTCCACGGCGGCCTTGCCGCGATGGCGTGGCAGCAGCGAGGGGTGGTAGCCGATCCCGCCGAACTTGGCGGCGGCGAGCGCGTCCCTGCCGATCCGGGCGTGGCTGTGCGCCGTGATGATCAGGTCGGTATCGGGGGCAATCTCGGAGGCCACCACCAGCTTCGGATTGGCTTGGACCGCGACCTCGATGCCGGCCGCCTTGGCGGACGCGGCCAGCCGATCCTCGGCATCGGCGACGACGACCCGGACGACCGAGACGCCATGCTCCCGGAGCATGTTCAGGGTGGTCACGCCGAAATGGCGGGAGCCGACGAGGGTAATGCGCATGAGTGTCCGATCCGGTCTCGCAACTGCGTCATCCTCCCGATAACACGTCCGGACGCCCTGTCACCCCCCGCGCGGCGTTTGCGCCGGTTATCAACAATGTGCCGGCGGGGCGCGACGGATTTCGCGATTGCGCAGGCGACCGTTCCGGTGCTCCATAGCTGCATTGCACGGCTCGGGAGCGAGTGCATGCGAGGCGCCTGGCTTTTCCTTTTCGGGATGCTGATCGTAGCCCCTCCGGCCCATGCCGGCGGGCCGTACCCTGCTGTGCCGCCGGAGACGGGTGTCGCGCCGTTCGTGGGGCCGACTTGGGACGCCTATCGTTGCGCCGGAGGGCCGGTCACCAATTTCTATCACGGTGCCTATTACGGTGAGGAGCCGCCGGCGCTCTATCGCGGCTATGCTTACCGGCCGTACTATCGCTACGGCGCCTATCGCAGATATCCGCGCACCTATTTCTGCGTCACGGATTAAAGCGTGATCCGGAGAACCGCTGCGCACTTTTCCGGAGCATGTTTTGGCGTTGCCGCACGGCCACGACGGGTCTGCATGCGGGCGATAAAACCGGTTCCTATGTTTCGTTTTTAACAGAGGTATTTGCGGCCGGCTGCTAGACCTGCGCCTACCGGGGCTGGCGACATTTCAACCCGCATCCGTTTTCGAACCCGGCTTTGGCCGCTGGCATAATCGCCAGCGGCCTTTTCGTGCCACGCATCACGAAATCATCGAATGGTAACACGATCTCAACCAGCCTGGCGTATCGACGAATCCGTCGCGGATTTGTATTGCGTACCGCGACACCGAAAATGTCCCGCCGGCCTTTGTGCGCCGCGCGGGCCTTTTTCGCCGGGACAGATTTCATGCCGAGCGCAATTGAGCAGATTGTCGACAGCTATGTGCGGCTGAAGAACCGGCGCGGGCTCGATCAGCTGATGATGCACAGACAGCGGCTCGCGGTCGATCTGAAGAGCAGGTCCGGCTATGATTTCAGCCTGCCGATCGGCCAGATCGACGAGGAGATCGCGATCATCGAGGCCGGCCTTGGCCGGCTCAAGGCGGAAAATTCCAACCCGGTCTAGCGGGGGCGGCGAGGCGGGCTCCCGCGCGGAGTGGGGACGACGCATCGTCGCAGGCCGAAAACCGGTTCATGCATGGTTCAGGCCGGCCATGTCTCAATCCCCGGGTTGTTTCGTGGGACACGAATCCTGCTAGGCTTGTCCCCGTGATTTGGAGGAGACGTCATGATCGAGCTTGCGCTGGCCGGCCTGCTTGCATTCGCAACCGTGCCTGCGGCATCGCCGGAGCCCATGGTGCAGCAAGTTCAGTTCAGGGGTGGTCCGGGCGGGACAATGTCCGCACGGCTATGATTACAACCACTCGAACGGCCGCTGCTATCCCAACGACTATCATTCGCCGGGTGTCTATACCCGGGATCCAGGGCCAGGCGAATACTACGGACGACGACGCGGCGGCGGCCTCTGTCCGCACGGCTACGACTACAATTACTCGAACGGCAGCTGCTATCCGAACGGGGCGCACGGGCCCGGCGCTTACGGGCGTCCCGAAGCCTACGGCGGACGACGCGGCGGACTCTGCCCGGACGGCTACGATTACAACTATTCGAGCGGACAGTGCTATCCGAACCGCGCACGTGCGCCCGGCATGTACGGGCGGTAATCGATCGCCGTCCTGAGGCGGGCGCTCAGTCGCGCCGGCCGCCGTCGATCACCGTGAATAGCGGCCGAGCCGGGGTCGGCTCGACCAGCAATTCCTCCACCAGCGCGGTGGCTGCATCGACATATTTGCGTGTCGGCTTGTCGAGAGGGCGCTTGGCCTCGTCGTCGAGCGCGATCTTTGCGGCTTCGACAAGCTTGCGCATGCGCGCCGCATGGTCGTCGCCCGCCGTCAGCGTCGCGCGCGCCAATGAGCGCAGCACGAACAGCTCGCCCTCGAGACGGAGCAGGCGGTCGTTGAGCCTGGTAAGGACGGCGTTGAGGTCGGCCATGTCTGCTGTTCGGCGCGAAGGATCCGTCCTGATCTAGCGACGATCGGTGAACGGAGTCCAAACGGTACCGGTGCAATTCGGCCGATCCTCCGGTCCGTCCAGGATGAGTGGCACGGCGCAATCAGAGGTTGGACAGCCTACCACTCGACGTCGGCCCAGCGCTTGCCGAACACGGGCGGCCGTGTCTTCACGGCTTGCCAGCCGAAGAAATGATGCTTGCCGGACCAGGCATGCACCACGCCGCTACAGATGCTGCATTTGAAGCTGCCGGTGTGGGCTTCGCTGTGCTCTTCCCTGGTCGCGGTGTAATTCATGCCGCAACCTGCACAGGAGAATTCTTCGATCGTCCAGATGCTGTTGGCCATTTGATGGAATGCTTTTTGTTGACCTCGACCCAAGGTAGTCACGGGCGTTTGCAACGGCGTAAACCGGGGCAGGGAAATCCGGTTAACGGGCGTTAGCCAAGCCCGGCCGCCGTCGCGGGCTGCGCAGCCGGATCAGCTGCCGTTTCGCATGTCCCGGTCGATGCGCATCTGCACCCGCCTGATTGCGAGCTGCCGCAGCCTGCCTTGCACCCGTCCGGAGCGGACCCTGCCGCCGATCGCATAGGCATATTGCCAATAGCCCGGCGCGGCGTTCGGCCTCAGGGAATAGCGGATACCGCGGTGCATTCCCGCGCGTGCATCGGATTCGCCGGGAGGGTCTGTCATCGTCTTTCGAATGCGGGATGGCCCCGATGTGTTCCTAATCGTGGGCCCCGGCAGTTCCAGTCGCCTTGACGGCGGATGCGTTGCTGGCAATAACGGCTAGACCTCGCAAGCACCGGAAGTTGCGTTCATGCCGCAAGGAAAGCAGTGCCCGTGAAAAGTCTCCGTCAGCTCCTGACGGGAGAGGATGTCATCCAGCTCGTGATCCGGCTCGGCCTGCTCGCCCTGCTGATCATCTGGACCTTCCTGATCATCCGCCCGTTCGTGCCGATCCTGGCCTGGAGCGGCGTGCTCGCGGTCGCGTTCTATCCGGCCTTCAGTTGGGTCGCCAAAATCCTCGGCGGCCGGCCCAAGACGGCAGCAGTGATCCTGACCCTGATCACGCTCGGCATCGTCATCGGCCCGGCGACCTGGCTCGGCATCAGCGCGGTGGACGGCGTGCGTGAGCTGGCGCATCAGCTCGGCACCGGCGATCTGGCGCTTCAGGCCGCGCCCGAACAGCTCAAATCGTGGCCGCTGGTCGGCCCCTTGCTCTACGAACTCTGGGACCAGGCCTACACCAACGTCCGCGCGGTGGTACGCGAGGTGGCGCCGTATCTGCAGCCGCTGGCGGGACCGCTGCTTTCGCTCGCCGGCGATGCCGGCGTCGGCACGCTCCAGTTCCTGGTGTCGGTGTTCGTGGCGGGCTTCTTGTTTCCACATGGGCCGCGGCTGGTCGCGGCCAGCCGCGGTTTCCTGTTTCGCATCGTGCCCGAGCAGACCGAGCATTTCCTGTCGCTCGCGGGTGCGACCATCCGCGCCGTGGCGCAGGGCGTGATCGGCGTCGCGATCGTGCAGGCGCTGCTCGCCGGCATCGGTTTCAAGCTCGCGGCGGTGCCGAGCGCCGGCCTTCTCGCCTTCATCGTGCTGTTGCTCTCGATCGTGCAGATCGGCGCCTTCCTCGTGCTGCTGCCTGTCATCATCTGGATCTGGACCGCCAAGGACGTCACCACGGCGCTGCTGCTCACCGTGTTTCTCGTCGTCGTCGGCTTCCTCGACACCATGTTGAAGCCGCTCGTGATGGGACGCGGCCTGACCACGCCGACCATCGTGATCTTCGTCGGCGTCATCGGCGGCACGCTGGCCCATGGCATCGTCGGCCTGTTTATCGGGCCGATCATCCTGTCGGTGGCCTGGGAGATGATGATGGCCTGGATCAGGACGGAGGATCGGGCAGGGGCGTCCGAGGGCTGATCTCGCCTCGAACGGCGCGATCCTTCCGCCGTGTCGCGCCAGGACCCGAGGGATCGCGGCCTGTGATCAAAACGTGCCGGGAACTTGTCTGTTCGACTAGACAAGTTACGATCGGGACGATTCTGGTTTCAATGACGGCAGCAATGGCGAAGTCTTCCAAACTGGTTGCCGCCCGGCGCGGCAAGGTCTTGTTGGTCAGACGCCGGTCGGACGGCCTGTGGATGTTCCCGGGCGGTCGCAAGCGCGCGCGCGAGTCCGACAAGGATTGCCTGCGGCGTGAGATCAGGGAAGAGCTGCCCAAGCTGAAGCTTGGTAGGATCAGCCTCTGGAAGGAAGTGACGGCGAGAAACAAGCGTTCCGGTCGCAAGATGAGCGACGCGATCTTCATTGCCAAGACCGCCAAAGGCAGGCTGGCGATCGGCGACAAGAAGGAGATCGACCGCGCCGCCTGGCAGAAGCCGCGCGGCATCCGTCTGACGCCGACCTCGCGCTATATCCGCGACCGCCTGTTTCCGAGGAAGCAGAGGCGGCGGTGAGCTAGGCTAGTCCTCGCGTCCCGCCGATCGCGTTCGTCCGGCGAACCTCCTCGACTGCGCCCCCTGCGGTTCGGGCGCAGCAAGCTTCGCGGCCTCGGCCTCGCGCATCTCCTTGCGGACCTTGCGCGCATCGCGCATCGCGCGCTTGACGAAAGGATGTTGGGAATCCTCGGCGAAGAACAGCACCACTTCGCAGCTCGGACATTGCCTCGAATAGCCGTCCTGCAACCGCCCGGCGCGATCGCGAAACACGTTCTTGCACCGCGTGCACTGAATCTGGACTGAACTCATGCGCGCACAACAATGACTTTGGGAGATGGATCGTCAGCTGATCCCAAATGTCTGAAGAAAGCTTGAATGCCTTGGTGGCGGAATGCTCGCAGACCGCGCGGGCAAGCGCCATCGGCCGGCCGTGGCCGGCGGTGGAAGAGGCCGCTTGGAACAGCCGGGCAGTCGCTATTGCTTGGCCGCCATCGTGTCCAGGCACTGGTTGAGAAAGGCGGTGCGATCCCTCGGCAGCACTTTCTCGAGGTCCGCCTTCAGCGCGCATTCGCGCTGGCGCAACTGCTCGGCCCGGCGCTTCTCGGCCGCCTCGCGGAATTCGGGAGCAACCTTGTTGGGATCGACCAGCGGCTGAGAGCGTGCGGGAGCCGTCGCAAGCAGTGCAATGGCGGCGATGAAAATGACTGGTTTCAAATGAGCCTCCGTAAAATGAGGCATCCTAGCGCGCGACGGGTGCGCGCTCAAACCGGGGAATGCGGTACTCCGTTCCGGCGTGCTTTGCCGCGCGGGCGAACCTCCGCCGGCGACTTTGGAACGACTTGGCACGGCAAACGTCGAATCCTGGCTCCCGGCCCATCCCCAAGCCCCAAAACCCCCAGGCCGGGAGTAAACCTTCCCCACAAAGGTTGGCGACCTCGGTCTCACCGAGGTCGTTTGTTTGGCGTGTGTGAACCAGTTCACAAGCGCGAGGTGAAATCGCTGCTATGAAGACGTCATTGCTTGACCAGTTCATTTTGCTCGAAACGCCCCAGCGTGGCTCCAAGCGCTGGGGTTTTTCGTTTCTCTCCGGGCGCAGAATGTTTACAATCGCGCCAAGCGTCGCATCGACAGACGCAGATCTCGCGCCGCGCTAGTTCCGGCCCGAGCTCGATCAACAGCCAAATTGTCGGGATCGCGGCGCCGCGCCGAACGTTGCCACCAGGCGTGCGTTCACCGGGCAAATCCCATATGCAAGGCGAGAAGTCGCCGAATCGGAATGAGGGCGGCTGGCGTTCAGTTGACGACGGCTTACGACCAGAAACGGATTCAAGTGAGGCTTACCAAAAAGGCGCGGGTGGCCAAGACGCCGCCGAAGAAGGCGTCACCGCACAAGACGTCACCGAGCAAGACGTCGCCACGCAAGGCGCTGCCAACCAAGACGTCGCCAAGGAAGAGCAAAGCGGCGCAGCGCGCTGCGATCTCGTCCTCGTCGCCGCTCGGCATGCTGGCGCTCCATCTGCTTGCCCAATGGACGCAGTCCGGACGCAGCGGCATCGTCTTTCTCGCCGAGAACGAGAACAGGGCGGAGCGGCTCGGCAGTGTCATTCACGCGCTCGACCCCTCCTGTGAGGTCTTGGTATTTCCGCGATTGAACACTCTGCCGTTCGATCAGCTCGAGCCGTCGCACGAGCTCGCAGGGCGCAGAGCCTCCGTCCTGAGGCGCCTCGCGAAATCCAAGAAGCCACTCTTTCTCGTCTCGACCGCCGAAGCCGTGATGGAGCGACTGCCGCCGCCGGCGAGCCTGTCGCGCCTGAGCGTGAGCCTGAAGGTGGGCGGCACGTTCTCCGAACAGGATCTGGAGGCGCACCTCGAAGCGCTCGGATACGATCTCGACGACGAGCCGGATTATCCGGGCGGGGCGCTGTTCCACGGCCAGACCTTCGAGATATTTCCGGCCGGCGCGCTGGGGCCGTTCCGGATCGAGCATTCGGATCGCGCGATCAGGCGGATCGTGGCGTTCGATCCGAACGAGCACAGGATCATCTTCGAGACCAGGGAGCTTGTCGTCGATCCCATGTCGGAGCGGCTTGGCCTTGCCGGCAAACGCGGCAAGCGCGCGAGCCTGTTCGACTATTGCGGACGCGCCAAATGGATCGCCGATGCGGGCGTGCCGGTGCATGCCGACGGCTGGTTCGACACGATCGAGGAGGCCGCGCCGCGTGCGGAGCGTGAGCGCGAATATCTCGGACGGCGGGACTGGAAGCAGCTCTCCCGGGGCATGAAGGTGTTGCCGCGCGCGTCGTCCTTCCAGACCGTCCCGGAGTTTTCGAAACTGACTTCCTCCAGGAAAGCGCTGCGTGCCTTCGTCGAGGAGACGCGCCGGGCCGGATCGCGACTGATCCTCGCCGCAGCGCATGAAGACGATCTGCGCGTGATAGAGCGGATGAGCGGCCTCAAGGCGCAGCGTTGCGAAGATTGGGACGACGCGACGCGGGGGCGGAGCGGTGAGGCGGCGCTGCTGGCCGATCTCGATGCAGGCTTCGTGATGCCGGGCAAGAAGCCTCTCGTCGTCGTGACGGCGTCCGACGTGCTCGGCAGCCGGGCGCATCATCCGCAGCCGATGGCGCGCGCCTGGAGCGCGGCCTTCGATCATGCCGACGTGCCCGAGCAGGGCACGGTGGTCGTCCATCTCCAGCGCGGCCTTGGCGTGCTCGACGGCCTGCAGACCGTGAACACCGGCGGCGGCGCAATGCGGGAGATGATCCGCCTGAAGTTCGCCGGCGACAATGCGGTGCTGGTGCCGCCGCCCGATCTGGCCCTGATGTGGCCTTACGCGGCCGAGCTCGGCAAGCTCTCGCTCGACAAGGCGGACGGCAGCACATGGTGGGCCCGCCGCGGTGAGGCCGAGCGCGAAATCCAGGTCGCCGGCAAGGCGCTCGCCCAGCACATCAGCCAGCGCCGCAAGCGGCGCGGCGAAAAGCTGGTTCCGCCGGGATCGGCCTATGAGAAGTTCGTCGCGCGTTTTCCTTACTTCACGACGACCGACCAGGCCAAGGCGATCGCCGACGTGCTGGACGATCTTGCCTCCGGCCACCCGATGGACCGGGTGATCTGCGGCGACGTCGGATTTGGCAAGACCGAGGTGGCGCTGCGTGCGGCGGCCGCCGTCGTGCTGTCCGGCAAGCAGGTGGCGATCGCAGTGCCGACGACGGTGCTGGCTCGGCAGCATGTCGCAACGTTTCAGAAGCGATTTGCGCCGTTCGGCATCGAGGTCGGAAACCTGTCGCGGGCAACCTCGGGCGCGGAGCTGCGCGAGACCAAGGAGGGACTGCGCAGCGGCCGGATCAAGGTCGTGATCGGCACGCAGGCGCTCGGTGGCAAGGACGTCAAGTTTGACGATCTCGGCCTGGTCATCATCGACGAGGAGCAGCATTTTGGTGCGGCCGAGAAGGCCAAGCTGTCCGGCCTCGCCAAGAACGTCCATGTGCTGATGATGAGCGCGACGCCGATCCCGCGTACGCTTGCCGCGGGCCTGGCTGGCTTCCGCAACCTCAGCGTGATCGCTTCGCCCCCGGTGCACCGGCTGCCGGTCGCGACCAGGATCGCGCCGCTGTCGGATGCGGCGATCGCCTCCGCGCTGCTGCGCGAGCAGCGCCGCCACGGCCAGAGTTTCCTGATCTGTCCGCGCATCCAGGATCTCGATCCCATGCTGGCGCGTGTGCAGGCGGTGGCGCCGGACTTAAGCATTGTCTGCCTGCACGGCAGGTTGGCGGCCGACGAGATCGACGACCGCATGATGAGTTTCGTTGAGGGCAGGGCCGACGTCCTGCTCGCGACCAACATCGTCGAGAGCGGCCTCGACATTCCCCGCGCCAACACCATCGTGGTGTGCTGGCCGGAAAAGTTCGGCCTCGCCCAGCTGCATCAGCTGCGCGGGCGCGTCGGCCGCGGCGGCATCCGCGCCTTCTCCCATCTGTTGACCGAGACGCAGTCCGGACAATCCGAGAAGCGGTTGGCTGTGCTCGAAGAGTTCAGCCGGCCCGGCGCGGGCTTTGCCATCAGCGAGCGCGACCTCGATCTGCGAGGCGCAGGCGATCTGTTCTCGGAGCAGCAATCCGGCCACGTCCAGGTGTTCGGGCCGGTGCTCTACAGCCACCTCCTGAAGATGGCTTCGGAGAAGCTCGACGAGGGGCAGGCGGTGTGGGTGCCCGACCTGAACCTGCCGGTCGCGGACATGCTGCCCGAGACCTATGTGCAGTCCGAGCCGGTGCGGCTCGAGCTCTATGCGCGCGCCGCAAGATGCACCGACGAGGACGACCTCGAAGACCTCGAGGAGGAAACCTCCCGCCGCTTCGGCCCGCTGCCGAAGGTCGCGCGCGACTTCTTCGCCGCAGCCAGGCTCAGGCTGGAATGCAAGCGCAGAGGCATCATCCGCCTCGACGTCGGCCCTGAAGCTGCGGCCGCAACGTTCCTGCCCGGACGCCTGCGGAAGTCGAAGGGAAGATCGCTGCAACGCGACGGCGACCGCGTGGTCCATCACGCCAAGATGCAGGACGCGCCGCTCGAGCGGGTGGAGGAGCTGTTCGAGCTGCTGGACGAGGGGTGAGGGCTCGCGCGTTCGTCAGCGCGAACAACTGCGAATTCGTAGCGGAGTCCCTGTTCCACCATTATAGTTAATCGGGGCGTGGCGAAGGAGATTGTCCGATGTCACATGCCATTCCTCCGATCATTGTCGCGATTGTCGCAAGCTCGTGTCTGTTGACCCTGGTGCAAGCAGGCGGCGCAAATGCCGGGTCGGCAGGAGCGGGCATGGGAACGGGGCCGGGTAGCGCTGGCGGCTCGGCGCCTTCTGGAATGGGGACGGGAGCGGGCAATGCAGGTCCTTCCGCACCCGCGGGGATGGGGACGAAGGACACCGCCGCCGGCGGAGATCTGGGCACCAACAGCCAACCGACCAATCCGAACGTTCAGCCCGCCACGCCCGCGAGGTCGCGGGCGGCAACTCAGGCTGCGAGAAATGCCGGGGTTGGTCACGCTCAAAATGGCCTGCCGATCGGCGCGATTGGAAGCGGCACGAGCAATGAGGATCAAAAGGCCACTGGTTCGGCGTCCTCCCAAAACAGATTACGGCCGGCAACACAGGCTCAGGGAAACACCGGCGTTGGCTCGGATGCTCTGGCAGGCAGAGGCTCGAGCCTTTCAGACCAGCGAGCCGCACGAGCTGGAGACAAGGTGCTGGATGCCAAGGCCCAGGTCGAGCGGCGAACGACTGTGTCGCGCAAACGCGGTACGAGCCCGATAGGACCAGGTTTGTAATCTGCGAGTGGAGGAGCTGTTCGGAGTGCTGGATGAGGCGAGAGCGCATCAAAATGCGAAAACAACCCCATGCACAGTAGCTAAGTGCTGCTGGCACAAGGTGTTTTGAATCCGGCGGCAAGGCTCGTTTGCTCCGTCGGGCAAAACAGAGGCATTCTGCCAAATTCGGAAAGGCCTGGTCAGATGCTGACCTAGGAACGGCTGCCGTAGGGTGGGCAAAGGCGCAGAGCGCCGTGCCACGTCTTCTTTCATTGCAGCAGAAGCATGGTGGGCAAAGGCGCAGAGAACGCCTTTGCCCACCCTACGGCAGCTGTCAGCGTAGCGCCTCTGGTCTTCGCACGTTCCCCGTAATCGGCCGGGGGCGGCGTAGTCGGCCGCTAACGTGGAATTAATCCAAAATGCTCACAATTTTAGGCAGTTGTGTAAGGGTGCTGCGTACAAGGGGTCGTCGCGCGGGCGGTCCAGGGGCGGTTTCCTGTTGCTCGCTCACTGGGGTCAATGCAAATGACCACGACCTTCGAAATGCAAAGCTTCGCCCAAGAACTCGACGCAGTAGCACTTGCAGCCGCCGCAGCGGAGCAGGAACCCGCGGTCCAGGAAGCCCCGGTTCCGATCAAGCAGTCCAGCCGGAAATCGGTCCTGGCCCTGTCGGTGTGTGCCTTGGCCATCAACGGCGCGGCGGCCATCTACACCTCGCCGTCCGATTTTCGGTCGCTGAATGTCGGCAGCCTGGCTGAACCGCTTCCGCGCCTGGAAGCATCCGTGCCAAAGCCTGATCCGGTCGTCGCGGTCTTGAAGGACATTCAGTCGGCCCAGCAGCAACACACCGCGTTGCTGCAACAGACCAATCAGGCAACGGACCAGAACTCGGTTTTGCTGCAGCAGGATTCAATGGTGCTGCTGTCGCTGCGACAGAGCATCACGGACGAACGGGTCGACGTGAAGAAGATATCGTCGCAGCTGTCCACGCTGATCGCGAAGATCGATACGCTGCAAAATGCGATGACGTCGGACGTCACCTCGTCCATCCGAAGAGCGCATGCGCGCTACGGACTATCCGCCGCGATGCGCAAGCGGATGGTTCGCGAAGCAAAGCCCCTCGGTCCCGTTTCGGTCGGAGGCGCGCCGTTGACTGTGCCGGCTGCGACGGCGGCTCCGGAAAGCTGACGACTGCAACTTCGGGATTGACCGAGGTCGCCCGGATTGACCGTCAGGCCTGACAGTCCGTCACTTCGCGACGTGGTCGATCTTGTGCTGCAGATGCCCGGTGTCGTGATCGCGACGCAACTGGCTCAGCGATGTCTCGTTCAGCTGCAGCAGGACCTCGCTGAGTTCAGTCGTATCGGGATAGCCGGCCGCAAAACCTCTTCCGTAAATCTTGCGCAACGTGCCGACCAGCGTGTTGCCGTGCTTCTTGCTGATCGCGCCATCCTTGTCACGGTGGCGGCCATCCAGGCCGTGTTCCTTCATGGTTCGCTCCCTGTGCGGCGTCTTGAGCGCCTCGAGAGAGCCTGCTCCCAAACGAGTTGACTGGCAATGGCATGGTGCGCGGCAGTCGCGAGCTGCCTGCACCAGCGCAGGTGCCCGCGCTTCTCTCCTGCTTGTGAAGCCGCAATCGGTTGTGGTGAGCCGATCGGCGCATGAGATGACAGCGGGCGATAGCTCGATTGGAGTTGATGCGATGCGCGCTCTTCTTGCCATGGGTCTGTTGCTGGCGCTGTGCGCCTCCGCGAATGCCGCGCCGGTGCATCACCCTCGCGCACGCCATCCTGCGGTGGACCGGCCCCGCGCGAATGCAATTCCGGCGGCGCGCTTTGCCGTCCCTGGCTGGAGCGACGATGCAACGCTGCGCTGGCTGAACAACGCCTCGTCAAACGTCGGCCGAGGCGGATAGCCGCGGAAACGGGCGCTGATGATGGTTCGAATGGCCCGGAAGGGCGGGGCGGCTAGGCGGCCTGCTCCTCGAACGAGTGTAGACCCGGCCGGCGGGATCAACGACCTGAACGTCCCAGCACCCGTCCTCTGTAAGCTCTTTGGCTTTCTTGAGGGCGGCGGCGAGTGACAGCCGCTTGAGACTGACGACGCCCGCCGTGTCGAAACCGTTGATTTCAAACATGCCGTTCCTCCGGTTTTGGTGAATCCTACACGTTTCGGGGGACTTGTCTCGCGGCTTTTTTGGGTGGGGCTGGGCGAGCGGCAAGCTCAGAAAATCTCGCAGCATCGGCAGGCGCGGCCTCCCGCAGGCGCGTCTTTCAATAAGCGGCGCGCCTTTCTAGGGCTGAGTGGGAGCAGTCGCGGTCTTCCGCTCAAGCATGGCCATTTCAACTTGATCAGCCAGGACCGTGAGGTGGCTTGCAAGACGGTCGAACACTTCGCGCTTGCCTGGATCGGTTGCCAAATCGCGGATCAGGGCGCATTCGGCAGCATCTTTCCGAAGTTTCTCGATCTGGGCCAGATAGTCCTTCATTGGGCAATTGCTCTCCGTTCCCCGCAAATGAAATGGTACAGGCAATGTACGAAAGCGAACAGAAGTGATTGCCGCTTTTTCCTAGTCTACGGTGGCTTGGCCTTCCCAAAGGTCCAAGCACCTCCAGCGGCCCCGGCCTCCCCACCCCAGAAGCCCCCCACCGCCGGGGCCGTCACTGGCGATAGCCCGACCGATCGATCGTATCCCGGGAAGTTGATCTTCTCCGCGTTCGCGATATGGAGGCCTTGAGCCATTTTGCGGCGCACGCGCTGCGACGATGCGCGGCACTTTCAATGGGAACAGTCCCCTCGCCACCGCATTTCCAATTGCGTAGTTTCCCGGTTGTCTCGGTCGGTCTTCGAGTGGCCCAGGGGGCGTACAATGGGCACTGGTGATCACACCGCTGTGCTGAAACAGCGTTTCGACGAGCTTGCTTCCGGGCTTTCCGAGTTAGAGAATTTGCGCTCCCGCGTGATCGCGGCCGAGCAAATGCAAAAGATGCGTAGCGCCGATCGCAAACCGGCCGCACCAATCCACCGGACTGCTAAACTCAAATCATCGTCGGCAAAATCCGATCGGCCAAAGAGGCGCCTGGCGCGGCCGCCCGGCGCCGGGCAATGATCTCGACGCCAGGCTTCCGGCAATGCCAATGCCGGCTAGACTTTGGCAACCGTCATCAGCATTCGAGCGCGGCTGAAATACTCAACTAGTGAACTACGCGAAGAAAATAGTAGCCGACGCCGCCGATGACGAGCACCGTAGGGACGGCCCAGAGTATGAATACCGGCATGTCTACCTCCTCCAGTTACCTCCGGTAGCGGAATAACTTGGCAGAGATGGTGCCGTTCCAGCCTTCTAGGGTCGGGGATCCGATCTTCGCGTTGCACGGCTTGAGCTTCGTGAGATTCAGATTAGCGCGTTGAGCACTTGCGAAACCCATCGCTGGCAAGTCGGTCGGTCACTTCGCGGGCTTTTGAGGATTGCTCCGATACGATCGCGGATCGCAGCGGCGCTGACCGCAAACGAGTGATGGGTTTTTGCAAGAGCTCAAACCGACTTACGCGCGAGTGCTATGCCAGCGGAATGGTGTCGACGCGCAGACAGGGGCGGCACTGGAAAGCATGGACTGCAGGCAGATTGAGGATGGCGGGAAGCGTGGCCAAAAACGTCATCGGCCGTCCGCACTTGGAGCAGATCAGAACGGGCGGGCTGTCTTTCGCTACGCAAACCATCGCCAAAATGCCTGGAGGGGTAGGGCACAATAGGCGCATGCTGCGGGGAGTTCATCTCGGGGCGACTACTGGGGTTTATCGGAATCTGGCACTCGTTTGCGGCGACGAGCTACCAGAGCTCTATTGCGCATGAACTCGAGTGCGAACCATGTCGACGTCGAAATCGCGACCGGCTGTCACCGAATTGTACATTCCTCATTCCGGAGACGTCGATTGCGTTTTTAGCCTTACGCCGCGCTACCTTCCGAAGTTCGCGCGCGACGAGGTCGCAGCGGGAGGAGCTTCTCGGGCTCTGCTCAAGCTCAATTGGCAGGTCAAAAGTCCTCGGTCGGGCGCGCTTCTACAGCGGCAAGTACGGACCAGCGACAGAAAAGTGCGATTTTTAGAACCCGCTGTCGCTAGACGTCAGCGCATGTCGAGATGGAACGACACTTCGCTCGGAGACCGCGTCCTCGGGCTTGCGGGACTGACGCGCCAAAGCGCCCCCCGAAAGGGATGGGGACTTTTCGCGTGGGCCTAGTGCAACACGCGCGCGGCCTCGGCGAGCCGAACCCTTTCTCTGAGCTCCTCGAGTTCCTGAAGCATTTTCAGGAGATCGGGCAGGACATTTGCCCGCTTCAAAATTCGGGTCGTTTGTCCCATCGCTATACGCCTCCATGGCCTCCTGACGGCGAGCCACATCAAGGCGCACACAGGCAAATTTTCCCCTGCAAGAGAATGAACAATCTTAACCAGATCAGTGGTGGGATGATCGCGGAGCCTGGACAACGCGAAGCGATCCTTTGCCGGGGATTGCGCGTCATCCGCGATAGGCGGGCCATCGGCCTTGCCGGGCCTCATCGGCTCAGCGGTTGCCACAGGCAGCGTAGACAAAGCGCGGCTCGATATCAGACAGGCGGACAACATCAGGCCAGCGATCGGCGCGCAACGCTACGTGATGGCCGCAATGGCGGTAGAACACAACGCCCTGCAAGCCATCTCGCGCATCTTGCCGAACGTGATCTTCACCGGTCGGCCGTCCGCGTGCGTGGGCGTGGGCGTGGGCGTGTGGTGTCGAGCAGAGCCGGGCATGCCGCTATCGAAGCGCGCCGCAAGCCGGAGTCGAGTTATCAATTACTTGGGCTTCGGAATGCGCCCGAGTTAGCGCCCCGTAGGTGTGCAAAGATCACTGTGACGATCTACCCCGGGGCTGGTCGCCCTTGGAAAATTTCACCCTGGCCTTCGTGATGATTGCGCCCACGCGATCGAGATAACGCGCAACCAGTTCCGTCGCGAGTATGTCCTCAAACTCCGCAGGAATGTTCTTCATGTTCACGCGCAATCGATTCGCCAACACGGGGCCCACGCAGAGTTTTTCGGTTCGGCTGGTCTTGTTGGCCAAGCTATTGATCCGGCTTTTGGTGAGCGCGCTGGGGCTCGAACCCAGGACCCCGTGATTAAAAGTCACGTGCTCTACCGGCTGAGCTACGCGCTCCCATGGCCGCTGATGGCACGTCAGAGATCGCCATCGTGGTCGGACATTCGAGAAGCATGTCTTGCCGCTGCGCTTAAGGGCGTCGCGGGGAAAACCGGCTGTTTCCGGATCATGCTTTCGGCCCGCGCTGTGTAGGGGGATGGGGCGCTGAGGTCAATAGCTTGGGTGGTTGCTGAAAGTCGCGGCAGGAGCGGGGATTTGCTCGCGGTTTCCGCCGCTTAAGGCGGAAAGCTCAACCCGATTGGCGGGCCGTCATCCACGCCGAAGACCACGCGTCTTTTAATCACGAGGTCCAAAGGCTAGCGCGGAGCCTCAATCACTGGGTCTCCCGCCGCACCTCGTTCGGCACGGGCTGCGGCGTGCCGGGGGCCGGCAGCGCGACCGGACGCAGCCCGATCAGCTCGGCGGTGCGGATCGCGCTGTCGCGCCAGAACTGGAACGAGTTGATGCGGCTCAGCTCGAGGATGGCGATGGCGACGGCCGCCAGGAACGGCAGGCTCTGCAGCACCAGCACGCCGGCGAAGATGTAGATCTCGGTGATCTGGCGGTAGCTGTTGGAGGCGATCAGTACGCCGGCGCCGATCACGAGCAGGGTGCCGATCACGGCCTCCCAGAACGCCTGGAACTCGATCGACATCCTGGACAGGCCACCCTTGGAGGTGCGGGCGAAGGCGATGTGCTCGGTGATGAGGCCCTGCGCCACTGCGCGCGACACCGTCCACTGCACGCTCATCGCGGCGATCATGGCGCCGAGCATCTGGCCGGGCTTGATCGCGACGCGGGCGCGGTACATCGACAGGAAGTGCGCCAGCGAGACGATGAAGGCGCCGATGATCGGCAGCGTCAGGATCTTGTCGGGAATGGCGATGTCGGCGAAGGCGACGATCGGCACCCAGACGAGGTTGAGCAGCGCCACGACCACGCCGAGACTTTCGGCGCCGAGCCAGTTCAGCCAGCCCAGGCCATATTCGCGCTTCTGGTCGGGCGTCAGCCGGCTCTTGCCGGGCAGGAAGTAGCGCCAGTGCTTCTTCACGATCTGGAGGCCGCCATAGGCCCAGCGGTGACGCTGCTTCTTGAAGGCCTCGTAGGTGTCGGGCAGGAGGCCCTGGCCGTAGCGGTGGTTGGTGTAGTGGGTTGTCCAGCCGAGCTCCTGGATCGCAAGGCCGAGATCCGAATCCTCGCAGATCGTATCGGACGACCAGCCGCCGGCCATGTCCATCGCCGCGCGGCGGATCAGGCACATCGTGCCGTGCACGATGATGGCGTTGGCCTCGTTGCGCTGGACCATGCCGATGTCGAAGAAGCCGGCATATTCGCCGTTCATGATGTAGTGCATGATCGACAGATCGCCGTCGCGATGCTCCTGCGGAGCCTGCACGAGGCCGACACGCGCATCGGCGAAGGCAGGCACGAGGTCCTTCAGCCAGTCGGGATCGACGGCATAGTCGGCGTCGAGGATGCCGATGATCTCGGCATCGGCGGCGGTGCGGTCCATCGCAATCCGAAGAGCGCCGGCCTTGAAACCCTGCACCTTCTCGGCGTTGATGAATTTGAAGCGTTCACCAAGCGCGCGGCAATGGTCCTGGATCGGCTGCCAGAACGCGGGATCCGGCGTGTTGTTGATGATGACCACGCATTCGTAGTTCGGATAGTTCAGCCGCGACAGCGCATCCAGCGTCTGCTTGAGCATCTCGACCGGCTCGAAATAAGCGGGAATGTGGATCGAGACCTTTGGGCAGTAATTCTCGGGAACATTCTCGACCGGCTTGCCCTTGCTGAGCAGTCGCTGCGGCGACCGGCCGAAGGCGACCGCTGCGACCTCGTCGATGCGCGCCATCGCGATGAGGACCAGCGGAACGAGCAGGATCATGCCGAGCGTCAGCGCGAAGGCGGAGCCGAAGATGAAGTAATGGCTGTTCCAGAACGCGAACACGGTCGCGGCCCAGGCGCCGACGCCGTTGGCCGTCGCCGACAGCAGGAAGGCCTGCTTCGCGGTCGGCTTTTCGATCCGCAGGATCGGCAGCGACAGCAGGATGCCGACCAGGAGCGCGATGCCCATCAGCTTCCAATAGTCGGGGTTCTCGACCGGACCGGTCCAAGCGAATTTCGGCTCGCGGCTGGCGTTGAGGATGCCCCAATACGGACCGACGCCGCCTTCGAAGAATTTCCAGGGCTGATCGATGGCCTCGACGATGTTGTATTCCATGCCGATGGCTTCGGCGCGGCTGACGAAGTTGCGCAGGATCAGAGCCTGCTGGAACGGGCCCGGATCGGCGTTGCGCAGATTGTAGCCCTGGCTCGGCCAGCCGAACTCGGCGATCACGATGCGCTTGCCGGGGAACAGGTTGCGCAAGAGATTGTAGCGGTCGACGGCCTGGTCGACCGCCTGGTCCGAGCGGAAGTTTTCCCAGTAGGGCAGCACGTGGGCGGCGATGAAATCGACGCTGGAGCCGAGGTCGGGATTGTCGCGCCAGATGTTCCAGATCTCGCCGGTGGTGACGGGCACGCGGACCGAGCCCTTCACCTTCTTGATCATGTCGATGAGGTCTTCGACCTTCTGCTCGCCGCGGTAGATCACCTCGTTGCCGACGACGACGCCGACGACGTTGCTGTTCTTGCGGGCGAGTTCGATGGCGGCCTTGATCTCGCGCTCGTTGCGATCCTTGTCCTTGTCGATCCAGGCGCCGACGGTGACCTTGAGGCCGAACTCGGCCGCGATCGGCGGCACCAGTTCCACGCCGCCGGTGGACGAGTAGAGGCGGATCGCGCGCGTCATGGTCGACAGCGTCTTCAGGTCTGCGCGGATTTTCTCGACCGTCGGGATGTTGTCGATATCGGGGTGAGCCGAGCCTTCGAACGGCGCGTAGGAGACGCTCGGCAACAGGCCCTTGAAATCGGGCGCGGGTTCCTTGTCGCGCAAGACTCCCCACAGCCCAGCGTGAAGCGCGGAGACGAGCAACAGAACGGCGGCGACAACGCGCATCGCGGCTAAACCTGAAGGGGCTGAGGGGGCAGGGAAGCGGATCCGACCCCGAGATCCGACCAAGTCCGCGGCAAAGGGAGCATATCTCCGCCGCACGGTTTCACAACTGTCATGGCCTCATGTCCTTATGAGGGCATGGCCTTTTTCGAACGACGCGCGGCAGTGCCAACCGCGCCTATGGCCGATCGTTCCTGAACGACAGCTGAAACGGCCAAGTCTATTTAAGACCTTGGGCTATTTCTGGGGCGCCGGCGTCGGGCTTGCCGCGGGCGATGGGCTGGCGGTCGGCTGCGGCTGCGCATTGTTGGCAGCGGGAGCGGCCGGCTGTGCCGCTGCGGCCGCCGCCTGCTGCGGCTGGGCCGCCGGGTTGATCCAGCAGGCGTGCACGCGGCTGTCCAGGGTCTCGGCGACCTTGGGATCGATCTGGCCGCCGAACCGGGTCAGGCAGCGGAAAGCGGCCTGGATGTGACCGCCGGGGCAGCCGAAACGGTCGTAGAGGTCGAGATGGCGGAACGCGGTATCGAGGTCATCCCGCCACATCAGGCGCACCACGCGGCGGCCGAGCCAGACGCATTCGGGATTGCCGGCCGGGCCGTTGATGACCTGGGCCGCTTCGGCGAATTCGTCGGTGCGGCGCTGGTTCTGGGCCGCATCCTTGGCGGCGTCGGCGGGCTGGGCGGCAGCCTTGCCCTGGTCCGGTGCGGGCGTGCCGCTCTGGGCGGAAGCGCCACCGAGACCGGCGAGAACGAGAAGGCAGGAGACGGCCAAGGTGGCGGCGAACTGCCGCAGGACCGCATTTCGTGACTCGAACACCCGTTGCCGCATGAATTCCCCAATGTATCCGCTGGCCGTCCGCGTCAGGATCCCGCGGACGCGCCGGTGATGGCGTCCAAATGGGTCTCCAATGCGGCGGAAAAGTCTTTCCGAGTCCATGACCTGTATTTGGAATTTTGTCCAGCAAAGTCACGATGCTAGGCCCCGGTCGAAGGGCCGCAGCCCAATTCCTTTGGGGCAGGCGCGGATCCTTGAGTGTGGATCGGCATTTGGACCCCCGCTTGGACACCCGCTTTGGGCACCCCCTTGGCAGATGGCGTGCAAGCAGGTAATCGACGGACCCTTCGCGGAGGACGGAACCGATTTCTCTTCGTACGCCACTGGCGCTTCTGCTCGTTTCACTGGGTGCGATTGCTGCCGTGTGGTGGTGGTTGGCGACGCCGATCACGCTTGCACGCGCCCCGATCGATCCCGCCGAGAAGGTCCAATGCGTCTCCTACGCGCCGTTCCGCGGCGAGCAGACGCCGCTGAACGCGTGGACCCATATCGACGCCGAGCAGATCGAGCAGGATCTGCGCCAGCTCAAGGAAATCACCGACTGCGTCCGCACCTATTCGATGGAGAACGGGCTCGACCAGGTGCCGGCGATCGCCGCCAAGGTCGGCGGGCTGAAAGTGCTGCAAGGCATCTGGCTCTCCAGCAACCGCAGCAAGAATTTTGAGCAGGCCGCCCTCGCCATTCGCCTCACCAAGGAATTCCCAGCCATCATCACCGCGGTCATCGTCGGCAACGAGGTGCTGCTGCGCGGTGAGATGACGACGGCGGACCTCGTCTCGATCATCCGCCTGGTGAAGACGCAGGTCAGCGTGCCCGTCACCTATGCCGACGTCTGGGAATTCTGGCTGAAGAACCGCGAGGTCTATGACGCCGTCGACTTCGTCACCATTCACATCCTGCCTTATTGGGAGGATATGCCGGTGAAGGCGAAATTCGCCGCCGCCCATGTCGAGGCGATCCGCGAGCGCATGGCGGTGGCGTTTCCGGGCAAGGAAATCCTGATCGGCGAGACCGGCTGGCCGAGCGAAGGGCGCATGCGCGACGGCGCGCTGCCCTCACGCACCAACCAGGCGCGGGTGGTCTCGGAAATCCTCAGCTTGGCGAAGGCGCAGAAGTTTCGCGTCAACCTGATCGAGTCCTACGACCAGCCGTGGAAGCGCAAGCTCGAGGGCACCGTCGGCGGCTATTGGGGCCTGTACGATTCGGTGCGCCGGAGCCTGAAATATCCGCCGGGCGAGCCGATCAGCAATTTCCCGTACTGGAAATGGTACATGGGCGCGGGCATGGGCCTGTCCGTGCTGGTATTCGCGGTCGCGCTCATCACGCTGCGCCGGCGGCCGTGGACGCCGCGCTTCTCGGCCTGGCTCGGCGTCGCCATCTCGGCGACGACGGCGGGCAGCCTGCTCGGGATCGGCGCCGACAAGCTTTATTATGAGAGCTACGGCATCGGCGGCTGGCTGCTCTGGGGCGCGCTGCTCGCGGCCGGCATCCTGTCGCCGATCTTCTGTGCGCAGGCGATGGTGATCGGCCGCAGCCTTCCGACCTTCCTCGACCTGCTCGGTCCGCGCGAGGGGCGGAAATGGTCGAAGCTCACCGCCGTGCTCGGCCTGACGCTGGCGGTGACCGCGGTGATCGCGGCGGCGACCGCGCTCGGCTTCGTGTTCGACCCGCGCTACAAGGATTTCCCCTACGCCGCGCTGACGATGGCGGTGGTGCCGTTCGCGCTTTTGATGCTGAACCGGCCGCAGATCGGCCAGCGTCCGATCGCGGAATCGGTGTTCGCGGGCGTGCTGGCGCTGTCGGCAGTCTTCGTGCTCTTCAACGAGGGCCGCGACAATTGGCAGTCGCTGTGGACCTGCACGATCTATCTGTTGTTCGCGCTTACGCTGTGGCGGGCGCGGGCCGAGCAAATCCAAGAATGAACAGGCCGATCGCCAGGCCCGACAGCACGACATTGTAGAGCACGATGCCGAGGCCGGCGGCGATGATGCCGACGGTGAGCAGCACGATCGACGGCCGCATCAGGTTCAGCGTCGCAACCACCAGCGCGACGATGCCGAACACCGAATTCTTGAACAGCACCGTCGAGACCGACCGCGCCTTGCAGATCATCGTCTGCAGCCCGGCGTCGCAGGCGAGAGCGACCTGCGACAGCTCGATCGCGAGGTAGCGCAGATAGAGCGCATAGCCGACGGACGCGAAGCCGACGACGATCAGGAACTGCACCTGGTAGGGCGAGAGGCGGAAGGGCTTTTTTGTCATGGCGGCAATATGGTCGTGATGGCGCGGGCAGGCAACAGGGCAGGCGATGTTTCTGTTGATCCGGCTCGCCCAAGGCGTGCGCGAGGGGCCGTCAAAGCCGGCCTTGCGTCGCCCGTTTCTGGTCCGCGAGCCGTCGCTCGTATTTCTCAGCCAATGCTCAGGCGTTTCCTGATGTAGGGATCCGCCTGCTCGGCCAGCTCGCGGATCAACGCGAGTTGCTCCTCCAGAAACTTCCCGTCCGTCATCTCCGCTCCGAATCAAATCCGTCGCGGATACTGCCGTCTTACGCGGGCCTCTTCCGTATCATTTGGTATGTGCGCTATTTCAATCCGAGCCGGCGCTCGACCCAGCCGAGAACGAACAGCACGAGCAGCGTGACGGCGATCGCTGCGGCGACCAGCAGCCAGGCTCCGAGCGCGCAGGCAATTCCAAGGCCCGCCGCAATCCAGACAGTCGCTGCGGTCGTGAGGCCGTGCACGGTCTTCGCCTTGGCGTCGTGCAGGATGACGCCGGCGCCGATGAAGCCGACGCCGGTCAGCACACCGGCAACGACGCCCTGAATGACCCGGGAGATCGCGTCCGGATGGTCGCGCAGATTCTGGAACTCGATCACGGAGATCGAGACCAGCGCGGAGCCGAGAGCGACCAGGGCCAGGGTGCGCATTCCGACCGGCTTGTCGTTCATGTCGCGGTCGATGCCGATCAGCAGCCCTGTTCCCGCCGCGACCAGAAGCCTCAGCACATCATCCAGCTCGTTCATCGATGCTCGCGCGTTTCGGGAGACGGACGCTTGGCATGCGCCCGGCAGATCGAGACTAAACGCCCGCTTGGTGAGAAAGAGCCGCTGAGATCCGAGCGTCCGATGGTCGCATGCTCGCGCAACTCCGAGCGATCATCGACGATCAGGCGGAGAGCCGCCGTTCGACAAGGCGATGGCGCCGACCAGTCCGGTCGGCGCCATCTGTCAGAGCTGAACGCGACCGCGCACCGTCACTTCTTGCTGGTGTTCGAGCCCGTGGTGTTCTGCATCTTCTGTCCCGGCGCGCTTTCCGAGTGGCCCGGTCCTGCGGTGGTATTGGTCTGGTGACCAGGGGCGTATTCGGACGCGCCGGGTCCCGTCGAAGGCTTCTTGGTGTTGTGCATTTGCTGACCCGGCGCGTTGCTCGACGCGCCCGGCGATTTCGTCGTTTGCGCGAGCGCCGGAGCTGCCGCCAGAAGCGCGGCCGTTGCGATGATCAATGTCTTCACGTGTTTCTCCCTTGGTCATGGAGACGAGCGCGAACGATTTCACATGTCGGCCGCTCCGGTTCACGACCGGGACAACTTGGCAATCGGCAGGTGGTTTCTCTTTTCGGACCGAAATTTAGGTTCATCGGCGCGTGGAAAAGCAAGCCGGCGTTCACCGCGCGTTCAGGTGCAATGTTTATCGCCTGAAGAACGACGACAGCGTCGATCCCGCGGACGCAGACGCAGTCTCCGGCTTCGCCGGAGCCGGCTGTGCCGCAGGCGGGGGCGCGGGCTCCTCGCGCTTCGACGAGCGCTTGGAGGAGTAGCTGCGGCGGCGTTGCGGCTTCTCGGGCTTTGCGCTCGGCGCGGGCGCGGTTTCGGCTTGCGGGACCGCGTCCTGGCTCTTCTCGGAGTTCTTCTCTTGAACTCTGTCCTGGGACTTCTCTTGTCCCTTCTCCGAACCGCCGCGCATCGACAGGCGCTGGCCGTCGAAGACGGTGGTCTCGCAGTGACGATCGTTCTCGGCGAGGCTCGCGCAGAATTTTGCGGCGGCAGCAGCGTTGACCAGCGGGCCGGCACCCAGGCGGAGTTGCATGCCGAGGCCGGTGTTGCCTTCCTTGATCATGATGATCGGTCGCAGCGCTGCGATCTCCGGATTGGATTTGCTCAGGCCGCGCCAGAGCGCGCGCAGGCCGTCGATCGAATTTGCGCCGCCGAGGTCGATCGCAAAACGCGTCTGCTGGACCGCGATGGCGGGGGATTCGTTCTCGGCGGCCTCAGGCGCCTTCGCGGCTGTCGCGACGACCTCGGTCGGGGCGGGCGCCGGCTCGACCTTCTTTTCAGCGGCCTTCTCGTTTGACTCGGGCTGAATCAATTTCGACGCCGCCGGATCGGGCGGCGCCATGATCGACTTGGACGGCACCAGCGGTATGGTCGGCAGCGCCGAAGTCGTTGCCAGCGGCTGCTGCACGAGCGAGGCGGCGGCGGCAGTCTGCGGTGGCAGGCTCGACGGCTCCTTTGAAACTTCCTTGAGCGTATCCTTGACCGTTTCCTTCGGGGTATCCTTGGGCGTGTCCTTGGCGGCCTCGGTCCGCGGCTTGTCGCCGGCGGAGGCGGGGGTCGAGGCGACGGGCGCGACGCTGGGGGCCGTGGGCGCGGCATCCTGCGGCTTGCCGGCCTGCGGCGGGGTGGTGGGCTGCTTGGCGATGGCGCCGGTGACGGAATCGAGCCCTTGCTCGACCACAGTGACGCGCGAATAGAGCCGGTCGCGATCTGTGTTCAGTGTCTCGATGGCGGCCGCGAGCCGGCGGGCCTCGTTCTGGCTCTCCTTGGCCAGCGCCTGGAGCCGCTCCGCCTGGCGCGCGAGATCGGCGGACGCGACCTGGTCGCGCCGCCATCCGAGCTGAGCCTGGTTGGCCATTACGGCGATGACGACGGCGCCTACCGCCGCAACACCCCAAGAGCCCAGCCGCCACATCATGCGGCGGTCGAACGCGCTTTCCTCGGCTACAAGTCCGGAGAACAGCCCGCCGGTCTCCTTGGTGCCGAAGGCATCCGCCAGTGGGTCGGAATCCTTTGCCATGAACGTTAAGTACCCAGCCCTGTCCGGCTTCCCCGAATCAATCAGGGAACATTAACAGGAAAAGCGTGTCGCACTTGAATTCCGGGCGTTTGCGGGGGTAGCAAGGCAATAGCTTTTGAGGACGGCTGCCCGCCCGTCGCGCCAATTGATTCGGCCTTATCTGACAGGATTTCGATGACCGCCCGTTCCAGCCTCACGATCGTGCTCGCCGCCGGCGAAGGCACCCGCATGCGATCGAGCCTGCCGAAAGTGCTGCATCCGGTAGCCCACCAGACCTTGCTCGCCCACGTGCTCGCCGCCGCACCCAAGGGAACCGGCACCTCGCTCGCGGTCGTGATTGGTCCCGACCACCAGGCCGTCGCGGACGAGGCAAAGCGCATCAGGCCCGACGCGCTCACCTTCGTGCAAGCCGAGCGGCTCGGCACCGCGCATGCTGTGCTGGCGGCGCGCGAGGCGATCGCGCGCGGCGTCGATGATCTCCTGATCGCCTTTGGCGATACGCCGCTGATTTCGGCCGAAACCTTTGCGCGGCTGCGTGCGCCGCTCGCCAGGGGCGCCGCGATTGCCGCGCTCGGCTTTCGTGCCGTCGATCCCACCGGCTATGGCCGCTTCATCGTCGAGGGCGAACGCCTGGTCGCGATCCGCGAGCAGGCCGATGCGAGCGCTGAGGAGCGCAAGATCGATCTGTGCAATGCCGGCGTGATGGCGATCGACGGTCGCCGGGCGCTCGCGATCCTGGACAAAATCGGCAATGCGAATTCCAAGGGCGAATATTATCTGACCGACGCCGTCGGCATCGTCCGCGAACAGGGATGGGAGTCTGTGGTGATCGAGACCAGCGAGGACCAGGTGCGCGGCATCAACACCAAGGCACAGCTTGCGGAAGCAGAAGGCGTGATGCAGGCGCGCTTGCGCAAAGCGGCGATGGAAGCCGGCGTCACGCTGATCGCGCCGGAGACGGTTTATCTCGCCGCCGACACAGTGTTCGGCAAGGACGTGACGATCGAGCCCTTCGTGGTGATCGGCCCCGGCGTGTCGATCGCCGACGGCACCGTGATCCATTCCTTCTCGCATATCGTGCAGACGACGCTGGGCAAGAACGTTTCGATCGGCCCCTATGCGCGCTTGAGGCCCGGCACCTCGCTCGGCGACGGCGCGCGCATCGGCAATTTCGTGGAGACCAAGGCAGCGACGCTGGAGGCCGGCGTCAAGGTCAATCATCTCTCCTATATCGGTGACGCCACCGTCGGCGCCAATTCCAACATCGGCGCCGGCACCATCACCTGCAACTACGACGGCTTCAAAAAGCATAAGACGACCATCGGGCAGGGCGCCTTCGTCGGCACCAATTCGTCGCTGGTTGCCCCGGTGAAAATCGGCAATGGCGCCTATATCGGCTCCGGCTCGGTCATCACCCGCGACGTGCCCGACGACGCCATGGCGCTGGAGCGCAACCAGCAGACCATCCGGGAAGGCGGCGCGGCGCGCTATCGCGAGCTGAAGACGGGCGGGAAGAAACCGGAGAAATAGGCACTATTCTGTTGTGTCGCAGCGCACTCCGCCCTGATCCTGAGGGCCCGCTGGAAGCGGGCGTCTCGAAGGACGGCCGCGGGCGAGATGCGGGCCTTCATGGTTCGAGACGCGCTTCTCACCATGAGGGGCTTCTTACGTGGTCTTACTCGTCGTCGGCGAATTCGGAGAAGATCGCGCGGGTCAGGCGCCAGCCGCGCGGCTTGGCGCGTTTGGCCGGCTCGCCTTGAGCGTGCTTCAGGAAGACCGGCTTGCTCTCCTTGCCGCGCTGGGGCGGCGGCCAATGCGCCAGGTGCGTGCCCGTGGTTTCGCTGGCGCGTAAGTACATCGATGACAGACCTTTGCGGTCGGACGAGCCTTTCATGGCTTTGCTCTCCTGCACCGGAATCGTTGGTCAAACATATTGACAACAAGTTAACGTGCGCGGTCTAAGGCCGGCCAATTCGACGCAGGCGAAGCTCAGGTTGCGGTCCATGCTGTCTCAATCCGCAATAAATATTGAGTATATCGTTCCCTGGGATTTTCGCTAAAAACCGAGTGCGTCGTTTAGGCGATTTTTCGACGATTTGGGGGATAGTGATCCGCATGTGCGGGATTGTCGGCATTCTCGGGCGCGAGCCGGTTGCAGAGCAGCTGGTGGATTCGCTCAAACGTCTTGAATATCGCGGCTATGACTCGGCGGGCGTCGCCACGCTCGAAGGCAAGCACCTCGAGCGCCGGCGCGCCGAGGGCAAGCTTAAGAACCTGGAGAAGCGGCTGGAAGCCGAGCCGCTCCTGGGCACCACCGGCATCGGCCACACCCGCTGGGCCACCCACGGCAAGCCCACCGTCAACAACGCCCATCCGCACGCGACCGATCGCGTCGCCGTGGTCCACAACGGCATCATCGAGAATTTCCGCGAGCTGCGCGAGGAGCTCGAGAAAAAGGGCACGGTGTTCCACACCGAGACCGACACCGAGATCGTGCTGCATCTGGTCGACGATTTGCTCACGCGCGGCAACACGCCGGTCGAAGCCGTCAAGCTGGCGCTGGGGCGGCTCCGCGGCGCCTTCGCGCTTGGCTTCATCTTCGCCGGCGATGGCGACCTGATGATCGGCGCCCGCAACGGGCCGCCGCTGGCGATCGGCTATGGCGACGGCGAGATGTATCTCGGCTCCGATGCCATCGCGCTCGGCCCGTTCACCGACACGATCAGCTATCTCGAGGACGGCGACTGGGTCGTGTTGACGCGCAAAAGCGCGTCGATCTTCGACAAGGACGGCAATGCCGTCCAGCGCGACAAGATCAAGCATGCCGCCTCGACCTCGCTGGTCGACAAGGCGAACTATCGCCACTTCATGGCGAAGGAGATCCACGAGCAGCCGGAAGTGGTCGGCCATACGCTGGCGCGATACGTCGACATGGCGACCGAACGTGTCGCGCTGCCGGTCAAGCTGCCGTTCAACTTCAAGAACATCCAGCGCATCAACATTACGGCGTGCGGCACCGCGAGCTATGCCGGCTACGTCGCAAAATACTGGTTCGAGCGCTTTGCGCGCGTGCCGGTCGAGGTCGACGTCGCCTCCGAATTCCGCTACCGCGAGGCGCCCTTGCGCAAGGGCGATCTCGCCATCTTCATTTCGCAGTCGGGCGAGACCGCCGACACGCTTGCGGCACTGCGCTATGCCAAGGCCGAGGGCGTGCATACGGTCGCCGTCGTCAACGTCCCGACCTCGACGATCGCGCGCGAGAGCGAGACCGTGCTGCAGACGCTCGCGGGCCCCGAGATCGGCGTCGCCTCGACCAAGGCCTTCACCTGCCAGCTCATGGTGCTGGCAAACCTTGCGATCGCGGCCGGCAAGGCCAGAGGCGAATTGTCCGATGAGGACGAAACCAAGCTGGTTCACGGCCTCGTCGAAGTCCCGCGCCTGATGGCGGATGCGCTCACCACCGAGCTGCAGATCGAAAAGCTCGCGCACCGGATCGCCAAGTCCCGCGATGTGCTCTATCTCGGCCGAGGCACCAGCTTCCCGCTTGCGCTCGAAGGCGCGCTAAAGCTGAAGGAGATCTCCTACATCCACGCCGAGGGCTATGCCGCCGGCGAGCTCAAGCACGGGCCGATCGCGCTGATCGACGAGACCATGCCTGTCGTCGTCATCGCGCCGCACGACCGGGTGTTCGAAAAGACGGTGTCAAACATGCAGGAGGTCGCCGCCCGCGGCGGCAACATCATCCTGATGACGGACGCGAAGGGTGCGGAAGAGGCGACTGTCGAGTCCCTCGTCACCATCGTCATGCCCGACATGGCGGCGGCCTTCACTCCGATGGTCTATGCCGTCCCCGTCCAGCTGCTCGCCTATCACACGGCTGTCGTCATGGGGACCGACGTCGACCAGCCTCGCAATCTCGCGAAATCGGTGACCGTGGAATAGGCGGAAGGGATATCAGGCGGTCGCGGTCTTCCAAAACCTGCTAGAAGACCCTAGCTTGTGTGCTGCGACCGACCTGGAACCCGAATGACCCCCCGCGACGACGCGCCTGCGCCTCTTGATCCGCTCCCGGAACCGCATACCGGCCTGATGGGCCGCTTCCGCAACTATTTTCTGACTGGCCTCGTGGTGACGGGGCCGATCGCCATCACCCTGTATCTGGTCTGGTGGTTCGTCACCTGGGTCGACGGCGTGGTGCGGCCGTTCGTGCCGCTGGCCTATCGGCCGGAAACCTATCTGCCGTATGTCGTTCCCGGCTGGGGACTGGTTGTCGCATTTTTCACGCTGACGCTGGTCGGTTTCCTCGCGGCCAATCTGATCGGCCGGACGCTCGTCGATGTCGGCGAAACGTTCCTCGGCCGGATCCCGGCGGTGCGCGCCATCTATCGCGGCCTGAAACAAGTGTTCGAGACGCTGTTCTCGGGCAAGGGCTCGAGCTTCCGCAAGGTCGGACTGGTCGAGTTTCCCTCGCCGGGCATGTGGTCGATCGTACTGATCTCGCAATCGCCGAACGAGGACATCGCGCGCAACCTGCCGGGGCAGGAGGAGCACGTCTCGGTGTTCCTGCCGTGCTCGCCGAACCCAACCACCGGCTTCTTCTTCTATGTCCCGAAGAGCAAGATCATCGAGGTCGACCTCACCGCCGAGGACGCGGCGACGCTGATCATGTCGGCCGGCGTGGTGCAGCCGGGCTCGGCACCCGATCCGAAAAAGGCTGCAGCACTCGCGGGCATGGCGAATGCCGCGCGCATCGCCAACGCGTCCGCGCTTCAGCCCGAGCCTGCGAAGGTGGAGTAGGGCCATTCCGCTGCGGGATGGCCGTCGGTCACGCGCGCGTTCGCATCCTCTGATAGTCTCCGGTTCGCCTGAGCGCCTCGCTCGGAATTCGATCTGGAGTACATGATGTCCAAGACCATTGCGATTCTCGCACCCGGCGCCATGGGCGGCGCCGTCGCCCGCCGCCTCGTTGAGCATGGCGCGCGCGTGCTGACGTCTTTGGACGGGCGGAGCGAGGCGACGCGGAAACGCGCGGCGGAAGCCGGCATGGTCGGTGCCGATGACAATCAAATTGCGGGCGCCGACATCATCCTCTCGATCGTGCCGCCGGGCGAAGCCGTCGCGCTGGCTGAACGGCTGGCCGCGCTGATCGTCAGGCGCGACAAGAAGCCAATCGTGGTCGATTGCAACGCCGTCAACGTCGATACCGTGCAGAGAATTGAGGAGATCATCGGCTCGGCGCAGGCGCCGTTCGTCGATGGCGGCATCATCGGTTTTCCGCCGCAGCCGGGCGGCAAGAGCCCGGCCTTTTATGTGTGCGGCGAGCACGCGAAGGACGTCGCGGTGCTGAAGGATTTTGGCCTCGATGTGCGAATCGTCGAGGGCCCGGTCGGCGCGGCGTCGGCTCTAAAGATGTCCTACGCCGGCATCGTCAAGGGCCTCGCCGGCATCGGCTCGGCCATGGTGGTCGCGGCGACGAAAGCGGGCGCTGCGGATGCGCTGCGCGACGAACTGGCGCTGAGCCAGCCCGCGGTCCTGACGCGGCTCGAAGTCGCGCTGCCCGACATGATCCCCAAGGCCTATCGCTGGGTTGCCGAGATGCGGGAGATTTCCGGCTTTCTCGGCCCGGATCATCCGGCGAGCCAGATCTACGAGGGGTTTGCGCGCTGGTTCGAGCATCTCGCCGAGGACGCGAAAGGCGAGGCGGCGGATGCGGCGCTGATGAAGGCGTTTGCCGCGGGGATCGCGCGGAAGAAGGCCTAGTGGCCCCGCACCATCGCTCCGGCAGTTTGGTCGAAGTGCGCGGGTCTGTGTCCATGCGTCATTGCTTCGCTGCGCTCGCAATGACGAGGAGGAGACGTCGCGCCTGAACCTCAACCCGCCCCAATCAGCGGGATCGCCTCATCGCGCTCATACAGATACAAGAGGCAGCGCAGAGCTTCGCCGCGCTCGCCCTTCAGCTTTGGATCGTCCTTGAGGATGCGCAGCGCCTCGTCTCTGGCCTGGGTGATGAGCTGGCCGTGGACCTCCGAGCGCGCGATGCGGTAGCCGGGCAGGCCGCTCTGGCGCACGCCCAGCACGTCGCCTTCGCCGCGCAGCTTGAGGTCTTCCTCGGCGATGCGAAAACCGTCGGTGGTCTCGCGGATCACCTTCAGCCGCGCCTTCGACATCTCGCCGAGCGGCTCCGAATAAAGCAGCAGGCAGGTCGAGGCCTCCGAGCCGCGCCCGATGCGGCCGCGCAGCTGGTGCAGCTGGGCAAGGCCAAAACGCTCGGCATTCTCGATCACCATGATGGTCGCCGCCGGCACGTCGACGCCGACCTCGACCACGGTGGTCGCGACCAGAAGGCCGATCTCGTGGGCGGCGAACTGGCCCATCACGCGGTCCTTCTCGGCACCCTTCATCTGGCCGTGGACGAGGCCGACGCGCTCGCCAAAACGCTTCTGCAGGCTCTCGAAACGTTTCGTCGCGTTGGTGAGGTGTTCGGTGCCTTCGGCCTCGGACTCCTCGACCAGCGGGCAAATCCAGTAAACCAGCTTGCCGGCCTGCAGCGCGCGGCCGATGCTGTCAGTGACTTCGGCGAGGCGGCTGATCGATATGGTGCGGGTTTCGATCGGCTGGCGGCCGGCCGGCTTTTCGCGCAGCTCGGAAATGTCCATGTCGCCGAAATAGGTCAGCACCAGCGTGCGCGGGATCGGCGTCGCGCTCAGCACCAGCACGTCGACCGCTTCGCCCTTGGACGTGAGCGCGAGGCGTTCGCGCACGCCGAAGCGGTGCTGCTCGTCGACGATGGCGAGGGCGAGATCGTGAAAGATCACGTCGTCCTGGATCAGGGCGTGGGTGCCGACGACGAGGTCGATCTCGCCGGCTTCGAGCTGCGCCAGCAGCTCGCGCCGCTCCTTGCCCTTTTCACGGCCGGTGAGGATCGCGACCCGCATGCCCGCGCGCTCGGCGAGCGGCGCGATGGTCTTGATGTGCTGCCGCGCCAGAATTTCGGTTGGGGCCATCAGCGCCGCCTGCTTTCCCACTTCGGCGACGGCTGCGGCCGCGAGAAGCGCGACCACGGTCTTGCCGGAGCCGACGTCGCCCTGCAACAGACGCAGCATGCGCACCGGCTGTTGCAGGTCCTCGGCGATCGCGGCCGCTGCGCTGCGCTGAGAGGGCGTCAGCGCATAGGGCAGGGCGTCGATGATCTTGTTGCGCAGGTGACCGTCACCGGCGTTGCGGACGCCGGCCGGGCGGCGGAGTTGCGCGCGGATCAGGGCGAGCGCGAGCTGGCCGGCCAGGAGCTCGTCAAAGGCAAGGCGCGACCAGAACGGCTGGTCGGGCAGGATGTCCGTCAGCTCGACCGGCTGATGCACGCGGTTGAGCGCTTCAGAGATCGGCGGGAAACTGCAGCGGCGCATCACCTCCGGGCTGATCCATTCCGGCAACGAAGGCAGCTTCTGCAGCGCCTGCGCGATCGCGCGGCGGAGCGAGCCGAGCGCCAGGCCTTCCGTCAGCGGATAGACCGGATCGATCCCTGAGAGTTTCGAGATCGCTTCCTCGTCCAGCACGCGGTCGGGATGCACGATCTGCGGGATGCCTTCATACATCTGCAGCGTGCCGGAGACGTAGCGCTTCTCGCCCGTTGGCAGCAGTTTTTCGACATAGCCGGGCTTGGCGCGGAAGAAGGTCAGCACGACGTCGCCGGTGTCGTCGCTGGCATAGACGAGATAGGGCGCGCGCGCGTTGCGCGGCGGAGGCGGGCGGTGGCGGTCGACGGTGACCTCCAGCGTCACCATGGTTCCGACCGCCGCGTCGCGGATTTTTGGCCGCGCCCGGCGGTCGATCACCTGGCTCGGAAGGTGCAGGAGCAGATCGACCAGCCGCGGCGTCTCGTTGCGGCTGAGCAGGTACTGCAGCAGCTTGTCCTGCTTCGGACCGACGCCGGGCAGGCTGGTCACGGGGGCAAACAGTGGATTGAGCAGGCTGGGGCGCATGGATGCGAATCTAGGATCGTTTCGGCCCGTCATGCCCGGCTTTATGCCGGGCATCCACGGCTTTTTTCGCGGCCGCAACCCGGGCGGCAGGCTTGCCAAATCGAGGGCTGACACGGCCACCCCGAATGGCTATATCAGCCCCGCCCGGCACGTCCGGGCTTTCTGCGTTTGACTGGATTTGAGACATGACGGGAACGACACGATCGAGCAGCGGGCTGGACGACCGCCGCAAGCGGCTTTTGTTCCGCTGCTGGCACCGCGGCACGCGCGAGATGGACCTGATCCTCGGCCGCTTCGCGGATGCCGAGATCGGCAATCTGTCCGACGCCGAGCTCGATGAGCTCGAGACGCTGCTCGAGGTCAACGATCCCGATCTCTATGCTGCCATCACCGGTGACAAGGTGCTGCCGGCCGATGTCACCGGCGCGCTGTTTGCCCGCATCAAGGCCTATCCGATCGCGGACCGCGACGCATGAAGCAGGCAATGAAATCTCCGGCCGAGCTGCTTGCGCCCGGCCGTGTGCTGACGCTCGCCAATGTCGCGGAAGGCGCCGAAGGCCTTGTCGTCTCCGATCTCGCCCGCGCCATCGCGGCGCGGCCGAAGAAGCCGGCCGTCAGCCTTGCCGTGGTCTGCCGGGACGGCCCGCGCATGCAGCAGCTCGAACGCGCGCTGCAATTCTTCGCGCCCGATCTGCCGGTGCTGACTTTCCCGGCCTGGGACTGCCAGCCCTATGATCGCGTCTCGCCGCATGGCGGCATCTTGGCACAACGCCTGACCACGCTGGCACGGCTGGCCTCGCTCACCGGCAGCGACAAGCCGCTGATCGTGCTGACCACGGTGAACGCGGTGGTGCAGCGCGTGCCCGCGCGCGAGCTCGTCGCGGCGCAGGCACTGTCGGTTGCTCCCGGCAACGTGGTGCCGATGGACACTATCGTCGCCTGGCTCGAGCACAACGGTTACAACCGCTCCTCGACCGTGCGCGAGCCCGGTGAATACGCCGTGCGCGGCGGCATCCTCGATCTGTTTCCGGCCGGCCTCGATCAGCCTGTCCGCTTCGACTTCTTCGGCGACAGCCTGGAATCGATCCGCTCCTTCGACGCCGAGACCCAGCGCACGCTGCTCGACATGCGCTCGCTCGACCTGGTGCCGATCTCGGAATTTCAGCTCGTCACCGACACCATCCGCCGATTCCGCATGGGCTATGTCGCCGAGTTCGGCGCGCCCGAACGCGACGATGCGCTGTATGAGGCAGTCAGCGAGGGCCGCCGCCATCCCGGCATGGAGCACTGGCTGCCGCTGTTCCAGGATCGGATGGACACGCTGTTCGACTATCTGCAAGGCGCGCCCATCGCGATCGAGCCGCAGGCCGAGGACGCCGTCCGCGAGCGCTTCAAGCAGATCCAGGACTATTACGAGGCCCGCCGCGACGCCATGGAGCATCCTGGCGGCGGCGCCATTTACAAGCCGCTGCCGCCAGACCGGCTTTATCTGACCGGCGAGGAATGGACCCAGCGCGAGAGCGACATGCCGCTGCTGCGGCTGACGCAGTTCTCGGTTCCGGCTGACGGGACCAGTGTCGTCGACGCCGGTGCCCGCAAGGGCCGCGATTTCGCGCCGGAGCGCAACGACACGACGGTCAACGTGTTCGAATCCGTGGTCAGCCATGTCATGGCGCTGCACGCCCAGCGCAAGAAGGTCGTGATCGCGCTCTGGAGCGAAGGCTCGCGCGACCGCATGAATTCGATGTTGCGCGACCACAAGTTGGCCCACACCACCAGCGTCAACTCCTGGCGAACGGTGCAGGCGACCCCGCGCAACGAGACCATGCTCGCCGTGCTCGGCCTCGAAAGCGGCTTCGAGACCGACGAGATCGCGCTCATCAGCGAGCAGGACATCCTTGGCGATCGCCTGGTGCGGCCGCGCAAGGCCAGCCGCAAGCTCGACAATTTCATCTCGGAGGTGACGAGCCTTGCCGCGGGCGACATCGTCGTCCACGTCGATCACGGCATCGGCCGTTTCATCGGCCTCCAGACCCTCGATGTCGCGGGTGCGCCGCATGACTGTCTCGAGCTGCATTATGCCGCCGAAACAAAACTGTTCCTGCCGGTCGAGAACATCGAGCTATTGTCACGCTACGGCTCGGACCAGACCACGGTCGAGCTCGATCGCCTCGGTGGCGGTGGCTGGCAGACCCGCAAGGCCAAGCTCAAGAACCGCATCCGCGAGATCGCGGGCGAGCTGATCAAGATCGCCGCCGCGCGCCATCTGCACGAAGCGCCCAAGCTGCCGGTGCAGCAGGGCCTCTATGACGAGTTTTGCGCGCGCTTCCCCTATGACGAGACCGAGGACCAGCTAGGCGCGATCGAATCCACGCTGAAGGATCTCGAACTTGGCCGTCCCATGGACCGGCTGATCTGCGGCGACGTCGGCTTCGGCAAGACCGAGGTGGCGTTGCGCGCGGCCTTTGCCGTGGCCCTCGAAGGCAAGCAGGTCGCCGTCGTGGTGCCGACCACACTGCTGGCGCGCCAGCACGCAAAGACCTTCACCGAGCGCTTCAAGGGCTTTCCGGTCAACGTGGCGCAGGCCTCGCGCCTGGTCGCGACCAAGGAGCTCAATCTGGTCAAGAAGGGCATCGCCGACGGTTCGGTCGACATTGTCGTCGGCACCCACGCGTTGCTCGGCAAGGCCATCAAGTTCCGCGACCTCGGCCTCGTCATCGTCGACGAGGAGCAGCATTTTGGCGTCACTCACAAGGAGCGGCTGAAGGCGCTGCGCTCCGAGGTGCACGTGCTGACGCTGTCGGCGACGCCGATCCCGCGCACGCTGCAACTGGCGCTGACCGGCGTTCGCGAGCTCTCGATCATTGCCTCGCCCCCGGTCGATCGCCTCGCGGTGCGCACCTTCGTCGCCCCGCATGATCCGCTGATGATCCGCGAGGCGCTGCTGCGTGAGCGCTATCGCGGCGGCCAGGCGTTCTACGTGGTGCCGCGCATCGACGACCTCGCCGAGGTCAAGGATTTCCTCGACAAGAACGTGCCGGAGATGAAGGTCGCGGTCGCGCACGGCCAGATGCCGCCCGCGGTGATTGAAGACATCATGACCGCGTTCTACGACGGCAAGTTCGACATCCTGCTGTCCACCACGATCGTCGAGTCCGGCCTCGACATTCCCAACGCCAACACGCTGATCGTGCACCGTGCCGACATGTTCGGTCTGGCCCAGCTCTATCAGCTGCGCGGCCGCGTCGGCCGTTCCAAGCTGCGCGCCTATGCGCTGTTCACACTGCCGGCGCAGCAGAAGATCACGGCGCAGGCCGAACGCCGGCTCACGGTGCTGCAATCGCTGGAGACGCTGGGGGCAGGCTTCCAGCTCGCCTCGCACGATCTCGACATTCGCGGCGCCGGCAATCTGCTCGGCGAGGAGCAGTCCGGCCACATCAAGGAGGTCGGCTTCGAGCTCTATCAGTCGATGCTGGAGGAGGCGATCGTCAACCTCAAGGCCGGCGTCTCCGAGCCTGCGGCGGACCGCTGGTCGCCGTCGATCACCATCGGCATGCCCGTGCTCATCCCGGAGGATTACGTCGGCGATCTCTCGGTGCGGCTGTCGCTGTACCGGCGTCTGGCCGATCTCGACACCGAGGAGGAGATCGAGAATTTTGGCGCGGAGATGCGCGATCGCTTCGGCGTGCTGCCGGACGAGGTGCGCTACCTCTTCAAGGTCGCCGCGATCAAGGCGTTCTGCCGCCGCGCCAATGTCGGCAAGATCGACGCCGGCCCGAAGGGTGCCGTCATCGCCTTCCGCGACAATTCCTTCGCCTATCCCGACCGCCTGGTGTCGTTCATCCGCAGCTACGGCCAGGCCGCCAAGGTGCGGCCCGACATGAAGGTGGTGTTCCTGCAGGATTGGGAAACGCCGGAAGAGCGGCTCGTTGGGACGACGGAGATCCTGCGGCAGCTGGCGCAGCTCGCGGAGAGCAAGAAGGCGGCGTGAGGATCGGGCGAGATATCGTAGGGTGGGCGAAGCGAAGCGTGCCCACCATCTTTCAAAGACGAGGGATATCGTGGGCACGCTTCGCTTTGCCCACCCTACGACAGCGAGGTTGTAATTACGACGCCGCTCGCGACGCATCCGCGGACAGCCGCCCCAGCAACGACCTTGCCGTATCCGACGGCGACAGCGAATCCACGCTGACGACGGGCTCGCTGCGCATCTCGTGCTTGCCGTTGGAGGTATGCCGCATCACCGCCGAGAGGCGGCGGGCGATCATGTGAGCGGTACGGAAGTCGGTTTCCGCGAACACGACGATGACCGAGCCGTCCTTCTGCGCCGCGCCGAAATCCATCTGCCGCATCAGGCGGCTGAGGATGCGGGCAGCATCGAGCTGGGCGCGGGAATTGCCGGGGTCGAAGGCGAAGCGTGCGACGGAGAGACCGCCGCCGCGGGCCAGCGTCTGCTCGACCGCCTTGGCGAAATCGCGGGCGAAGGCTTCGACCGTCAGCAGGCCGCTGCGCGGATCGAGCCAGCCGCCGGCATCGATCGAGCGCAGCGTGCGGCTCAATTGTGCTTCCATCGCATGCTGGCGGATCAGGGGCAGTGCATTGGCCGCGACCTTCGCCGGCTCGCCCGGGATCAGCTCGAGATTGGGCAGGTCGTAAGTCTGCGTCAGCTGGTGCGCGGTGACGACGACGGGCAGGCTGCGGAAGCGGGTGTCCTCGGCAAGCACCGTGAGAAAGGCGTCGGTGACGCGCGCGGTAAAACCTTCGGCGAGCACGACGCCGTCGAGGTCGCGGGTGTTGAGGTGTTTCGCGGCGGCCTCGATCGAGAGCGCGCCGACCACGCCGGCGCGTTCGCCGAGCGCGACGGAGAGCGCGGGATAGGCCGAGCCGCGGCCGATCAGGAGCACGGTGGCATCGCGGGCCGGATCGCCTTCCGGCAACGCGACCTTCACTTCCGGCAGCCGGCGCAGCACCGTGGCATGCAGAGTGCGCACGCGCAAAGCGGCGCGAAGCCGCGCGATCAGGCGGTCGGAATTGCCGCCGCGCGAAGAGAACGGCAGGGCGTTGTGAGGCAGCATGCCCATCGCATCGAGGGCCACGAAGGGAAGGTAAAGCGGCTGGTCGGCGATCTTCTTGGCGAGCGGCGCAATATGCGGCTCGTGACCGCCGGACATCTGGGCGAGAACCGCGGCCGGCTGGACCTGCTCGACCGCGTGCGCTGCGCTGGCCCAGTCGGTGTCGACGACGGGAAAGAGCCGGGCCTCGTCCAGCGCCGCAATGAAGGGCGGCCGCTCGGCATTGGACACAAACAGGATCGGGCCCGCCTGGGACATTCGCAAACTCTGATCACGCGACAGATGCCCCGCAATCTAGTTTGGCCGCCTTAATGCAGCGTCAACGCACCAGGCGAAACTGCGGCTAGACCGGGCCGGAACGGTCGCGAAAAGCTTCGACCATCAGGGGGTTAAGCCCGAGCTCGCTGAGCGCCTCGCGGGCTCGGGTATTGTCCTGGGCGCGTCCGGCCAGCCGGTGGCCGGACAGCCGATCGGGCAGCGCGGTGAGCAGGGCGCCCTGGCCGAGCCGGCGTGCCCATTCCTGGAGGTCGTTGGAGAGGAAGCGGTAGCCGCCGACGGCCATGATACCGGAGGGGGGCGCGGTGATGCAGATTGCGCCGCTCGGACGGTCGAGCCGGGCGGCATAGCCGGTGTCGACATAGTCTCGCGGCGGCTGCGCGATCAGCGTGTCGCCGACCGGCTGCGGCGGGGCATAGGCCGCGATCGGCACCATCGCGCCGCGCAGGCCGAGCGTCCCCTTCGGCGTCAGCAGGATCTCGCCGGCAATGGACGAGCCGGATTGCTCGCGCGGAGCGCCATGCGGCCCGGGCATCACCGCAACGGGCATGCCGTCCTCGCCGCGGCGGGCGCCGAACAGCCCGGCCTCGCCGAACAGGTAGACGTCGGTCAGCGGGGCATGTGGCGCGATCCAGGCATCGCTCGCCGCCACCTGCTCGGGCGCGCGCCACAGGCCGACGACGTTGCGCAAGGTCGGCATCCGCGCCGCCAGATCGGCATCGCCGAGCCGCAAGGCAAGCTGCGCCGGCGCGATCAGCACCTCGCATCCATGCTCGTTGATCTGCTGCTCCAGCACATCGTTCTCGAACGGATGATGTAGCGCCAGCGCGCCGCCGGAGAGCAGCCACACCGCGAGCGAGGAGGCGAGCCCTGCGAACGACATCGGTGTGAATGCCGCCATCACGGTCGCGCCCTGCCGGATGTCGGCTTCCAGCGACATCGCAAGGCCACCGGCGATCACGCTGAAATGCGGTCGCGGTACCGGGCGAAAGCCTTCCGCGGTGACGTCGAAGGAGATCATCGCCGCCTTGCGGCCGTCCTGGATCACGGCGCGCGTGGTGCCCGGCGGGCGGGCCAACACGTCGTCGAGCGAAGCCATGCCTTCGGGCAGGTCGCCTCCGAACCCGCAGACGTGACGGATCGAGAAGGCTTCGGCGGCGGCATGCATCGCCAGATCGGCATAGCTGACGCCGTCGACCGTGCTCATGGTAACGATGGCGCGCGCCGCGGTGCGGTTGAGCGCGGCGGTGAGTTCCGCGTGCCGCCAGAGCAGCGGCAGCACGGCGACGACGAGGCCGGCGCGATGGGCGGCGAGCACCGTCAGCACGAACTCGACCGTATTGGGCAGCTGGATGGCGATGACGGAATTGGCCGGCAGGCCCGATTCGACGAAATAGGCCGACAGCGCCTCGATGGCCGTGTCGGCCTCGGCATAGGTCATCCGCCGCGGCTGGTGCCCGGTCACGCGGGCCTTGTTCAGCGGGTCGAGCAGGGCGGGCGCGTGCGGCTGCCGCATCAGCGTGCGCTGAAACAACGTGTCGAGCGTCGGCGATATTGCTGGCTGGTTCACGGCGTCACTTTGCTTGATGAGCTTGCGGCTGCCCCTTCGACCACCAGGTCTCCGGCAGATAGCCTGAGAGTGAGGTGGCCTTGGGCCGTTCTATCCGATTCCAGCGCGCGATCCATTGCTCGGATACGTTAAACAGGGGGATTGTGTAGAAGCCCGCGATCAGGGCGCGGTCGAGCGCCCGCACCGACGAGACGAAATCCGTATGTTCACGGGCCTCGAGCAGGGCGGCGATCATGGCATCGACCGCGCCATCCCTGGCGCCCATGTAGTTGCGCGTCCCCGGATTGTCCGCGGCAGCGCTGCCCCAATAGAAATATTGCTCGTTGCCGGGCGACAGCGACTGGTCCCAGCGGTTCTGGATCATGTCGAATTCGTAAGCGAGCCGGCGCTGGTCGAACTGCACGGGATCGACGGTTCGCACGCTCGGCTCGATGCCGGCGCGCTTGAGGTCGCGCTGGAACGCGAGCGCGATACGCTCCTGATCGCGGGTCGTGACCAGGATCTCGAAGGTGAAGGGCGCCTTGGTCGCGCGGTTGCGCAGCACCGTGCCGTCGAGCTCGTAGCCGGCGTCCGACAGCAGCTTCAGCGCCGCGCGCAGCGTGGTGCGATCGCGTCCCGATCCGTCGGTCACGGGAAGGCGGTAGCTGCCGTCCATGATGTCGGGCCGAATTTGCGCGGCGAAGGGTTTGAGCAGCTCGCGCTCGCGCGCGTCCGCAGGCCGGCCATAGGCCGACAGGTCCGAGCCGGCGAAATAGCCGGCCACGCGCGAATAAAGTCCGAAAAAGTAGTTGCGGTTGACCAGCTCGAAATCGAACAGAAGCGTCAGCGCCTGGCGCACGCGGATGTCGGCGAAGATCGGACGGCGGGTGTTGAACACCAGGAATTCGGAGGGTTGCGGCAGGCCCGGCTTGACGGTGTCACGGATCACCTCGCCGCTTTTTGCGGCCGGAAAATCGTAGCCGTCGTGCCAGCGCAGCGGCTCGTGCTCGACGCGGAAATCATAAAGGCCGCGCTTGAAGGCTTCGAACTGGCCGTTGGCCTCGCGAAAATAGTCGAGCCGGATTTCGTCGAAATTGTAGAGCCCGCGGTTGATGGCAAGGTCGCGGCCCCAATAGTCGGGATTGCGGGTCAGCGTCACGCTGGCGCCGGGCTTCACGGCCGTGACGCGATAGGGTCCGGAGCCAATCGGGCTCGCCAGCGTCGTCTCCTCGAAGGTCGCGACGTCGACCGCTTGCTTCGACAGGATCGGCATCAGGCCGAGGATCAGCGGCAGCTCGCGGTCGTTGGCGCCTGCGAGGTCGAAGCGGACGGTGAGGGAATCGGTCGCCTCGGCCTTGGCGACTTTGGCGTAGTACTGCCGATGGTTGGGACGGCCATGATCGCGCAGCAGCTGCCAGGAGAACAGCACGTCTTCGGCCGTGACCTGCTTGCCGTCGGAGAAACGGGCGCGCGGATCGAGGTGGAACGTGATGAAGCTTCGCTCGTCGTCGGTTTCGACGCTCCTGGCGAGCAGGCCATAGAGCGTGAACGGTTCGTCATTGCCGCGCGCGAGCAGGCTCTCGACCACGTAGCTCCGCATCTGCTGCACGGCCAATCCCCTCACGATGAAGGGATTGAGGCTGTCGAAGGTTCCGAGAACACCCCAGGTCAAGCGGCCGCCTTTGGGGGCATCGGGATTGGCATAGGGCATGTGGGTGAAATCGGCCGGCATCGCCGGCTTGCCGTGCATGGCGATGGCGTGGGCTTCCTCGGCCCGCGCGCCGCCAGCGGACAGCCCGACCGCGAGCATAGAGCCAAGGACGCAAAGGCGGAGACCGGGGCCCTCGAAAAGGCGCTGGAACTTGAACATCGGCACACGTTGATTCGAGGACCGGCTAGCCTCGAATCCTATCACAGGGAATTTCACCGGGCGCAGCCGCGGATGTGGCCAAAGACGGTTGTCGGCATTGATCTTTTCGTCGGCCACGTTAAGAAGGCGGGCAATCGCGCAAGAGCGCCGAGCCCGTCACTTATCTGCCTCAATTGACGGGAAGAGAGCCGCGCCCAAGGCGGCTTGGTTCGGCGCTTCGGAGCGGTTCGGGCGCTTCCCGTTCAGAAAGGGTTTTCCGCAATGAATTTCCGTTACTTGGCCGCGTCCGTCCGGCCGCGTGGGCGACTTCTCGCCCTGTTGACGGCGACGGCGTTGGCCGTTCCGTTTGCCGCCGAGGCCCAGACCCCGGCGCCGGCCCCGGGTGCGCCCAAGGCGACTCCGGCCCCGAAAGCGCCTCCCAAGGCCGCCCCGAAGGCTCCGGCACCGGCCGCTCAGGCCCCCGCCCAGCAGGCCCCCGCTGCAGGCGCTCCGGCGCAGCAGGGCGCGGCTCAGCCCGCCGATCAGCAGATCCAGCTGATCTACGCCCCCTGGACCAAGTTCTGCCTGAAGGGCCAGGACGCCAACGCCAAGCAGGTCTGCTTCACCGGCAAGGACGGCCGCATCGAATCGGGCCAGCCGGTCATCGCCGCCGTCATCATCGAGCCGGAAGGCGAGCCCAAGAAGATCCTGCGCGTGACGCTGCCGCTCGGCATGCAGCTCGTGCACGGCACCCGCATCATCGTCGACAGCAACGCGCCGCTGCAGCAGCCCTATGTGATCTGTTTCCAGAACGGCTGCATGTCCGATTACGAGGCGACGCCCGAGCTCATCAACAGCATGAAGAAGGGCCAGAATCTCGTTGTCCAGGCGATCAATGCCAACGGCGCGCCGCTGACCCTGCCGTTGCCGCTCGCCGGCGAATTCCAGAAGGCCTATGACGGTCCGCCGACCGATCCGAAGGTGTTCGAGGAAAATCAGAAGAAGCTCCAGGAAGAGCTTCAGAAGAAGGCTGATGAGCAGCGCAAGAAGCTCGAGCAGAGCGGTGCTGCCCCAGGGGCCGCTCCGGCCGGCCAGAAGTAATCGGGACCAGGGTCCTGGACATGAAAAAGGCGCTCTCACGAGCGCCTTTTTTGCTAGCCCTCTGCCAGTGAAATTCAGTTCAGCGAGGGATTGCGCGGGCGGTAGCCGCCATCCTTGTTCTTGATGAAGATCTCGGCCACCTGCGAGTGCCGGATCGGCTCGCCGGATTCGTCCGGCAACAGGTTCTGCTCGGACACGTAGGCGACGTATTCGGATTCCGCGTTCTCCGCGAGCAGGTGGTAGAACGGCTGGTCCTTGTGGGGCCGCACCTCCTCGGGGATCGACAGCCACCACTCCTCGGTGTTGTTGAATTCCGGATCGATGTCGAAGATCACGCCCCGGAACGAGAAGATCCGGTGGCGTACGACCTGTCCGATCTGGAATTTGGCGGTCCGCGCTTTAATCATTCCCCGTCGATAGACCAGGATTGTGGCCGATGCTAGTGGCCTCATCTGGAATTAACGTTCACTTCAGGGGCAGATAGCCCCCAAGTCTTCAGAAAATACTTCACCGATGGTCGATATCCTCAATCTGGCGCTACCTTATTTCGGTTTGATCTTCGTCGGTTTTGCCTGCGGCAAGGCCAAGTCCCTGCCGGAATCGGGCCTCGCCTGGATGAACTTCTTCCTGCTCTACGTGTCGCTGCCGGCGCTGCTGTTTGCGATCATGTCGAAGACGCCGTTTGCGGAATTGAACAACCCGCCGTTCCTGGTCGCGACCACGCTGTCGACGGTTGCGGCATTCACCCTGGCGCTGGTGGTCGGCAAGGTTCTGGGACGGCTGACATTGCGCGAGGCGACGCTCGCAGGTCTCTCCGGCGGCTACGGCAATATCGGCTATATGGGTCCTGGCCTGGCGCTCGCTGTGCTCGGGACCAAGGCTGCGGCGCCGACCGCGCTGATCTTCTGCTGCGACAGCATCTTCCTGTTCACGATCGTGCCGCTCCTGATCGAGCTCTCCGACCGCGACCATCCCTCGATCGTGCATGCCTTCGGCGTCGTGCTGAAGCAGATCGTGCTCAACCCGCTGATCATGTCGGCCTGCTTCGGTGCCGCGGTCGCGGCGCTGCATATCGAGATGCCGGTCGCGCTCGATCGCACCATCACCTTCCTCCAGAACGCCGCCGCTCCGACCGCTCTGTTCGTGCTCGGCGTGACCGTGGCGCTGCGTCCGTTCGACCGGGTGCCGTGGGAAGTGCCGGGCGTGATCGCGGTCAAGCTCCTGATCCATCCGCTGGCGGCGTTCGGCCTGATGCTGGCGTTCGGCCCCTTCGCGCAGCCCTGGGCTGCGACCGCCGTGCTGATGGCCTCGCTGCCGCCGGCGCTGAACGTGTTCGTCATCGCCCGGCAGAACGATGCCTGGATCGAATCCGCCTCCGTCGCGGTGCTGCTCGGGACCTTTGCATCCGTGGTCACGCTGACCAGCGTGATGTGGCTGCTTCAGAGCGGACGGCTGGTGTTTCCGTGAGAGCCAGAACTGCTGGCGATACGAACGGTGCGCCCCCTCTCCCGCTTGCGGGGGAGGGTTGGGGAGGGGATATCTCCACATTGGGATTGTCTGAAGTCTGCAGAGAAAATCCCTAAAAGGAGAGAGCCCCCACCCGGCGCTTCGCGCCGACCTCCCCCGCAAGCGGGAGAGGTTGCACCGAGCCCGCGGCTCGATCGAACTTAATCCAATTCATCGCGCGCTATCGCGCCTGAGAACTACCGCCGCCAGGTCGGCGTCAGGCCCTCGCGCATCGCAAATCGCCGGAGCGGGCCGATGGCGCCGAGCAAGTGCATGCCGACGGCGCGGACCGGCTGGAGCGGCAGGAAATCGTTGAGCAGCGAGCGGTTGGCGATGTCGATCGCAAAGGTGCGGCTCAAAACGTCCGGACGCCGCGCGCGGTCGTAGCGCTTGAGCAGGTCGGGCGCGCCGGGATCCTGGCCGGCTGCAATGACCTCGCCCGCGAGCCTGGCAATGTCGGCGGCATCGCGCAGGCCGAGATTGAGGCCCTGGGCACCGATCGGCGGAACCACATGGGCTGCTTCGCCGACCAGCGCAATGCGGTCGCGGCCGAAGGATTTTGGACGTTCGATCGCGAGGGGGAACAGGTTGCGCCCGGGCTCGACGGTCATGCGCCCGAGGATCGAATGCGACTGCTTCTCGATCGCGGCCGACAGCTCGGCATCGCTGAGGCCGCGGAGCCGTTCGGCCTCCGCAGGCGCCGAGACCCAGACGATGCTGGAGCGGTCGCCGGGCAGGGGCACGAACACGCAAGGGCCATGCGGCGTGTGGAACTCGGTCGAGACATTGCGATGCGGCCGCGTGTGACCGACGTTGAAGGTCAGCGCCGTCTGCGTCAGCTCGCGCCGCGTCACCGCGATGCCGGCAGCTTCCCGGCACAGCGAATGCCGGCCGTCGGCGCCGACCACCAGGCGGGCCGAGAGAAATTGCGCGGAGGCCGTGCGGACCGCGACGTCGTCGGCTTCGATGACGACGCTTTCAGCCTCGTCGTCGAAACGGACGAGATTGGGCAGCTCAGCCGCACGCGCTTCCAGCGCCAGCATCAGCGAGCGGTTGTCGATGTTGTAGCCGAAGGCGTCGAGCGCGATTTCGTGACAGGAGAACCGGACCTCCGGCGCGCGGAACAGCCGGCCGGTGTCGTCGACGAGGCGCATGACCTCCAGCGCGGCGGCCTTATCCTTGCAGCGGGACCAGACGTCGAGCGTCTCCAGCAGTTCGACGGAGGCGCCGAGCAGCGCGGTGGTGCGGTTGTCGGCATAGGGAATGCGCCGCGCCACCAGTGCGGTCCGGGCACCCGCCTGCGCCAGCGCGATCGCTGCGGCAAGTCCGGCCGGTCCACCGCCGATCACGGCGGCGTCATGGAGTGTCGATGCGTCTGTCATGGAACGACAAATGACACGCCCGGCGGCAAATTCAAGCCCGCTGATTCCGCCTGATTTTCTGACGGATCGTGCGACCGGGCGCCGCAATGGCGGATGTGCAAACCGGCCTCATTCTGATAGCAGAAGCCATGGATACCCAGCAGGATTCCCTGAAGCCGAAACCGGCGATCCGCGCCGCGGCCTTTTCGGTGCACATCTTCACCGCGTTCGGCGCGGCGATCGCGCTATTGGCGATGCTGGAGGCCGTGCGCGAGCACTGGGCGGCGATGTTTCAATGGCTGGGCGTCGCCCTGATCATCGACGCGGTCGACGGGCCGATCGCGCGCCGGCTCGACGTCAAGAACGTGCAGCCGAACTGGTCGGGCGACGTGCTCGATCTCGTGGTCGACTTCGTCACCTATGTCTTCGTGCCGGCCTACGCGATCGTCGCCAGCGGCCTGCTGCTGCCGGTCGCGGCGCCCTTGCTCGGCGTCGTCATCATCGTCACCAGCGCACTATATTTCGCCGATCTGCGCATGAAGGCGGACGACAATCATTTCCGCGGCTTCCCGGCGCTGTGGAATGCGGCGGCGTTCTATCTGTTCCTGCTGCACTGGCCGCCGCTGTGGTCGACGCTGCTGGTGGCCGCGCTCGTCGTGCTGACCTTCGTGCCGTTTCACGTGCTGCATCCGGTCCGCGTCGTGCGGCTGCGCTGGCTGACGATGTCGCTGATCGCGATCTGGGCGCTGCTCGCCCTCTACGTGCTGGAGATGGATTTCCGCGTCGGCGCCGGCGTCACCGTCGCACTCTGCGCGATCGCGCTCTGGATCAGCTTCAGCGATGCGTTGATACGACTGGTAAGATCCTTCGCATGATGCATCTGTTGACCAGCCCCGAAGCCTGGGCCGCGCTGCTCACCCTGACTGCGCTCGAGATCGTGCTCGGCATCGACAACGTCATCTTCCTGTCGGTGATCGTCTCGCGTATCCCCCAGCAGCAGGCCGATCGCGCCCGCAAGATCGGGCTCGCTCTCGCGCTGGTCTTCCGCATCATGCTGCTCAGCGTCCTGGTCTGGCTGATCGGCCTGACCGCGCCGGTCTTTTCATTCAAGGGTTCGGACTTCTCCTGGCGCGACCTCATCCTGATCGGCGGCGGCCTGTTCCTGATCGCGAAGGCGACGCACGAGATCCACGCCGAGGTCGAGGCCGATGACGGCGAGGGCGATCAGAAACCCGGCGGCAGCGCCTTCTTCTGGGTGATCATCCAGATCATCGTCATCGACATCGTGTTCTCGCTGGATTCGATCATCACCGCGATCGGCATGGCCCAGGACGTCGAGATCATGATCGCGGCGGTCGTGATCGCCTGCCTGATCATGTACATTTCGTCGGGCCCGGTGTCGCGCTTCGTCGCGGAGCATCCGACCACGAAAATGCTGGCGCTGGCGTTCCTCGTGCTGATCGGCGTCGCGCTGGTCGCGGACGGATTCCAATTCCATATTCCGCGGGGCTACATCTATTTTGCAATTGCGTTCTCGGCGGCCGTTGAATTCTTCAACGTGCTGGCCAAGCGCAATCGCAGGAAGACCAGCACGCCGTCGGTTTAGGCGTTCCAGCTACATCGAGTTGACAAGGCGGGCGCGATGTCTTTCGCTGGCCTTTGAGAAGAGGAGGTCAGGTGATGACCAAAGCGGTCCGTGTGCACAAGGTCGGGGGCCCAGAAGCCCTGGTCTATGAGAGCGTCGATGTCCCGGCGCCCGGCCCCGGCGAGGTGCGCATCCGCCAGCATGCGGTCGGCCTGAACTTCATCGACGTCTATTACCGTACCGGTCTCTACAAGGCGCCGGGGCTGCCTTTCATTGCCGGCAACGAGGCCTCGGGCGAGGTCATCGCCGTCGGGCCCGGCGTGACGCATTTCCATCCGGGCGATCGCGTTGCCTACTACCACAATCTCGGAGCTTATACTGGCGAGCGCAACATTCCCTGGGAGAAGCTGGTCAAGTTGCCCGATCACATCACCCACGAGCAGGGCGCCGTGCTGATGCTCAAGGGGCTGACGGTGTGGTATCTCCTGCACAAGACCTTCAAGGTCGAGCCGCATCACCGCGTTCTGGTCCATGCCGCCGCCGGCGGCATCGGCCTTTTGGCCTGCCAATGGGCGAGGGCGCTCGGGGCCCACGTCATCGGCACGGTCGGCTCGCGCGAGAAGGCCGAGCTCGCCGAGGCCAATGGCTGCGATCACGTCATCCTCTACAACGAGGAGGACTTCGTCGCGCGCGTCAAGCAGATCAGCCGCAATGAGGGCTGCGACGTCGTCTATGACGGCGTCGGCAAGGCGACCTTCCCGGGCTCGCTGTCGTGCCTGAAGCCGCGCGGCATGTTCGTCTCCTTCGGCAACGCCTCCGGGCCGGTGCCGCCGTTCGCGATCGCCGAGCTCAACAATCACGGCTCGCTGTTTGCGACGCGGCCGAAGCTCAACGATTACGTCGGCACGCGCAAGGAGCTGCTCGAAGGCGCCGACACGCTGTTCGCCGCCGTTATCAACGGCAAGCTGCACGTGCCGATCAACCACGCCTACGCGCTGAAGGATGCCGCGAAGGCGCATATCGATCTCGAAAGCCGCAAGACCACGGGAGCTTCGATTTTGAAGCCGTAGGCTCCCGTCATTGCGAGCGAAGCGAAGAAATCGAGAACTGTCTCCGCGGATGCTGCTCTCGTAGGGTGGGCAAAGGTGCGAAGCGCCGTGCCCACCCTTTCTGAGTGGTGGGCACGCTTCGCTTTGCCCACCCTACGGCACTGCCTCCAGGAGAACGAAACAGTTGCTACGCCACGCGCCGTGCCGCGCCGGCCTTGGTCAAGATCCCATCGAGACAATCGATCATCTCGGCGATCTCTGCCTTCGCGACGTTCAGCGCCGGCATGAAGCGCAGCGTGTCGAGCTGCGGCGCGTTGAGAAGCACGCCTTCCTCGAACGCCTGCGCGACGATGCCGGGCGCGATCGGCAGCTTGAGGTCGAGCGCGAGCAGCAGCCCGCGTCCCCGCACACCGCCGAGGCCGTGCCGGGCCGAGACCTTCTGCAGCTCGCTCTCGAGCAAGAGGCCAGTCTCGGCGACCTGCTTCAGGAAGTCGGACTTGCTGACCTCCTCGAGCACGGCGAGCCCCGCCGCGCACATGATCGGGTTGCCGTTGAACGTGCCGCCCTGGTCGCCGTGCTCGAAGCACGAGGCGCGTTCGGTCGCGAGCAGGGCAGCGAGCGGTACGCCGCCGCCGATACCCTTGCCGAGCGTCATGATGTCGGGCGCGATCCCGGTGTGCTCGTAGTGGAAGAGTTTTCCGGTCCGGCCGATGCCGGTCTGGATCTCGTCGAAAATGAGCAGCAGGCCGTGCGCATCGGTCAGCGCGCGTAGCTGCTGAAGGAATGCATCGGTCGCCGGCCAGACGCCTGATTCACCCTGGATGGGCTCGAGCATCACCGCGACGGTGTTGTCGTTGATCAGCTTCTCGACCGAGGCGATGTCGTTCAGCTTCGCCTTCTTGAAGCCTGATACTTTCGGCTCGAACAGCGGCTCGAACGCCTTCTTGCCCGAGGCCGACATCGTCGCCAGCGTTCGGCCGTGAAAGCCGCCTTCGAAGCTGATGATCTCGAACGCGCCGCCTTTGTGCAGGCTGCCATATTTGCGCGCGAGCTTGATCGCACCCTCGTTGGCTTCCGCGCCGGAATTGGCAAAGAATACCTGGTCGAAGGCGCTGTTCGCGACCAGCGCTTGAGCCAGCTTGAGGCTCGGCTCGTTGTAGAAGGCAGGGCTCGGCGTCAGCAGCCGCCTGGCCTGTGCGGAAAGCGCGTCGGCAACCGCGGGCGGGGAGTGGCCGAGGCAGTTGACGGCCCAGCCCTGCACGAAATCGAGATAGCGCTTGCGGCCGTCGTCCCAGAGGTAGGAGCCCGCGCCGCGGACGAACACGGCCTTGGGCCGTGCGGTGATGTCCATCAGCGCGTCGTACGGATGCGTGGTCATGTCGAACTCCTCTGGAGACGGGTGGAAAACGGGCGCAAAAAGCAGAAAGGCCGCACCTTGCGGGTGCGGCCTTCTCGAAAACTTCAGCTGAATTCAGTGGTTCAGCGGCGTCGTCGGACATGGCGCACCCTCTCATCGTCGCGGGAGCGACGACGGAGCATTTCGGTGCGCAGGTGGGTCCGGAAATTGATCATGGGGCGCGTCCGTACAGCCGAATAGCAGGGCTTGTCAAGCAGGCATTTTGCAGGGATGCTCGCCGAGCGTGCATCGTCACGTCGGGTGCGCGGCCTCCTCGGCCTCTTCATCGCCCCAATCCGCGTCCGCGATCGCGGTGTCGATCAGCTCACCGCGCAGTAGCTTGGGCGGCGAATTCCAGTACAGAGCGATGTTGTGGAAGGGGTCGGTCAGCACCTTGAACACCCAGACGAGGCCGGTCGTGACGTCACGCATGGCGAAGAGCTGGAGCATGCGGGCAAGACCGCCACTGACGCCGATCGCGAGCCAGAGCGTGCCGACGTGACGGACGAAATCGAGACGCGTGGCGGGCGGCTCGAACAGCCCGAACAGGGAAGGGAACGCGTACAGCGCAACCGGCGCGCTGCCCCACACCAGCAGCAGGACGATCTTGCGGGTCTGGTTGTAGCCGACCTTGACCGCTTCCTTGTAGTCGTTGCTGACGTCGTTGACGGTATCATAGCCGTTCGGCTCGAAGAAGAAATGCCCGGTCTGCCGCGTCAGCATCGCAAGCCAGCCGACGATACCCGCGAGCGCTGCGTCCTTGAACAGCAAGGCGTAGCAGCCGAGAAAGATCACGGCGCTGACGAGATGCAGGGTCTGGTTGACGGTGCTCTGGTGGTAGAAGCGGTAATCGTCGAAGCGCTGCCTGCGCAGCATGTTCGAGAGACGGCTCATTCTCATTCCTCGCTCGCGTTGAAAGGCGCGGCAGAACTAGGACGAGTCCGTGACCTCTGCGTGAATGCACTATAGTGTCACATTCCTGCGTGACGGTTACTCGACGCCGTAATGCGAGAATACATCGGCGATGCCGGCATTGATTGCCTTTGCGGCCGCGATGTCGCGCTCGGCGCCTTCACCGTCACCCTTCTTGCGCTTCGCCAATCCGCGGCCGTAGAGCGAGCCGTCGAGCCCCGGCTTGATGCTCAGCGCGGCATCGTAATCGGCAATCGCCGCGTCGAGGTTGCCGAGCTTGAGATGGACGAGGGCGCGGCTGTCCAGCGTGTCGGCATCGTTGGGAGCCATCTTCAGCGACTGCTCGCAATCGGCCAGCGCCTCCTGCAGGCGGCCGACGATCGCGCGGGTGAAGCATCGCGAATTGAACACGTCCGCACGGCTCGCATTCGCTCTGATGGAGCGGTCGTAATCGTCGAGCGCCAGCGTGTAGTCGTGCGTATCGAAATACATGTTCGCGCGCGCATAGAAGTCGCGGTCGTTGTTCGGACTGAGATCGATCGATTTGGCGAAATCGGCCAGCGCTCGGGGACGGTCGCCGCGGTCGCGATAGACGCGGGCGCGGTTGCCGTAGGCCGGCCCGTAGTTCGGGTTGAGCTTGATCGACAGATCGAAGTCCGCAAGTGCACTCGCGTCGTCGCCGTGGTTGCTGAAGGCGGTGCCGCGATTGAAATAGGCGAGCGCGAAATTCGGATCGAGTTTGATGGCCTGATCGTAGTCGGCCATCGCGCGCTCGTACGCCTTGTTGTGAATGTGGGAGTTGCCCCGGTTGTTGTAGTAGAGCGGGTCGCGGGCGTTCAGCCGGATGGCACGCGTGTAGTCGGCAATGGCGTGATCTTTCTCGCCGAGATCGTCATGGGCAATTCCCCTGTTGTACCAGAGGTCGGAATGCCCAGGATTGAGCTCGATCGCACGGTTGAAGTCCACCAGCGCACGCGCGGCGTCGCCCTTGCGCCGAAGCATCTCGCCGCGATTGGCGAGCGCATGCACATCGTTGGGATTGGCCTTGAGCACGGCCGAGCAGCCCTCGGTGCGCCGTTCCTCGTGGCCCATGTCGTCGTCCTCGTAACACCATTGGCGCAGCTGTGCGGCTGAGGGGGATCGCGCCGCAGCGGGGGTGGACAGCGCGAGCAGGGCCATCGTGAGGCCGATGGCCGACAGCTTGAACCAAATTCCTGATGTTTCGTCGTATTCCATTTGCGTACCGCATCGAAACCATTGCGCCTCTAGCGCGTTTGTGATCGAAGGACGCGACTTGGTTCGAACCGGAAGCAATTCGGGCGAGACCAAGAGGGACGGGACCAACCAGACAGTTTTCAGCCTTGTCCGATACGCCTTATCCCATCGACCTCGACAGCATTCGCGGCGCATTTCCGCCGGGTATCGAAGCGCCGCCGTTGCTGGTCGACTTTGCCACCTGGCTCAAGGGGCGACCCTGGGGCAGCGTCGGCTGTTTCTCGCTGCAGGGCCAGTTCTCGGATCACGCGCCGATCACCGACGGCAGCCCCTTGCGGGACAGGTTTTCGCTGTTCATGCGGCTGCCGGACGGCTCGGCCGTCGGCGGCTGGTACGGCGCCGGTCTCGACCGCGACAATCCGCCGATCGTGGGACTGGGCTCGGAGGGCGACTACGAGCTGCTGGCGCCGAGCCTCGACGGCCTGCTCGCCAAACTGACATCGCAACAATTCGACAATGCCTGGAGCGATCTCAAGCCGCATGACGAGGTCGAGCCGCAGACGGTCGAGCTCGCGCAATGGCTGGCCGGACGGCCGCTCGGCGAGCCGGCGACGCCCGACGAGAATTCGTCGGAACTGCCTGACTTCCGCGGCTTCATGGAAAAATGGAGCCGGGATCGCGAAGACTACTGGGCCAATCACCGCCTGATGGCCGAGCTCGGCTGGCGGCTGGCCGCCCATCTGCCCAAGGGCAAGAAGCCCTGGGACCGGACGAGATTCGAGATCGCGATCGTCGGCAGGCAATACGAGGCGCGCGTGCTCTCGCACGGACCACAGCCGTTCGAGGAAGCCGCCTCGATCGAATCCCTGCTGCGCGACCTGCGCGAGGAGATGCGCCGCGCCCAGCCCGAGCTTGGCCTGTGGTACGCGATGAATTTTGGGCTCTATGCCGACGGCCGCGTCATGCCGAATTTCGAATACGACCTACGCCCGACCATCGACGGCGAGCCGGCGCTGCTCTCCGAGGCGAAGGCCGATCTCGCCCGCGCACCCCGGCCTGAGCGCTGGGTGCCGAAATGGCTGGCGACCTCCTGAACCTTCGGAATTCCGCGGGGCTGCCGTGCAGCCGGGCGCGCCGAGACCTTCCGCTGTCGCGCCATCAGTGCGTTCTAGCCCTTGCTTGACCTCGCGGGGACGCCACCTTCGATCCCTCTTGACTTAGAGCGCGCTCGAAGGGGTATCTGTACGTGCGTCAGTACGAGAACGGGCACACATGAAGATCGGCGACCTTGCAAGACGAACCGGCTTGTCGACTCACACGCTGCGCTACTATGAGCGCATCGGGCTGCTTCCATACGCTGACCGGGATCGCTCCGGTCAACGTGATTTTGACGCATCAATCCTCACATGGATCGAATTCCTCGGTCGGCTCAAGACCACCGGAATGCCAATCCGGGACATGTTGCGTTACGCGGCGCTTCGTGATGACGGCGACGCCACCGGGCCAGCCCGGCGGCAGATGCTGGAAATCCATCGAGAACAGGTTCGCACGCAGATTGCCGAACTCCAGGAATGCCTGCTCGTCCTTGATACCAAGATTGCCGGCTACGCCGGCGACGAACAGAGGACGAAGGAAAATGACGCACGCCCAAACACACGCCGAAAGCCGCTTCGATCGCGGCCAGCGGGCCCTGTCACGCATTGACGGCAAGGCCGGCGAAAAGGTCGTCGCCTCACTCGCCGACATCGCTCCGGATTTCGCACGCTACGTGATCGAGTTTCCCTTCGGCGACATTTACTGCCGCCCGGATCTCGGCCTGCGCGATCGAGAGATCGCGACGATCGCCGCGCTGACGGCGCTCGGAAATGCCGCGCCTCAGCTCAAAGTGCATATCGAGGCGGGGCTGAACGTCGGCCTTTCTCGCGACGAGATCGTGGAGATCATCATGCAGATGGCCGTCTATGCTGGCTTCCCTGCGGCAGTGAACGGGCTGTTCGCAGCCAAGGAGGTGTTCGCCGCGCAGCACGGACAGGAGCCGTCGGGCAACACGACATGACGAACCTGCTCTAAGCTCTATTTCTGCTCGGCAGCCTGGGCATAGCAGCTTCCCGCACGTGCCTTGCCCCGGCGCCGTCCGCGCCGAGCACTCATCGCCGGGGAAACCATGAGACGGTTTCACGCCGGTCTCGCCCCTGGGGACCGCAAGGACTGCCGGCGTCTTGGAGCCTCAGAACCCCGCGACGCTGCCGTGTAGATCGTACTGGTCGGCGCGCTCGATCTTCGCGGTGACGATCTCGCCGACGCGCAAGGGGCGGCGGCTCGTCAGATACACCGCGCCGTCGATCTCCGGAGCATCGGCCTTGGAGCGGCCCTTGGCCACCGTCGGGCCGACCTCGTCGATGATGATCTGCTGGCGGGTGCCGACCTTGCGCTTCAGCCTGCGCGCGGAGATCTTCTGCTGGCGGGCCATCAGCGCATTGTAGCGCTCCTGCTTGACCTCTTCCGGCACCGGGTTCTCGATCGCGTTCGATGTCGCGCCCGCAACCGGCTCGTATTTGAAGCAGCCGAGCCGATCGATCTCGGCTTCATCGAGCCAGTCGAGCAGATAGGCAAAATCTGCGTCGGTCTCACCGGGGAAGCCGACGATGAAGGTCGAGCGCAAGGCAAGATCAGGACATTCCTCGCGCCAGCGCTTGATCCGCGCCAGCGTCTTGTCCTGTGCCGCCGGGCGCTTCATCGCCTTCAGCACCTCGGGGCTTGCATGCTGGAACGGGATGTCGAGATAGGGCAGCACTTTGCCCTCGTTCATCAGCGCGATGACCTCGTCGACATGCGGGTAGGGGTAGACATATTGCAGCCGGACCCATGCGCCGAGCTCGCCGAGCTCGCGCGCGAGGTCGAGGAATTTGGCGCGGACCTGGCGGTCCTTCCACGGGCTCTCGGCATATTTGAGATCGATGCCATAGGCCGAGGTGTCCTGCGAGATCACCAAGAGCTCCTTGACGCCGGCGCCGACCAGGCGTTCGGCCTCGCGCAGCACGTCATTGGCCGGACGCGAGACGAGGTCGCCGCGCAGCTTCGGAATGATGCAGAAGGTGCAGCGGTTGTTGCAGCCTTCGGAGATCTTCAAGTAAGCGTAGTGGCGCGGCGTCAGCTTGATGCCCTGCGGCGGCACCAAGTCCACATGCGGGTTGTGGGCCGGCGGCAGCGCGCGGTGCACGGCGTCGAGCACGCTTTCATATTGCTGCGGACCGGTTATCGAGAGCACGCCGGGATAGGCCTGCTCGATCTGCTCGGGTTCCGCGCCCATGCAGCCCGTGACGATCACCTTGCCGTTCTCGGCCATGGCCTCGCCGATCGCCGACAGCGATTCCTGCTTGGCGCTGTCGAGGAAGCCGCAGGTGTTGACGATGACGATATCGGCGCCATCGTGCTTGCGGGCGAGCTCATAGCCCTCGGCGCGCAGGCGCGTGATGATGCGCTCGGAATCCACCAATGCCTTGGGACACCCGAGCGACACGAAGCTGACCTTGGGCGCAGCCGTCTGATCCATATCCAAATCTGCCTGATTGACCGGCCTGAGCTAGTCCCAATTGCCCACAATTACAACCCTTTGCAGGGCGTTCCGGCGTGCTATGGATGAATCACCTGCCGTGAGTGAGCTATGAGCGCCGAACAGTCGCCCAAAATCGTGATCGTCGACGAAAGCCCGATCCGCGCTGCGATCCTGGAGGAAGGATTGCGGGAGGCCGGATTCACGCAAGTGGTCCATATCCGCGAAATGCAGAGCCTGCTTGCCCGTATTTATGCGGTCGACCCCGATATCATCCTGATCGATCTCGAGAACCCCAGCCGCGACGTGCTGGAGGCGATGTTCCAGGTCAGCCGCGCCGTGAAGCGGCCGATCGCCATGTTCGTCGACCAGAGCGATTCAGCCTCGATCCAGGCCTCGGTCGAGGCGGGGGTATCCGCCTACATCGTCGACGGGCTGAAGAAGGAGCGCATCAAGCCGATCCTCGACCTCTGCGTGTCCCGCTTCAACGCCTTTGCCAAGCTCCAGGAGGAGCTCGAGCGCACCAAGTCGCAGCTCGAGGACCGCAAGATCATCGAACGCGCCAAGGGCATCCTGATGAAGGTGAAGGGCCTCACCGAGGACGAGGCCTACGTGCTGCTGCGCTCCACCGCCATGCGCGAGAAGAAGAAAATCGGCGAGATCGCGCAGTCGATCATCACCGCGTCGGAGATGCTGAAATGACCGTTCCCCTCCGCATCGGGTTCATCCCGCTGGTCGATGCCGCAGCGCTGATCGTCGCCGTCGACAAGGGATTTGCCGCCGCCGAAGGGCTCGAGGTCGAGCTGGTGCGCGAGGTGTCCTGGTCCAACGTCCGCGACAAGCTCAATATCGGCCTGTTCGACGCCGCTCATCTGCTCGCGCCCGTGGCGATCGCATCCTCGCTCGGGCTCGGTCACGTCAAGGTACCGATCGCCGCGCCCTTCAGTCTCGGCATCAACGGCAACGCGATTACGGTGTCGCCGGCGCTCCATGCGGCGCTGATGGAGGAGATCGACGGCGACCGCTTCGATCCGATGGCCACGGCGAAAGCGCTGGCGAAGGTGGTTGCCAAGCGGCGCAAGGCGGGTGCCGAGCCGCTGACTTTCGGCATGACCTTCCCGTTCTCGACCCACAATTACCAGCTGCGGTTCTGGATGGCCGCGGCCGGGGTCGATCCCGACGAAGACGTCCGCCTCGTGGTGCTGCCGCCGCCCTACATGGTCGACAGCCTCAAGAGCGGCCATGTCGATGCGTTCTGCGTCGGTGCGCCCTGGAATTCGATCGCCGTCGATCTCGGCATCGGTCACATCCTGCATTTCGTCTCCGACATTCTCGTGCGCGCGGCGGAGAAGGTGCTGGCGGTTCGCCAGGTCTGGGCCGACACGCATCCGGACGTCGTCGCCAGCCTGGTGCGCGCGGCGGTGAAGGGGGCCGAGTTCATCGAGCAGCCCGCGAACCTGGCTGAGGCGGCGCATATTCTGGCGCAGCCCGAGCGGATCGGCGTCGATGCCGAAGTGATCCAGCGCACCCTGACTGGGCGGCTGAAGATCTCCCCTGACGGCACGTTCCGCGAAAGCGGCCGCTATCTCCTGGTGGGGCGGGAAGAGGCGGGGCGGCCCGATCCGGTCCAGGCCGCCTGGCTCTATGCGCAGATGGTGCGTTGGGGGCAGACGGCGCTCAGTCCGGAGGGTGTCAAGACGGCGATGGCCGTTTTCAGGCCCGACCTCTACGATGCGGCCCTCGGCCGCCGGCCGCCCGAGCAGGCTCCCGCCGCGTTCGGGGCATTCGCCGGCCCGGTGTTCAATCCCAACGACATCCAGGGGCATCTTAGGGCCTTCGAGGTCGGGCGATGGAAGGCTTGATTCGGGCCTGCGTATTTTTTAGGCAGTAAGTTTCATTGCCCAAAGTTTGATCCGGCTGCCCGAATTTCGTGAAAGCTTGCCGCCCGGGAATTCTCGGGGTGGCACCTAATTATTTGAAATAGCGATATTTTCCATTTTGGCCAAGCTGGCACGCAACTTGAATGTTGCAGTGCGGCCAGCTTGTCACAGGTGCCTGCTGAGCCGAGTCCCGCAGCAACGAAGCTGATCGGACCGTCGGGAAACGAAGCCGGCTCTTAAGGGCCAGCCCAGTTCCTCGCGGGTCGCGCCAATGTCCGTCGATGCCACCCAGGTGGCCGCAGGAGCTTCGTTACCGACCATGAAAATCGATACGCTCGCAGTCGACTTTACCGACGAGCAGAAACGCTATCTCGAAGGTTTTACGACCGGTCTGCAGATCAGCCGGGTCGGTCGCGGTCTCGGCGGCGGAGGCGGCGCCGGCAAGCCGAACGCCGAGCCTGTTGGTCCCGATGCCGTGCACATCAAGGCGCAGGACAAGGTCATCGCGTCGGGCAAGAAGCTCGCCGACCAGGAGAAGTTCAAGCGCGACGAGCATCCCTTCGATGCTTATCCGCGGCTGCGCCAGCAAGCGCTCGACAACACGCCGCCGAGCCCGGCGGACAATTTCCGCTGGCGCTATTACGGCATCTTCTATGTCGCGCCGACGCAGGACTCCTACATGAGCCGCCTGCGGATTCCGAACGGCATCATGAAGCACTGGCAGATGTCGGGCCTTGCCGATCTCGCCGACGAGCTCTGCGGTCCCTACAGCCACGTCACGACGCGCGCCAATCTCCAGCTTCGCGAGATTCCGCCGAAGAATGCCGTGAAGCTGATCGAGGGTATCCAGGACCTCGGCCTGTGTTCGCGCGGCTCCGGCGCCGACAACATCCGCAACGTCACGGGTACGCCGACGGCCGGCATCGATCCGCAGGAGATCATCGACACGCGGCCCTATGCGCGCGAATGGCACTACCACATCCTCAACGATCGCTCGCTCTACGGCTTGCCGCGCAAGTTCAACGTCGCCTTCGACGGCGCCGGCAAGATCGCGGTGCTCGAGGAGACCAACGACATCGCCTTCACGGCGTATGAGGTGAAGGACGGTTTTGGCGTCGAGCCCGGAATCTGGTTCCGCCTCGGCCTCGGCGGCATCACCGGCCACAAGGACTTTGCGAAATATTCCGGCATCATCGTCAAGCCGGAGCAGGCGACGGCCGTCGCCGATGCCATCGTGCGCGTGTTCATCGACCATGGCGACCGCACCAACCGCAACAAGGCGCGGCTGAAATATGTGCTCGACGCCATGGGCCATGACGGCTTTCTCAAGCTTGTCGAGGAACGGCTGAAGACGCCGTTCACGCGTGTGCCGGAAGAGGCGTTCGCGCCTCGGCCCGCGGCGGACCGCATGGCGCATGTCGGCGTGCACAAGCAGAAGCAGGACGGTCTCAACTGGATCGGCGTGTCGCTGCCGCTCGGCAAGCTCAGCTGCGATCAGATGCGCGGTCTCGCTAAGGTCTCGCGCGACCTCGGCGACGGTGAGATCCGCCTGACGGTCTGGCAGAACCTGCTGATATCAGGGGTGCGCGACGAGAACATCGAACTCGCCATCGCTGCCATCAAGCAGATCGGGCTCGCGGTCGAGGTTTCGCACATCCGCGCCGGACTGATCGCCTGCACCGGCAACGCCGGCTGCCGTTTCGCGGCGTCCAACACCAAGCGCAGCGCGGCCGAGATCGGTGATTGGTGCGAGCCGCGCGTCGCCATGGACAAGCCGGTCAACATCCATGTCACTGGCTGCCACCATTCATGCGCACAGCATTACATCAGTGATATCGGCCTGATCGGTGCGCGCGTGCCGGTGAACGAGGACGACACGGTCGAGGGCTATCACCTCTTCACGGGTGGCGGGTTCGGCCCCGACGCCGATGTCGGGCAGGAGGTCTATCACGACCTCAAGGCCGAGGACGCACCGAAGACGGTCGAAGGACTGCTCAAGGCCTATATCGCCCATCGCTCGTCACCCGACGAAACCTTCCTGTCCTTTGCGCGCCGCCATGACGGCGAAACGCTGCGCAAGCTTGCCGATGCACAGGTGTCCGCATGAACCAGATCACGCCTCCGCCGAAACTCGATATCATCCCCGCCAGCGCCCCGTTCTCCGACGCGCAGCGCTCCTGGCTGAACGGCTTCTTTGCCGGGCTGTTGTCGCCTGATGTCGCCGCGCCGCTGTCAGCGGAGCAGGGCGCCGCCGTCATGCAGGGCGCAGCCGGCGACGGTGACGACGGCGAGGCGCCCTGGCACGACCAGACCATGCCGATCGCCGACCGGATGAAGCTTGCGGAGGGCCGTCCCGTCCGCCGCAAGATGATGGCGGCGATGGCGCAGCAGGATTGCGGCCAGTGCGGCTACAATTGCTACGACTATTCGGAGGCGATCGCGGGCCGCAGCGAAGCACGGCTCAACCTCTGTGTTCCCGGCGGCAAGGAAACCGCGCGGATGCTGAAGTCGCTGTACGAGGAGCTGGACAAGGCGCCGGCGGCCAAGGCGGCGGACAAGACGGACGCGGTGACCGCGCCGGCCGTGACCGTGACGATCGCGGAGCCGGGCCGCTCGCGCGACAACCCCGTGACCGCGACCTTCCTCTCGCGCCGTCTGCTCAACAAGGGCAAGTCCGAGAAGGAAACCTATCACGTCGAGTTCGATCTCTCCGAGAGCAAGCTCGACTACGTCGTGGGCGACAGTTTTGGCGTGTTCGCGCGCAACGAGGTCGGCCTCGTCGACCAGATCATCGCGCTGCTCGGCGCCTCCCACACCACCAAGGTCAACGGCAAGACGTTGCGCGAGGTGCTGATCGACGACGTCTCGCTGTCGCCGGCACCCGACACGCTGTTCGAATTGATCTCCTTCATCACCGGCGGCGCGCAGCGCGAGAAGGCGCGGGCGCTGGCGCAGGGCGAGGATCCCGACGGCGATGCCGCCACGCTCGACGTCATGGCGGCGCTGCAGAAGTTTTCGGGTACGCGGCCGCATCCGGAGGCTTTCGTCGAGGCGCTGGAGCCGCTGCAGCCGCGGCTCTACTCGATCTCGTCCTCGCACAATGCGACGCCCGGAAAGCTGTCGCTGACCGTCGATTCCGTGCGCTACGTCGTCGGCAAGCGCAAGCGTCTCGGTGTCGCCTCGACCTTCCTCGGCGAGCGCATCACAGAAGGCGAGAATCTCAAGGTCTATGTGCAGAAGGCGCACGGTTTCGGCCTGCCGCAGGACCCGAAGACGCCCGTGATCATGATCGGTCCCGGCACCGGCATCGCGCCGTTCCGTGCTTTCCTGCTCGATCGCAAGGCGACCGGCGCGCCCGGCAAGAACTGGCTGTTCTTCGGCCATCAGCGCAGCGATTGCGACTTCTTCTACCAGGAGGAGCTCAATGCGATGAAGACCTCGGGTCTGCTGACGCGCATGTCGCTGGCCTGGTCGCGCGACGGCGAGAAGAAGTTCTACGTGCAGGACCGTATGCGCGAGGTCGGCCGCGAGGTGTGGACCTGGCTCGCCGAAGGCGCGCATCTCTACATCTGCGGCGATGCCAAGCGCATGGCCAAGGACGTCGAGCGTGCGCTGGTCGACATCGTCGCCCAGTTCGGGGCGCGTTCGACCGACGAAGCCGTTAGTTTCGTCGCCGAGCTCAAGAAGACCGGCCGCTTCCAGGCTGACGTGTACTAAGGCGATCGTCGGGCTACTGTCATCCGAGCCGGTTCCAACCGGCTCGAATTTGAACGAATAAGATTCTCGGAACCTGCACCTGGAGAGAATTTACGTCTGCGATGCGGCCGCTTCGGAGGAGGCGCATCGCTATTTCCTCCGGCATCTTGCCTCCCGCCCTGGTTGATCCCTCATAATCCTACAAATGGGGCGTTGGAGATCGACCATGCGCGAACTATCGGCGGAAGCCAGGCTGCACTTCTACGCGCGCTCGCTCTCGCGTCGGACCGGGGCGAGCATGCATCATTTCGCGCTCTACAGTGCGTTTGCCGTGATCGCGGCGATCGTGTTCGGCACGTTGTCGATACACCCGTTCTAAAGATCCTGCTCGGTCTCGTAGGGTGGGCAAGCGAAGGTGCCCACCGCCTGTGTCAATCAGACAGAGATCGTGGGCACGGCGCTATGCGCCTTTGCCCACCCTACGGCACCGCGGCACCTGATGTGCCTCACGCCCCGCGCTTGAACGGCGCCACTTCGATCCCTGCATCCTTCAACGCCTGACGCAAGGTCCGCGCGATCTCGACGGCGCCGTGCGTGTCGCCATGAATGCACACCGTGTCGGTGCGCATCTTGATGACCTTGCCCGTCACCGAGACCACCGCGCCGTCCTGCACCATGCGCACCACGCGGTCGGCAATCGCCTTGGCGTCGTGCAGCACCGCGCCGGGCTTCTTGCGCGAGACGAGATTGCCGTCGTCCTCATAGGCGCGGTCGGCGAACACCTCGTGCACCATCGGTAGATTGGCGGCTTCGCCGGCCTTCACCAGCTTGGAATTGGCGAGCACGACGAAGATCAGGCTGGGATCGACCGCCCGGATGCCGGCGGCGATCGCCTTCGCCGTCATGTCGTCCTCGCAGGCGACGTTGGAGAGCGCGCCATGCGCCTTCACATGCGTGACCTTGTGGCCGGCCGCGGTCGCAATCGCCTGCAATGCGCCGATCTGGTAGGCGACGAGGTTCTCGATCTCGGACGCCTTCAGGCCAGCGATCGGATGGCGGCCGAAACCGTGCAGGTCGCGATATCCCGGATGGGCGCCGACCGAGACGCCGCGCGCCTTCGCCAGTTCCACCGTCCGGCGCATGATGTCGGGGTCGCCGGCATGGAAGCCGCAGGCGACGTTGACCGAGCTTGCGAGCTCGATCATCGCGGGATCGTTGCCCATCTCCCACGCGCCAAAACCTTCGCCGAGGTCGCAATTGAGATCGATTGTCTTCATGGGTTGCCTCTCTGCCTCTGGTCGTCGTGTCGTTTATGGCTCCGCCGTCACCTGCCAGGTCCCGGCATCCACGGCGCTCACAGCATAGCCCGCGACGTTGGCATCGCTGAGCGCCTCGATGTTGAGCGCGACGGTGTCGGCAGAGCGCAGGCGATCGGGCAGGTTGCGGATCAGTTGCGCAAATTTCCTCGCCTCGTCCTGCGCCTCGGCCATGCGCACAGCCCTGAAGCGGAACGCGGTTCCGGCCGAGGTCTGGGCGAGGCGGCCGACGTCGGCGGTGATGACCGTTGCGATCTTCGGATAGCCGCCGGAGGTGCCGCGGTCCATCATCAGCGCGATCGGCGAGCCGTTGCCGGGCACCTGGATGCTGCCGTTGACCGTGCCGTCGGAGACGATGTTATGGCCGTGCAGATGCTTGATCGCGGGTCCTTCGAGCCGGTAGCCCATGCGGTCGGAGGTCGCCGAGATCTTCCACTCGCTGTCCAGGAACAGCGCCTTGTTGGCGTCGTCGAACTCGTCGTCCTGCGGCCCCAGCACTACGCGGATCGGACCGCTCACGGGGTTTGGCAGCTCGATCCGCAATTCCGGGGCGCCGCTCGCGGCATCGACCGAAAATTCATCACCGGCCTGGAGCGGGCGCGGGTAGGGGCTGCCGAGGCCCGCGCGGGCATTCACGGCGAGACTGCCGAACACCATCTCGCCTTTGATGGCGCCTTCGATGGCGAGATAGGTGAACGCACCGCCGCGGGCAAAGCCCAGCGTCAGCGTCTCGCCGTCCTTCAGCGTCACCGATGTGTCCATCGCGACCGGGTTCCCGGCGACGTCCGCATTGCGCGGCGCGCCTGAAATTGCAACACGGACGGCGCCATCGCGCGCGGTGAAGGCGGCGCCGAACGGGCCGATCTCTACAGTGGCCGCGAACGGCTCGTTGCCGACCAGCGTGTTCGCCGCAGCCAGCGACAGGCGGTCCATGGCGCCGCTGACCGTCAGACCATAGCGCTGTGCGCCGTGGCGTCCGCCGTCCTGCACGGAGCTAGCCGGGCCGATGCTGGCGACGACGAGCCGGCTCATGCGTCCACCTGCTCGGCGACGATCTCGCCGGCTTCCGCAGCGCGGTCCAGCTCCTCGAAGGTCTTGTGATCGATGGAGAAGAACGTCACGCGGTCACCGGGTTCGGTGAGGAAGGTTGGATCGCGGTGGAGCTGATAGGTTCTGACCGGCGTGCGGCCGAGCAGATGCCAGCCGCTAGGGGCGGCGAGGCACTGGATCCCGGCCTGGACGCCACCGATCGAGATCGTGCCGGCGGGCGTCAGCAGCCGAGGATTTTGCCGGCGCGACATGTGCAGCGATTTGTCGAGGCCGCTCAGATAGGACCAGCCCGGCGTGAATCCGATCATGGCGACCTTGTAGTCGCCGCCCGCATGCCGGGCGACGATGTCGTCGGGCGTGGTGCTCAGCGCCTTGGCGACATCCTCGAGGTCGATGCCATGCTCGCCGCCATAGGCGACGGGAACGCGCCAGCGCCGCGCCTTGGTCACCGGCGGCGGCGGCTGGATGGCAATCGGCAGCAGCTTGTCGCCGAGCGCATCGAAACCGATCTTGCCGGGATCGTAGTGCACCAGCAGCGAGCGATAGGTCGGCACAGTCTCGGTGATGCCATCGATCGGGCTTGCTGCGAGCGCCTTGTCCAGCGCCAGCACGCGTTGGTTGGCATCGTCGTCGATGGTGCGGCTGAACTCGACCGTGACGGCGCTGTCGCCACTGGGCAGAAGGCGGGGCGGGGGGAGCGTCGCGGCCATTGAGCTGTCGAAGAGCTGTCGAAATCGGGCTTTTGCGGGAGCGGGCTCGACCTTGAGTTCCGCCTCACCCCTGCTTCGCGTAAATGCGCCCGCAAGTCCAATAAATTAATGCGGGAGGCCACGATAAGGCTTTGTTATCGCGTCGCATAACAGCCCACCGGCCCTGCATTATTGATAGCCTCTTGGCCCTTGACGCAAAGCGCCCGGCTCGCAAGATGCGCTCGTTCTTTCCCGCCCATCCGGAGCTCGTCTGTTTCCATGTCGCTGTCCCCCGAAGCCCGCAAGATCCTCGCCGGCATCACCACTGCCACCATCACCACGGTCCTGCTGAAAAAGGGCCTGCGCAATGTGTGGATGCGGGGCGCGCGGCCGCTGCGCCCCGGCCTGCCGCGTCTGGTGGGGCCGGCCTTCACGCTGCGCTTCGTGCCGGCGCGCGAGGATCTGGCGACGCCGGAATCCTGGTCGTCGCCGATCTCGACCCGCACCGCGATCGAGGCGATGCCGGAGGGCTGCATCGCCGTGGTCGATGCCATGGGGATCACCGATGCCGGCATCTTCGGCGACATCCTCTGCGCCCGCATGATGAAGCGCGGTGTCACCGCGCTCGTCACCGACGGCGTCGTGCGTGACGTCGAGGGCGTGCTCGGCACCAACCTGCCGGTGTGGTGCGACGGCTATGCTGCGCCGCCTTCGGTCGCCGGCCTGACCTTCGTCGGCTGGGGCGAGCCGATCGGCTGCGGCGGCGTTGCCGTTTTTCCGAACGACATCGTGGTCGCCGACCAGGACGGCTGCGTGCTGATCCCGCAGGCGATGCTCGAGCACGTGCTCAACGAGGGCGTCGAGCAGGAGCGGATGGAGGCCTGGATCGTCAACGAGGTTAACAACGGCGCGGTGCTGCCGGGCCTCTACCCCATGAACGCGGAAACCAAGGCGCGCTACGCCGCCAGCAAGAAGTAACGAAGCGAGGACCCCATGGAGATCACTGTTGCCGGCACGCGGCTGACCCGCCGCGCGCCCAAGGAAAACTTCACCGGTACCGTGTGGCAAGACCCCATCATCATGGCGCCCGCGCCGGCACGGCTGAACTGCTCGCGCGTCGCGTTCGAGCCCGGCGCGCGCACCAATTGGCATCACCATCCGCTCGGGCAGACGCTCTACGTCATCTCCGGCGTCGGCCGCGTCCAGACCAAGGGCGGTCCTGTCAGGGAGATCCGCCCCGGCGACACCGTCTGGATCCCGCCGGGTGAATTGCACTGGCACGGCGCTTCGCCGACCAACGGCATGTGCCACATCGCCATGCAGGAGGCGCTCGACGGGACCTACTCGACCTGGCTGGAGCCGGTCACAGACGCGGAGTACGGCGCGGCGCTGGGCTGAGGCATTTGTGTCCCGGACAAGACGCATCGCCCCAAGGCGATGCGCCGCCGATCCGGGACTCAGAACTGCCGAACGAGCAAGGAAGCTGGGTCTCGGCTCGGCGCAGCAACGCTTCGCGCTGCTGCTTGTCCGGGACACGGCGCCTACATCCGTTCCGCCGTCCAGGTGCCCGTGCACAGCGCGCCGCGCCAGGTGCCGGAGCCCGAGGTGCCGCTGAGCCGGCCGAAGCCGACGGCGCGCTTGATGCCGGTGCTCAAGGTGACGTTGATGCTGCCGGCATCCGCCACACGGCCCGATGCCGTCACCGCGGCGCTGGTCGATGCGATCTGCCCATTGTTGATACCGATCGCGACGGTGGCGCCGTTGCCGCAGGTCTCGCTCGAGGACGAGATCCGCACGTTCCAGGCGCCGTCGAAGCTGGTCGATGCTGCATTTGCCTGTCCGCCGAGCAGGGCGGCGGCCCAGATCGCGGCGAAGATACCCTTGCAAAGATGTCGCATGACACGCCCCATTGGCTGAACCTGCGGGGCATCGTGTCACGACATGGGGCGGACCGATGTGAGGGGTGTCACGGATGCGGTCGGACGGTCCAACGCGAACGTGTCCGAGCGCCGCCGCATCAGCCGGGCAGAGCCGTGAAAGCTGGCGTTCGTGCCATCACCTTGCTTTCGCGGTGCGATCGATCACGCGCGCCAGCGAGACGGCGGAGTTTGTATCGACCAGCGGGGCCTTGCCGACTGTCTTTCGCAATGCGAACGCCTCGGACGCAAAAAGCTTGTCCGGATCATCAGGGGCGTCCTTGATGCCGGTAAGCAGGCGGATCTGCATGCCCTTCAGGAGCTCCGTCACGGCCGGTTTGGCGATTGACTTGTCTTTGGGGTCGGCCAGGAGTGCCTCTTCCCAGCCGCGGTGAGCATTCTTGGGTGTCACGCGCTCCACAAGCTTATCGTAGCTGGTCTGGTAGGCGCCGATAGCCACGAGGCGATCGTTTTCGGCGAGCTCAGGCGAAGTGATCACCTCGGAGCGCAGAGTCAGCATCTGCTCGTCTGCATGCTCCAGCTCCCGCTTCATGATGCTGCTTGCAACACCCTGCCAGTGTCGGTGAAATCCGAGCTGCGTGAGAGGGTTGATCGTATCAGGTCCCTCGGGCAGCAGGCTGGCCGTGAACTCTATGGCCAGGAGGCAATAGTCCAGGCCAGACACGCGCTGACCGTCCAGCAGCAATCTGTCGTCGCTCACCACCAGTCGCTTGGCAACCGCTTCGTCGAGATCGGAGCCGGCAACCAGGAGATAGCCGCTGCGGCCGAGCGCATTGCCGTCGGCATAGGAGAACAAGGGCGTGACGATGTTGAGTCCGAACAGGCCCGCGACCCGGTCGTAGATCTTTTCAGCCACGCGCAACCCGTCGGAAACGCCCGGCGCGAGCCCGGTCTGTGTGGTCAGGTCGGCCGCCAGTTGCAGGACCTGTTGCGCGACGTCGTGAAACGGAAGGCGGAACAGCCCGACGAACAGGGACAAATTGTCCTGCTTCATGGGCGCGCGCCTGACCGCGTAGATATTCTTGAAGTCGACATACCCCGGAGCGGCACCGGCGGCCTTCAGCTGAGCTGCGATCTCATCATTGCTCAGGATCGTGGGTCGGCGCTGACGTCCGTCGCCGAAGCTGAACTCGGTGAGCACGACGCCGAGCGGAAGGAACGAGCTGAAAAACTTGCCGCCCTCTCGCAAGCCCATTTCAACCATGCGCACGCCGAAATAGCTCGCTTCGGGCTGGAAGGTCTGTCCCGCGGTCATCGCGTTGCCACCGCTCGACGCGACGTAACCGACATAGGGGCGCCGCAACTCGCGGCTCGCCCAGTGTTCCACGACGTTCTTGAGTGTGGCCCAGACTGTCATGACATCCTTCCACTCCAAGCAGCTCAGTGGTTGCTCACTGGCAGCGAGCTGCCCAATCGGTCGACTGCGCCAGCAAGATCGGTGAGAGCCAGATCGGACTTTCTTCGTCGTAGTTCAGGCTTTCCCACGATGCGCGACAGGCTTTGCGGAACGCGACGCAAACGGACCGCGTCTTGTGGAGTTCGTCATAGAACTCCCTGGCGAACTGCGGCGCGCGTTCGTCCTCGACATTCCATCGGAAGCCCAAGGCGTAGGGGATTCCGTTCATCACCAGTTGCTGAACGCAGCCCTTCGAGATGCCACGGCAGGCCGAGAGGTAGACCAGTGTCGTCGTTGAAAGCCCGTCGGATGCCGCCACCCTGTCGAGCTTCAGGCCGACCGCTTGCTGCGGTTGCAGTCCGGGAAGGACGAGGGTTGCGGTTTTCTGGCCATCGCTCCAGGCGTGACCGGCGTAGTGGAGAATGGTCGGCCGGAATGCGTCGAGCTGCTTCAGCAGATAGGGGGCGGCCTCGCCCGGAGGGGCGTCCGACAAGTTGACGACCTTCAAATCGAAACAGCCCGCGGCACCCAGCTCTGTCACGTGCTTCAGTTCGGTATCGATATTGCCAAGCTTGTCGAATTTCTTGCCATCGCAGATCGCGCTGTCGAGCTTCAGATCGGGATGTTCGCCGATCTGAGAACGAACGAACATCAGTTTTGCACCCGGTTTGATCCGCGCCCGCTCGCTGGCCCTTCCGCGGACGAAGGATGGGATGCGCCGGACGATCGGTGCATAGAGCAGCACGAATGGCCCATTTTCCTCCGAGAGATAACGTACACTCGCCTCGAAGGGCACCGGATAAAAGCCTGCGTCGCTGATGACGAACCGAAACGACAGTCCCACCAGCCCACCCGCGGACTTCTCGATCTGCGAGAACAGATGTTCGCCGATCGCTTTGACAACGAAGCTCTTGAACAAGCGTGTTCCGATGTCCCGCGTTTGGCCGAGCCAGTTGTTCAGCGGCATCTCATCGCGCGCATAAGTCTGAGCGGCAGATTTGAGGTCATCGAGATCGCTGATGGTGTTCCAGCGAAGCATAGGAGAGCCGTCTTCACCCGTTCCGAGCCGGCATTCCACCTTGGCGCTATGGATTTCGATCTCGATCACGCGGAACGCGCCCGGAATCGCATCCGTCTCATCGGGATGCCCGGTGAGCATCGCAATGAACGGGCGCAAGATCCGATGCCGGTGCAGCTGCAGCGCGTCCATCGGCAGGATCAACGCATTGCCTGCTGCTCGGCACTCTTCCTCCAGGTCTGCGCAGGTCCCGAACGAAGGTGCGATGACCAGCACGGAGGTGTGGGGGTCCTGGGCCAGGACGACGGTGTTGAGCACGTGCTTCGCGCCAAGGGTCGTGCGTGTGTCGAATACGGCGCTGGGGTCAGTCGGCAACCGGGCGTCGAGCACGAGCAATTCAGTCTCATTCGCGATGAGCCACTCGCTAGTCTGGTCCGGGGTCATCAGAGGCTTGTCGTACAAGTCCTCCAGGGCCACTCCGGCCGCCAGCAGATGTCCCCGCAGGGTTTCGAACATGCTTGGTTCGGCGGTGGCTATGGCAATCTTCGCTGTCATACCGGTACCTCCTGCACGCACAATGGCAGGTTGAACTCGAATCCCGCGCCGTCCAGCTCGATCAGATCGCCGTCGTGCTGCTCGGCAGCCTTGCGTATCGCCTCGATCGCGATGCTAGCCATCTGCCGTGCCCGGTGCTGGCTCTGCTCGATCGGATCCGCCGCCGACGGTGCCAGAGCGTCGACAATCGTCGCGGGCAGGCGCATGGACACCGAGAGGCGATGCGGCGGCCGTTCCGCGATCGTCACGGTCAACCTGTCGTTCGGCGTGATGCGCAACAACAGCAGAGAGCTGAGGGCGGAGCGAAATGCAAAGCTCAACCTCTTCGTCCATCCCTTGACCAACACCGGATGACGCATCGCAATCTGGTCGACGAGGTCGATCGCGGCACGATCCTCGACGGGAAGGCCTTCGACCTCGTGATAAAGCACTTCCAATACGTCGAATTGCTCGGGGGCCTCCTGCGGCGTCTGCTGAACGGTCAGACGATCGGACAGACGTTCGAAAGTCAGGTCGGCCCTCAGCAGGTGGTTGGCGGCCTGCTCGAGCAGCTCGGCGCAATTTCTCATGAGCTCTGGTTTGCTCAGGAGCGATGCGGCGCCGCGCAGCAGGCCGTCGGCCATCAACAGCGGGGCGCGGGTCTCGCGTGCAACGGCCGTGACGGTCTCTTCCAGATATCCCCAGTCGCTCTCCCGGCTTTGGTCGGCAAGGCTGGTGAACAGCCAGAGTTGATGACCATAATCGTCATTCAACGGCTCGCGATTTGCGAGAGTCGTCAGCTCGGTGCGCGGTGCGTCGCCGATCGTCAGGTGGATGTGAAGACGGTGCTGGATCCCGCATTCCGACAGTTGCACGGAATCTTCGCTCCGGGCGCCAAATGACGAGAGCTTCTTGTCACGCGCCTGGCCGAAGATGTTCTCGGCTGCTCCATTCATGTGGCAGATTGTCCCAACGGCGTCCACGATCACGGCCGCCTGCTCGATTCTATCCATGAGCGCGTGCTCGATCGCTTCGTGCCAGCGAGCCGCAAAGATCTGTTCGCAGTCGGCGGCGAGGCCACTTGCCGCGTCCTGATCAGGCCCACGGAACGCGTTGAACTCCGATGATTCCATGTCCAGGATCAGTTCGATCTTGCCATTCACGAATAGGGGGACGGTCATGGCGGATCGCTGATCGGGTGCGGTTTTGATGAAGCCGTAGTTCCGCTCGGTATCGCCGATGTCTGGAACAACCAGAATGTTCCCCTTGGCCAGGCAGCTGCCAAGCATGCCGCTGGACAGCTCCTGGGTGTACTCGGCCCTGCGGTCAGGAGCTTTCACGAGCAGGTTTCGGTCGTTCTTGACGTGCTCGGCGACCAGCACGAACTTGCTGCGGCGGCGATCGACCCGGAACACGCCGACATACTCCCAGCCCAGGCATTTCGTGGTGCCTGTGGCCAGCAGCTCAGCGATGGCGCGTGCGCTCGCGGCCTTGTTCAAATCGTCCTTGAGTTTGCGCAAGGCGCGTGCCTGGGCGTGTTCCATGGCGGCGTCTGCGGCCTGCAAAATCTCCTCGACGCCGAGATTTTGCAGCGTGCGCAGGTCCGAGGCCGTGTATTTGTGCTTGCGGGACAGCAGAGCCAGCGAGCTTCCAAACCGGCCTCCGGCTTTGCGGATCGGCAATACGATCATCGACTCGAATTCGTCGGCGATGATGGCCTTGCTCACCGGATTATCCATTTCCTCCGGATTGAGGCGCTCGACGAACGCGGCCAAATTGTTGTCCCACGTCTTGCCCTGCTCGAGCCAATCGATCACGCCGGGCGGCACCTTGAACCAACGCGTGCTCCACTCCCAGCTGGGTCTGGGAAAGACGGTGACCGCTCGCCAATAATCGCTGAGATCGTTGTAGACCCCGAACGTGCTCATTTCGAATGGGATGACCTTGCCGATGACCTGGAGCGTTGCCTCGATGATCTCTTGCGGATCATCGTGCTCGGCTAGAATCGTCTTGAGCTCACGACGGGCGCGATCTTCGGCAAGAGGAGCGAACAACACCAACAGCCCTGCCGAGCTGTTCGGTGCTTCCATGTAAGGTGTTCCGCTCACCCTTGCCAGAACGGAACGACCGTCTTTCGGGCGGAGCCTGACGAAGCTCGAGAAGCCCGTCTGCTTGGTGATCCATTCGGCGAACAGGTTCGTCGCTCCCTCGTCCTCGGGTCCGAATACGAGGGAGAGGGACATCTCCTTGAGTTCCGGTTCCGAGAAGCCCAGAACCTGCACCGCGCGCTCGTTTGCGAACCGGATCTTGCCTGTCAAGTCGGTGCGGAGCACGCCATCCTGCAAGGCATCGAGGCGGCTCTGCTCAGCGCTTTGGTCGAGCAGAAGTGCGTAATTGCCCGGCTTCCCATCCTCGTCGCGCAACGGGCCAATCTCGACTCTGACCTGACGAACCGTTTCGTCGGTCTGGATGTCCGCGCGCAAACTCGTGTTGTGATTTGCCCGGAGGGCCATGCACACGTCGGCTGCACGGGGTCCGAACAATCCGGAGAAAGCAGCGCCGCGCCTGCCGGGAATGAGCTTGTCGAATGCCGCATTCGAATAGACGATGCGGCCGTCGTTCGCCAGTTCGACGAAGGGAATCTCGCTGTAATGTGCGGCTTCATCGAGCGCGTCATACCGATCCGACAATACGCTCAGCATGGTATTTTGCGATTGCAGGATTTTGCCGACGGTCTGAGCGTCGAAACCGAACTCCGAAACCAGCATCCGCGCTTGCTCGTTGACCAGTGGCTGCAGCGCGGTCGTCAAGCTCGTCTGCCGACTTCGGAGCGCGCCGATCACATGGCGTCGTATGCTTTCCTCCGACATCAACAAGCCGGGGCCCCAGTCACCTGAGACTAGCGATGGCGTCGCACGGAGTTCCTCCATAACAACCTCGCTCGCTTACGCAACTATCGGCGCCGAAAGAAGATCGGCAAATGACTTTTTCGGTTTACTCAATCTCGGCGAAACGGTGCCGACTGCGCGGTAGACAGGTCGCAAAGGGTCTGGCGATCAATCCAGACTAGAAGCAACTTCGGCGGGCAGAGTATGAAATGGTTCACAATGGGGGCATTTGAATCGAGCGGTCCTACGACACGAGGCCCCGGCTCGCATGGGCGGGGATAGCGACGACTATCCCGGCCAGTCGGATCATAGATTGCAGGTTGTGTGACGAAAACGTCAGCCTACCTGCGCCACGTTGGCTCACGTGCAATCAGCGCCGCTCAATTCACCCGCGTCCAGGTCTGGCCGCCGCAGAACATGCCGCCGAAGGCGCAGCCCTGCACGCGCAGGCGATCGGTGCCCTTCATCGCGATCGTCGAATCGTAGGTCGAGCCGGAGTTCGGATCGAGGATGCGGCCGGACCATTTCTGGTCCTTGCTGGGCTTCATGTTGATCAGAACCTGCTCGCCATTCTGGTTCGATTTGGAATCAACCGAGTAGCCGCAGAGATTGCTGCCGCATTGCTCGATGCGGACCTTGCCTTCCTTTTCCTCGGTGAGCCAGACGCCGAGCGGCGAGCTGAGGTCGCGCGTGGCCGCGGCTGCCGGAGCCGGCGTGGCTGCGGCCGCCTGGACGGGAGCGGCGGCAGGCGCCGGAGCAGGCGGCGGAGGCGGCGCCGATGGCGCAGTAGCGACGGTCGGAGCGGGCGGTGGCGCCACGGTGGGCGCTGCCTGCTGCTCAGCGGGCGCAGGGGCCGGGGGCGGCGCAGGCGGCGGCAGCACGGCCGTGTCAGCCGGCGCGTTGGTGGCGGTCGTGGTCGGCGGAGGCGCCGGCGGTGGTGGCGCAGGAGGCGGCGCCACGGCCGCACCAGCCGCGGGCGCCTGCACGGCTGCGGGCGGGGCGGCGGGAGCGGGAGCTGGAGCGGCTGGTGCCTGCGGATCGACCGTGGCCTGCTGCGGCGCCTGGTCGTTCTTCTTGGCCTTCTTGGCCTTGGCCTGGCCGGTGTTGTCGTACACGCCGGGAATCTGCACCGTGCCGCGGTCCGGATCGATCCGGATGGTGCGTCCGCCATATTCGAAAGTGTACTGTGCTTGAGCAGCTGTACTCGCCAACAGGAATGCGGCCGCGGCCAACAGCTTCCTCATTTCCATCTCCTGAGCAGATAGTCCCCGGACCGACGCTTACGCCCCGGTTCGATCTTCAAAAGTGATCCAGATCACTGTCCTCGGTATAAGTCGTGCGCGTGCCGACCTTGGTTCAATAACGCCGAACTCTGCCCGGAGTTGGGCAGGGCGGCCCCGCTCGAATTTGGCGCGCCTGAGCGGCGAAGATTCAGCGCGCCGCGTCTACCTCCGCGGACAACCCGCATTGGCGGCCTGGTGGGCGCGGGCAAGCGCTGCGTCGTTCGCCTTGTCGGCATGAACATCGACCGAACCAACGAGGCAGGCCTTTGTGCCATCGATCGCGAACACGGAGAGCTCCTGGAGCTCCTTCTCATCCTCGCCGACCCGTCGCCAGGTGCGGATCACCGCGGCCCTTGGCACGCCGGCTCGCATGATCCATTGCACCTTTTCGCCGAACGACTTGCCGGCGCCGCGCCATTGCGCGGTCGGCCCGGACACCTTCTCGATTGCGCTCCGAGGCGCAATCGTGACCGATACGATATTGCCTTCGTCGGCAAAGCTCACCACGTAACCGGCCGGACCCGGGCAGGTCCACAGGCCGAGTTCATTTGTCGACTCGTCCTTGCAGGCCGGCCCTGTCGCGGGCGTGAACTTCGTCTTCGCGACCGCACCGTGGACCCCGCCGATCCCGAGCGCGATTGCGATTGCCAATTCCCGCCGCATTGCTAGTCGAACCACGCTGCATAGATCTTCTTGTAGCTGCCGTCTTCCATCGAGATATGCAGCCATTGGTCGACGAAGGCCTTCAGCGCCATGTCGCGCTGGAGCCAATAGGCCTTCTCGGAGAAGTCGAACGGTTTTTCGGGATGCACCGCGCAGAGCACGCCGGCGTGCTGCTTCTGCTGGTAGCGCGTCTCGGAGGCGTCCGTCATCATCAGATCGGCGTTGCCCTTGGCGATCTCGTCGAAGATCACGGTATTGTCGGAGAAGACGGTGATCTCGGCGTCCTTGATGTTGGCACGCGCAAAGCGCTCGTTGGTGCCGCCGGGATTGACGATCACGCGGGTGCCCTTCTTGTCGATATCAGGGAGCGTCTGGTACTTGCCGACGTCGGCGCAGCGCGCGATCGGCGTCTTGCCTTCGCGCATGATCGGCGTCGAGAAGAAGCCCTTCTTCTGCCGGTCGAACGTGACCGATACGCCGCCCATGGCGATGTCGAACTGGTCGGCCTCGAAATCCTTCATCAGCTTCGGCCAGGCCGTCGGCACGAACTCGACCTTGACCCCGAGCGCCTTGCCGAGCGCCTCCGCCATGTCGACGTCGAAGCCGCTGAATTTTTGCGTCGCCTTGTCCAGATAGGTGAAGGGCTTGTAGTCGCCGGTCATGCCGACGCGCAAGGTGCCGCGCTTGACGATCTCGTCGAGGCGCGAGGGCGCCTGCTGCGCGTAAGCCGAAAGGTTTGCCAGCAACGCCACGGCCGCAGCCGCCAAGATTCGAACAGCCATCCGTGCGATCATGTCTTTTCCACCCCTGCGCGAGCTGTCATTGTGCAGCTCTTGAGGGGTGGATTTAGACCAGATGCCAGTCGCTGGCGAGATGGAATTGAAGGGAATCCGGACGTGACGATCTCGATGTACGAGGCCTCTGTCGGCCTCTTCGTCCCGCATTTGCGCAACCTGTCGGGACTGCTCGACAAGGGCGTGGCGTATGCGGAGGCCCGCAAGTTCAATCCGGCCGTTCTGCTCGGTGTGCGGCTGGCCCCGAACATGTACGATCTGGCGCAGCAGGTCGGCGAGGCCTGCCGGCATGCCGTGGTCGCCCCGGCCTTGCTGGCGGAGCTCGAGCCGGTGGCGCTGCCGGCGCTAGAGCACGACATGGCCGGACTTCAGGCGCGGATCGCAACCTCGATCGAGTTCATCGAAAGCCTGCCGCGTGCGGAGATCGATGCGGCGGCGGAACGGAATGTCTTCTTCAGGCTGAAGAACGGGACCGAGCTGCCCTTCACCGGGCGAGCGCTGCTGCTGACGTTCAGTGTCCCGCAGTTCTTCTTTCACGTCACGACCGCCTACGACCTGCTGCGCCATGCAGGTGTCGAGCTGGTGAAGAAGGATTATTTGGGAAGGAAGTAGTTGCCGAGGCTCGGTGTGCACCTCTCCCTTCGGGAGAGGTGCACGGAGACCTGGGGTCGGAGCGCTAGGATTCGCCCTTGCGCTCGTAGTCGGCGAGCGAGCTGCGGCCGGCGATCTCGCTGCGCAGCTGCTCGAAGCGCCTGTTCGCCTCGTCCTGCTGGACGTCGACGAAATGCACCGCGGCCTCACTCGTCATGGGGCCGCTGACCACGGGCGTGGACTGTTCGCCGATGGTCTCGTGGACGTAATACTGGCCGTCATCGCCGCGATGGACCGTCCATTTCAGCCGGATCGTGACCATCGGGCCGGGGCCGACCTTGCTATAGCCATCGGCGTCGGTGTGCTCCGGCACCAGCGGCTGCTCTTCGACCATTGGATGCTCGTCGACTGACTGATGCTCGTCGACCGACGGATGCTCGTCGACAGCCGAATACTCATCGACGACCTGATGCTCGTCGGGGTCCACGTGCTCGCGCTCTCCGGCAACCACGATCTCCGTCTCGGTCTTGCGAATGACGAGGACGGGCTCGGGGTGCTCCAGGATGCTGGCGATGGTTGCCAGCGCGTGGTCGGTCGGGTCGATCTCTGACAAGGGTTGATCCTCCAGCTCGGCACGGCCGGCTAGTCCTGTCCCGCTGCCGCCGCGCTTCCGTCACCATTACGCGCGCTTGATTAAGGCTGAGTTGGGGCTCGATCTGCACCAAAATGGGACGCATTCTGGCCTTCCGAAGGCGGGTGGACCAAGCATGATCCGGAAAAGTGCGCAGCGGTTTTCCGAAAAGATCATGCTCAAACAATAACTAAAGCGCGATGACGATTCATCGCGCTTTGTCCATCCGCTTTCGGCTTGTTCAGCCCAGCACGTCCTGATTGATGATGTTCTGCCGGATGGGATCGCCGTCCAGCACACTCAGGATGTTGCGCGCGGTCTGCTCGCTCATGCGGCTGACCGCCTCCACCGTCACGCCGGCGACGTGCGGGGCGATGATGACGTTGGGCAGCGCGAACAGCGCGTTGCTGACCGGCGGCGGCTCCACCTCGAACACGTCGATGCCGGCGCCGGCGAGCTTGCCGGAGACCAGGGCGTCGTACAGCGCGGCTTCCTTCACGATGCCGCCGCGCGCGGTGTTGATGAGATAGGATTTCGGCTTCATCCGGCCGATCCGCGCTGCATCGAACAGACCGAGGGTTTCCGGCGTCTTCGGGCAGTGGATGGTGACGAAATCGGCGTGAGGCAGCGCGGCGTCGAGGTCGGCGACGGGCTCGCAGCCGGCGGCCTTGATCTCGGCGGCTGGCTTGTAGGGATCGTAGACCTGCACGGTCATTTCCATCGCCAGGCACCGCTTGGCGGTACGGCTGCCGATGCGGCCGAAGCCGATGATCAGCACGGTCTTGCCGTACAGATCGAACGGCAGCATGCCGAGCCGGTCGGCCCATTTGCCGTCCTTGACGCAGGCGTGCAACTCGTTCGCGCGCTTGGCCAGCGTCAGCATCATGAACAGCGCCTGCTCGGCGACCGAGGGCGAGTTGGCGCTGCCCGCGACCATCAGCGGCACCTTGCGGCGGGAAAGGGCGGGCACGTCGACGGCGTCGTAGCCGACGCCGATGCGGGTCACGACCTTCATGTCTTTGGATGCCTCGAGCTCGGTCTCGCCGAAGGCGGTGGCGCCGAGCGCCACGCCATGGACCGGCGCATGGCTCTTCAGCAAGGCCTCGAAATCCCTGGCCGAGATCAGGTTCGCAAACTCGACGAGCTCGATATCGTCCCGCTGGGTGAGGAGGGCGCGTGCCCCTTGCGACAAAGTTTGTGTAACGAAAATCTTCTTCTTGTTGGTCGCCATCGTCCCCTGCCTGCGCGAGTTTCTTGGGCCGGCGTCACAACACGACGCCGGTCGCCTCGTTTAGCAGGTGCATGTTATTGAGGTCCATCGCCAAACGCATGGGTGCCCCGTCCTTGGCGCCGGCGTTGGGATCGACGCGGCCGCAGATCGGCGTGCCCTCGAGCCCGAAATAGACCAGGGTCTCCATTCCCATCGGCTCGGTGACGTCGAGCACGGTCTCGAAGGTCTCGACGCCCGGCCCCAGATGCGCATGCGACTCGGTGAGATGTTCGGGCCGCAGGCCGAGCAGCAGCTTGTCGGTGCGCGGCAGCGCGTTGTAGCGCGCCGCGCGGGCCGGCGGCAGCGCGAACGCGATGCGGTCGGTGAGCCGGATCTGGAGCGTGCCGCCGGCGTCCTCGAGCCGGCACGGGATGAAGTTCATGGCGGGCGACCCGATGAAGCCGGCGACGAAGCGCGTGGCCGGCTTGTGGTAGAGCTCGTTCGGGGTGCCGATCTGCTCGATCTTGCCCTTGTTCATCACCACCACACGGTCGGCCAAGGTCATCGCCTCGACCTGGTCGTGGGTGACGTACACGGTCGTGGTGCGGACCTTCTGGTGCACCTTCTTGATCTCGATCCGCATCTGCACGCGCAGCTTGGCGTCGAGATTGGACAGCGGCTCGTCGAACAGGAAGACTTTCGGGTTGCGCACGATGGCCCGGCCCATCGCGACGCGCTGGCGCTGGCCGCCCGAGAGCTGTTTCGGCTTGCGGTCGATCAGGTCGGTGATGTCGAGGAGGCGGGCGGCTTCCGTGACCCGCGCCTTGATCTCGGCCTTGGGATAATGCTTCAGGCGCAGCCCGAACGACATGTTCTCCGCGACCGTCATGTGCGGATAGAGTGCGTAGTTCTGGAACACCATCGCGATGTCGCGGTCTTTCGGCGGCACGTCGTTGACGACGTCGCCGCCGATCATGATGTCGCCGTCGCTGATGTCCTCGAGGCCTGCGATCATCCGCAGCGTCGTCGACTTGCCGCAGCCGGAGGGGCCGACCAGCACGATGAACTCGTGGTCGGCGATATCCAGATCGATGCCGCGCACGGCTTCGACGTCGTCGTAACGCTTAACCACTTTCCGCAAAGCAACGTCAGCCATGAGACATCAACCCTTTGTCGCACCGGCGGTCAGGCCGGCAATGTAGTAGTCCATCAGGAAGGCGTAGATGATCAGCGGCGGCGCCGCGCCGAGCAGCGCGCCGGTCATGATCTGTCCCCAATTGAAGACGTCGCCCTTGATCAGCGTCGTGGTGATGCCGACCGGCAGCACCAGTTGGTCCACCGAGGTCGTGAACACCAGGGGATAGAGGAACTGCGCCCAGGATACGGTGAACGCGAAGATGGTCGCGGCGATCAGGCCGGGCAGCGCGACGGGGATGAATATCCGCGTCAGGGTCTGCAGCCAGGAGGCGCCGTCGATCAGCGCGGCCTCGTCCAGCTCCTTCGGGATCGAGGCGAAATAGCCGATCATGATCCAGGTGCAGAACGGCACCGTCAGCGTCGGATAGATGAACAGCAGCACGTACCATCTGTTGAGCAGCGTGATGCCGGTGATGTCCTGGACCATTCCGAGCACCTTGAACAGGGGAATGAACAGAAGACTGTCCGGGATCAAATAGGTGAGGAAGACGCCGGTGGCCAGCGTCGCAGAGCCCCAGAACTTCATCCGGGCCAGCGCAAAGGCGGCAGGGATGCTGATCAGCATCGTGATGATGACGACCACGATCGACACGATCGACGAATTCCAGAAGAAGCGCAGGAACTGGTTCGAGCTCAGGAGCTCGACATAGTTCGACAGCGTCGGATGGAACACCCACCAGGGATTGGTCGCCGCCGATATTTCCGCGCTGCTCTTGAGCGAGGTGATCAGCATGTAGATCGGCGGCGTCAGGAAGAAGATCGCAAACAGCACCAGGAAGAAATAAGACCAGCGCAGCGCCCAGGTGCGGTCGCGGCTCATGCTGCCGTATTTGATCTTGCGGGAGGGGCCGGCCTTGTCGATTGCAAGCGTGCTCATCAGGCTTCATTCCCGCGTTTGTTGACATCGCGCAGGATGAAGATCGCTGCGACGGCGAGGATCGGCACCATGAACAGGGAGACGCAGGCGCCGAGCGGAATATCGCTGCTCTGGATGCCGACCTGGAATGCCCAGGTGGCGAACAGATGCGTTGTATCCAGCGGGCCCCCTGACGTCAGGATGCGCACGATGTCGAAATTGGCGAAGGTCACGATCAGCGAGAACAGCGTCGTGATGGCGATGATGTTGCGCATCATCGGCAGCGTCACGTACCAGATCCGCTGCCACCAATTGGCGCCGTCGATCGCCGCGGCCTCATAGAGCTGTTCGGGCACGGATTTCAGCGCGGCGAGGTACATGATCAGGAAGAACGGCGCGCCGTACCAGACGTTGACCAGGATGACGGAGAAGCGCGCCCAGAAAGTGTCGCCGAGCCAGGGGATCGGACCGACGCCGAAGAAGGACAGCGTGTAGTTGAAGGCGCTGTAGGAGGGATCGAACAGCCACAGCCAGGCCAGCGTGCTCATCGCCGGCGGAATCACCCAGGGCACCAGCAGCATGCCGCGCCATTTGCGCTGCTTCTTGCCCGGAATGTTGTGGACGAAATGCGCGACGATGAAACCGATCAGCGCCTTGAAGACCACCGCGGTGATGGCGAAGATGCAGGACTGCCGCACCACCATCCAGAACGTCTCGCGCTTGAACAGGAAGGTGAAGTTGCTGAGGCCGACGAACTTCGTCATCGCCTTGTTCAGCGTCGCGAGGTACACCGAGTAGAAGGCGGGGTAGAGCACGAGCAGGACGATCAGAAGGATCAGCGGAAGCGTCAGGAAGAACGCCACCGTCGATTTCCGTCCGAGCGCGTTGCGCAGGCTTGATCCCTTCCGCGCGCCCCTTGCACGGACGGCGCGACCTTGCTCGACGACGACATCGGCCATCTCAGCTTCCTTGAATCAGCTCTATTGGATCTACTTCTTTGTCCAACCGCGAAGCCGGCCATTGGGGTCGGCTTCCCGGCCATGCGAATTCGATGACGGGATGCAGGCGGCTCACGCAGATGGCGTGAACCGCCCCGCACACCCCACCTAGCTCCGCATGAAGCCTTCGCACTCGCCCTCGGCCCAGGCGAGGGCCTGATCCATGGTCTCGCCGCGTGCAAAACGCAGCGCCATCTTGGTCAGCGTCGCCTGGAAATAGATCTGCTGCGCGATCTTGGGCGGTGCCGGGGACGCCGCGATCGACAGCGTCTGATGCTTGTAGGGGTCGGGATAGTGGAAGAGCGTTCCTTTCGGCGGCCCTTCCTCTTCCCATGTCTTGAGCTTGGTCATGTTGGCGTAGGCCGGCAGGTCGTAGCCGCCGCTCACCGCGACGAACTTCTCGATCGACGATGGCGAGGACATGTGAACGAGCAGGCTCTTGGCCGCCTCCTTGTTCTTGCCAAAACTCCAGACACCCCAGAAATAGGGCAGGTACGGTGCAAACCGGCCCTTCGGACCGGACGGGAATCCGTGCGTCCAGCACTGCTCGGCAACCTGCGGCGCATCGCGCTTGGCGACGGCCCAGGCGCTCGGCGGATTGAGGATCATCGCGCCGCGGCCGGAGATCAGCCATTTGTTGTTGGAGGCGTCGTCCCAGGACGGCGCATCCGGCGGCAGGAAGGCGATCAGCTTCTTGTAGAACTCCATGGCCTGGCGAACCTGATCGGTCTTCACCGTGATGTCGCCCTTGGCGTTGACGAGCTCGGCGCCGAACGACTGGAAGATCGCGCCGGCGGTGTCCACGCTGTCGGTGGTCTCGCCGAGACCGATGCCGAACGGAACGCCGGCCTTGTGGCAAGCCTCGGCTGCCTTCAGGAAGGTCTCCATGGTCCAGTTCTCGACCTTGGGCGGGCCGCCGACCGGGTACATCTCCTGCACGTCGATGCCGGCATGCTTCTTCATCAGGTCAATGCGGGAGCAGGGACCCTTGATCTGGCTGCCGGGTGTCGCGGGCACTGCGAGCCATTTGCCGCCCGACTGCCCGAGATATTTGACCGTGCCGTTCACCTCACCGTTCTGCTTGAGAAGCGGCTCCATGACGTCGTTGAGCGGCTCGAGATTCTCGGCATAGGCCTGCGGCCACCAGCTCGGCATCTGCAGGATGTCATGACCAGACTTCGCCTGGGCTTCCGCCGCAGCGGTCAGCTCGATCTTCTTGTTGTTGCTGGTGATGTAGTCGATGGAGACTTCGACCTTCTCCTTCGCGGCCCATTCGTTGACGAGGTCGGTCGAGGCCTTGTTGGCGCCCGGCACCCAATGGTCCCAGAAACCGATCGAGAGTTTGCCGGCGGCGTAAGCGCCCCGGACATAGGGCGCTGTGATCAGCGCCGCGGAGGACATTGCAGTGGCAGCCACAAATTGACGTCGCGTCAGTGTCTTGCGTGACATCTCGTTTCCTCGCCTGGGTGTTTGTTGTTGGAGTTTCCTCTAAGACTTCTTTTCCGAGTTCTTGTTGTTGGATTTTCTTATTGATGCCGTCGGCCCAGGTGAACAATTCACGCAGGCCGCAGCAAATTGGTAGCGCGATCAGATCATGATTGACCGCGTCTGTCGAGAAAGCCGAACGGCTCGCGCCTAGAACTAACGTTGCGTCCTCGAACGCGGCAGCGCTGTGCCGGTGGTGAGCTGCGATCGCTTGTTTTGCGACGCACACGTCGCGAGAGCCGGCCTGGAACGATCCGTGCGCAATTACGCCGCAGTTTCGAATAAGCCTGCATAACCGCTTCGCGCGAAAGACTTTTCGGGCGTGGACAGCATTCGGCCGCGTCTGGACCGCGAAGCGGCGGAAACGATAGAGTTGCAGCTGGCGGGTGACTCCGCCCCAACACGCCAGTCAGATCGACGATGGAGACGAGAATGATCAACCCGGCGCCGTCTGCGCGGCTTCACATGCGGCGATGGTTCGCACTGGGGGCCGTGCTTACGCTGCTGCTCGGTGCGGCCGCAGTGGCCCATGCTCAAGGCCTGGTCAAGGGCGTTCAGGACGGCGCGGCGGCCGGAAACAAGGCGGCAGGTCCCGTCGGTGGCGTGCTCGGCGGTGCAATCGGCGGCGTGGTCGGCGTTTTCACCGGCGTGCTCGGCGTCGGCAATAACAACGGCAATCAGGCCCCGGCCGCCAGGGATGCAGGCAAGGATGCCAAGCAGCAGGGCGCCGCCAAGGACAAGGATGCCAAGGACAAGGACGCAAAGGGCGCCAAAGCAGGCAAGGGCGCCAAGGCGAGCAAGGAGGCCAAGAACGCACCGCAGGGCAAGGACAATAAGGATGTCACCGTCCTCACCCAGACTGGCGCGCCGCAGCAGACCGCCGAGCAGATCGTCGCCAACAGCGATTCCTATATCGAGCGGATCAAGACTCAGCTGAATCTTACGGCTGATCAGGAGAAGCACTGGTACGGCTTCTCGAGCGCAATGCACTACCTTGGGCATAATGGTGCAGAGCGGCTCAACTTGCGGGTTGCGCGCGCCAAGCGGGATCCGCCCGACGACATTATCGAGCAGATGCGAAACGAGGCGCAGTTCCTGATCGACCGCGCCGCCGACCAGCGCAATGTCGCCGACGCCGCCGAGCCGCTCTTTTCGAGCCTCGATGACAAGCAGAAGCAGGTCTTCATTCAGGAGATGGTGCGGCTGAGCCACGAGCGCGGATTGGATTGATCAAGTTGAATCGGATCGGGCGCGTCTGAATTAACGGAGCCGGCCACGAATTCGTGAATCCTCTCCAAAGTTGAGGTATGATTATCTTCGCAAGCTGACTGCGGGGTTGATATGGCGGACGGACTCTCCGTTTTCCTGGTCGAAGACGAGGCGTTGATCCGGATGATGATCGCCGACATGGTGACGGAACTCGGCCACCACGTCGTTGCGGAAGCGGACAATGTCCGGGACGCCAGCGCGTTCGCCATGACCGCGCAATACGATATGGCCATCCTCGACATCAACCTGATGGGCCTTTACGTCGATCCCGTCGCCGACCTGATCGAACGTCGCGGAAAGCCGTTCATGTTCGCCACGGGGTACGGTCCGGAATTGCTGCCGTCCTTGCTCAGACGCAGGCCGATCCTGCGCAAGCCGATCGCTATGGATCAGCTCAAGGCGATGATCGATTCCATGTTTCCGGGAGCCCCGGCCAAAGCGCCGCACTGAGTGAAGGCGAAGGCGCCGCACTGGTGACGGCGAAGACGCCGCACTCGTGACGGCGAAGACGCCGCACTGAGATAGCCCAACGAAAATGGCCGCCCGTCAGGGGCGGCCATTTGGCGGCAGGATTTGTCGTGGTCTCAGATCAGGCCGGCGCCGAGGTCGATGCCGTACGCCATCAGGCCGAACGAGGCGACCAGGCCCGTGCAGCAGAACAGCAAGATGGTCTTGAAGGACGAATCGGCGAAACGCGTTTCGACGACGGCCGGCATCGCGGCGATCGAAATCATGCTCATGTCATTGCCCCCTTGTTGACCCTGAATTGCATCAGGTGAGGGAACCCTAGGGCAAAAAGTTTGACGTCAGATTGGGGGACATCCTTAACGGAGTCCCAATCGGATTCCGCAATTCTCCGGCGCGGCGGGCCGGATTGCAAGTCTCAGTTGCGGCCGTTCTTCAGCACCCTGGCAATGGTGTGGGCCGTCATGGCCGCGCGGTCGGAAGCGCGCTGGGCGGCCAGCCGGTCTCGGGCCTTTTCCTCGATCAGAAGGTCGATCAGCGCCAGCCGCTTGTCTTCGTCATCCGCCTCGCTCAGCAGGCGATGATAGCGGTGGTAGTCGAAACCAAAATCCTGCTTACGCATGTCACGCCCCCGCAACTACGCCACACACAAACACACGGCAGGATTGTTTCTCATCCGGAACACGCAGGCAAGCACGTTCATGTATGGAACCGCGCGTGCGCGGCAATCAGCTGTGCATTAATGGAACCGTGACCAGGAAGGACGACCGAACTTCAGTTTGGATTTGAGTCGGCGAACATCTTCAGGCCGACGAAGCTCGCGTCTGGCTTCGTCACGAGCTTGGTCGGAATGTTGCGCAGATAGTCCTGGAAGCGCCCCTTGGCTTCGAAGCGCGCCCGGAACGCAGAGGCGAGAAGGAACTCGGGGAAACGCGGCACGATTCCGCCGGCCACATAGACACCGCCGCGGGCACCGAACGTCACCGCAAGATTGCCGGCGACCGAGCCAAGGATGGCACAAAACATCTCCAGCGTTGCGCGGCTGACGGGACAGGTGCCTTCCATCGCGGCCTTGGTGATGGCGGCAGCGTCGCGATGCGGCACCTGGGCGCCGTCAACCTCAGCCAAGGCCTCGTAGAGGTTTTGCAGCCCGGAACCCGAGAGCGCGCCGCGCTCGATGGAGACGTGGCCAAGGCGTCCGCGCAAGCACGCAATCACACGTTCCTCGCGCTCGTTCTCCGCCGGCAGGGTCGCATGTCCTGCTTCGGTGACGACGGCGAGGCGCGCGCCGTGGCGTTCGACCAGACAGGAGACGCCAAAGCCGGTTCCGGGGCCAACCACCAGCAACGGCTCTCCGGCGAGGCCATTTTGTCCGCCGAGCGGGATCAGATCCGCAGGCTGCAAGGCGGGCAGGGACCAGGCCACCACCTCGAAATCGTTGAGCACATGGACGCTGTCGAAGCCGAGAGCCGGCTGCAGCTCGTTGCCGTCGATGACCCAGGGACTGTTGGTCATGACGCAGCGGTTGTTGGTGACGGGGCCCGCCACGGCCAGCACGGCTCTTTGCGGCTGCTCGCCCCCTGATCGGCGCGTCAGCACGTCCGCGATGGCTTCCCGGACGGTCGGGAAGTCGGCGACCTTCACATAATCGATCGGTCCGGTCTGGTCGCCGCTGCCGAGGTCGCCGCGGCCCAATTCGCTCCGGCTCAGCGCGAAGCGCGCATTGGTGCCGCCGATATCGGCGAGAAGTATCTGTCCTGTCTTGCCGATATTCATGACTTCGTGGCCGCCGCCGCCTTGCGGCACGACAACCCTGTCCTCCAGTCCTTCGACCCGGTCCGCGCAGTCACGGACAGTGCGAGAATCCGCCCTTGGGTGCGCCTAGTCAACACGGACGAGGCCAAACCGTTGCATCATGGCGGCCGTCTGGCGACCAATTCGCACGGCGCGGGCGGTTGCGAAGCTGCGCGGGAAGGCCGACACTCAGAGGACTTGTCCGGTGCCGGCGCGCCGGGCACATCGAATGAGACCGGCGATGAAGATTTCCGACCGCGACGTGCTGCTGGCGATCGACGTGCAGAACGATTTCTGCACCGGCGGGGCGCTTGCCGTTCCCGGCGGCGAGAAGGTCGTCCCTGCCATCAACCGAATCGCCCAAAAATTCGCCAATGTGGTGCTGACCCAGGACTGGCATCCGCGCGACCACGTCTCGTTCGCGCCGAACCATGCGGGCAAGCAGCCGTTCCAGACCATCGAGCTCGAATACGGCACTCAGGTGCTCTGGCCGGCGCACTGCGTGCAGGGTACCTCCGGGGCGGAGTTCCATCGCGATCTCGACGTCGTCAGGGCGAGCCTCGTGGTGCGCAAGGGCTTTCGCCGTGGCATCGATTCCTATTCGGCGCTGTTCGAGAACGACAAGCGGACGCCGACGGGCCTGCTTGGATATTTGCGCGAACGCGAGCTGAAGACCGTGTTCGTCGTCGGCCTCGCGCTCGATTTCTGCGTCCGCTTCTCGGCGGAGGATGCCCGCAAGGCAGGATTCGAGGTCGCCGTCATCGAGGACGCCTGCCGTGGCATCGATCTCGACGGCTCGGTCGCTGCGGCCCATCGGAGTTTTCGCGACCTCGGCATCTCCATCGTGAGCCTCGAGGCGTTCCTGTGACGATCGTGAGATGGCCATGGTGAAGCGGACCGGCAAACAGAGCGGCGCACAGGGGGCTGCCCCAGACGACCCGCTGCTGTGGCCGTTTGCAGCGGCGCGCCTTGCGATGGACAGCTGCTTCTGGTGGCTGGAGCGCGGTCCGGCGGAGCAGGGCGACAGCACTCTGCCCTGGACGACGCCGAGCACCGTCGCGCTCGAGCTCGCGACCATGCGCCTGCGCGATTGCTCGCAGACGCGGTCCGGCCAGCCGGCGCTGGTCTGCGCGCCCTATGCGCTGCATCGGGCCCTGATCGCCGATTTCGCCCCCGGCCACAGTGTAGTGCAGTCGCTGCAAGCCGGCGGCATCGACCGGGTCTATCTCACCGATTGGCGGTCGGCGACGCCGGACATGCGCTATCTCTCGATCGACAGTTATCTCGGCGATCTCAACGTCGCCATCGACGAGATCGGCGCGCCGGTCGATCTGGTCGGCTTGTGCCAGGGCGGCTGGCTGTCGCTGCTTTATGCGTCGCGCTTTCCGGCCAAGGTGCGGCGGCTGGTGCTGGTCGGCGCTCCCGTGGATCTGTCGATCGAGTCCTCGTTGTGCCGGCTCACCCGCAACGCGCCCGAGATGGTCTACGACCAGCTCGTCGTACGCGGCGGCGGCAATGTCCGCGGCGAGGAGATGCTGCGCTTCTGGTCCAAGGCGCCGAACCGCGATGATATCGTAACGGCGTTGCAGAGAGACCTGTCGGACGCGGAGGGCGCGGCGCTGCTCGCGCGGTTCGACCGCTGGAACGCCGAGACGCTCGATCTGCCGGGCAAATATTACCTGGAGATCGTCAACCGGATTTTCCGGGAGAACCAGATCGCTAGCGGCAGTTTCGTCGCTCTTGGTCGCACGGTCGATCCGAGGGACGTCAAGGCGCCGGTCTTCCTGCTGGCCGGGCTCGACGACGAGGTCGTGCCGGCTGCGCAGGCGCTCGCCACTGCGGGTCTCCTCGGCACGGCGCCGGCCTTCATTGCGGCGGCTTCCGAGCCGAGCAATCACCTCGGCCTGTTCATGGGCGCGCGCACCCACGCGCATGCCTGGCCGCGGATCGCCGCCTGGCTGCGCGACGATCTGTCCGGTGTGCTGGCCCGCAGCGCCTGAGCTCGCCAAGGTATCGGGCAGACCATGGCGCTTGGCAGACGGCGCCGGGCAGACCGCGGCGCAAATCCGTTATGCATGACGGCGGATGGCCTGCACGGGACCGGGTCGATGGGCTACATAGGGACTGGAGCCGACGGCTGCGGCAGCGAAGAGATTAAGGGTACTGCGCTCGATGACTTTCCACTCGATCTACGCCCACGGATTTGCGCGCGTGGCGGCCTGTGTCACCACGTCCCATGTCGCCGATCCCTCGGCCAACGCCAAGGCCGTGCTGGCGGCGGCCAATGCCTGCCATGAGCAGTCGGTGGCGGTCGCGGTGTTTCCCGAGCTGTGCCTGTCCGGCTATGCGATCGAAGACCTCGTCAAGCAGGATCCGCTGCTCGATGCGGTCGCGCGCGGCCTCGTAGGCCTCGTCGAGGCCTCCGCGGGACTGATGACGGTGCTGATCGTCGGGGCGCCGCTACGCTTTGGTCATCGCATCTACAATTGTGCCGTCGTCATTCACCGCGGCAACATCCTCGGCGTGGTGCCGAAGACCTACCTGCCGACCTACCGCGAATTCTACGAAGGCCGGCATTTCGCCTCCGGCGCCGGCATCGCCGGGGAGACGATCGCGTTCGGCGGGCTGCATGCGCCGTTCGGCGTCGACCTCTTGTTTGCGGCCGAGGACGTTCCGGGCCTCACAATCGGCGTCGAGATCTGCGAGGACATGTGGATCCCGGTGACGCCGGCCTCGGAGCTCGCACTTGCCGGCGCGAGCGTGCTGATCAATCTCTCGGGGAGCCCGATCACGATCGGCCGGGCGCGCTCGCGCGCGTTGTTGTGCCAATCGACGTCGGCGCGCTGCCTCGCGGCGTACGTCTATTCGGCTGCCGGGGCAGGGGAATCCACCACTGATCTTTCCTGGGACGGCCAGACCTCGATCTATGAGAACGGCGTGCTGCTGGCCGAGGGCGAGCGGTTCCGCCAGGGCGGCCAGATCACGCTGGCTGACGTCGATCTCGATCTGCTCAGGCAGGAACGTGCCTCGATGGGGACGTTCGACGACAACCGCCGCCAGCGCGAGGCGTTTTTCCGCAAGGTGACATTCGCGCTGAAGCCGCCGGCCGCCGATATCGGCTTCCTGCGCAAGGTCGAGCGCTTTCCGTTCGTGCCGAGCGACGAAAGCCTGCTCGAGCAGGATTGCTACGAGGCCTACAACATCCAGGTCGCCGGCCTCGTGCAGCGCATGCGCGCCACCGGCACCAAGCGCGTCGTGATCGGCGTGTCGGGCGGGCTTGATTCCACGCATGCGTTGATCGTCGCCGCCAAGGCGGTCGACCTGCTCGGTCTGCCACGTGAGAACATCCTGGCCTACACCATGCCCGGTTTTGCCACCGGCAGCGAAAGCAAGACCCACGCGCTGGCCCTGATGCAGGCGTTGCAGACGAGTTGGCAGGAACTCGACATCCGCACCACGGCGACGCAGATGCTGAAGGACATCGGCCATCCCTTCGGCAACGGCGAGAAGGTCTACGATGTCACCTTCGAGAACGTGCAAGCGGGACTGCGCACGGACTACCTGTTCCGACTCGCCAACCATCACGGCGGCATCGTCATCGGAACCGGCGATCTCTCCGAGCTCGCGCTCGGCTGGTGCACCTATGGCGTCGGCGACCAGATGGCACATTACAACGTCAATGCCGGCGTGCCGAAGACGCTGATCCAGCATCTGATCCGCTGGGTGATCTCATCGAAGCAGTTCAGCGACGACGTCAACCGGACGCTTGGCTCGATCCTGATCGCCGAGATCTCGCCCGAGCTGGTGCCGGTCGAGCCCGGCGAGAAGCCGCAGAGCACCGAAGCATCCGTCGGCCCTTACGAGCTGCAGGATTTCAACCTGTTCTACACGCTGCGGTTCGGCATGCGTCCGTCCAAGATCGCCTTCATGGCGCAGCACGCGTGGAACGATGCCGCCAAGGGCGAATGGCCGCCGGCGTTCCCGCGCGACCGGCGCAAGGCCTATGATCTCAAGGACATCCGCCGCTGGCTCGAGGTGTTCCTGCGCCGCTTCTTCGCCTTCAGCCAATTCAAGCGCTCGGCGATGCCGAACGGTCCGAAGGTCTCGGCGGGCGGCTCGTTGTCGCCCCGCGGCGACTGGCGCGCGCCGTCGGATTCGAGCGCGGCGGCATGGCTCGAGGATCTCGAGCGGAACGTGCCGAACTGATCGGGACGGCGGATCGTTGGGGAGATGATCTGATGTCGGCAGGGGATGGAGCGGAAGCGGAGGAGGCCAGGGTCGTCAACGGCCTCTATATCTTCGACATCGAGATGCGCGACGGCAAGCGCGGGCAGGCGAGGGGCGTCGTCGTGCTGTGCGACGGACGCATCATGGGCGGCGACAGCTATTTCTACTACACCGGCACCTACACCTTCCGGAACGGCAAGTGGCGGGGCGATATGATCGTCAATCAGCACACCGAAGCGGTCGGCAGGACGCTTGCGTTCGGAGGCAGGGAGGTCACCTGCGGCTTCTCGGGCGACTACTCGGCCGGCGGCGCCGAGGTCGAAGGCATGGCGCTGGTCGGCAAGACCACCGTGACATTCACGGCCCGCCTCACATTGAAGGACGCGATGTAAGTCCGCGTGATGGGCCCTCGTTCCTGCTCAGGAACCTTCGCACCCACAGAACGTTCGCGTCTGTTGTTGCGAATTGTCGAGGAGAGGGACCATGCGTCAACACTTGATGTTATCGACTGCGGCCGTCGGGCTCATGCTCGCGTCCGGCATTGCCTACGCCCAGGCGCCCGGTGAGCGCAGAGACGAGCCAAAACGGACCGAGGAACCGGCGAAAGGCGCCGCGCCCCAGCGCGGTGGTGCAGCTCAAGAACGGGTTCAAGATCGCGCCCAGGGCGCACAAGAGAAAATGCAGGGAGCCGGCCGCGAGGAGAAGGGCGGCGGCCGCCGTGCAGACGAAGAGAAGGGACGACCGGGCACCGCCGCCGAACGCGGCCAGCCAAATGCGAAGGAGCAGTCACAGGAGTCCCGTGAGCCATCGCGAGATCGCAACCGCGAAGCCGACACGGCGAAACAAGGTCGCGAGACCGGCAAGAGCAGCGCCGAGACGAAGCAGGACAAGTCCGCGCCGCAGAAATCAACGGCCGAGACCGAGAAGTCCAAGACCGGCCCGGCCGGCCAGCAGAACGAGCGGACGGGAGCCGCGGCCAACCAGAAGGAGCAGAACCAGCCTCCGCGCAATGCGGCCGAGCAACAGCCGGCGCAACAGAACAACCGGCCGGCCACCGCGACGGACACGAACCGCGCGGCTCCGACCAACAATGCGCAAACCGCGCCTTCCGGCACGCAGACCAATCAAGCCAATCAGACCACCCAGACCAACACACAGGTTGGTCAGCAGACCAGCGTGACCACCGAGAAGCAGGTGCGGATGTCTGAAACGGTGAGCCGTGCGCGGTTGGCGCAGCCGGAGCGCAACCTGAACATCTCGATCCGGATCGGCGAGACGATCCCGCCGCGCGTGCGTCTCTACCGGCTGCCGCCCGAGATCGTCACGATCGAGCCCCAATATCGGGATTACGAGTATTTCGCGACCGATGACGACGTCGTCATCGTGGAGCCACGGACGCATCGCATCGTCAGCCAGGTGCCGCGCGATCCGTCGCGAGCCCGCGCGCAGATGGGCGGCGCGGCCTCGTCGAACATGGCAGCCGCCGGAGGCGCGACGAGCAACAGCGTGAACTGTCAGGTCATGCGGCGTGATGCGTCGGGCAATGTCGCCCAGGCAGAGCCGGCAACTGTCGGCTCGACCGCGCGCACGGATTCGCTGAGCGTGACGGTTCAGATGCCGGATGGCAGCTCGTCCGCACCGGTCGCCCTTGGGGCGGCCGCCGGCAATATCGTGGTGGCGACGCAAGGGCAGGGCGACTGCACGGTGACGATCGAGCCGCAGACACGCTGATCGAAAGACGATTCTGAAACGACAACGCGCCGCCCGGTTGCCCCAACCGGACGGCGCGTTGCTGCGTTCAATCTGAAAGTTTCGAGGTCCGGAGTGCCTAGGAGTCCGGACCTCGTCACCTTGCCCCAGCCTTCAATCCCCCGCCTCATGTGGTCCCCCAACCCCATGTAGCGCGATCAGAGGGTGATGCCCGTGGAAGTGGCCGCCGATCGATGCACGCGATGTACGTGACATCGCGATAGGATTCCATTCCGGATCACTACGGGCATAGATACCGCTTGCCATGTGCCCGTTCTGCACCGGTGGTCTGATCGCAGTTGCATGATCCGCAGCAACGCGATCGGCAGAATGTCCACACCTCCTCGGCGCCGCTGAGCCTCGATTTCACGGGCCTGTCATTGAACTGGTCTAGCGCTGCTCCCGTCATCGCTGACGGCGAAGGAGCAAGCCATGTCGAAGCCGGTGCTGGGCGCCGCATTGTCCATCAAATCGATCCCCGCGCATCGCGACTGGCTTCTCGACCGGCAGCGCGATCTCGAAATCCAGGATTTCTTCCGCGCCGATCTCCTCGACAGCGATTGGCGCAGCACCGCCGGCGAGATCAAGCAGATGCTGGCGGGCCATACCGGCCGGCTCGGCATCCACGGCCCGTTCTGGGGCTTCAAGATCGACAGCCACGATCCCATGATCCGCCAGGCCGTGACCAAGCGCCTGCTTCAGGGCCTCGATGCCGCCGAGTTCCTCGGCGCGACGCAGATGGTGATCCATTCGCCGTTCACGACCTGGGATCACAACAATCTCGATCTCTATCCTGACAATCGCGGCAATCTGGTCGAACGCGTCAAGGCGACGCTCGCCGAGGTGATCGCGCGCGCCGAAACCATCGGCTGCGAGATCGTCATCGAGAACATCGAGGACAAGGATCCGCGCGACCGCGTCCGTCTCGCCAGGGCGCTCGAAAGTGCCAAGGTCCGCGTCTCGCTCGACACCGGGCATGCCAACTACGCCCACATCTCCACCGGTGCGCCGCCGGTCGACTATTACGTCGAGACCGCCGGCGACATGCTGACCCATGTGCATCTGCAGGACACCGACGGCTTTGCCGACCGGCACTGGGCGCCGGGCGAAGGCAACATCCCCTGGGTCGCCGTGTTCCGCGCGCTGGGACGGCTGACTTCCAATCCGCGGCTGATCCTCGAACTCCGCAACCACGACGACGTCCGCGCCGGCGCAGCCCATCTCGCCGCGCTCGGTCTTGCCGAATAACCGCATCATCTGGGGCTACCGCCATGAGCAAATTCACCCGTCGCACCATCCTGAAGACCGGCGGCGCCGCCGCAAGCACGTTGCTGCTGCCGCGTTTTGCCATCGCGCAGGGCGACAACCGTCCGTCGGTGACGATCGCCGTGCAGAAGGTGACGAATGCGAACGTGCTCGACGTGCTGCGCGAGCAGTCCAATGTCGGCGAGCGCGTGTTCTTCTCCTCGATCTGGGAAGGCCTGATCTCCAAGAACTGGCGCGGCAACCTCGAGGCCGTGCCCGGCCTTGCCACCGAGTGGCGCCGCATCGACGACCAGACCGTCGAGGTAAAGCTGCGTCAGGGCGTCAAATTCCACAACGGCGACGAGATGACCGCAGAGGACGTCGTCTTCACCTTCAGCCGCGAGCGCATGTTCGGCGAGACCGAGGCCAAGAGCCGCTCGACCATCCAGGCCTTCGAGAAGATCCCGACGCCGCGTCCGGGCAAGGAATTGCCGCCGGACGTGCCGGCCGTTGCCCGCCGCATCTGGCCGGATCTCGTGCGCGTCGACGCCGTCGATAAATACACCGTGCGCTTCTACAACGCGACGCCCGACGTCACGATCGAAGGCCGGCTGTCGCGCTACGGCTCCGACATCATGAACCGCCGCGCCTGGGACGAATCCGCGAGCTATCTCGACTGGGCGCGCAAGCCGGTCACGACCGGTCCCTACAGGGTCGTCGAGCTCAAGCCCGACGTGTCGCTGACCCTCGAAGCGCATGACGAATATTGGGGCGGCCGTCCGCCGCTCAAGCGCATCCGCTTCCTCGAAGTGCCCGAAGTCGCGAGCCGCATCAACGGACTGCTCTCGGGCGAATACCAGTTCGCCTGCGATATCCCGCCGGACCAGATCGCCGGCATCGAGAAGAACGCCGCGTTCGAAGTGCAGGGCGGCACCATCCTCAACCACCGCCTGACCGTGTTCGACAAGAACCACGCCCAGCTCGCCAATCCCTTGGTGCGGCGCGCCTTCACCCACGCGATCGACCGCCAGGCCATCGTCGACAGCCTGTGGGCCGGCCGCACCCGTGTGCCGAAGGGGCTGCAGTGGGAATTCTACGGCGACATGTTCAACGCCGACTGGAGCGTGCCGGCCTACGATCCGAAGCTCGCGCAGGATCTGCTCAAGCAGGCCAATTACAAGGGCGATCCGATTCCGTATCGCCTGCTCAACAATTACTACACCAACCAGGTCGCGACCGCGCAGGTGCTGGTCGAGATGTGGAAGTCGGTCGGCCTCAACGTCCAGATCGAGACCAAGGAGAACTGGTCGCAGATCATGGAGCGCGGGTCGGCCCGTGCCGTGCGCGACTGGTCGAACTCGGCCGCCTTCAACGATCCCGTGTCCTCGCTGGTCGCCCAGCACGGTCCGAACGGCCAGCAACAGCAGATCGGTGAATGGACCAATGTCGAGCTGAACAAGCTCTCGGAGTTCCTGGAAACCTCGACCGACCGTGCCGCCCGCAAGAAGGCGTTCCGCCGCATGCTGGAGATCGCCGAGCGCGAAGACCCCGCCTACACGGTGCTGCACCAGAACGCGACGTTCACGGCCAAACCGAAGTCGATCAAGTGGAAGGCGTCACCGGCGTTCGCGATGGATTTCCGCGCCGGCAATTTCGAGGCCTGAGGTGACGCCGCTGGTCAGCATTGCAGGCCTGAGCGTCGCCTTCAGCGGCGTGCCGGTCCTGCGCGGTGTCGATCTCGCTATCGGCAAGGGCGAGGCTCTCGGCCTCGTCGGCGAGTCCGGATCGGGCAAGTCGGTGACGTGGCTTGCCGCGCTCGGGCTGCTGCCGCGGCATGCCAAGGTCTCGGGCTCGGTGCGGCTCGACGGACGGGAGATCCTGGGCGCGCCGGCCGCCGAGCTCGACCAGGTCAGGGGCGGGCGCGTCGCCATGATCTTCCAGGATCCGGCGAGCGCCCTCAACCCGGTCTTGACCATCCGCAGGCAGCTCTGCGAAGCGCTGTCGCTGCATCGGGATCTCCAAGGCAACGCCGTGAAGGCGGAAGCGCGGCGGCTGCTCGATCTCGTCGGCATTCCCGATGCGGGCCGGCGATTAGAGGCCTATCCGCACGAATTCTCCGGCGGCCAGGTCCAGCGCATCATGATCGCGATGGCGCTCGCCGGAAATCCGGACCTCCTCATCGCGGATGAGCCGACCACCGCGCTCGATGCCACCATTCAGGCCCAGATCCTGGAGCTGCTCTCGACGGTCCGCCGCGAGCTCGGCATGGCGATGGTGCTGATCAGCCACGATCTCGGCGTCGTCGCGGAGAATTGCGACCGTGTCGCCGTGATGTATGCCGGCCGCATCGTCGAGCAGGCCCCCAGCAACCAGCTGTTCGCCGATCCCGTGCACCCCTATGCCCAGGGCCTGATCGGCGCGCTGCCGCCGCTCGACGGACCACGCCGCCGTCTCACCGCCATTCCCGGCACCGTGCCCGATCCCGCGAAAATGCCTGATGGCTGCGCCTTCGCGCCGCGCTGTACGCTGGCGTCCGAGCCGTGTAGCCGTGCCGCGCCGACCTTGGCGCCGATCGCGGACGGCCGCGCTGTCGCCTGCATCCGCGCCGAAGCTTCGCGCCGCGCGCTGCTCGGGATCGCCGCCGAATGAGCCCGCCGCTCGTCGAGGTGTCCGAAATCTCCCGCAGTTATTCGATGCGCTCCGGCATGTTCGGCCGCAGCACGGCGGTCCGTGCCGTCGATGGCGTGTCGCTGACCATTCCCAAAGGCGAGACGCTCGGCCTCGTCGGCGAGTCCGGCTCGGGCAAGTCCACCACCGGACGCATCGTGCTCGGCCTGGAGCCGCCCGATAGCGGCGAGGTGAGGTTCGACGGCAAGCCGATGGCTGCGCCGGGCACGGCCGCATGGCGTGCGCAACGCGCCCGCATGCAAATGATCTTCCAGGACCCGCTCGGCGCACTGGACCGGCGCTTGCCGGTCGCCGCGCAAATCCGCGAGCCGCTCGACATTCACGGGCTCGGCACGCCCGACGCGCGCGAGGAGCGCGTCCGCGAATTGCTGCGCGCCGTCGAGCTCACCCCGGCGCATGGCGCGCGTTATCCGGGCGCACTGTCCGGCGGCCAGCGCCAGCGCATCGTGCTGGCGCGGGCGCTCGCCACGAAGCCCGATTTCCTGGTCTGCGACGAGCCGGTCAGCGCGCTCGACGTCTCGATCCAGGCGCAGGTGGTGAACCTGCTTTGCGATCTCCAGGCCCAGCTCTCGCTCACCTTGCTGTTCATCAGCCACGATCTGCGCGTCGTCAGGCAGATCAGCAATGTCGTCGCCGTGATGTATCTCGGCCGCATCGTCGAGATCGGCAGCGCCGACGATCTGTTCGCGCGGCCCGAGCATCCCTATACCCAGGCGCTGGTCTCGGCTTCGCCCGCGCCAGGCCGCCGCAGCGCCGGCCGCATCGTGCTCGCGGGCGATCCGCCAAACCCGGCCGCGCGACCGCAAGGCTGCGCCTTCCATCCGCGCTGCCCGCGCGCGATCGCACGCTGCGCGCGCGAGGTGCCGGCACTCGCGGCCGTCGGCGGCAACAGGCAGGTCGCCTGCCATCTCGTCACCGGCGCCGAGACTCGGGACGCCGCGTGATGGGACACTACTTCGCCATTCGCATTGGACGTGCGGCGCTGACGATCGTGCTCGTCGTCACCTTCGCCTTCGTGGTGCTGCGTCTCTCCGGCGATCCCGCGCTGATGATTTTGGGACCGGAAGCGCCGCCCGAGGTGCTCGCGGCGTTCCGCAAGGCCTGGGGCCTCGATGATCCCATCTGGTTTCAGTATCTCGATTACTTCGGTGCCATCGCCAAGGGCGAGCTCGGCCGCTCCATGCGTGACGGCCGACCCGCGATCGAGCTGGTGCTGGAGCGGATTCCGGCGACGCTGGCGCTGACCTTGCCGGCCTTCGCCTTCAAGGTCGCGCTCGGCATTCCCGCCGGCATCTATGCCGCGCTGCATCGGGGCTCCGCGATCGACCGCGCCGTGATGATGACGGCGGTGGCCGGCTTCACCGTGCCGAGCTTCGTGCTGGCGCTGCTGCTGGTACTGGTTTTCGCCGTGCAGCTCGGCTGGCTGCCCTCGGGCGGGCAGGACAGTTGGCGCCACGCGATCCTGCCTATCGCGACGCTCAGCCTCGGCGGTGCCGCGGTGCTGGCACGCTTCACCCGCAGCGCGATGCTGGAGGTGCTGGGTCAGCCCTATATCCGCACCGCGTCGGCCAAGGGCGTGCCGTGGCGCAGGGTGGTGACGTCGCATGCGCTGCCGAACGCGGCGATTCCGACCGTCACCATTCTGGGCTTCATGGTGGGCACGCTGATCGCGGGCGCGGTGGTGGTCGAGAGTGTATTTGCCTGGCCGGGAGTAGGGCGGCTTCTCGTTGTTGCGGTTGCCAATCGCGACCTCGCCGTCGTGCAATGCATCCTGCTTCTTGTGGCGATGACCATGGTCACATCCAACCTCATTGTCGACTTCCTCTACGGCTTCCTTGATCCGCGGTTGCGCGCCAAAGGAGCCCACGCATGACCGACGCGACGCTGAAGGACACCACCGTCCGCCGTCGCATCCGCCTGCCGGCGATCCCAATCTCGGTCGCGCTCGCGGTCGCCTGGATTGTCGCGATGCTGGTCATTGCAGCCTTCGCCGAGAAGATCGCGCCCTACGGCTACACTCAGCTCGATTTGCGTAACCGCTTGGCCGCGCCCGGCAATGCCGCGCACTGGCTCGGCACCGACGAGCTCGGCCGGGACGTGCTGTCGCGGCTGCTCGTCTCCATCCGGATCTCGCTGCTGATTGCCTTCGGCGCCACCGCCATCTCGGCGGTGGTCGGCACCACGCTCGGCTTCCTCGCCGCGCATTTCCGCGGAGCCGTAGAGCAGCTCGTGTTGATGCTGACCGACTTCCAGGCCAGCATGCCCTTCCTGATCATGGCGCTCGCGGTGCTCGCCTTCTTCGGCAATTCGCTGCCGCTGCTGATCGGCCTGATGGGACTATTCGGCTGGGAGCGCTATGCCCGCATCGCGCGGGGCCTTGCCATCTCGGCCAATGCGCAAGGCTACGCCGCCGCGGTCCGCCAGTTAGGCGCGACGCCGCCCCGGATTTACCTTCGGCACATCCTGCCCAACATCGCCTCGACCCTGATCGTCTCGACCACGCTGGTCTTCCCCGAGGTGATCCTGATGGAGTCGGGCCTATCCTTCCTTGGCCTTGGCGTGCAGCCGCCGATGACCAGCCTCGGCAACATGGTCGGTTACGGCCGCGAATATCTGACCCGGGCGCCCTGGATCATGCTGGCGCCGGCGACCACGATCGTGGTCACCACCCTGGCGGTTTCGGTGATCGGGGACTGGCTGCGCGACCGGCTCGATCCGACCCTGCAATAGGGGCCGTCCCGTAGCCCCCGGATTGCGCTGCGCGCTCCGTCCGGGCTACCCGCCAACAGAGCCCGCGCCGGAAGCAGGGGAGCCCTGTCCGCCCCAAGTTCCCGTTGCGCGCGTTCCCCGCGTGCGCTATCCGGCCACAAAGGCCTGAGGCGGCACCACATTTTCCCGCCCGGCCGGTCAAACCGAGGACGGAAACCGCCATGCCAGCCTATCGCTCCCGCACCACCACCCACGGCCGTAACATGGCGGGTGCCCGCGGCCTCTGGCGCGCGACCGGCATGAAGGACGCCGATTTCGGCAAGCCGATCATCGCGGTCGTCAATTCCTTCACCCAATTCGTGCCCGGCCACGTCCATCTCAAGGACCTCGGCCAGCTCGTCGCGCGCGAGATCGAGCAGGCCGGTGGCGTGGCCAAGGAGTTCAACACCATCGCGGTCGACGACGGCATCGCTATGGGCCATGACGGCATGCTTTACAGCCTGCCGTCGCGCGAGCTGATCGCCGATAGCGTCGAGTACATGGCCAACGCGCACTGCGCCGACGGCCTGGTCTGCATCTCCAATTGCGACAAGATCACCCCCGGCATGCTGATGGCCGCGCTGCGGCTCAACATCCCCGTCGTGTTCGTCTCGGGCGGGCCGATGGAGGCCGGCAAGGTCAAGCTGCAGGGCAAGACCAAGGCCGTCGACCTCATCGATGCCATGGTGGCCGCGGCCGATAGCAAGGTCAGCGACGACGACGTCAAGGTGATCGAGCGCTCGGCGTGCCCGACCTGCGGCTCCTGCTCGGGCATGTTCACCGCCAACTCCATGAACTGCCTGACCGAGGCGCTGGGCCTGGCGCTGCCCGGCAACGGCACGGTGGTGGCAACCCATGCCGACCGCAAGCGCCTGTTCGTCGAGGCCGGCCACACCATCGTCGATCTCGTGCGCCGCTATTACGAGCAGGACGACGCATCCGTGCTGCCGCGCAACGTCGCCAACTTCAAGGCGTTCGAGAACGCGATGACGCTCGACATCGCCATGGGTGGCTCGACCAACACCGTGCTGCATCTGCTCGCCGCCGCCCATGAAGGGCAGGTGGAGTTCACCATGAAGGACATCGACCGGCTTTCCCGCCGCGTGCCCGTGCTGTGCAAGGTCGCCCCGTCGGTCGCCGACGTGCATGTCGAGGACGTGCATCGTGCCGGCGGCATCATGGGCATTCTGGGCGAGCTCGACCGCGCCGGCCTGATCGACACCTCGGTCTCGACCGTGCATGCGCCGACCATGAACGACGCGCTGGAGCGCTGGGACATCAAGCGCTCCAAGAGCGAGGCGGTCCGCACCTTCTTCCGCGCTTCGCCCGGCGGCATTCCGACCCAAATCGCCTTCAGCCAGGAGCGCCGCTACGACGAGCTCGACGCCGATCGCGAGAAGGGCGTGGTGCGTGATCTCGAGCACGCCTTCAGCAAGGATGGCGGCCTCGCCGTGCTCTACGGCAACCTCGCGCAGGACGGCTGCATCGTGAAGACCGCCGGCGTCGATGCCTCGATCCTGAAATTCTCAGGCCCCGCGCGCGTGTTCGAAAGCCAGGATGCGGCCGTTGAAGGCATCCTTGGCGGCAAGGTCGTCGCCGGCGAGATCGTGGTCATCATCTACGAAGGCCCGCGCGGGGGCCCCGGCATGCAGGAGATGCTCTATCCCACGAGCTACCTGAAATCGATGGGCCTCGGCAAAGCCTGCGCGCTCGTCACCGACGGCCGCTTCTCCGGCGGCTCTTCGGGCCTGTCGATCGGCCATCTGTCGCCGGAAGCCGCCGAAGGCGGCAACATCGGCCTGGTGCGCACCGGCGATCGCATCGCCATCGACATCCCGAACCGCAGCATCAGCCTCGAGGTCTCCGACGAGGAGCTCGCCAAGCGCCGCGCCGCGGAAGAGGCGAAGGGCGATGCCGCCTGGCAGCCGGCTGCGCGCAAGCGCAATGTCTCGACCGCGCTGCAGGCTTACGCCGCGCTCACCACCAGCGCCGCGCGCGGTGCCGTGCGCGAGGTCAAGCGTCGTCCGAAATAACGCCTCGACCCGCCACAGACGGGAGTCGATTCCTCCGAAGCGCTCGCGGTCCCCCCGCGAGCGCGCAGATGGGTTTTGCAGGACACACAAATGAAGCCGGGACGGGGGGTCGCAAAGGAACGGCCCCCGCCTCCTGGGGTGTGGGCTATTGGGGGTGGAGGCGAGAGCCGCTTTGCGAAGTGGGCACCCGACGTGCGGGCTCGCCCGCCAGGCCCTGTGAATTTAGTGTATTTGTGCGCGTTTTGCTATTTAATTTTTATTAATTTTGTTTGTTTTTTTATTTAATCGTGCAATCCTAAGAAAAATAACCCGAAATCCATTTTTCCGAATCCGGCCGGGCGGTCGCCGTATCCTCCGCGACGGTGCGGATGCCAGTAGCGGAGTAAGCCATGAGTCAATCTCCATCGCTCGTGCCGCCCATGACGACAGACCGGGACGTCTACCTCGTGCTCGATGATTTTGGCCGGCGGCTCGGCCGCGCCTGGTGCGAAACTGCCGAGGAGGATGCCAATCGGGCGACCCTGCTCAGACATCTTGTCGAGGGGCAATATCTCCATCCGGCACGTGTCGTGGCCTTCAACACCGCGGAAGGATGGTCACGAGATGCCACCGCAGAAATAGCGGACGAGCTGCGCCGCCGCTTTGTCGAATTCGAAGAAACTGATCCCTCGCTGCTGGAGTTTCTGGAAAGAGCGGCGAGGCACTGATAGCTCGACCTTGACGGAGGCGGATGAGCGCTTTCGCGTTAATGCGCGTGGTCAATGAGTTCTTACCGGTCGGCTGCGATCGGCCGTTCGCATTAAGGATGCCCCGACGAAGTTCGGCAGAGCAGGGTTTTGCGGCGTATACTCCCGCGACCTTCGCAAATCCATTTTGGGCAATTGGGGCACCACCGCAATGTCGCGTACTCTCGCTGTTGTTTTCTCGACCGCCGTCGCCGCGATTTCCATGACGGGCGCAGCCTCCGCCGGCTGTTACAATTGCTACGCACCGCCGCCGTGCCAGACCTGCTATCAGCAGCAATACGTCGCGCCGCAATACCGCACCGTCGACGAGACCGTGATGGTCTCCCCGGGCTCCGTCGTCGCGCATCGCACGCCCGCGCAGTACCGCACCGTGATGGTCCCGCAGACCGTGATGGTTGCGCCGCCGAGCGTCCAGTACGAGCGCATCCCCCCGCAATACGCCACGCGCCAACGCGTCCAGATGGTCTCGCCAGGGTATTCCTATTACGCCCCGGTGCAGATGGGATGCGCGTCCTGCGGGTACTGAGCGAAAGGCAGTCACGAAGAACATTCGCGCGGCGCTCCTCACCGGGCGCCGCGTTTTCTTTTGCGCGGTGTAAAGGGAGCGGATCTTTGAACCGGTAAGCCCTTGTTGCCGAGCTACATGTACCAGAGGGCGGCAGTGCTTTGCGCGGAGCTTGAGGCGTCGTCCGAGAGATTCTATCAGGTCAGCGTCAATACCATATGGACTGTGTGAGGTTCGCGGCGTTCTGCGCGTTCGAACCCAAATCTGCCGAGCACCCTGAGCATCGCAGCGTTGTCCGGCAGCACCTCCGCGGTCAGTTCCTTAAGCCTGGCTTCGCGGGCAAGGCTGATTAGGTGGCGCAGCAGCAGTCCGCCGATGCCGCGTCCTTGCCAGGCGTCGATCACCATGAAGGCCGTCTCGGCGCAGCCGGGCCCGGCTGCGACATATCGCGCGCCGCCCACGATGGTGCTCCGACCTGCATTCGCCACGCACGCGACCAGCGCAACGTGGTCCTTGAAGTCAACATCGACGAAAAAGGCGCGCTCCTTCTCGGAGAAATGACGTTTTAGCATGAAGAAGCGGCGCTGGAGGGACTGTGTGCCCACCTCGCCAACCGCGGCCAGCATGGCGGCCTCGTCATCTGGCCGGAGAGCACGGATCTCCACGGCCGTTCTGTCGCGGAGCTGTTCGTTTCGCGCGTAATTTGCTGCATTCGACATGCGTTCGCGTCGCAATTGTTGAGCCGCTACGTGACCACGGCACCCGTCTCATCAGGCCGCCTTCAGCCCTTTGCCGGTTGATTTGGATCAAGCCTGCAGTCCCGGTCCGGCCGCTAGGCTTTCCGCATGGAGCCAATCAGCCGGGCGCGGGCCTCAGACCTTGAAGACACTTCGCCAACTTTTTTCCACCAGCGACGTCGTTCAGCTCGTGATCCGGCTCGGCTTGCTTGCACTGCTGATCCTGTGGACGCTCCTGATCATCCGTCCCTTCGTGCCGATCCTGACCTGGAGCGCGGTACTTGCCGTGGCGTTCTATCCGGTCTTCAACTGGCTCGCGAAATGTTTGGGCGGCCGCCCGCGGACAGCGGCGGTGCTCCTCACCTTCACCATGCTCGGCATCGTTATCGGTCCGGCGGCCTGGCTCGGCCTCAGTGCGGTTGAGGGCGTCAGGGAGCTCGCAGGGCAACTCGGCAGCGGCGATCTCGTGCTGCAGGCGGCGCCGGAGCGGATCAAGGACTGGCCGCTGGTTGGGCCGCAGCTCTACGATCTCTGGAATCAGGCCTACACCAACATCCGCGCGGCCGTGCGCGAGGTTGCGCCATATCTGAAGCCGATTGCCGGCATGATGCTGTCATTCGCAGGCAGCGCCGGCCTTGGCACCCTGCAGTTCCTGATGTCGGTGCTGGTCGCCGGATTTCTCTTTCCATATGGTCCGCAGCTCGTCAGCGCAATCCGCGGTTTCCTGTTCCGCATCGTGCCGGAACAGAGCGAACATTTCCTCGAGCTGGCGGCTGGGACCATCCGGGCGGTGTCGCAGGGCGTCATCGGCGTCGCCATTATCCAGGCGCTGCTCGCCGGCATCGGATTCAAGCTGGCGCTCATCCCGAGCGCGGGGCTGCTCGCCGTCATTGTTCTGCTGCTGTCGATCGTGCAGCTCGGTGCGGGGATCGTCCTCATTCCGGTCGTCATCTGGATCTGGATGGACAAGGACGTCACCACGGCGCTGCTCCTGACCGTATTTCTCGTCATCGTCGGTCTCCTCGACAACATCCTGAAGCCGCTGGTCATGGGACGGGGCCTCTCCACGCCGGCGCTCGTCATCCTGATCGGAGTGATCGGTGGCACGCTCGCGCATGGGATCATCGGTCTGTTCATCGGACCGATCATTCTCTCGGTCGCCTGGGAACTCGCAGCGGCCTGGATCCGCATCGACCGGGCCGTGCCGCCTGCGCAGCTTGTCGCTGACCGTTGACTTAAACGTCTCAGCGATGGCGGCGCTGCTTGAATGCCTTGCACGACGACGAGGTCGAACATGGCTATTGAAAATCTGAAGCTCCCCGATGAAGCCGTGTTCGAGCGCATCGAGTCGTAGTGGGGACGGCTCGATTTCTTGGTTCATTCCATCGCCTTTGCGCCCAAGGAGGCTCTGCACGGGCGCGTCGTTGATGTCGACCGCGACGGCCTTCTGAAGACGATGGACGTGTCTTGCTGGTCATACATGTCGTTCTCAGCGATAGTGCAGGGCGATCAGCTCGGCGACGCAGGCGGGCTTCTTGCCGCCCTTGATCTCGATCACGAGATGATAATTCACGCGCAGTCCGTCCGGCGGCACGTCCTCGGCTTCGGCGACCGTGACGCGGCCGCGCAGTCTTGAGCCCGCCGGCACGGGGGCGAGGTACCTGATCCGGTCAGCGCCGTAGTTCAGCGTGTTGCGAAGGCCCTTCAGGCCGATGACAGAGCGGATGAACAGCGGCGCCAGGGCAAGTGACAGCAGGCCATGAGCGATGGTTTTGCCGCCCGGCATCTCCTTGCTGGCACGTTCCTGATCCACATGGATCCATTGTTCGTCGCAGGTCGCCTCGGCGAACTGATTGATGCGTGGCTGGGTGATCTCGATCCAGTCGCTGGCGCCGATCTCGGTGCCGATAGCGGATTTGATCTCGTTGAAGTCGCTGAATATGCGCATGATCGCTCTGCTCAAAGTCTCATTTCCAGGACGCTGTCAGGAATGGCCAGTTCGGCCTCGGTGACGGCCATGACCTCTCCGACACTGATGCCGGGCGCCGTTTCCAAGAGGGTCGCCCTGCCACCAGGGAAGCCGATCACGGCCATGTCGGTCACGACAAGGTGGACGGGCCGCGCCGAGGTCAACGGCAGCGAGCATTTTGCCACGATCTTCGACTTACCCTTGGCCGCGTGCTGCATGGCGACGATGACGCGCTTGGCACCGCTGACGAGATCCATGGCGCCGCCCATGCCCGGCACCATCTTACCGGGGATCATCCAGTTGGCGAGATGGCCATGCGCGTCGACCTGAAGCCCGCCGAGCACCGTGACATCGACATGACCGCCGCGGATCAGTCCGAAGGACATCGCACTGTCGAAGGTTGAGGCACCCGGCAACGCGCTGATGGGACGCCCGCCGGCGTCGGTGAGCGTCGGATGAGCCATGCCTTGCTCGGGAATCGGCCCTGTGCCAATCAGCCCATTCTCCGACTGGAAGAATACCTTCAGATCTGATGGCACGTAGTTTGCGACCAGGGTCGGAATGCCGATGCCGAGATTGACAAGATTGCCCGTCTTCAGCTCCTTGGCGACTCGCCGGGCGATGATGATCTGGGGATCCATGATGTCACCCGTTGGTGATGAGATAGTCGACGAGCGGCGCGGGGGTGACGACGTGATCGGGCGCAATCACGCCAACGGGCACGATATGCTCGGCCGTCACGATGACGGTGTCGGCCGCCATCGCCATGACCGGGTTGAAATTGCGCGAGGTGAGCGCGTAGGCGAGGTTGCCGAGATAATCGGCGAGGAAGGCGTGGACGAGGGCGAACTGGGCGCGCAGCGCCGTTTCCAGCAGGAATGGCTTGCCGTCGATCTCGATCTGACGCTTGCCTTCGGCGACCAGCGTCCCGACGCCCGTGGGCGTCAGCACACCGCCGAGACCGCATCCGCCGGCGCGGATGCGCTCGACGAAGGTCCCTTGCGGGACGAGATCGACCGAAATCTGGCTCGCCAACATCTGCTGCTGCGCTTTTGGATTGAGGCCGATATGTGTTGCGGTCAGCTTCGACACCAATGCCTGATCGAACAACTTGCCGACGCCCTTGCCGGGCGTCGCCGCGTCGTTCGAGATCAAGGTCAGGCCGGTCTTGTTCTGGCGCACGACTTCGTCGAGCAGGCGCTCCGGCGTCCCGACTCCCATGAAGCCACCCACCATAACGCTGGCGCCCGCCGGAATCATTGCGACGGCTTCTTCGATGGAAATGGCCTTCATCATTGAACTCCGGGATCGGCCCACGATGGCAGAAGGCGGCAGTAGGCGGATGTTGGCGCCCGGTGCCTCTCGTCCTTTGATCTGCGTCAAGGCTTCCGCTCATTCCGATCCTGCTGCGTCGATACCGATGCTCCCTAGTACCTCGCGCCAGAGCTTGCGAACGGCGGCATGACGTTGTTCGAGGGCAGCACTCACCGCATCCCGATGCGGCGCAAGGTCCGTGCCCTTGAGGAACAGAATCTGGGATTGCAGCAGCCGGCTGCTCTCGAACTCGATCCGTCGCAGCGCCGAGACAAAGGGATCCTGCACATTGGCCTCGATCGGGAGCAGCGCGGCCGGTCGGATGCCCGCATGCACGGCATGGGCAAGCGTTGCAAGGTGAACCGCCTGGGCGAGACGAGGGTCCGGGATTCCGTCGATCGGGGCGGGCAGCCCGGCGGTCTCCCAGGGCGCAACCATGTATCCCAAGGCAAAATCCGGGGTCCAGGAAGTTGCGCGCATCAGCAGCGAAACGATCTCCGTCTCGCGATAGAACTGTGCGTTCAATTCGGTCTGCCACGCCGCGTCGAGCCTTACAGGCAGCGTGAAGGCGAATTGCCGGGCGAGGGCGCCATGCGCCGAGATCAGGAATGCTGCGATCCGCGTCTGCTGGCCCGGTGGAACGCGGCCGTCCAGCTCGAGCGGACCCAGGAATCCGCTCATGCCAGCGCTCGCTTGACCGGGATAGCGCGCAGGTGATCGTAACCGTCAGGGAACGGTGTCAGCTCGCCGCCGGGCTCCTCGGGCGCTATCCATACAGCTTGATTGCCTTGCCAGCGGCCGCCCAGCACATCGTCGGCAAAGCGCGCGAGAAGATCGGCCGTCAGCGCACCTTTTTCCAGTGTGAAAGCGTGATACGCCTTGGGAATGATCACTAGCGAGCTGTTCGGAATCTCAACCCGCAGGGTCTCGTGCAGATGACGCGGGGTCAGAAAATCGAACTCACCATTGAGGATCATGGTCGGAGCCGAGATCGCTGACAGGTGGGGCGTTAGCGGTTGGAAGTCGAGAAAGGACTCCATCAGATTTTGAAGCGCATAGACATCGTTCACCAGCCAGCCTTGGCGCTTGACGCTGTCGAGCTTGTCCAACAATGGCTTCAACCACTGGTCGGAGAGGTTCATAGGCAGCAGTAGATCCTGGAGATAGCCTGTTCCTCCCAGGATCAGGCCGGTCCGGAGGGCGTTGCCGAGAAGCAAAAGCTGCGGCGTCAGCTCGGCGAAGCAGCTCATTGGTACAAGTCCGGACAGCCGCTGCCCATGCTCGATCGCATAGCGGAGCGCGATCAGGCCGCCGAAGCTGATGCCGCTCAGGAAGACCGGCCCCTCGCCAAGCGCTTCAATCAGACGCCTCAGCGCGGCAACCTGGTCGTCCTGACTGATAAAGAGCGTCGGCTTGTCGGAGACCCCTTGACCGAGGAGATCGAAGGTTGCCACGCGAAAGCCTCGTGTCAGCAGCGCCTCGCGATAGGCGCCCCATAGCTCGGAATATTGTGTCAGTCCATTGACGAAAACATAGGCCGGCGCTCTCGCCGGCCCATCGAGCTCGTAGCGTATTCGATACGAGCCGTGATTGAGAAAGGGCATCGCACAAGACTACCGACATCGCTGGCTACGATGCTCAACTGTCGCGAGCGGATTCCGTTGAGCTAGATCAAAGATCCCCGTTGCGACCTTCCTAGCGGTTCAAGAACTGTCCAGGGAGGAATCCGTCATGTCCACGACCGGTTTCGTGAAACGTTGCTCCGTCAGCCTGATTGTACTGCTGGTCGGCACCGCTCTGGCAGTTGCACAACCCTTCACGCGCCGCTCGTCGCAGGTGCAGCATGACGGGCTGAAGAAGACCTACGAGATCGCCAACTTCCGCCTTGGCGGCAAGTACGACCTCTCCAATCCCTCCAAGTGGGAGAATGGCGGCGAGGGGGGTGTCACGCTCGAGTCCCTCGGCGCTGGCAAGTTGAGAACAGCCTACATCGCCATCGGTAACGCGCGGCGCAACGCCGCAGGCGAGATTACCAATGCCGTCGTGATCAACTCCTATTATTCCGGTGACTCCACCGACATGTACGAGCAGTGGGTCAAGGGCGCTGCCTTGTCGGGGGGCGTCCCGATCATCGGTTCGGGACGCCCGATCGATACAGACCGCTATTATGTCATCATGGTCGATCCGCTCGGCACCTGGGGTGCAAGCAAGCCGTCCGATGGGCTCGGCATCAAGTTTCCGCAATACAGCTACTACGACATGGTGCAGGCGAACTATCGTCTGCTGCGCGATGAACTGAAGGTCGCGCGCGTTGCATTGGTCACGGGCGTGTCCATGGGCGGTACGCAGACCTATGTCTGGGGCGTCATGCACCCCGAATATGTCAGCGCCTTGATGCCGATCGGCGGCACCACGCAGTCGGATGGAGAGGATCCCGTCGGCAATTGGACGTTCCAGATGATGACGGCCGCGATCCAGGGCGATCCGGTCTGGCAAGAGACCAAGGGCGACTATTACAAGCTACCGAAGGAAAAGCACCCGGTGCCGGGTGTCGCGTTCGGCTGGTCGATCCTTGGCATGACTGGTTATGACTTCGCATTCCGCACAACCCAGAACTGGGGCGCCGTGCAGCCCGAAATTTTCTACTGGGATCCGCCGAACGAGAAGGCCGGTTTGAACGTCATCAATCGCGCCAAGCTCTATGACGCGGTCGATCTCGTCTGGCGCAACCGGGTCGGCGAGACCCACAACGTTAATCCCTATCTCGGCCGCATCCAGGCGCGCACGCTGGTGATGCACATCACCAACGATCTCTGGCTCAACTTCAAGCTGGCGCAGCAGGCGGTCGATCGCGTGCCCGGCGCGGACCTGATCGCGCAGGAAAGCCCGGTCGCGCATTACGGCGTATTCCCGATCATCAACCAGCGCAAGAACGATCCGAAATTCGTGGCTTTCATGGACGACGTTGCAAGCCTCGATCGCGCGCAGAAATTCGCCGACAAGAACTATCGCGTGCCCGGTGTTGCCGAGAAGATCGATCCGGAAAAATCCTTCTGGAAGGATTTTGTGACATATCCCTATCCGGTCAAATTCTCCAACGCCAAGGACAAGAGCGGCAAGTCCTGGCAGATCGGCTACATGGATGAATACAACGGCACCGACAGAGACCCGAAGGTGCTGGTCATCATCCACGGCAAGGGCGCCTTCGGCGGCCACTACGGCAACATCATGCAATATGCGCTGCGGAGCGGAGTGCGCGTGATCGTGCCCGACCTGCCGCATTATGGGATGTCCGGGCCCGGCAATCTCGACAAGAGCCCGGCGCGCACCATGCAAGACATGCGCGAGGTGATCTACGACCTCGTCGTCAATCAGCTCGGCGTGAAGAAGGCGGTGTATCTTGGCCACTCGCTCGGCGGTCAGTTCGTGATGGGCTATGCCCTGACCTGGCCCGACGCCGTGCAGGCGCTGGCGCTCGAAGCGCCATCGGGCCTCGAGGAATATCCGCGCGACATCACGATCGCCAAGGACAAGAAGGCAAAACTGTTCGACCCGGATCTCGGCCGCGACTTCGACAAGTGGAAGTCAATCTGGGATCAGACTGGCATTCTCGCCGCTGAGAAGGCGCGCGACGAGCAGGGTGTCCGCGATTTCTTCTATTTCAAGAAGCGTGACCCAAACACCGGCGCAGTGTCGGCGGCGAAGAGCGGGTATTTCTACAGTGACAGTGAATATGCCCGCTTCCACACCGATCAGCGCGTCGGCCTCATCAGGGGCAACCCGAAGGAGCTCGATCAATGGTGCAACGTCTTCATTTTCGACATCTATACCATCGGGGCTGAGCTCCAGCAGGACGACCCGAAGAACCTCTACGAGCGGCTCACGCAGATCAAGGCGCCAATCTTCCTGGCCTTCGGCGACAAGGAGCCGTTCATCCCGACGCCCGCCTTCAACGGGCTGACCGATCTCGGTCGCGATGTGATCTCGCCCTTCATGACGCGGATGACCAATGCCGGCAACCGACCAATCCTCAAGATCTACCCGGAAACAGGGCACTTTATTCACACCGATAATCCGGTGGAGTTCTCGGTGGACGTCGTGGATTTCGTAACCAAGGGTAGTGTCGACACCTCTTCGCCGTCGAGCATTGATCGCATGATAAAGGGGGCCGTGGTATCTGCCCTGCCGGTGGCGCCGACTCCTCCGGGAGCCGCGCCTACGGCCGGCCTGAACAAATAGGGCCGCACATGGCAAGGGTGCAGGCAGGTGAGGTCCAACTCGGCTGGCGGGAGTGGGGGCAGGGCGACGTCACGGTCGTCTTCATCCACGGCAATCTCGCCAGCAAGGATTGGATCGAGCTTGCCGCGCCACTGTTTCCGACGGGCCTGCGCGTCGTCGCCATCGACTGGCGTGGTTGCGGCGACAGCGATCGGCCGAAGCCGACCGCGAATTACACCAACTATTCCATGCAGCAGCATGCCGAGGACATGCTGGCCGCCCTCGATACGCTCGAGATCAGCTATTGCCATCTTGCTACGCATTCGACCGGCGGCATCATCGCCGCGCGCATGCTCTTGATGCAACCGCAACGCTTCGGCCGTGTGTTCTCGCTCGATCCGGTGACGCCGCTCGGCATGGCTTTCAATGCCGATCAGATCGGCCTTTTCCGCGCGATGATGGCGAACAAGGAATTGACGCGAACGATCATGGCAACGGCGGCGTCCTCGCTGTTCGTGCCCGAGAGCATGGCGCCGAACGCGATTCCGCGTTTTCGCGAAGGACTGCCTGAGATCCAGGCCCTGTTCGATCGCATCATCGACCAGACCTTTGGCGTCTCCGAAGGCATCTGGATCGGCACTGCTGTCAATCTGACGCAGGAGAAGGAAAGCCGCGAGCTGGAGCGCCGGATGCCGCAGCTACGGCATCCGCATCTGGTGCTGTGGGGCGAATGGGACGGCTGGATTCTTCCGGCCGACCTGCGTGTGATGGCTGAGGCGATGCCGGATTGCCGCCTCGTCATCGTGCCCGGCATCGGGCACTCGATGAATCTCGAACGGCCGGCACTCTATGCCGGCTATTTCGGTGCCTGGTTCGGAGGACTTCCCGCATGAGCGAAACCGTCTGAAAGGAGCGACATCATGGTCGAAATTAATGTGTCCGCCGAGAGCATGCGTGCGCGGAGCGGCAGCCGGAGCTCTTGCGGCAGGAAGCGGCTCCTATAATCAGGGCTGCTATTACGACACTTATGGCAACTGGACCTGTCCGCAGGGTAATCCCTACTATCCCTATTGATGAACGCAGAAGCGCAAGTGAGGTCGGTTATGGCCGGAACGAACAAGCTCTCGGTCGAGAAAGCTCTCGAAAAATTGCGTCAAGATGATCAGATCAAATCGAGCGGAGAGCAGCGTGACGAAAAGAGTGAAGACCTGCGTCGAGAGATCAAGCGCATGAGGGCGCAGCGATCGCGGCTTGATCGGGCGCCCTCCAAGTAAAGCGTAGGTGTGTCCAGGCGTGACCATCTAAGTTCGCACGGATCGAGCCGGCCAAGGCTGGAGTAAAGCGATGTGGGTGCTGATGTACGTCTTTTCCTACTCGATCAGTCCTGCCGCGACGAACGACAAGGCGGAATGGCGACTCCTTCCGACGGTTGTCTTCCAGGAGTTTTCCAACGAAGAGCGGTGCCGGAAGGCCAAAGCCACGCTTGAAGGAAGCTTGAGCGAGGCGGGTGCCAAGCTCCGAAGCGGCTTGGAGGATCTCAAGAGCCTGGGTAAAGCGGATCCAGCTCAGATCATCATCGCCTACAACGTCGAATGCCTGCCGAAATAGGCCCCATGCCGCGGTTTTGCCCGGGTGCCCGCATCTGTGGACGCGAATCGGTAATCGGTATGAGACCGCAGGCATCGTACCGATCGGTCCAAATTGGGTCCAAGTTCGCGTTGCGCTCAGTCCGAAGCTAAGCTAACTCCCTGGCATTGGTACGAGGGAAGGGTGGCCGAGTGGTTTAAGGCACCGGTCTTGAAAACCGGCGTGCCCGCAAGGGTACCGTGGGTTCGAATCCCACCCCTTCCGCCAGTCTATCCGAACGGGGTCTCTCGGTCGGGCTTTCCCGAGCAGGTGATCGGTGGACCAGGCGTTAAATCCGGACGGGCTCGGCAAGCTCAAGCTCCGCATTCAGGCGTTGCGCGCCAAGACCATCGCCAATGGCTGTACCGAGGACGAGGCGCTGTCTGCCGCCGCCAAGGTTGCCGAACTGCTGGATCGCCACGATTTGTCGCTCTCCGACGTCGAGTTGCGCGCCTCGCCGTGCGAACGGAGGGTCTTTGAGACCCATCGCAAGAAGCGAATTCCGCTCGACGACTGCATCGGCGCGATCGCTCATTTCTGCGATTGCCGGGTCTGGCGCGAGAAGAACCCGGCCGGCGAGAACATCTATGTGTTCTTCGGTCTCGGCGCCGATGTCGAGGTCGCGCATTACCTGGCCGAGCTGATCGACGGCGCCGTGCGCGCCGAACTTGGGCGCTTCAAGACCTCGGTCGACTACGCCCGGTTCCGGCACCAAGAGCGGCATCTGGCCAATGCTTCCTTCGCGCTCGGGATGGTGGCGTCGATCGCGGACAGGCTGGTGGCAATCAAGGCCAGTCGCGATCAGGTCAACGAAGGCACCGGCCGCGGGCTGGTGGTCCTCAAGACCTCGGTGGTCGATGCAGAATTCGACAAGCTCGACCTCAAGCTCCGGACCCAGCGCAGCACCGGACGGATGGTGTCGATGACGGCCTATGAAGCCGGTGGCGACGCCGGAGCGTCGCTAGCCATTCATTCCGGCCTTGGTAGAGCGCGGTCAGGGGCCACTGCCAAAGGAAGCTGAGCGCATCAGGGCGCGTGAGCTACGCCGTGCCACACGTGCCCTACGCCCGTCTTTTTCGAGTGGGCAGCCTTGGCAAACCGAAAACCTCAGCTCTTCGGACCGCCACCCTTCAGCGCGTTCCAGGCGGCCTGGTTCGCTTGATCGAACGCCTTCCGGGACTCGGCGAGCGCCTCGCTCAGGACCGTCCAGGATTCGCTGCCGGCCTGCTTCAGCTTCTGCAGACGCGCTTCGGCTTCGGACGCATCGGATTTCATCTGCTTGAGCGCGGCATCGACATCGACGGTGCGGGCTGCGGTCACTTTACCCGCGGCCTCGCGGAATTTGTCCGCCGCTTCGCGCCAGGCCTTGGCTTGGGCCGCTGCGACGTCCTTGAAAGTGGCTTGCTGCTGCTCCAACTGTTTGCCGGCGCCTTCGAAGTAGGTTTTCACTTGGGCCTCGAATCCAGCCCACTGCTTTTCCAAATCGGCCTTGGCGTCCGTCCAGGCGGCTTCACCTGCTTCCGCCTGGGTCTTGAGCATCGCCTGAAACGCGTCACGGCGCGTCGTTAGATCGGACAGAAGTTGATCCGTCTTCACCTTGGACTCGGCCTTGGCCTGACCTGCCTTGACCTCGAACGAGGCCAATGCGGCGTCCATCTCGTCGATCCGCTCCTTGGCCCAATTGAGGTAGAAGTGCATGCTGCTCTGCTGTGACATGGCCGTCTCCATCTGCTTTCCGACGTGAGGTTCCCAGAGCTTCGGCCTGCTCGTATTGACCTGTCTCAATGATGTTGTGGTCTCACGAAATTGCGACGGCGCACAGCGCAGACTCAGTGCCTGGCAACCTCGACCTCCTGGATTCGTGGAACCCCTTGAGCATTCAGCGCGTTTAGACGCGAATGCAAATTGCGAGGTCCACCTGCTTCACAGCTCATCGACCCTGATCCCCGGCAATACCGTCTGGCGGCGGTGCAAAGCGCGGCGCGTGGCGGTTCTGAACGATGCTGCCGCTTATTTCGCGGCCCTGCGCGAGGCGCTGCTCGCGGCGCAGGATCTCGTCTACATCGTCGGGTGGGATATCCATAGCGAGACCAGGCTGGTCGGATCGTCGGGGCGGGCGGATGACGGCTTGCCGGAACAGCTCGGCCCATTTCTGCGCGCCCTCGTTCACCGCCGGCCGGACCTGCGGATCAACATTCTGGTCTGGGACTTCGTCTCGTTCTACGCCTCCGAACGGGAATGGAATTCCGCGGCCAAATTCACCGCCGACACGGACGGCCGCGTCCGATTTCATCTGGATTCCACGCTTCCGTTCGGCTCGGCCCAGCACCAGAAGATCGTCTCTATCGACGGTTCACTGGCGTTCGTCGGCGGGCTCGATCTGACGATCAGACGCTGGGACACGAGCGATCATCGCGTCGATCACGAACTGCGCTGCGACCCCCAGGGCAAGCCATACCCGCCGTTTCATGATGTTCAATGCGTGGTCGACGGGGATGCTGCCGCCTCGCTGTTCGAACTCGCCGAGGAGCGCTGGCGTGCGGCAGGCCAACAGATGCAGGATCGGCATGCGCAAAAGAGTATGCGCTGGCCGTCGCATGTGCCGGTCGAGGCTGAGCTCATGCCGGTTGGGATCGCCCGGACCGAGGTGGTCTGTCCTGCAGGTTCGACCATCAGGGAGGTCGAACGCTCCTTGATTGCAGCGATCCGGTCCGCGACGAGCTTCATCTACATCGAGAACCAGTTCACCAGCGCGATCAAGATCGCGCGGGAGTTGGCGGAGCAGATGCAGCGCGTGCCGTCGCTCCGGGTTCTGGTCGTCGCTCCAAAACTGCATTCCTCGTGGCTGGAATCCCAGGCCATGCAGAACGGCCGTGGCGCGTTCATCGACTGCTTCAGCGAGGCTGGCGTGGCAGATCGCATCCGTTTCGTCTACCCGGTCACACGAGAGGGAGACACGGAAGCGGCCGTGATGGTGCACAGCAAGCTCATGATCGTCGATGACAGGATCTTGAGGATAGGCTCGGCCAATTTGAACAACCGGTCGATGGGCGCCGACAGCGAATGTGATCTGATTTTTGAAGCCGCATCCGACGAACATCGGGAGTCCGTCGCTTCAGTTCGGCGTCGCCTGATAGCCCATTTTTGTGGCCTCGACGAACGGAGCGTCAGGCAAAACGACGATCGTCTTCTTGCTCTTATGGACGAGGTGTCGAAAGCCGACGGCCCGAAGACGCTGCGGGCAGTGGAAGCCTCAGTCCTGACCAGCACTCTGGCCACGATGGTTCAGCCGGTGGCGGACCCTGAGCGGCCCCTTCATCTCGAGCGGGCGGCATCGCGCATGTGGAGCACGAAGACCGTCATCGGGATCGTATCGATCGCCGTGGCGCTTTTTGGCTTGGCAATAGCCTGGTCGTACACTTCCTTGAGCGATTTGGCCGACACGGGCCGCGTCTCGAATTTGCTGTCGACTTACTCCCAATCCGTCTGGGGGCCGCCACTCGCAATCGCGGCTTTTGTCGTCGGCGGGCTGGTGGTGTTTCCGGTGCTCGTGCTCATTGCAGCAACGGCTGCCGCGCTTGGGCCATGGCTGGGTTTCGCCACGGCGATCGCCGGCGTCTTGCTCAGCGCCTTCATCCTTTTCGTGATCGGGCGGGCCCTCGGACGGCAGCGGCTCCAGCAGTTGCTCGGACGACGCGCCGCGCGGATCCAGGATCGCGTTGTCGGCAAGGGCGTCCTGGCTGTCGTCGTCATCCGGATGATTCCCATCGCACCGTTCTCGGTCGTGAATGTCGTGGCTGGCGCGAGCACGCTGCCTTTACGCGACTTCCTGCTCGGAACCTTGCTTGGCATGACGCCCGGTATTCTTGCCATGGCCGTGCTGGGGGCTCAGATCGCGGATTTGGCCCGCAATGCATCCTGGAGCAGCATGTTGCTGTTGGTGCTGGCGTTCCTGGGCTGGCTCGGCGTTTGCGCAGGCGCGCAATTCCTCGCGACCTGGCTCGCCGGGAGGCGCTGATGGCGCCGGTGCGTTTCATGACGTGGAATGTGCACGGCACGTTCAATCTCAATCCGAAGTTCGATCTGGAGGGGGTCTGCTCCATCCTTCGCAAATGGGCTCCTGATGTCGTCGCGCTTCAGGAGGTGGATTCGCGATCGAGGTCCGACGATCCGTTTGCGAAGCTGGCGAGTGTCGTCGGCGATCACCGCGTTCACGCCAAGTCGATTGTCACCGCGGATGGCGACTACGGTCAGATGCTCCTGAGCCGCTTTCCGTTCTCCGGGGTGCCCGAAATCGTCGACGTGTCGTATCGGGAGCGCGAGCCGCGCAGGGCCATTGCCGCTGGCCTCCTGACGCCGGTCGGTGACGTGCGCGTGGTTGCCACGCATCTCGGCCTGAGCATCCACGAGCGGCATGCCCAGGCACAAACCCTGGTGAGCCTGGTGAAACCCGGGAGGACCGTCGTCCTCGGCGATTTCAACGATTGGTTTTGGGTCAAGTCGGTGCGGCGCGTGCTCGCGCAGGCCTGCCCCAACCGTACGCGGCTGCGCACCTTCCCATCGCGCTTGCCCCTGATGCGGCTCGACCGGATTTATGCGACCTCTGATAGCCGGATCGCGAAAGTCTGGACCGACACGGAGGCGAGGGCGTTCTCGGACCACCTGCCCGTCATCGCCGAGGTTGATATCCAGGGGCCTTCGAGAGCCTAGAAAAAGCTTTATTCTACAACGGCATAGCTACTATGCATGGGGTTGTTTTTCGATATTTGTTGGGGCGGCGTTCGGGCGGGGCGGACCGCTCGAGTTCCAATTTGCAGGGCCGCCGGGTCCGCCCAGTGGAACCCTTTCGCCGGGTCCGCGTTGTCTCCGCATGACTGAAGACCTTTCCTTCCGACGCAAACCCCTGACCCCCGAGCAGCGCCAGGCGCGCGATGCGGCACGCCGGATCGAGGCCGAAAAGGCCATGCGCGACCATGAAGAGGCGCAGAAGGCGTTTTACGCCAACAAGGAGCGGCTGAAGGCCGAACGGCTGGCGCGCGAGGCGGCGGCGGCGAAGGCCTGATCCAGCGCGGGTCCCGCCCGCAATCTTCTGACGCGATCTGTCCGGGCGATGCCGCCGGCTAGTGCCGTTTCGGCGTCCGCGTCGCGCTCCAAGCCAGCCTCAGCGCCTGGACGGCCCCTGTGAACGCGCCGCGGGGCGATTGCGCCTCGATGGCTTCGGCTGCGATGCGGCAATCGTCGGCGACCTTGAGCAGCCCGCTTTTCGCGAGGTCCATGGTGGAGAGGGCGGCCTGCTCCAGGCAAACCCGTTCAAGCCGTCGAAACTCCCGCAGCTCTTTGTTCATGCGTCAGCTCTCGGTATGCCCCAAGCCATGCGGCGCTGAGTCTGCTTAACGACCAGTAAAGGATCTCTGCCTAGCCGAGCCGGCTGGCGCCGGGCTTGTGCGGGCCATGCACGCGCCCGGCGCGGGGGCGCATCGGCAGGCTTGACGGCGTTTGGCTTCCGCCGGAAGCTTCAACTGATCCGAACTGACGTGAAGCACGGGAGACGTTCGCCCCCAGCCAGTCCGACACCTATCAGCGCAAGCGCAAATGGAGCTGACCATGACCACGTTCGACAAGCGCGAGCAGGGCTTTGAGGCCAAGTTCGTCCATGACGAGGAATTCATGTTCAAGGCCACCGCCCGGTCCAACAAGCTGCTCGGGCTTTGGGCTGCAGGCCAGCTCGGGCTGAGCGGCGATGCCGCGGCAAGCTACGCAACCACGCTGGTGACGGACCATCTGGAGAGCCGGGCGATCGCCGATGTCGTAGACAAGGTGTCAGGCGATCTCGCCGCCAAGGGCATCGCGCGTGAGCAGGTCGCGCTGAAGCTTCAGGAGTGCCTGCACCAGGCGCTGGCGCAGCTCGAAGTGGACAAGCAATAAGGCCGACCTTGGTAACCTCACTCGGCCTGCTTGCGCGTGCCGGAGTCACCGAGCTTGTCGACATAGGCAATGCCGATCGCCGAAACGACGAAGGTGAGGTGGATCAGCACCTGCCACATCACGCCGGTCTCGGTGAAGCCGGCGCGGTTCGAGCCGAGATTGCCGGCCTCGATGAAGGTGCGCAGCAGCGCGATCGAGGAGATGCCGATGATGGCCATGGCGAGCTTGATCTTGAGCACGCTCGCATTGACGTGGCCGAGCCATTCCGGCTCGTCGGGATGGCCCTGCAGGTCGAGCCGCGAGACGAACGTCTCGTAGCCGCCGACGATCACCATCACGAGCAGGTTGGAGATCATCACGACGTCGATCAGCGCCAGCACACTCATCATGATCTGCTGCTCGGTGAGGTCGAGGGCGTGCCAGGAGAGGTGCCAGAGCTCTTTCAGGAACAGCGCGATGTAGACGCATTGCGCCACGATCAGTCCGAGATAGAGCGGCAGTTGCAGCCAGCGCGAGCCGAAGATGATCATCGGCAGCAGGCCGAGGCGCGGCGAGGGCGAACGAGGTTCGGATTGGGGTGAAGGCTCAACCGACATTCAGGCTGCATCCTCGCAATCGAAACGATCGCTTTCATCTAGCCCGACAACATGGCCGGCGGAAGACGCGCCGCACGTCCCGCCATCGGCTGATCGCGCCATTTCGTGCTAGCGTGCCGAACGGCCATCGCGCGACGGTGTGGATCGGGAGGCGGGGAGTGACGAGGAGCGGCTTTCGCAGATGGTCCGGCGGCATCGCGCTTGCCGGCGCAATCATGATTGGCGCGGGCACCGCGGAGGTCTCGGCGACACCGCTGACGCCGTTTCGCTACGAGGCGCAGGCGCAGCGTCATTGCCCGCACGACAAGGTGGTCTGGCTCGACTTCAGGAAGGGCATCTACTACCGCAAGGGTCAGAAGCGGTACGGCCAGGGGTTCGACGGCAGCTTCGTCTGCCTGAACGAGGCCCGTGACAGCCGCTATCGCCGCTCCCTGCTGGGTCTGCGCTGAGTGGCGCGTGACGCCGGCTATTTCTGCGCCGGCAGCCTGACCGGCACGTGCGGGGAGGTGCTGATGACCCGGGGGCTTCCGTCCGGATAGGTGCGGTCGCCGCGGATCAGGGATTCCAGGACCAGGAAGAATTTCTCGGCAAGCATTTGTGTCACCCTCGTTGGTGATGGCCTCTGGAAATGAGTCGAGGCACCGAACGCGGGAATTCAATCAACAGATTGGGAGCGGGACATCGGCGCATGATGCGCCGCGGTGGAGCTGTGCTGGAGGGTAACGAAGCGGGGCTCAGGCGAACGCCAGTGCCACCAGGCTCGAGCAGAGCAGAACCAAGCCGCCGGCGGTCAATGCCAGGAAGCCGTCAGATACCAGGTCATGGTTACGCATGTGACACCTGCCGCTCTCGTTTTCGATGCTCGCTCGGATCGATCAAAATTGTCCGAACGCGCCGCTTGAAAGAGGTGATGCTTGCCGTCTGCGCGAGTGCCGTTAGGCCCTCGTGCGGTAACCTTCAAACGCATGGGCCAGGAAGATCCCCGCGCTTACCAGACCCATCAGTGCCGAAACCGTCTCGATCATCGTTAAATTCCAAATCCCGCCCTTGCATCCGAGAGAACGCGTGCGGCCTTGCACAGTCAAAAGAATTCCAGTGAAGGCAGCGACAATGGGGGTGGAGTGAGGATTCGGCGCAACAGAATGTCCAGCCGTGGCACAGGGTTGGCGCCATCGCTCCGTAGAACAACGGAAAAATGCGAACGTCTCGTTTACCATCCCGGCGGGATCGCTGTGGGCTCCCCATTTCCGCCGTGTTCGGGTTGCGTTATCGTTACCGCATCCGACGCGGTGGTGGGCCGCCTCGGATTAAAGGACCGGACAGCGCTCCCCGTAGCCAAAGCGGGGTGGGTACGCCTCCGGCAAAGTGGTATTTGGGGCGCATGGGGATCCGACGGTCAGATTCGGTTTTGCGGGCCGCGCGTGGTGCTGCGGCGGTCGCGGCCTGCGTTGCGCTGGCCAATTGCGCCTCCTCCAACAAATTCGCCAGCCGCGTCGATCCGAAATATGGCGTGTCCTCGAGCCCCCGGGTCGTGGCGTTCGGGGACCCGGTCCCGAAGGGCGGCGGCACCTACCGCGTCGGCAAGCCCTATGTCGTGGCCGGCCGGACCTACGTGCCCGAGGAGGACGTCAACTACCGCGCCGAGGGCATGGCGTCCTGGTACGGCGATGACTTCCACGGCCGCCTGACCGCCAACGGCGAAGTGTTCGACATGACCTCGCTGACCGCGGCGCATCCGACCCTGCCGATGCCGTCCTATGCGCGAGTGACCAATGTCTCGAACGGCAAGTCGCTGATCGTGCGCGTCAATGACCGCGGCCCCTATCACGGCAACCGCCTCATCGATGTCTCGAACAAGGCCGCCGAACTGCTTGAATTCAAAGGCAATGGCGTCGCAAAGGTCCGCGTCGAATATGTCGGCCGGGCGCCGCTCGAAGGCTCCGACGACCGCCAGCTTCTGGCGACCCTGCGCACCGGCGTTCCGGCGCCGTCGCCCTCGATGGTGCGGGTCGCCTCGGCCAAGCCCTTCGTGCCGGAATTGCCGGGATCGAGCCGCGGTGCCATTCGCGGCGACGTGCCGATGCCGGAGGGGCGGCCCTATAATCTCGGCACCACCTCCGCCGACATGGCCTCGCTCAATGCGACCTCGGAAATGTCGGCCTCGAGCCGCGGCCGGGGCCGGGCGGTCCACAACGCGCGCGCCGTGTCCTATGACGCGGACGGCCGCTACGCGGCGGAGAACGCGCCGTCATCGGCCGACGGGGCCGCCGAGGCCCGCAGCATCCTGAGCGGCCGCGGGCTCTATTAGGCTGCGCTTTCCTTCAGGAATTGCACCAGCGCCGCGTTCACCTCGTCGGGCCGTTCCTGCTGCACCCAATGGCCGGCGCCCTCGATGATCAGCTTCTGCTTCAGATTGGGCAGCACGCGCTCGAGCTCGTTGACGCGCTTGGCACCGATCAGGCCGGTGATGACGGCGTCCCTGGAGCCGGCGATGAACAGCGAGGGCTGATGGATCTGCGCGTCCTGCCAGGGCGCCGTCAGCTCCCAATTGCGGTCGATGTTGCGGTACCAATTCAGCCCGCCGCGAAAGCCGGACTTGCGGAAGCTCTCGGTGAAATAGGCGAGGTCAGCCTCGCCGAGCCAGCCGGGCAGCGGCTCCTCGGTGGTGGCGTGGCTGAGAAAGCCCTTGCCCTCCTGCACGAACATGGCGGCAGTGGGATCGGCAAGGCCGCGTCCGCCGAGCACGATGCGCATGGTGCGGGCGACGTCTCGTTCCAGCTCGGCCTCGGCGACGCCGGGCGCCTGGAAGTACTGCCAGTAGAAATTGGTGACGCCGCCCTGGCGCAAGAGGTCGAGCGGCTTGCCGCGGCCGCGGAACGGCGGCGGCACGCTGAGGCCCGCGACCGCCGTGAAGATGTCGGGCCGGAACAGCGCCGCATGCCAGGCAACCGGTGCGCCCCAATCGTGGCCGACGACCATCGCCTTGGTCTCGCCGAGCGCCTGCACGAGACCGACCATGTCGCCGACCGTGTCGAAAATCGAGTAGGCCGCGACCTCAGGCGGCGCGGCGCTCTGGCCGTAGCCGCGCATGTCGGGGGCGACGACGTGAAACCCGGCCGCGGCCAGCGCGGGGATCTGGTGGCGCCAGGAATAGGACAGCTCCGGCCAACCATGGCACAGCACGACCAGCGGACCCTGGCCGGCTTCGCGGATGAAGAGATCGATGCCGTTGGCCTTGATCACGCGGGTGGAGGACATCGCTTTTCCGCCTTGTTTCAGGGGTTTGGTCGAGAAACATAAGGCGCCACGATAGGGGCGCGGCGAGAATCGTGCAATCTCAGGGACAGGCGTCGAACCGCGTGTTGTTCGCATCTGTTCCAACTGTTAGAACGCCTCTCTCAGGGCTTCGCCATGGCATTTCGTCTTCCTTTGCTTCGTCGCAACCGGCTCACCGCCGGAACACTGGCGCGCGGGCTGGTCGCCGCGATTCTGGTGGCAAGCATCGGCTGGAGCGGGGCGCTTCTGGCCGCCAACCAGAGCATCCAGGGCGCCAAGAAGCCGGACGATGCCGGATTCGACGGCGATGCCCCGACCGCGATCCTGATCGAGGCCTCCTCAGGCAGCGTGCTGTTCGAGAAGAACGCCGACGAGCTCCGAGCGCCCTCCAGCATGATGAAGCTGATGACGGCGGAGGTCGTCTTCAATGCCATCAAGAAGGGCGACATCAAGCTGACCGACGAATACCGGATCAGCGAGAACGCCTGGCGCCGGGGAGGCGCGCCCTCCGGTGGCTCGACCATGTTCGCCGCCATCAACAGCAAGGTCTCGGTCGACGATCTCCTGCACGGCGCGATCATCCAGAGCGGCAACGATGCCTGCATCGCGCTCGCCGAGGCCATGGCGGGCAACGAGAAGATTTTCGCGGCGGACTTCATGACCAAGCGCGCCCGCGAGCTCGGCCTGACCAAATCGACCTTCGGCAACTCCAACGGTTTGCCCGACCCCGCCAACAAGATGACGGTGCGCGAGCTTGGCATGCTCGCCCGGCACATCATCCTGGACTTTCCGGAGTTCTACAAACTGTTCGGCGAGAAGGAGTACACCTGGAACAAGATCCGCCAGCCCAACCGCAATCCGCTGCTCAATTCGATGGAAGGCGCCGACGGGCTGAAGACCGGCTATACCAAGGAGGGCGGCTACGGCATGGTCGGCTCGGCGGTGCAGAACGGCACGCGGCTGATCGTCGTCGTCAACGGACTGGAAGACCCGGAGGATCGCGCCACGGAAGCCAAGAAAATGCTGGAATGGGGTTTCCGCAATTTCGAGACCCGCACGCTGATCGCGGCCGAGCAGCCCGTCGGCTACGCCAAGGTGTTCGGCGGCGAGAGCCGCTCGGTCAAGCTCGTCGCCAAGACTCCGGTGAAGGTGATGGTGCACAAGAACGGCAGCGACAAGCTGATTGCGCGCGTCGTCTATAGCGGTCCGGTGCGGGCGCCGGTCGAGGCCGGCCAACGGGTCGGCGTGGTCAGGGTCTGGCGCAGCGGCAACATCGCGGTGGAGACGCCGGTCTATGCGGCCGAAGCGATAGGCACCGGCTCGACCGTGCGACGCGCGATCGACGGCGCCAGCGAGCTCGTGATCGGCATGTTCCGCGCAGGCGCCGAGAAGCTCTGACATGAGTGAGAGCGCGCTACAGCGGCCGTCCGGACGCGGACGCTTCGTCACCTTTGAAGGCGGCGAGGGCACGGGCAAGTCGACCCAGATCAAGAAGCTTGCCGACCGCCTCAAGGCGGCAAAGCTCCGCATCCGCGTCACGCGCGAGCCGGGCGGCTCGCCGGGCGCCGAGATCATGCGTCATCTGGTGCTGTCGGGCATGGGCAAGCTGCTCGGCCCCGAGGCGGAGACGCTGTTGTTCGCCGCCGCGCGTGATGACCATGTCCGCACCGTGATCCTGCCTGCGCTCAACCAGGGCACCTGGGTGCTGTGCGACCGCTTCGCCGACTCGACGCGGGCCTATCAGGGCAGCCTCGGCCAAGTGCCTGAGGGCCTGATCAACGCGATGCAGCGGGTCACGATCGGCGATCTCAAGCCGGACCTCACCATCATCCTCGACCTGCCGGTCGAGATCGGCCTGCAACGCGCCGCCGCGCGCCGCGGCAACAGCACGCCCGACCGGTTCGAGGGCGAGAAGCTCGGTTTTCACCAGGGCCTGCGCGAGGCCTATCGCAAGATTGCCGAGGACGATCCCGCACGCTGCGTGCTGATCGACGCCAATTCCGACCCTGACACGGTCGCAGGCCGTGTCTGGACGGCGCTGCGCGATCGTCTCCTTCCCACACCAGCCTCGGTGGTTTCCGTATGAGCCCGCGTCAGACCGAGCGCGAAACCGCCATTCCGCACCCGCGCGAGATATCGAAACTGTTCGGTCATCGCGAAGCCGAGACCGCGCTGTTGACGGCCTATCGCAGCGGCCGCATCCCTCACGCCTGGCTGATCGGCGGGCCGCAGGGCATCGGCAAGGCGACCCTGGCCTATCGGATGGCGCGCTTCGTGCTCGCCCATGGCCAGCCGCTGGCGGAAGCCGTGCAGCGCGCCGAAGACCTCGCGATCGATCCCAATGACGCCGTGGCGCGGCAGGTGGCGGCCGCCTCGCATGGCGGCCTGCTGACGCTGGAGCGTACCGCCAACGATCGCGGCGTGATGCGCACCGTGATCACCGTGGACGAGACGCGCGAGACCATCGGCTTCTTCGGCTCGACTGCCGCGGCCGAAGGCTGGCGCGTCTGCATCGTCGACACCGTCGACGAGCTCAATCCGAACGCGGCCAACGCGCTGCTGAAAATCCTCGAGGAACCGCCGCAGCAATCGCTGTTCCTTTTGGTCAGCCACGCGCCCGCGCGCGTGCTCGCCACCATCCAGTCGCGCTGCCGCAAGCTGCGCCTGCGGCCGCTCGCCACCGATGATGTGATTGGCGCTGCGGCTTCGGCCGCCGATCTCGATCCGAGCGATCCCGCGCTGCGCGAGGCCGCGGAGGCCTCCGAGGGCAGCGTTGCAAGGGCGCTGACGCTGCTCGGCGGTGACGCGCTGAAGCTTCAGCAACGCACGGCGGCGCTGCTCGCGCGCCTGCCGCAGGTCGATCCGCGCGAATTGCACACGCTCGGCGATTCGCTTCCCACTAGCGACCGCGTCGCGCTCGCCGCCTTCATCGATGGCATCGATCGCTGGATCGCGGAACGTCTGCATGCGGACGAGGCCAATGCCAACCAGAACCTGCCGCGCCTTGCGCGCCTAGCTGAGGTATGGGAAAAGATCGTCCGCGCCGCGCGCGACACCGAAACCTATAATCTGGAGCGCAAGCCCTTGGTGTTCTCGGTGTTCGGCTGGCTGGCGGACGCAACGCGCTAAAGCATGATCCGGAAAAGTGCGCAGCGGTTTTCCGAAAGATCATGCGCAAATCAATAATCGAACTCAGGTTCGTTTCCAGATTTCGAGAAGCCGGTAAAGGAATTCGTCGTGGCAACGCGAGCTAAGAAAACTGCTAAAGACAAGGGCCGCAACAAGGCTGCGAAGAAAGCCGCAAAGAAGGCCGTGAAGGCGCGTGCGAAGGCCAACGCCAAGGCGGCCAAGAAAGTCAAGAAGACCAAGAAGGCCCCGGCCAAGAAGGGCGCGAAGAAGAGCACCGTGAAGACGGCAAAGAAGGCGGTCAAGAAGGCTGCGAAGAAGCCGGCCGTCGCCAAGAAGCCAGCTAACAAATCAGCCAAGAAATCCGCCAAGAAATCCGCCAAGGCTCCCGCGAAGACGGTGGCCAAGAAGGCGAGGGTGGTCGCGCCTGTGATCGCAGCGCCGGCCCCCGCCGCCACGCTGCCGAAGGTTGTCAAGCCGAAGGCACCCCGCGCGCCGAAGCCCGCTGCGGCTCCGCAAGCCGCAACGCCCGCAGCCACACCAAAGGCTGCGGCGCCCGTGGCCGCGCCCGCGCGCGACAATGTCTTCTACATCACGACAGCGATCGCCTATCCCAATGGCAGTCCGCATATCGGCCACGCCTATGAAGCGATCGCGACCGACGTGCTGGCACGCTTTGCGCGGCTCGACGGCAAGGACGTGTTCTTCCTGACCGGCACCGACGAGCACGGCCAGAAGATGGTGCAGACGGCGGCCGGCGAGAACATGGCCGTCTCAGCGCTCGCGGCCCGCAATGCCGGTCGCTTCAAGGAGATGGACGAGCGTCTGAACGTGTCGTTCGACCGCTTCATCCGCACCACCGAGGAGCAGCATCATCGCTCCAGCCAGGAGATCTGGCGGCGCATGGAAGCGAACGGCGATATCTATGCCGACATCTATGCCGGCTGGTATTCCGTGCGGGACGAGGCGTATTACGCCGAGGATGAGACGCGCTTGAACGATGACGGCGTCCGGCTGGGCCCGCAGGGCACGCCGGTCGAATGGGTCGAGGAGAAGAGCTATTTCTTCCGGCTGTCGGCATACCAGGACAAGCTGTTGAAGCTCTATGCGGATCAGCCTGACTTCATCGGGCCGGACTCCCGCAAGAACGAGGTGGTGAGCTTCGTCAGAGGCGGCCTGCGTGATCTCTCGATCTCGCGCACCACCTTCGATTGGGGCGTCAAGGTGCCTGGTGACGAAGAGCACGTGATGTATGTCTGGGTCGACGCGCTGACCAACTACATCACCGGCGTCGGCTTCCCCGATGAGAACGACGGAAACTGGCGTTATTGGCCGGCCGACGTGCACATCATCGGCAAGGACATCATCCGATTCCACGCGGTGTATTGGCCGGCGTTCCTGCTGTCGGCCGGGATTCCGCTGCCGAAGCGCGTCTATGCCCACGGCTTCCTGTTCAGCAGGGGCGAGAAGATGTCGAAGTCGGTCGGCAACGTCGTCGATCCCTTCAATCTTGCCGACCAGTACGGCGTCGATCAGGTGCGCTATTTCTTCCTGCGCGAGGTGCCGTTCGGACAGGACGGCAACTACAATCACGAGGCCATCGTGGCGCGCATCAACGCCGATCTCGCCAACGATCTCGGCAACCTCGCGCAGCGTTCGCTGTCGATGATCGCCAAGCAACTCGGCGGCGTGCTGCCCGAGCCCGGCGAATTCAGCGACAACGACAAGGCAATCCTGGCGATGGCCGACGGCATGGTCGCCGCATCGCGCGAGGCCATGGCAATGCAGCAGATCCATCACTGGCTCAACGCCGTCTGGGCCGTGGTCGCGGAGGCCAACCGCTATTTCGCGGGCGAGGCGCCGTGGGCGCTCGCCAAGACCGACCCGGCCAGGCAGAAGACGGTGCTCTACGTCACCGCCGAAGTCGTGCGCCAGATCGCGATCCTGGCGCAGCCCGCGATGCCGACCGCCTCGGGATTGCTGCTCGACAGCCTCGGCATCCCGGACGGGGAGCGCAACTTCGCCATGCTCGGCGGTGCCAAGCGCATCGCGCCCGGCTCGACCCTGCCGGCGCCGACGCCGGCGTTCCCGCGCTACATCGAGCCGGCAGCCTAGGACGTTTGCGCGATGCTGGTCGACAGCCACTGCCATCTGGATTTTCCGGACTTTGCGGAAGATCTCGACGGGATCGTATCGCGGGCCCGCGCGGCCGGCATCGGCCGCATGGTCACGATCTCGACCCGGGTGCGGAAGCTCGATCAGCTTCTGGCCATCACTGAGCGCTATGAGGACGTCTACTGCTCGGTCGGCACTCATCCGCACAATGCGGATGAGGAGGACGGTATCGCATCGGATGAGCTGGTTGCGCTGACGGAGCATCCCAAGGTCGTCGCGCTTGGCGAAGCCGGGCTCGACTATTTTTACGACAACGGCTCGCCAGAGGCGCAGGCGAGGGGCTTTCGCGCCCACATCGCCGCCGCCCGCACCACCGGCCTGCCGCTGGTGATCCACACCCGCGAAGCCGACGAGGACTGCGCACGCATCCTGGAGGAGGAGGCGGCCAAGGGCGCGTTTCGCGCCGTGCTGCATTGCTACACCGGCGGACGCGAGCTGGCGCTGAAGGCGGTGTCGCTCGGGCTCTATATCGGTTTCACGGGCATCCTGACCTTCAAGAAATCAGAGACCTTGCGGGCGCTGGCGGCCGAACTGCCGGCCGATCGCATCTTGGTCGAAACGGACTCGCCCTATCTTGCGCCCGGCAAGTTCCGGGGAAAACGCAACGAGCCCGCTTTTGTGGTCGAGGTCGCCAAAGTGCTGGCCGAGACGCGCGGCGTATCGTTTGACGAGATCTCGCGCCAGACCAGCGAGAACTTCTTCCGCCTGTTCTCGAAGGTGAAAGCTTGAAACCGGGAGCCGCATGACGCTGACGCTGACGATCCTGGGCTGCGGCTCCTCCGCCGGCGTGCCGCGCCCGGCGCTGGGCTGGGGCGCTTGCGATCCCAACAATCCCAAGAACCGCCGCCGCCGCTGTTCGCTACTGGTCGAGCGGAAGTCCGAGCACGGCACCACGCGCATCGTGATCGACACCTCGCCGGACCTGCGCGAGCAACTGCTCTCGACCAATGTCGATCACATCGACGCGGTGTTCCTGACCCATGAGCACGCCGATCAGACCCACGGCATGGACGATCTGCGTTCGGTCGTGATGCACATGCGCCGTCGTATCCCGACCTATTTCAACCTGTCGACCGCCAAGGACATCATGGCGCGGTTCTCGTATTGCTTCATCTCGCCGGAGGGCAGCGACTATCCGCCGATCCTGACGCGGCATTCGATCGAGGCGGGCGAAAGCCAGACCATTCTGGGGAAGGGCGGCGCGGTGACGATGACAGCCTTCCTGGTGCAGCACGGCGCCATTCCCGCGCTCGGCTATCGCATCGGGGACGCCGCCTACACGCCCGACCTCAACGACATCCCGCGCGAAAGCTGGGGCGCGCTGGAGAATCTGGACCTCTGGATCGTCGACGGCCTGCGCTACACCAACCATGTCAGCCATTTCAGCATCAACGATGCGCTGTCCTGGATCGAACGGTTCAAGCCGAAGCGCGCAGTCATCACCAACATGACGGCCGATGTCGACTACGAAGTCATCCGGCAATCGCTGCCCGCGGGCGTCGTGCCCGCTTTTGACGGGCTGCGGCTGGAGACGCGCTGAACCTGCGGTAGAAACTCCCGCCACAAGCAGGCATAGTCCTTGCTTGCGTCGGTTGCATCATGTTGATCTAACGTCTGAAAGACAGACGCTGGGCAAGGGCGATATTGAAGAGGATCGGCGGCTAGCGATGTGTGACCGCCGGGTCGACTGAATCGCCTCATGTGAGATGAGGATCGCGTGGCAGGGGACGAAGTAACGGCCGGAGGACTGGTGCGCCGAGCGCTGGATCTCCTTTATCTCGGGGCAGGCTACGCCGCCGGCGTCTTCCTGGTTGCGATCTTTGCAATCATGATGGCCATGTCGGTCGGGCGCCAGTTTGCGATCAACATTCCCGCCGGGGATGATTTCGCGTCCTGGTGCATGGCCGCGATGGCGTTCCTCGGCCTCGCGCATACCTTCAAGCGCGGAGAGATGATCCGCGTCGGCCTGCTGCTGGAACGCCTGCATGGTCGGACCAAGCAGATCGCGGAGATCGTGGCCCTCGGTATCGCCACCGCCTTCATTCTCTATTTCACCCGCTATGCCGTGCAGATGACCTACGATTCCTGGCGCTTCAACGATGTGGCGCAGGGCGTCGTCCCGCTTCCGCTCTGGATTCCGCAGCTCGGTTTCGCCGGCGGTCTTGCCATCCTGTCGATCGCGTTGATCGATGAGATGGTCAATGTCGTCAGCGGCAATCGGCCGAGCTACGAGAAGGGCTCGCCGGACGAAACGCCGGAAGAATTCGTCGAGCGCATCTCGCAGGGCGGCGGAGGTTGACCATGGCCAATCTCGGCATGATCGAGCTGTCGTTCGTCCTGCTCGGCGTCATGATCCTGCTGCTGGGAAGCGGCATCTGGATCGCGGTGTCGCTCGGGCTCGTCGGCTTCGTGGCAATGGCACTGACGACCAGCCTGCCGCTCGGCGCCGTGCTCGCCACCACCACCTGGAGCGCCAGCGCGTCGTGGACGCTGGCTGCGCTGCCGCTGTTCATCTGGATGGGCGAAATTCTCTTCCGTACCAAATTGTCGGAAGAAATGTTTCGGGGCTTGTCGCCCTGGGTTCAGTGGCTGCCGGGACGTCTGACCCACGTCAACGTGATCGGCTGCGGCATCTTCGCGGCGGTGTCGGGCTCTTCGGCCGCGACCTGCGCGACCATCGGCAAGATCGCGCTGCCCGAACTCGACAAGCGTGGATACGACAAGGGCTTGAGCCTGGGCTCGCTCGCAGGCTCAGGCACGCTCGGCCTCCTGATCCCACCCTCGATCCCGATGGTGGTCTACGCGGTCACGGCGAATGTCTCCGTGCTGCAGGTGTTCCTCGGCGGCTTCCTGCCGGGCGTACTCGTGATGGCGCTCTATTCGGGCTACATCATCATCTGGTCGCTGCTCAATCCCAAGAAGGTTCCGCCGCGCGATCCGCCGATGCCATTCCGACAGAAGCTGCGGGAGTCGGCAAAGCTCGCGCCCTGTATGCTCCTGATCATGGCGGTCTTCTTCTCGCTGGTGCTGGGCTTTGCGACCGCCACGGAATGCGCGGCATGGGGCGTCACGGGCGCGTTGCTGCTGGCCTGGTGGAGCGGCACGCTCACGCGCAAGAACTTTCTCGAGAGCATCATGAGCGCGACGCGCCTGACCTGCATGATCATGCTGATCCTGGCAGGCGCAGCCTATACCACGGCCGCGATGGCCTATACGGGCATTCCTGCCGCGCTCGCCACCTGGGTCCAGGGGCAGCAGCTCACGCCGAGCATGCTCGCACTGTATTTGAGCATCATGTACATCATCCTCGGCTGCCTGATCGACGGCATCTCGATGATCGTGCTGACCGCCGTCATCGTGCTGCCGATGGTCAGGCAGGCCGGACTCGATCTGGTCTGGTTTGGCGTCTACCTTATCATCCACGTCGAGATGGCGCAGATCACGCCGCCGGTCGGGTTCAATCTGTTCGTGCTGCAGAACATGAGCGGGCGCGACACGTTCACCGTTGCGCGGGCGGCGTTTCCGTTCTTCATCCTGCTGCTGGCCGCCGTCTTCATCATCACGGAGTATCCGCAGATCGTGATGTTCCTGCCCAAGCTCGCCTTCCCAGACTGAGCGTACCGGTGTTTAAATTGACTGTGAGGAGAAGCCTGATGATGTCTCGTTTGTTTCGCGCATTCTTGACCGCCGGCGTGGTCGTGGCCGCGACACCCGCTTTGGCTCAGACCAAATGGAATCTGCCGGCAGCGTATCCCGCCGATAATCCGCACTCCGAAAACCTGGTCGCCTTCGCCAAGGACGTCGAAGCCGCCACGTCCGGGAAGCTCCTGATCACGGTCCATCCCGGCGCCTCGCTGTTCAAGGCACCCGACATCAAGCGCGCAGTGGTGACCGGGCAGGCGCAGATGGGCGAAGTGCTGCTCTCGATCCACGAGAACGAGGATCCGTTGTTCGGCGTCGACGTCGTGCCGTTCCTGGCGACCAGCTTCCCTGACGCAATGAAGCTGTATCAGGCCTCCAAGCCTGCAATCGCCAAGAAGCTCGATGCGCAGGGTCTCAAGCTGCTGTTCGTGGTGCCCTGGGCGCCGCAGGGCGTCTATGTCAACAAGCCGCTCGCATCGATCGAAGACATGAAGGGCCTGAAATGGCGGGCCTATAACGTCGGCACCGCGCGCATCGGCGAGCTGGTCGGCGCGCAGTCGGTCACGATCCAGGCGGCGGAACTGCCGCAGGCGCTTGCCACTGGCGTGGTGAATTCCTTCATGTCCTCGGGCGGCACGGGCTACGACGCGAAGGCCTGGGAGTCGCTGAAGTATTTCTACGACGTGCAGGCCTGGATTCCCAAGGACTACACCTTCGTCAACAAGGCCGCGTTCGAGGCGCTCGACAAGCCGACCCAGGAAGCCATCCTCAAGGCGGCGGCAACGGCGGAAACCCGCGGCTGGAAGGCCTGGCAGGACAAGAGCACGTGGTATCTCGATCAGCTCAAGGCGAAAGGCATGAACGTCGAGCCGCCGAGCCCGGCGTTGAAGGCCGGCTTCCAGAAAATCGGCGAACAGCTCACGGCCGACTGGCTCAAGAAGGCAGGGGCCGATGGTCAGGCGGTCGTCGAGGCCTACAAGAAGATGTGAGGACTGATGTCTTCCGCCCGCCACGTGTTCGTGCGGGCGGAAGACTCTCAGACGATGTTCAAGCCGTAATCGCCTTCACTGATCCCACTTCGCTGCGCAGCAGGAATTTTTGAATCTTGCCCGTGGACGTTTTCGGGATAGGTCCGAACACGACGGCTTTCGGCGTCTTGAAGCCCGACATGTGGCTGCGGCAGAACGCGATGATGTCGGCTTCGCTGGCGCTGGCGCCGTCCTTCAACTCGACGAAGGCGCAAGGCACTTCGCCCCACTTCGGATCGGGCTTTGCGACCACGGCGGCGAACAGCACGGCCGGGTGCTTGTAGAGGATGTCCTCGACCTCGACGGAGGAGATGTTCTCGCCGCCGGAAATGATGATGTCCTTGGAGCGGTCCTTGATGATGACGTAGCCGCGCTCGTCGAGCACGCCGAGATCGCCGGTGTGAAACCAGCCGCCCTCGAAGGCTTCCTTGGTCGCCTTCTCGTTCTTGAGATAGCCCTTCATCACGATGTTGCCGCGGAACATGACCTCGCCGATGGTCTCGCCGTCGCGCGGCACCTCTTGCATCGTCTTCGGATCGATGACGGTGACGCCTTCCTCGAGCGGGTAGGGCACGCCCTGCCGGCGCTTCATGCGTGCGCGTTCGGCGGGCGGAAGCTCGTCCCAGCCGGGCTGCTCGGCGCAGACGGAGGCGGGGCCGTAGACCTCGGTCAGGCCGTAGACATGGGTCAGCTTGATGCCGATGTTCTCGGCGCCTTCGAGTACGGCGACCGGCGGCGCGGCACCTGCGATCAGGCCGACGACCCGGCGCGCCGCGTTGCCTTTGGGCGCATCGGGCGCGTTGATCAGCGTGTTGTAGACGATCGGCGCGCCGCACATGTGGGTGACGCCGTGCTGCTTGATCAGCTCGAAGATCCTGGTCGGCTCGACCTTGCGCAGGCAGACATTGATGCCGGCGGATGCCGCGATGGTCCAGGGAAAGCACCAGCCGTTGCAGTGGAACATCGGCAGCGTCCAGAGATAGACCGGATGCTGGCCGAGATTGCCGGCAAGGATGTTGCTGACGGCGTTGAGATAGGCGCCGCGATGATGGGTGACGACGCCCTTGGGATTGCCGGTCGTGCCCGAGGTGTAGCTCAGCGCGATCGCGTCCCACTCGTCCTGCGGCAGGATCGCCGTGAACGCAGGATCGCCTTCCGCGACCGCTGCTTCATATTCGATCTCGCCGATGCGACCGCCGCCTTTGAACGATGCGTCGTCGACGTCGACCACGAACGGCTTGGGGCCAGTCATCTGCGCCAGCGCATCGCTGATCACGCCCGAAAACTCGGGATCGACCAGGATGATTTTTGCGCCGCCATGGTCGAGCTGGAATGCGATCGAAGGCGCATCGAGGCGGATGTTGAGCGCGTTGAGCACAGCGCCGGTCATCGGCACGGCAAAATGCGCCTCGTTCATCGCAGGAATGTTCGGCAGCATCGCCGCCACGGTATCGCCGACGCCAATGCCCTTGCGCGCGAGCCAGGACGCGAAACGCTTGCAGCGCTCATAGGTCTGCGCCCAGTTGAAGCTGCGCCCCTCGTAGACCGTACTGACATGATCGGGATAGACGGCGGCGCTGCGCGCGAGGAAGCTTAGGGGGCTCAGCGGCACGTAATTGGCGGGCGTCTTGTCGAGGCCGATATTGTACTGGTTCTGCCGCTCACTCATCGACACCCTCCGTCAAACGCCTCAAAGGAATCCGATCGAGATCCACGGGAAGATCGCGACGATGATCAATCCCACCAGCAGCGCCAGCAGATAGCCCCAGATCGGGCGGATGCCCTCGGCCGGATCGACGCGTCCGATGGCGCAGGCGGCATAATAGCCGACGCCGAAGGGCGGGGCGAATAGTCCGATTCCCATAGCGAGAATGATCACCATGGCGTAGTGCACCTCGTGCACGCCGACGGCCCGGGCGATCGGAAACAGCAGCGGCCCGAACAGCACGATCGCCGGGATGCCCTCCAGCACGCTGCCGAGGATGGTGAAGGCCAGGATCGAGACGGCGATGAAGGTCGCCGCTCCCCCGGGCAATCCGGTCATGGCCGCCGCCAGCGAGCGCGAGAAGCCTGATTGGGTCAGGCCCCAGGCCATGCCGGTCGCCGTGCCGATGATCAGCAGGATGGCGCCCGACAGCGCCGCGGTCTCGACCAGCATCGGAAACAGCCGCGACCAGTCGAAGCGGCGGTAAACGAGGAGGCCGACCAGGGCGCCATAGACGATGCCGATGGTGGAGACCTCGGTCGCGGTCGCGATGCCCTCGACCACGGCGTAGCGGATCACGAAGGGCAGTGCTAGCGCGGGCAGGGCGATGACGAAGGTCTTGCCGATCTCGCCACCGCTGGCGCGGCGCACGTGACTCATGTCCTCGTGGCGGTAGCGCCACCACACCAGCATGCAGAGCGTGATCGCGAGCACGACGCCGGGCAGGAGGCCGCCGGTGAACAGGGCGGCGATCGAGACGCCAGTCACCGAGCCGATCGTGATCAGCACGAGGCTCGGCGGAATGGTTTCGGTCTGGGCTCCGGTGGCTGCAAGAAGCGCGACGAGATCGCCGGGCTTGGCGCCGCGCTGTTTCATTTCCGGAAACAGCACGGGCGCAACGGCCGCCATGTCCGCGGCCTTGGCGCCTGATATGCCCGAGACCAGGTACATGGCGCCGACCAGCACGTAGTGCAGGCCGCCGCGGACATGGCCGAGCAGGCTCGCCAGGAACGCCACCATGGCCCGCGCCATGCCGGTCATCTCGATCAGCAGCCCCAGGAATACGAACAGCGGCACCGAGAGCAGGATGAGGTGGCTCATGCCCTCGTCCATCCGGCCGACCAGCACCATGACAGGCGTGCGCGTGGTCAGCGCGAGGTAGCCGAAGATCGCAAGGCCGAACCCGAACGCAATGGGAACGCCGGCGAAGACGCAGAAGCCGGCGACGCCGACGAAGAAGATGACGAGGTTGAGATTGCCGAGCGGCCGCAGCAACGGCTCCGCCAGCCAGAACAGGCCGATGATGACGGCAACGCTGACGACGGCGGCTGCGACCATCCGGTATTCGGCCGCGCGCAGCAGCCGAAGCAAGGCAAAGGCCGCCATCAGCCCGATGCCGGCCGGCAGCGCGGCGGCGCGCCACATATTGGAGATCTGCAGCGCTGGCGTCGTGATGTAGCTTTCCTCGTAGGCGTAGTCGCAGGCGGGCCAGACGATCAGGACCAGGAACGCCAGCGCCGCTGAGGTCGCGACCAGATCGAGATAGGCCCGCATCGCAGGCTTGGCGCTGGCGACGACCGCCGTCATGCGCATGTGCTCGGAGCGGCGGAACGCAACCGCCGCGCCCAGCATGGCCAGCCACAGGAACAGGATCGAGGCGAGCTCGTCCGACCAGATCAGCGGCCGGTGCAGGCCGTAGCGCGCGACCACGCCGGCAAACAGGATCACGATCTCGGCGACGACCAGGATCGCCGCCGGGATTTCGACGACGAGACCGAGCGCGCGCTCGAGCGAACCCAGCAACGAAGGTCGGCGAGGGGACTGAAACGCCGCCTCGCCCACCACTGCGGTCACCTCGACCTCGACATGAGCCATGATGGCCCCAACGCGTTACGACAGCTTGCCGACGGCCTTTTCCAGGAGGTCCCAGGCCTGGTCGCCATACTTGCCCTTCCACTCGGCATAGAAGCCTGCGGTCCGCAGCTTGTCGCGGAACGGCGCCACTGTGGGCTGATTGAAGGTCAAGCCCTTGGCGGCGAGCTCCTGCTGCAGATTGGCATTGAGCTTGGCGGTGTCTTCACGCTCCTTGACGGCAGCGGCATTGATGTTCTTGGCGACGATGGCGCGCACGTCCTGCGGCAGCTTCTCCCAGGCTCTGCGGTTCGCCAGGAACCAGAAGCCGTCCCACATGTGATTGGTCAGCGAGCAGTATTTCTGCACCTCGTAGAGCTTGGCGGTCGAGATGATCGCCAGCGGGTTCTCCTGGCCTTCGACGATCTTGGTCTGGAGCGCCGAATAGACCTCGCTGAAATTGATCGAGGCGGGCGCCGCGTCGAACGCCTTGAACATCGAGGTCCACAGCGGCGACACCGGTACGCGGATCTTGAAGCCCTTGAGGTCGTCAGGACCGGTGATCGGCTTGCTCGACGAGGTGGTCTGGCGGAACCCGTTGTCCCAGATCTTGTCCATCACCTCGAGGCCGGCCTTCTTGATCTCGCCGCGGACATGGGCGCCGAGGTCGCCGTCCATGGCCTTCCAGACCGTGTCGTAGTCCGGGAACGCGAAGCCGATGCCGTTGATGGACGCCGCCGGCACCAGGGTCGAAAGGATCAGGCCGGACAGCGTGAAGAACTCGACGCCGCCCGAGCGGATCTGGCTCAGCATGTCGGTGTCGGACCCGAGCTGGTTGTTCGGGAAGATCTGGAGGTCGAACTTGCCGTTGGTCTCGGTCTTGATCGCCGCCGCCATCTCCTTGGCGCGTACGTTCAGCGGATGGGTGTCCGGCAGGTTATTGGCGTATTTGTAGGTGAACTCGGCGCTCTGGGCCCGGGCCACATGGGGCGCACCGATGCCGCCCAGGACCGCGGTCGCGGCGGAGGCCTTGAGAAGCGTGCGTCGGGAAAAGCGCGTTGAAAAGACCATGGGTCTGCTTCCTCGGAAGGTTTGTTGTTGTTCTGAGATGCAAACCTATACGGACGGAAGGCCTGAAGGTCATCTGCGATCTCGCGAGGCCTCGCTTATTGCAGCCGGACAAGGTCCCGGCAATATCGGCTTTCGCAGAGATGGGCCGGATTCAAAATCTGAAAAACAACCCCATGCACAGTAGCCGTCGAGACCCGGGGCGGCGTCGCGGCCCGGACTGAAAATCGCGCTTGGGCGAAGGTGTGGTGGCAGGAATTGCGGCTAAATATTTGATCTGATTGTATATAAATATATTCCATAATATACCTTATGCGAATTATGGATTAGGCTGCGGCCCCACGCGACCTGCCGGTCGGATCTCCGCCTGAACTGAGCGCCTATCGCCAAATCTGTGCGTCTTTTCCGCCAGTGAAGGACCTGTGGCCACTGCCCCGGCCGAGCGGCTATGCGGCTCTGGAGTGCAGCAGCTCTGAGGGTGCCGTAAGCGCGTCAGTCCGCCGAAAGCGATCGGAGCCAGGCCAGCCGCGAGATCGCGCGCTCGGCAAGTTGCTGCAGGCGTTCGAGATGGGCCGCGTCGCTCGATCGCTCGGCGCCGTCGAGGTAACCGTCGACCAGGGCCTCGGCGATCTCCAGTGGGCCTTTGCGCTCCATGGACGCCGGAAAGCTCCCGAGGCCCACGGTGGCGTCGGCCATCTCGATCGTCTGCTGGCGAATGTCCTGGGTCCGGATTGCTGCTGGCCCGCTCAGGCGTTGTTCCATGTCGCTGAGCTGCAAGACCAGGCGAAGCTCGAGCCTTTGCGCATCAATTTGCCGCAGAGGCACGGACGACGCCTCGGCGCCGCTCCGTTCGTGCTCGCGATGATAGGCGCGGCGCCTCTCCTTCCGCAGCGTCGCGACATGGCCGAGCTCTTCCTTGGCCATTGCCTCGGACGCCTTCTTGATATCGCGGTCATCGGAATAGGCGGCGAGATAAGACCAGAACGCAAAGGCGCGCTCCTCGTTGCGGACCGCCATCGCGAGCGCGCGGTACGGCGTCATCAAGCGCGACGTTTTGACCTCAGCGGCGGATTCCGGGGCGAGCGTTTCCGGCGCCTCCCAACGCACCATGGCGGGATCCGGGATCTTGCCGCGCCGAGATTGCGACCACCGCGTGACGCTGTCGACATGCTCGCGCTCGGCGGCGGCGAGCTTCGCGAACACGTCTGCGAGATCATCCTTGCCCTGCCCGCGCATGTCATCAGCAAGAGCATCATACCTTTTGGCTGCCTCCTGCTCCATTGCATGCGCTAGCGCAAAGAGTTCGTCGAGCGACTGCAATACACCTGCGGGCTCAGCGCTCAGCAATGAAGTGCGCAGGAATGGCATGGCAAGGACTCCAAATGCAGGCTTCTGATTCAGCTCAGCGCGAATACAAATATTTTCGCTGGCCTTGACAGATGTGGGCACGCGCGATGACTTTGACACGTCAGCGGCGACAAATCATCGAAGAAGAATCTCAAGGCACGCGCGTCCCGGTGGGTCGCGCAGATCGCATTTGAACCGATATGTTGAAGCGACCGGATGACGATACCGCCTTCACAAGGCGTGCGGCGCTAGCGCTTGCGGGCTTGCTGCTGATGTGTCTGGCGTACGTCTCGCCCGCATGCGCCGCCGGTGACTTACCAGCATACCTGCCGAAGCTTACGCCTGCCGAATTTTTCCCGGATGCGGATCGTTTCGGCCCGCCGCAAGGCGATCCGCCCATTGTACCGGTGTACCGCGGCGATCAGCTTCAGGGATTCGTTTTCCTCAACTCCGATTTTGCGAATTCTGTCGGGTACTCGGGCAAACCGATTCACTTGCTTGCCGGAATTGATCCGAAAGGCGTCATCACCGGGATCAAGCTCGTCGATCACAAGGAGCCGATCGTGCTGGTCGGCATTCCGGAGGCGCGCATCGTCGCCGCCATGAACTCCCTGATCGGCAAGGACATGAAGCCTGTCGCAAGTGGTGCCGAGAAGCCGCCGCAGGTCGACATCGTGAGCGGCGCGACCGTCACCGTGCTGGTGATGGGTGACAGTGTCGTCCGCGCCGCGTCCAAGCTCATCCGCGGCGGACGCATCGGCGGCGGTGACGGCGCGGCGGCTTCGGCCGCCCTTCCCCCTGTCGTCAAGACGCTCGATCTCGGGCGCAGTGAAGTGCGTGACTGGGAGAGCCTCGTCGGCGACGGCTCGGTGCGCCGGCTTCAGCTCGGCATCGGCGACATCAACGAAGCCTTTGCGAAGTCCGGCAGCGCCGCGGCGAGCCAGTATCCCGAACCTGGCGAGGCGAGCGATACCTTCATCGACCTCTACGTGGCGCTGGTGACCGCGCCCACGATCGGCCGCAGCCTGCTTGGCGAGGACGGCTATCAGCGGCTGAAGGACAGCCTGAAGCCCGGGCAGCAGGCCATCGTCGTTGCCGGCAACGGCCCCTACTCGTTCAAGGGTTCGGCCTATGTCCGCGGCGGCATCTTCGATCGCATCGAAATCCTGCAGGAAGGCAACAGCACCCGCTTCCGCGACCGCAACCACACCCGGCTCGGCGCACTGGACGCGGTCGGCGCGCCCGAGTTCAGGGAAATCGGCCTGTTCGTCACCCCGCCTGAGTTCACCCTGGATCCGACGCAGCCGTGGCAGCTTCAATTGCTGGTGCAACGCAGTCTCGGCGGCCGCGACAAGGCGTTCCTGACTTTCGATCTCGGCTACACCCTGCCCGACAGTTATATACGCCGCGAGCAGCGTGCGGTGACGGTGCCGGAGAGCGCGGCGCCTCCGGCCTCGCAGCAGGCCAACGCTGCGGCCGCACCGCCCCCGGAGGCGGACGAACCTCTGTGGATGCGGATCTGGCGGTCGAGCACCGTCTCGATCGGCTTCACCGCGTTCATGCTGGCCGTCCTCACCGGCATCTTCTTCTTCCAGAACCTGCTGGTGCGCCGACCGGTGTTCTACACCTGGGTGCGGCGGGGATATCTCGCCCTCGTTCTGGTCTGGCTCGGCTGGTACGCCAACGCGCAGCTCTCCGTCGTCAACGTCGTCACCTTTACCAATGCGCTGGTGACGGGCTTCCGCTGGGAATTTTTCCTCGCCGCTCCGCTGATCTTCATTCTGTGGGCTGCAACGGCCGGCGGGCTTCTGTTCTGGGGCCGAGGTCCGTTCTGCGGTTGGCTGTGTCCCTTTGGCGCGCTCCAGGAGCTCACCAACACGGCCGCGAAATGGCTGAAGGTGCCCCAGATAACGGTGCCGTGGGGGCTGCACGAACGGCTATGGCCGATCAAGTACATCATCTTCCTCGGTCTGTTCGGCCTGTCGCTCTATTCGGTCGACATGGCCGAGCGGTTCGCCGAGGTCGAGCCGTTCAAGACCGCGATCATCCTGAAGTTTTCGCGAAGCTGGCCGTTCGTCGCCTACGCAGTCGCCCTGCTCGTCATCGGCCTCTTCATCGAACGCTTCTTTTGCCGCTATCTCTGCCCGCTCGGCGCCGCGCTCGCGATCCCCGGCCGCATCCGGACGTTCGAATGGCTCCGCCGGTGGGAAGAATGTGGGTCACCCTGCCAACGCTGCGCCAAGGAATGCCCGGTGCAGTCGATCCATCCTGAGGGGCACATCAACGTCAATGAGTGCATCTACTGCATGCATTGTCAGGAACTCTATTACGACGATCACCGCTGCCCGCACATGATCCAGGTGCGGCTCAAGCGCGAGAAGTTCGCGGCGATGTCCTCGCCCGCGATGCGCCCAGGCGGCAAGGGTCCCGCGACCGTCATCACCGCCGGCGGCAAACCTGTCGGCGTTTCACCCGTCGCAACTCCACCCCCAAACTGAACCGAAAGCCGAGGAGGCAATCATGAGTGAAAACGAAAAGGCAAAGGGCGTCAGCCGACGAACCGTGCTGGGAACGACGGCGGCCGCAGCGGGCGTGGGCCTGGCTGGCGGAGCGGCGATCAAGGACGGCGGCTTCGTCTCATCTGCGGACGCGCAGACCAAGAATGCTGCTCCGAAAGCGCCGGCGGCACGGCCGGCCGTGCAGAAGACCGAGGTCGCGCCCGGCGAGCTCGACGAATATTACGTGTTCTTCTCGAGCGGCCAGTCCGGCGAGATGCGAATCGTCGGCCTCCCCTCGATGCGCGAATTGATGCGTGTTCCGGTGTTCAACCGGTGCAGCGCGACCGGTTGGGGCCAGACCAATGAAAGCCTCAAGGTTCTGACCGAAGGCATGCAGCCCGCGACCCGCGAATTCCTCAAGAACCGCGGCGGCACGTTCATGAACGGCGACCTCCACCACCCCCATATTTCGTTCACGGACGGCACCTATGACGGTCGCTATGCCTACATGAACGACAAGGCCAACAGCCGCGTCGCGCGGGTGCGACTCGACATCATGAAATGCGACAAGATCGTCGAACTGCCGAACCAGCACACGGTCCACGGCCTGCGTCTGCAGAAATATCCGCGCACGGGCTATGTGTTCGCCAACGGCGAGGACGGCGTGCCCTTGCCCAATGACGGCAAGGTCCTCGACGATCCCAAGCAGTATCACTCCATCTTCAGCGCGATCGACGGCGAAACGATGAAGGTGGCCTGGCAGGTGATCGTCAGCGGCAACCTCGACAATGTCGACGCCGACTACCAGGGCAAGTATTGCTTCGCGACCTGCTACAACGGCGAGGAAGGCGTCACGCTCGCGGAGATGACCGCCAGCGAGCAGGACTGGGTCGTCATCTTCAACATCAAGCGGATCGAAGAGGCCGTAAAGAAGGGCGACTTCAAGGAAATGAACGGCGTGCCCGTGATCGACGGCCGCAAGGGGTCGGCGTACACGCGCTACATCCCGGTCTCGAACAATCCGCACGGCATGAACACGGCTCCGGACGGCATCCACATCGTGGCGGCCGGAAAGCTCTCGCCCACCGTGACCGTGATGGACGTGCGCCTGTTCGACCAGTTGTTCGACGACAAGATCAAGCCGCGCGACGTCGTCGTCGCCGAGCCTGAGCTTGGCCTCGGCCCGTTGCACACCGCCTATGACGGCAAGGGCAACGCCTACACCACCCTCTTCCTCGACAGCCAGGTCTGCAAGTGGAGCATCGACCTCGCCAAGCGGGCCTTCAAGGGGGAGAAGGTCAATCCCATCCTTCAGAAGCTCGACGTGCACTATCAGCCGGGCCACAACCATAGCTCGATGGGCCAGACCAAGGAGGCGGATGGAAAGTGGCTGATCTCGCTGAATAAGTTCTCGAAGGACCGTTTCCTGAACGTCGGCCCGCTCAAGCCCGAGAACGATCAGCTGATCGACATCTCCGGCGATCAGATGAAGCTGGTGCATGACGGCCCAAGCTTTGCCGAGCCGCATGACGCGACCATCGTCCACCGCTCCAAGATCAACCCGATCTCGATCTATGACCGCGCGGATCCGATGTTTGCCGATGCGGTCAAGCAGGCCAAGGCCGATGGCATCAACCTCGAGGCGGATTCGAAGGTCATTCGCGACGGCAACAAGGTGCGCGTCTACATGACGTCCACCGCGCCAGCGTTCGGCCTCGAACAGTTCCAGGTCAAGCAAGGCGAGGAAGTCACCGTCTTCATCACGAACATCGACGCAGTCGAGGATCTCACGCACGGCTTCTGTATCGTCAACTACGGTATCAACATGGAGATTGGGCCGATGGCCACCTCGTCGGTGACCTTCACGGCCGACAAGCCGGGAGTCTACTGGTACTACTGCTCCTGGTTCTGCCACGCCATGCACATGGAGATGAAAGGCCGGATGTTCGTCGAGCCCAAGTCGGTTTGAAGTCGGTTTGAAGTCGGCCTGATCGGAGCGACCTCGTGGGTCTGTTGTCACGCATGTTTCCGGCGGCGCTGGTCGCCGCCGGATTGTCCGGCTTCGCCGATGCGGAGACCTTGACGGCTGCGCCTGGGCAGCCGCTGCAAGCGGTGCTGGATGGCGCGCGCGCCGGCGACGTCATCGAGCTTGCTCCCGGCGAATATCACGGCTCGATCCGGATCGACCGTCCCCTGGAGCTGGTCGGGAGCCGAGGCGCGGTGCTCGACGGCGACGGCTCCGGCAACGTCATCACCGTCAGCGCGCCCGACGTCACCGTCCGCGGTGTGACCATCCGGTCCTCCGGCCGTGATCTGCAGGCGATGAATTCCGGAATCTTCCTGCAGAAGACGGCCGAGCGCGCGAAGATCGAGGACAACCACCTGGAGGGAAACCTGTTCGGCGTCTATGTGCACGGCGCCAGGGGTTCCCGGGTCGTCCGCAACGAGATCGAGGGACTGCGCGGCGGGCGCCTCAGCGAGGCAGGCAACGGCATCTCGCTGTGGAACGCGCCCGACGTCACCATCGCGAACAACATGTTCCGCTACGGCCGCGACGGCATCTTCTCGATCTCCAGCAGCAAGGACCGCTTCATCGACAATCGCTTCGAGCAGGTTCGTTTCGCCGTCCACTACATGTACACCAACGACAGCGAGATCAGCGGCAACGTTTCGATCGGCAACCATGTCGGTTACGCCATCATGTATTCAAACCGTCTGGTGATCCGCGGCAACTCCTCAGATCACGACCGCGACTATGGGCTGCTCTTCAACTACGCGAACTATGCCCAGATCGAGGGCAACCGGGTCACGGGCGGCCCGCTCGGCTCGATGACACAGAGGGCGGAGGACGGTCCCGCCGACGAGCGTGGCATGCTTCCGCAGCAGGCACGCGACAGCACGCTCAAGAGCGGCCCGGAGAAATGCGTGTTCATCTACAACACCAATCACAACAAATTCCGCAACAACTGGTTCGAACGCTGCGCCATCGGCGTGCACTTCACGGCGGGCTCCGAAGGCAACGAAATCACCGGCAATTCCTTCGTCAGCAATGCCAACCAGGTGAAATATGTCGGCACCCGGCACCTCGACTGGTCGACCGGAGGGCGCGGCAACTATTGGAGCGATAATCCGGCGTTCGACCTGAATGGCGACGGCATCGCCGACACGGCGTACCGGCCGAACGACCTCATCGACCGCGTGCTGTGGACGGCGCCGGCTGCGAAGGTCCTGATCAACAGTCCCGCCGTCCAGGTGATCCGCTGGGCGCAGGCACAGTTTCCCGCGCTGCTGCCGGGCGGTGTGGTCGACAGCCATCCGCTGGTGTCGCCGCCGCGGACCCCGGTGAAGGAAACACGATGACCAGCACGGTACGTGTCAGCGACGTCACCAAGGTGTTTGGCCGGGTCGAGGCCGTGCGCGGTGCGTCGTTCACGCTTGGTCAGGGCGAGCTGGTGGCCTTGATCGGGCACAACGGCGCCGGCAAGACCACGCTCATGAAGCTCATGCTCGGGTTGATCCGGCCGACCAGAGGCGCCATCGAGGTTCTCGGAGACAATCCCGCCGCCGGCGAATTCGCAGGCCGACGGCAGCTCGGCTACCTCCCCGAAAACGTCTCCTTCGACCCCGCCCTCACCGGCCGCGAGACGCAGGCCTTCTACGCCAGGCTGAAGCGAGAGCCGGTTGCCAAGGCCCTGGAGCTGCTCGACGCGGTCGGACTGGGAGCCGCCGGCCGCCGCCGGGTCAACACCTATTCGAAGGGCATGCGCCAGCGGCTGGGGCTCGCGCAGGCGCTGCTTGGCGAGCCGCGCGTGCTGCTGCTGGACGAGCCGACCACTGGTCTCGATCCGGAGCTGCGGCAGACCTTCTACGACATCATCGCGCGGCTCGCGGCGCGCGGCGCGACCGTGCTGCTGTCGTCGCATGCGCTGACCGAGCTGGAGGAGCGCGCCGGCCGTGTCATCATCATGAACCGCGGCATCAAGGTCGCGGACGGTTCGATCGACGAGCTGCGTCGTCTCGCCCGGCTCCCGACCCGGATCCGTCTCAAGGTGGCAGGCCTCGCGCCCAGCGAGATGCCGGGCTGGGCTCCGCAAGACGCCACCTGCCGCCGTCTGAACGGCCACATCGTCGAGATCGACGCCGCGCCGGAGCGGAAGATCGAGCTTCTGCATCGCGCGACGGCCGCCGGCAATTCGGTCGAGGACGTCGACGTAGTCCCGCCCACCCTCGACGAGCTCTATGCTCATTTCCTCCGGCAATCGGAGCAGGCGCCATGAATGTCCTGATCATCGCCGCCAAGGAAGTCCACCAGGCCATCCGCAATCGCTGGGTGCTTGCCGCAACGCTCCTGCTCGCCGGGCTTGCCCTGTCGCTGACCTTTCTCGGCAGCGCGCCGACCGGAAACGTGGGTGTTCGCACCCTAGATGTGGTCATCGTCAGCCTGTCGAGCCTGACGATCTTTCTCGTTCCGCTCATCGCGCTTCTGATTTCCCATGACGCCATCGTCGGCGAGATGGAACGCGGAACGATGCTGTTGCTGCTGAGCTATCCGGTCGCGCGATGGCAGGTGCTGCTCGGCAAGTTCTTAGGCCACCTCGCCGTCCTCGCTTTTGCGACCTGCCTCGGCTACGGCGCGGCGGTCGGAGCGCTGGCGGCGACGGGCAGCCAGATCGATAGCGACAGTTTCCTGGCGTTCGGGGCGATGGTGGGCTCCTCGGTGCTGCTCGGCGCCGCTTTCGTCGCCATCGGATATCTGGTCAGCGCGCTCGTGCGCGACCGCGGAACGGCAGCCGGCATCTGCATCGGATTGTGGCTGCTGCTGGTGCTGATCTACGACATGGCGCTGCTGGGCGTGCTCGCGCTCGATCAGGGGCGCAGCATCTCGGCGAGCGTGCTCAACGCCATGCTGCTGTCGAATCCGACCGACGCCTACCGGCTGATCAACCTGACCGGGTTCGCCAATGTCAGCACCTTCGCCGGCATGGCTGGCCTTGCCCAAACCACGTCCCTGACGATACCGGTCCTTCTGACCGCCCTGCTCTGCTGGACTCTGCTGCCGCTGGGGCTGGCCGCGCTCGCCTTCTCGCGGAGGGAGCTATGAGGCGCCGAACGATCCTCCTCGCCTTGCTCGTGCCGCTCGTGCTCGCCGGCTGCAACGAGAAGCAGGCCGCGAAGATCCCGCCGCCGCATCGGATGACCGCGGAGGACATCGGCCATTACTGCGGCATGAACGTGCTCGAGCACCCGGGACCGAAGGGCCATGTCTTTGCCGCGAGCCTGATCGAGCCCGTCTGGTTCTCGTCGGTGCGCGACACGATCGCCTTCACCATGCTGCCCGACGAGCCCAAGGACATTCAGGCGATCTACGTGTCCGACATGGGCAAGGCGCCCGAGTGGGACAAGCCCGGTGCCGACAACTGGATCGAGGCCCGCAAGGCGCTGTACGTGATCGAGAGCCGGGTCAAAAGCGGCATGGGCGGTGACGAGGCCGTTCCGTTCTCGGACCGGGCGGCGGCCGAGAAGTTCGCCGGAGAAAACGGCGGCCGGATCGTCGGCTTCGACGAGGTGCCCCGGGACTATGTCCTGACGTCGGCGAATGCCGCCGGCGCCGTTGCGGCCGACGAAGCGGCCGAAGGGCCGCCGGGCGAACGATCGAGGAGAACGCCATGACGCGAACACTGACGCGCCGACGCTTCATCCGGATCAGCGCGGCGGCCGCGGGCCTCGGCGCGCTGGCTCCGGGACACTCCGTTCGTGCAGAGATCGCGCCGGTCACCTGGCGTGGCACGATGCTGGGCGCGGTGGCCACGATGGAGGTCCATGACGAAGACCGCAGCCGGGCGGAGCGACTGATCTCGCTGGCCTGCGCCGAGGCGCGGCGGCTCGAGCGGCTGTTCAGTCTTTACCTGAACGATTCCGCCCTGGTCGCGCTGAACCGGACCGGTGTCCTGATCGATCCCGCCGCCGAAATGGTCGATCTGCTATCGACCTCGCAGCACTATTCCACGCTGACGGGCGGTCTGTTCGATGTCACGGTGCAGCCGCTGTGGGAGCTCTACGCCAGCCATTTCGCGCGAGATGACGCGGATCCGGCCGGTCCTGCGGCGGCCGCGATCGAGGCCGCGCTCGCGCGCATCGGCAGCAGCCGGCTGTCGATCAGCCGCGACCGGATCGTGATGCCCAAGGGCATGGCCGTCACCCTGAACGGGATCGCGCAAGGCTACGTCACGGACAAGGTGGTCGACCTGTTGCGGGCGCACGGCATCTCTCGCAGCCTGGTCGACATGGGCGAGGCCCGCGCGATCGGCGCGCGTCCGGACGGAGGGCCCTGGGAGATCGGCATCGCCGATCCCGACATTGTGGACCGCACGAAGACGGTGCTGCCGATCGTCGACCGCGCCGTATCCACCTCCGGCGGCTACGGCTTCCAGTTCGATTCCAGCGCGCGCTTCAACCATCTGTTCGATCCGCGATCGGGCGGCTGCGCTCTCCGCTATCGCAGCGTGACGACGGTGTCCCGCTGCGCGACCGCGGCGGACGCATTGTCAACGGCGTTCAGCCTGATGCCTGAAGATAAGATTCGATCGCTCTTGCCGCATGTCGACATCGACCGCGTGCATCTGATCGATGGTGCCGGCCAATCGATCGAATTGTCGGCGTAACCTTGCGCGCTACTGCAGTGGCAGCAGCTCCAGCTGGCTCTGCGCCTTCTTGACGGCCGCGGCGTACCAACTATGGCTCGGCGCTTCCCTGGCGAAGCATTTCGTGTAGGCGTCCATGGCCTGATCCTCGCGGGCCATGTCGCCGCGCGGGTCCTTCTTGTTGACGGGTTTCGCCATCATCTGCTTCCACACGCGCTCGCATGCCGGGATTTCAGCCGTCTTCACCGCGTTCGATGTGGCGAGGAAGTAGACCTTGTCGCCCTTGGTCGCGACGACGTCAATTTCATCCGGCGGTCCCTTGAGCCCGCCATTGCCGCGCACGCCGAGCACGGCAACTGCAGCGCTCGCGGATGCGGGCTTTGTGATCGGCAGCTCGGCATATTTGGCGAAGGCGGCGTCCTGGATCGCATGATAATAGAAGCGGTCGGACTTGAACGCGGCGCCGCTCTCCTGCGGCATGCCGTCCTCGCGATGCTCGCGCAGCCAGTGCGCCAGAAGCGTACTCGTGGTTACGACGGCTTGCGTCTTGTAGCCTTCCGAGGCGAAGCTTAGCCCATCGAGATGGCCGAAGCCGATATCACTCTTGAAGAGCGTGTCGACGTTCGACTTGCCGTCTGCGGGGAGCCCCTTGATCGTGACCGGCCCCACCAGGCCGCGCAGCACGCCCGCCAGCTCCTTGAGCCCCGCATCATGCTGCTTGTAGATCTCGTCGCTCTCCTTGGCGCTCGAGAACTTTGCGATGTAGCGGTCGCGCAGGTCGAGATAGTGCTGCTCGGGCGTGGCCGCATGGACGGGCGTCGCCAGGACGAGCAGGCAGAGCAAGGCAAACGATTTCATTCGATGTCCGCGCACTGGGAGCGATCTCCAGTCTTTGTGCCGGCTGGAGGCGGGAAGGTTCATCCCCAACGACCGTGCGGGGGCCCTACTCCGCCGGCGTCAACTGCCGGGTCAGACGCACCGCCGCGGTCTCGCGCACGCGGATGCGGGCGCGGCGCTTGCGCCACCAGATCACGACGCCGGTAACCGACAGCGCGGCGACCACGAGCCCCATGATCGAGATCAGGATGCGGCCGAACAGTCCGACGATGCGGCCCGAATGCAGCGGAAATTGCGCCTGGACGAAGATGTCGGCGGCGGTACCGACCCAGGGCAGCCGCTCGCCGATCGGGCGGCCGTCCTCGCTGTCGTAATAAAGCTGCGCCGGGCTGACGCCGCCGGCGCCGTGGTCGTCGCCGGGGTGGAAGAAGGCGGCGGCATAGACGCCATGGGCCGGGCCGTAATTGACCGAGCCGACCGGGATCGTCCACCCCCGCGCCTTGCCGTCGGCGGCGGCGCGGGCGGCGATGTCGGCGAAAGTCACCTTGGGCTCGATGGGATCGTCGAGATCGCGATAAGGCCGTTGCTCATAGGGCGTCGGCGTGTAGTTCGACACCATCTTCATCAGCGGCGAGAACACCTCGAAATAGAGGTTCAGCGAGAACGCCGTGAAGGCAATGATGAACAGCACGCCCCAGGTCCAGAGACTGAAGGCGCGGTGGATGTCGAAATTGATCCGGTAGGCGCTGCCGGAGGTCTTGATGGTCCAGGCCGGCGCCCAGCGCGCCCAGAAGCCGCGATCGAGCTGGCGCGTGACGGCTGGCGCCCGCGCCGCCTTGGCGCGCCTGCGCGAGGGCAGCGTCAGGTAGAAGCCGACGAAGCAATCGATGGTCCAGATGATCGCGATCACGCCGAGCACGCGCATGCCCCAGCGATCGCTGCCCCAGAACTCCGGAATGTGCATCGTGTAGTGCAGCTTGTAGAGAAACGAAACGAAGTTTTCCCGCGTGACGGGCCAGACCGCGCCCCAATAGCGCCGGCCCAGTTCCGCGCCGGTGTTGGGATCGAGGAAGACCTGATTGTAGTCGAGAGCGAAACGCTTGCCGGTCGCGGGATCGATCCGCGGCATGACGAAGAACCACAGCGAGTGGCCCTCCTCCGGCGTCATGAAGAGGTAGACGACGCGCGCGCGGGGATCGCGCTGCTCGATCATCTTGGCGAGCTCGATCGAGGGGATCGCCGGCCCTTTGCTGCTGACGTCGAACAGATGGCTGTTCAGGACGTCGTCGATCTCGTGATCCCAGGAGATGATCGCCCCGGTGATGCCGGAGAAGAACAGGAATCCGGCCGTGAGCAGTCCCGCCCAGCGATGCAGCTTGCCGAATATCGCTCTCATCGTCTTGCACTCTCATCCAGCTGGTCCGGCTCGCCATCGCCGGACCGTCTTCGATTTCACCAGCGATAAGTCAGCTTGCCGATGGCTTTCCGTCCCTCGGCATACATGCAGCCCGAAAGGCCGTAGCACGCCGCGACATAGCGCGTGTCCGCAAGGTTGGTGACGTTCAGCGACAGCCGCCAATTGTCACGGGTATAGGCAAGAAGCGCATCCAGCACTGTGGCCGATCCCACCTTGAAGGTGTTGGCATCATCGCCCCAGGTCGCGCCGACATAGCGAACGCCGCCGCCGAACTGCAAGCCCGCCAGCAGGCCGTTCTGAAGCGTGTAGTCGCTCCACAGCGAGGCGCGGTTGAGCGGCACGGTGACCGGCGCCTTGCCGACATTGAGCGGATCTTGCGTGACCATGGCATCGATATAGGCGTAGGCCGCCCGCAGATTCCAGCCGTCGGCGAGCGACATCGAGCCTTCGAGTTCAATACCGCGCGACTTCACCTGCCCGATCTGTTCGTAAAAGGTGGTTGCAGGCACGTACACAGCGACGTTGTCACGCGTCAGGTCGAAGGCGGCGAAGGTGAACAGCGCATTCCAGCCGACCGGTTGATACTTGACGCCCACCTCGTACTGCACGCCGGTCTCGGGATCGAGCATCTGTCCGGAAGGACTGGTCGCGAGCTGCGGCAGAAACGACTCGGAATAGCTGAAATAGGGCGCGATGCCGTTGTCGAAATTGTACATGACGGCAGCGCGGCCGGTGAAGGCCGAGGCGTCCTTCGATGTCGAAGTATCGACCGGGGGCAGATTGGTGTCGAGCTGCGTCGTCACGAAGTCCTGGCGGCCGCCGAGCTGGAACGACAGCCGGCCGAGCTTGATCTGGTCCTGCGCATAGAGGCCGACCTGCGACTGCTTGATGCCCTTGTTGTCGTACATGCCGCCGAGGGCCCAGTCGTAACTGTAGACCGGGTTGAAGACGTTGATCTCCGGCGCTGATGTCGTGACGGCGAAGGCCGTATCGCGGAACGTGGTGTTGCGATAGTCGAGCCCGACCAGGGTGGTGTGGCTGAGGATGCCGGTATTGAACTTGCCCTGGAGCTGGTTATCCACCGCAAAGGAGTTGATGTAGGAGTTGCTATAGCTGCCGAAACGCCCTAGCTGCCCCGCCGCTTCGTCGGTGTATCCGGTGCCGTAGAAGGTCTTTTCCTCATTGTGCTGATAGGCGTAACGCAGGTTCTGCCGGAACGTGATGTTGTCGGTGAAATTGTGCGAAAGCTGATAGCCGGCGGTCGCAATCTCGGTGTTGAACGCATTGAAGCCCGGCACGCCCGCGAAGAACGAGACCGGGATGGTGCGGCCGTTGTTCGGCCACACCGTGCCCGAGGCCGGCAGGAACTGAAGGCCCCACCCTGCCCGGTCGCGCTGGTAGTTGGCCAGCAGCGTGATGGTGGTGTCCTCGTTCGGCTTGAAGGTGACGGCGGGCGCGATGAAGACGCGGTTGTCCTTGGTGAAGTCGACCTGGGTCTGGCCGTCGCGGACGACGCCGGTGAGGCGCCACAGCACGGTGCCTTCCTTGTTGGCGGGGCCGCCCATGTCGAACTGGCCCTGATAGCGGTTGAAGCTGCCGCCGGAGATCGAGACCTCGCCGAACTGCTGCGCCGTCGGCAGTTTTGTCACGTAGTTGAGAATGCCGCCGGTGCCGCTGCCGCCATACATCGCCGAGGACGGGCCCTTGAGCACCTCCAGGCGCTCGGCCCCGTAGGGATCGAGGCCATTGAAGTGCACGTAGTTGCTCGAGGGGATCCGCAGGCCGTCGACGTAGAGACCCGACATGGTCGTGTCGAAGCCGCGGATCTGGAGCGCGCCGAAGCGGGTGTCCGAGCCGCCATTGACGTCGCCGCTGACACCGGCGGTATAGCGCAGCGCCTCGCCGATCGAGACCGCGCCCTGATTCCTGACCTGGTCGGTGGTGACGACGGAAACCGACTGCGGAGTTTCGATCAGCGGTGTATCGGTTTTGGTAGCCGTACCGCTCCGCGTGGCGACGAAACCGCGCACCGGACCATTGGCACGTTCGCCCGTCGCGCCGTTCGATGATGCTGACTGGGTCGGCGCGGCGGCTTGCGCAGGCGAGCGACGATTGGCGCGAGAGGTGCGTGTCGCCGCCCTTCGCGACGAAGCAACCGCCGCAGGACGGGCGCGCTGAACCGGCGCGTCGACGGTGACAGCGGGAATCTGGGTCTGCGCTTCCACGGAACCAAAGGGAACCACGAGCGAGAATGTGCTGACCGCCCCGAGCAGCAGCACACGAATCTGTCGACGACGCGCGCATTCACGCGAAGAAAGTTGGTAGTCGGTCACGTCTTTCGAGGCCCCACGCACTGCCGGCTTTGCCGGTATCATTTTTGGTGTCCCGCCCTAACTCAGGCGGTTTCGGAGCGCGATAGGAACGAGGTTAGAATCTCTCCAGAGGCGTGCGCGGCGCGTGCGACGAATGCGCTCATGCCGAATTGCCGCGCCCGGTGCCACGCAGCCGTCGTGCCCACAGATTTGGAATGCTTCTAGATCGAAACACTCCCTCACCATTCGGCAATGGCTGGAAACGATCAGCCTGCTACCGCGCGAGAATCGCCAACTACGACGGTCGGCGCTGCCGGGAAATCCGATCGAGCTCGATCCGGCTCTATGATTTGCCGGCGTGACAACACGATTCGTCGGCAGTGTTGCTCTCGTGTGCCAGTACGCTGCGGCTGTTGCGGTCCGGCGGGATGTCGCCGGCCGCATTGGCGGCGAAAAAGCCGGTCGGCTTCAGCAGGAAACCGGCATATTCCACCGGCATGATCGGGAAGTCCTCGGGCTTGCAGACATGGGTGTGGCCGAAAGAGTGCCACACCACGATATCGGCATTCTCGATGTTGCGGTCCTTCGCGGCATAACGCGGCAGGCCATCGCCGCCGGCATGGACGTTGGGATAATCGCCGCTTGCGTATTTCTCGGCCGGATCGAATGCTGTCACCCAGACATGCTTGGTGGCGAAGCCGCCGCGCTTGCGCACGTAACTGCCCTCCTGCGCCAGCATCAGCGGGCTCGGATTGACGACGAGCTTGTAGGCCGGAGCATTACCGACCGAGTTGGTCTCATTGGGATTGCTGATCTTCCAGAACCGGCCGGTTTGGCCATTGGCGATCGCCGCCGCGTCATGCTCGCGCGACAAAATCCGCGTCGTGGTGTCGAAGACGTTGCCGTGCGGATTGTCGTCACCCCAGGGCCGCGGCACAAAATCGTGCTCGGTGACGGTGTTGCCGCCGCCGTCGAGATCCATGTGCAGGCGCACGTTGAAGAAGTGCTGGTGCGTCGGTCCGCCCAGATTGTCGTCGACCATGCCGCCCCATTTGTACGTCTCGCCAGATCGCACCGCGGCGGTCTGGATGATGCCGGTCAGCTTGGTCTCCAACTGGACCGTGCCGTCCTGGTAGAGATACCAGTAGAAGCCGTAATCGTAATTGCCGACGGTCGCGAAAAACGAGATCACAAGCCGCCGCGAGCGGCGGACCTCGAACAGGCCGTTGCGGAACTCATAGTGCTTCCAGGCGATCCCATAGTCTTCCTCATGCATGCAGATGGCGTTCTGCATGACGAAGGGCTCGCCCTTGCTGTCGGCGCCCGGCACGTCGAAATAGCGGATGTTTCCGAGACAGTCGCAGCCGAGCTCGAGCGCGTTCGCAAGCATGCCGAGGCCATATTCGCCGGCATCGAACGCCGATTTCCAGAAATGGTTCGCGGTCGGATCGGCATAAGGCACCACCATCTCGGTAACGCTGGCGCGATGGATCAGGGAGCGCTTGCGCGCGCCGTCCTGGTAGGCGAGCTGATGCAGGACGAGGCCCTCGCGTGGCGTGAAGCCGATGCGGAAGCTCCATTTCTGCCAGTCGACCTTCCAGCCATCGACGCGAAAGCTCGCACCCTCCGGCTGCTCGATAGGCAGCGGCTTGATGTCGGTGCGCGGGTTCTTGACCTCGTGCGCGCCATAATTCCGCTTCTTGCGCGGAATCGGCACGATCGGATCCTCATCGGTGAGGTCGATGACCTTGCCGCCGATCAGGTCAACGACAGCGACCACGCCCTCGATCGGGTGCGCATAGCCGTTGTCCTGCAAGTGCTCGCGAAAATAGCTGACGGCACGCACGATACGGGCGCCGCGCTCGAACTCCTTGTCGAAGAAACCCGACGAGAACGGATCGACCTGGACCAGTTCGATGTCCTTCGGAAAGCCCGCGCCGCACCATCGCCGCCCGCCAGCCCGGATCGGCCTTGACCACGGCCTCGCACTTGAAGAATTCCTCCAGCATCACCGGCGGCTGCCCATAGGGCGCCTCGCGGTTCGGGACGACCTTGCGCCCGACGATCTCGCCACGGCCGAGATCGACGATGTGCTCGATGGCCTCGCCCGTGGCGACGTCGAGCGTCAACGCGAAGGCGCGACGCCCTACGCCGCCTGCGGCCAGCTCCTGCTTGGTCGGCTCCTCCAGCCGCACCGCCGGGAATCGGCAGTTCTCCGGCGAGGCCACGGCGGCGCGCACCAGCGTGCAGGCGGCGGTGATCTCCTCGGCAGTCAGCGGATCGAGCGGATGCGGCGTAGCGGTCTCTGTTTGCGATTTGGCTTTGACGGTATCGAGCATGGGGATGTCCAGAAATCAGGCGAGATGCGCGGTGATGGCGCTGAAGGCGGCGAACCAGCGCTGGTCAATCGGCACGTCCATCGCCTTGGGCTGGGTCGCGAGCTTGACGATGACGGTGTCCGAGTCGAGGTCGACATAGAGGTGCTGGCCGTGAATGCCGATCGCGGTGAGCGCGTTGCGCGACGGATCGATCGTGAACCATTTGCTGCGGTAGCGCGCGCCCGGGAAGAACTCGGCGAGGTCGCCGTCGGCCCAGGCTTTGGGATCGCCGTTCTCGCGGATGTCGTCGATCCACCAGCCCGGCACCACCTGCCGCCCCTCGACCACGCCGCGGCAGCGGATCATCTCGCCGAAACGGATGAGGTCACGCGCGGTGACCGAGATGCCGCCGGCGATGCGGCCCATGCCGTGGCTGTCGAGCGTGAGCGAGCCGTCGTCCTCTGCGCCCAGGGGCTGCCAGAGATAGCCGGAGAGGATGCGATGGTAGGGCATGCCGCAGGCACGCTCATAGACCCAGCCGAGCACCTCGGTGTTGGGCGAGACGTAGTGGAACACCTTGCCGTGTGGCTTACCGGTGCCGCGTAGCGTGGCGAGATAGGCGCGTTGGTGGCCTGCCTCGACGCCCGGCGGCGGCACGTCCCAGCCCGAAGAGAACCGATAGCGCGCAACGTCGCCGGCGGGGTCCTCGTAATCCTCTTCGAACTTGATGGCGACGACCATGTCGAGCAGGTTGCGGACAGTGCAGCCGGCGTAGACCGACGTCTCCAGCTCCGGCACGTAGCGCACCACCCTCGCCTCGGGATCGAGCAGCCCGCGCGCGGCCAGCACGCCGCCGAGCGTGCCGGCGATCGCCTTGCTGATCGAGCAGATCAGATGCGGCGTGGTCACGCTCATGCCATCGCCGTACCATTCGTGGATCAGCGTGCCCCGGTGCATGACGAGGAGCGTATCGGCAAACGTCTCGCGGAGCGTGGCTTCGATCGTGGTCTCTTTGCCATCAGGCGCGGTGAAAGCGAGTTTTGCCAGTTCGCGCGGCGCGCTTCGCATCAGCGTCGGCTGGGCCGAGCGGCGGATCTCTGCGGTCGGCAGCACTTCACGGGTGTGGGTAAAGCCCCAGCGGATCGCGGGAAAGCTGCGCCAATTGGCGCGCGTCACCTGCGCCTCGGGCGCGGGCGGGCTGCCGCGCATGATCTCGGTCGGTCGCATCTCGATCCCTCCGCAAAGTGCTGTCCCGGCCGCGATGTCGGAACGGCAGGACCGAAGCCTGCACCGCGGCGCCCTCGGGCGTTATCGAGATCCGGCAATATTTTGCTGGACAGCGCCTATGGCCGTGCCAGTCTGGCGTGGTTCTTGCCCGCTGTCGGGTGGTGAATTTCGACGTGTCGTCATGCCCTTAGGCGCAACTCTTCCGACTCTGGACTCGGCTGTCGGCCTGTTTCAGGCCAGCAGTACCGATGTCGACGAGCATTGCGCTTCGCTCGGTCGCTGGCGGCTCAGCTACGACCAGATCAGCGCCGGAGCCTTCAGGGGCAGCTTCACCCAACTCTCCTTGCCCCAGCTTGACGTCTTCCGCGAGATCACCAGCCAGCAGGTCCGCCAATACGGCCAGCTGGGGGCCGACAGCTTCGGCATCGGTCTGCCCTGGCACGGTGACGGCGAGGTCAATTGCAACGGCGCCAGCGTTGCAGGCGCCCAGGTCATCGCCTGCATCGACGCCGAGGTCGATATGTGCACGCCGAAATCATTCGAGCTGCGCGGTGTTGTCGCCAGCGCGGCGCTGATCGAGGAGCTTGCCGCCCGGCTCGATATCGAGCTGCCGCGCGCGGTCTGGCACCAGTTGCGGGTGATCGAGATGGCGCAGGCACCGGTCGCGCGATTGCGCGCTCACCTTGCCGCGATCCACGAGACCATCTCGACTGCCCCCGAACGGTTCGACGATCCGGCCGTCGGGCAGGCGCTGGAAGACGCCCTTCTCGTCGAGATCATGGACATGCTGCCGACCGCACGCCCCAGCGATCCCGGCCGCAGCGCCGCGGCGCGCAAGCGCACGGTCGATCGTGCGCGGGCGCTGATGCATGGCAGCGGCGATCGCTCGCTCTCGCTGCTGGAGGTCTGCAAGGCGGTCGGCGCCAGCCCGCGCAAGCTCGGCTATTGCTTTCAGGAGGTGTTGAGCACGAGCCCGATGCACTACTGGCGCGCGATGCGGCTGAACCGCGTGCGGCGCGATCTCAAGCGCGCCGGCGGCACCGATGCCTCCGTCTACGACGTCGCCGTGCAGCACGGCTTCTGGCACTTCAGCCAGTTCTCGCTCGACTACAAGCGTCACTTCTCCGAAAAGCCCTCGGAGACACTGCGGCGCGCGAGGTGTACCTGATCCGGCTCAGCGATGCCGCAGCCGGCGGTTGACCCGGCGCGCCAGATAATCGCCGGCGCTCTGGACGAGCTGCACCAGTGCGATCAGCACGACGACGACGGCCAGCATCATCTCCGGCATGAAGCGCTGATAGCCGTAGCGGATGCCGAGATCACCCAAGCCACCGCCACCGACCGCGCCGACCATCGCGGAGTAGCCGAGCAGACTGACCACCGCGAGCGTCAGTGCCAGCAGAAGTCCCGGCAGCGCCTCGGGGATCAGCACCTTGAACACGATCTGCATGGGCGACGCGCCGAACGAGGACGCCGTCTCGATCAGGCCGCCATCGACCTCGCGGATGGCACCTTCGACCAGACGCGCGATGAACGGCGCCGACGCGATCGTCAGCGGCACGATTGCGGCGGTCGATCCGATCGAGGTCCCCGCAACGAAGCGCGTGAACGGGATGATGGCGACGACGAGGATGATGAAGGGCGTGGACCGCGTCGCATTGACGACGATGCCGAGGACGCGATTGACGATGGGAGCTGCGAACAGCTCCCCTTTCCGGCTGGTTGCGAGGAAAACGCCGAGTGGAAGGCCGAAGGCGGTGCCGAGCAGCGCCGCGATGCCGACCATGTACAGGCTCTCGAAGGTGGCCTGGACGATCAGGTTGATGAGTTCAGGCGACATAGCCGAGATGCTCCGCCGGGAATTGATGTTGAAAGAGAAAGGCGAGCGTGCGCGCCGTCGCCTCCGCGCCGCCAGAAATACCGAGAGGAATGCCGAGAACGAGCGAGCCGACATGCTGGCCGCCGATCTCGTCGATGCGTGCCGCCAGCAGCGACACGTCGAGGCCGAGCTCGCGGGCGAGCCGCGCGACCAGGGTGTCGCCGGCCCCTGCCCCGCGCACCCCGAGGCGGATCACGGCCTGCCCGCCGGCGGACGGCTCCGCCACGATCCGGCTCGCCAGCGAGACCGGCAGGCTGTCGCCGGTCACCTCCGCCAGGAAGGATTGCGTGATCGGATGCTTGGGGTGGGTGAAGATGTCCGCGACATGGCCGCTTTCGACCACATGGCCGGCGTCGAGCACCACGACGTCCCGGGCGAGCTGGCGCACCACGGACATTTCGTGGGTGATCAATACGATGGTCACCCCGAGCTCGCGGTTGATGTTGGCGAGCAGATCGAGGATCGCGCGCGTGGTCTGCGGATCGAGTGCCGAAGTCGCCTCGTCCGACAGCAGCACGCTCGGCCGCGTGGCGAGGGCTCGCGCGATGCCGACGCGCTGCTTCTGGCCGCCGGAAAGTTCTGACGGATAGCGGTCGTGCTTGTCGGCGATGCCGACAAGCGCGAGCAGCTCGGCAACGCGGGCCCTGATGTCGGCCTTGGACCAGCCGGCGATCTCAAGCGGCAACGCGATGTTGTCGGCCGCCGTGCGCGACGACAGCAGGTTGAAATGCTGGAAGATCATGCCGATCGAGCGCTGCGCCAGCCGCAGCTCGCGCCCCGCCAGCGCCGAGATATCGCGGCCGTCGACGACGACGCGCCCCGTGGTCGGCTTCTCCAGCCCGTTGATGAGCCGCACCAGGCTCGACTTGCCGGCGCCGGAGCGGCCGATCACGCCGGTGATGGAACCGCGCGGGATCGCGAAGTCGATGTTTTGCAGCGCGTTGACGCCGGGCTTGCCGCGATAGGCCGGATAGGTCTTCGAGATGCCGGCGAAACGGACCATCCCGTCCGGCTCAGCTGCGGCAGGTGAAATCGCTTCACACCTCTCGATCGGCTGTCCGACCGCGAGCGATTGGTGGGCATTCATGGAAGCGGCCTTCATGCACAATAGTTCGCTTGCCCGCCTGCCCTTGGGGCGTACGGGAACCGGGTCGCGTCGAGCGACGGGGTGAAATCGCGGTGAGGGTTCGCGAGGAACGCGCTGCACCGCAGCACGCACCATCGCCCTTTCAGGACTGTGTTGCAATGTCAGATATTTGGAAGGAGTTGGACGAAGTTTTCCCAAACTCTCCCCGAAGAAGAATATTCCTCCACCGGGGCTATCAGCGCCCCACCCGGCTCATCCCATCTGCAACCAGGGCAGCACGATCAGCAGGAGCCCGGCGAAATAGAGCAGCCCGAAGATCAGGCCAAAACCCCAGAATTGGCCCTTTCCGATATAGCCGCTGCCGAAATACATCGGCGCCGGTCCGGTCGCGTAAGGCGAGATCACGCCCATCAGGCCGAGCGAGTACATGCAGAGCATCGCGAGTGTCGTGACCGGCAGATCGGGGATGCCCGATCCGACCGCGAGCACGACGGGCAGCACGGCGGCGGCATGCGAGGTGATGCTTGAGAAGAAATAGTGGATCCAGAAGAACAGCGCGACCAGCAGCAGCATCGCGGTCGACGGCGACAGCCCGGCAAGCGGTTTTGCGTATTCGGTCGCGAACCATTTGATGAAGCCGATCTCGTTGAGGCCGGAGGCCAGCGTCAGCAGCGATGTGAAATAGAAGAACACCTCCCAGGCGCTTTTCTCGCTGACAATGTCGGCAAACTCGATCACGCCGGTCACCAGCATCAGGGAGATCACGATGAACACGACGGTGGTGGCATTGACGAAGTTCGAGCCGAGCACGGGAATGTGGATGTCCGGGCTGGAGCCCGCGATCCACAGGAACATCGCGAGCACGATCAGGCCGAGCATGATCCACTCGTTGCGCGACATCGGGCCCATGGCGCCGAGCTCTTTCGCGGCCCATTCGGAAATCTCAGGGCTGCTTTTCACCTCCGGCCGGCACACCAGATAGCTGAGCAGCGGCACGAGCACCATCAGCAGGATGCCGAGCGGCGCGAAGCCGAGAAACCACTGGCCCCAGCTGACCTCGACCCCGGCGGTCTTCTTGGCGATCGCCAGCGCCGCCGCGTTGGGCGCAAGCGCGGTGAAGAACAGCGAGCTCGTGACGGAGGTCGCGGCAAAGGCGGTCCACATCACATACGTGCCGATCCTGCCGGCGGTCGGCCCCGGCTCGGAGCCATAGATGCGCGGGATGTTGCTGATGATGGGATAGACGATGCCGCCGCTGCGCGCGGTGTTCGACGGCGTCGCCGGCGCGAGCAGGAAGTCGGACATCGCCACGGCATAGCCAAGGCCGAGCGTGTTGCGGCCAAGGCGCTGCACCAGCACCAACGCAATGCGCCGGCCAAGCTGGCTCTTGCGATAGCCGATCGAGAACACGAAGGCGCCGACGATGAGCCAGACCGTGCTCTCGGCAAAGCCCGCCAGCATCCAGCGCAGCGACTTGGTCGGATCGGGGTCGATATAGCCGGCAACGCCCGCGACCGTGAGACCGATGAAGCCGACCGCGCCCACCGGCATCGATTCCAGGATGAGCCCGGTGATGACGGCCGCGAACACGGCGAAATAGTGCCACTGATTGACGTTGAGCCCTGCAGGCACCGGCCACAGATAGATCACCAGCCACACCGCGAGCGGCGCGACCAGTTTCCAGCGAAAGCCTTTCGCCTCCGGCGCCTGCGAGCTAGCAGTCATGGACCCTCCCCTCGATCGTCGTTGCCTGTGCGGCCGGTGCGCCCAGCCTGCTCTTGTCCCTGCGCCGCGTATAGGGACTGCCGGTTGTGCGATCAATGGCCGGGCATAGATCTAGCGCCCCTTGAAGCGCGGCTTGCGGCGGCCCAGGAACGCCTCGACGCCCTCCTTGTGATCTTCGCTGAAGCTGGCGAGCGCGAACTGGTCGACGTCCATGTGGCTGGCGAGATCGTCCAGCGCATGCGCGAGCCGGTTGACGGTCAGCTTCGTCATCGCGACCGAGAGCGGCGGCTGCGCGGCGACCTTCCGGGCGAGATCCATGGCGGCCTCGAAGGCATGGCCGGGATCGACCACCTGCTCCACCAGGCGCCATTCATGGGCCTCATCCGCTGAGATGCGCTCATCAGCCAGGATCACCGCCTGCTTGGTGCGTGCGGGCCCCATCAGATGCAGCATGCGCGGGATGCTCTGCCAGCTCATGTTCATGCCGAGCCCGATTTCCGGCACGCGCAGATGTGCGTCGCGGCCTATGATGCGGAAGTCGAGCGCGACGGCGAGGGCCACACCGCCGCCGACGCAAAAACCCTCGATCGCCGCGATCGTGATCTGCTCCATCTCCTGCCAGGCGTGCGTCAGACGCGGCCCGAGCTTGAGGTGCCGCCGCAGCGTGCCGAGGTCCATCTCCTTGCGCGAGTGCCCCTCGGCGTCCTTGAGGTCGAAGCCGGCGCTGAATGCGCCCGAGCTGCCGGTCAATATGACGACCGACGTCGCGGAATCGTCCTCGAAGCTGCGCGCCGCCGCGGTCAGCTGCCGCAATGCCTCGGGTGACAGTGCATTGATGCCGTCGCCCCGATCGAAGCGCACCACTGCAATCCGCCCCTCGGGCCCGAGGCCCCTTTCGATCTTAACGTAATCCGTCACCAAGGTCTCCCCGTCTGCTCTGCCGCGATGCTAGCCTACATCCGGCCTCACGAATATGGGACCCGGATGCGCCGCGGCGGATACTCGACAGGCCTGGGCCATTGCGCCTATCTTCGACGTCATGAGCCACGATCACGACCATCACCACCGCCACGATCACGACCATTCCGAGCTGTCGGAGACCGAGCTGCGCGTGCGCGCGCTCGAGACGATCCTGACCGAAAAAGGCTATGTCGAGCCGGCCGCGCTCGACGCCATCATCCAGGCCTATGAGACCAAGATCGGCCCGCACAACGGCGCACGCGTCGTCGCCAAGGCCTGGACCGATCCGGCGTTCAGAAAAGCGCTGCTGGAGGACGGCTCCAAGGCGATCGGCACGCTCGGCCATGTCAGCCGCGTCGGCGATCATCTCGTCGTGGTCGAGAACACGCCCGCGCGTCACAACATGGTCGTGTGCACGCTTTGCTCATGCTACCCTTGGGAAATGCTGGGCCTCCCGCCGGTCTGGTACAAGGCGGCGCCCTACCGCTCCCGCGCGGTGAAGGATCCGCGTGGCGTGCTCGCCGATTTCGACGTCAACCTGCCGAAGGACATCGAGATCCGGGTGTGGGATTCCACCGCCGAGACGCGCTTCCTGGTGCTGCCGATGCGCCCCGCGGGCACGGAGGGCTGGAGCGAGGAGCAGCTCGCCGAGCTGGTCACGCGCGATTCCATGATCGGCACCGGCTTTCCCAAATCGCCGGGAGCGCCGTCATGAACGGCGTGCACGACATGGGCGGCATGGACGGTTTCGGCAAGGTCGAGCCGGAGCCGAACGAGCCGATGTTCCATGAGGAGTGGGAGTCCCGCGTACTGGCGATGGTGCGCGCGATGGGCGCGGCCGGCGCCTTCAACATCGACACCTCGCGCTTCTATCGCGAGACGTTGCCTCCGCACGTCTATCTGTCGAGCTCCTACTACAAGAAGTGGTTTCTCGGGCTCGAAGAGATGCTGATCGAGAAAGGCTACCTCACAAGAGAGGAGGTCGCCGCCGGCCACGCGATGCAGCCGGCAAAGGCGCTCAAGCACGGCAGGTTCGATCTCGCCAATGTCGAGCGCGTGATGGTGCGCGGCAAGTTCGCCCGCCCTGCCCCGGCGCCGGCAAAATTCAACATCGGCGATCGCGTGCGCGCCAAGAACATCCATCCGGCCACGCACACGCGGCTGCCGCGCTATGTGCGCGGCCATGTCGGCGTGGTCGAGTTGAACCATGGCTGCCACGTGTTTCCGGATTCGGCGGCGATGGAGCTCGGCGAGAACCCGCAATGGCTTTACACGGTGGTGTTTGAGGGCCGCGATCTCTGGGGCGAGGATGGTGATCCCACCTTGAAGGTCTCGATCGACGCGTTCGAGCCCTATCTGGATCCGGCGCAATGAGTGGTACCGCTGCTGCCGCAGCCACCGCGGCCATACCCAGCATTCCCCGCGATGACGACGGCCCGGTGTTCCGCGCGCCCTGGGAAGCGCATGCATTCGCGATGGCGTTGAGCCTGCACGAGCGCGGCGTGTTCACCTGGCCGGAATGGGCAGCCAGCCTGGCCGACGAGATCAAGCGCGCGCAGGCCGCCGGCGATCCTGATACGGGCGAGACCTACTATCTGCACTGGCTCGCCACGCTGGAGGGTCTGGTCGCACGCAAGGGTGTCGCCTCGACGGAGACGCTGCATCGCTACCGCGATGCCTGGGACCACGCGGCGGATAGGACGCCACACGGCAAGCCAATTGAGCTTAAGCCGGAGGATTTTGCGGGGTAGTCAATTGGCGCAATGTTCTGTGGGCGCTGCTGCTCCATCCAGCACTGTCATCACCCGCGAAGGCGGGTGATCCAGTATTCCAGAGACGCTGGAGGGATACGGAGAAGCCGCAGCGTACTGGATTCCCCGCCTTCGCGGGGAATGACAGCGGAGATCGGAGCGCTATTTGCGCCCCACCACGAACTCCCGCCAGCCCTTCGCCCGCAGGCTGCATGCCGGGCATTCCCCGCACCCATAACCCCAATCATGCTGCGCGCCGCGTTCGCCGAGATAGCAGGTGTGGGAGTGCTCGCGGATCAGATCGACCAGCCCGTCGCCGCCGAGATCCTGCGCCAGCTTCCACGTCGCGGCCTTGTCGATCCACATCAACGGCGTGTGCAGCTCGAATTGTCTGGCCATGCCGAGCGACAGCGCGGCCTGCATGGCGCGGATGGTGTCGTCGCGGCAATCGGGATAGCCGGAATAATCGGTCTCGCACATGCCGCCGACGATGTGGGTGATGCCGCGCCGGTAGGCCAGCGCCGCCGCAAAAGTCAGGAACACCAGGTTGCGGCCGGGCACGAACGTATTCGGCAGGCCGTCGGCGCCCATCGCGATCGCGACGTCACGCGTCAGCGCGGTCTCGGACACCGCGGCCAGCGTCGGGATCGACAGCGTATGGCTCTCGCCGAGCTTCGCGGCCCAATCGGCGCGCAGCGCCTTCACCCCGTCGAACAGCCGCTCACGGCAGGCCAGCTCAATGGCATGGCGCTGGCCGTAGTCGAACCCCAGAGTCTCCACGCGCGAAAAACGGCTCAGCGCCCAGGCGAGGCAGGTCGTGGAATCCTGGCCGCCGGAAAACAGCACCAGCGCGGTTTGTGATGAAAATGCGTCACTCATGGCCCGCGCTTTAGCACTGCAGACGCGGCCCGCCAATCGGTGGAAATCGGCCTGTTCCGCCCCGCCGCGCTGGGAACGGCGGGCCGCTTTTGGCATAAGGTTTTGGAGCCAGGAGAGCGCCCCGCAATGACCCCTTCCCGCGACATTTCCCGCCTGATCGAGATCATGGCGGCGCTGCGCACGCCGGTGACCGGCTGCCCCTGGGACCTCGAGCAGGATTTTGCGACCATCGCGCCCTACACGATCGAGGAGGCCTATGAGGTGGTCGACGCCATCACGCGGGGCGATCTCGACGATCTCCGCGAGGAGCTCGGCGATCTGCTGTTGCAGGTCGTGTTCCACGCCCAGATGGCCTCGGAGCAGAATGCTTTTGCGTTCGGCGACGTCGTCGAAGCCATCACCCGGAAAATGATCCGGCGCCATCCCCACGTCTTCGCTGACAAGGACGGCAATCTCGCCTCCTCCCACGTCAAGGAAGTCTGGGACCGCATCAAGGCCGAGGAGAAGGCCGAGCGCGCCGCGCGCCGGCCGCCGGAGCAGGTGCCGACGCACAAATCGCTGCTGTCAGGCGTGAAGGCCGGCCAGCCCGCGCTGACGCGCGCCATGGAGCTGCAGCGCAAGGCCTCCACCGTCGGCTTCGACTGGAACGACCCGCGGGCGGTGCTGCAAAAGATCCGCGAGGAAGCCGACGAGATCGAGGCTGCGCTCGACCGCAACGACAAGCAGGAGATTGCGGAAGAGACCGGCGACCTGATGTTCGCCCTCGTCAACCTCGCCCGCCATGTCGACGCCGATCCGGAGGCCGCATTGCGTGCGACCAACGCAAAATTCGAGCGGCGCTTTGCCTATATCGAGCGGGCGCTGGAAGCGCAGGGCCGCACGCTGGAGCAGGCCTCGCTGGCGGAGATGGACGCGCTGTGGAATGCGGCGAAGGGTGATGAGCAATCGGCGCAGGAACGGCGCAAGGAAGCGAGCCGCTAATTCTGCTGTCGTCCTGGCGAAGGACAATTCGTAGGGTGGGCAAAGGCGCGCACTTCGCGCGCCGTGCCCACGCCTTTCAACAACGGGCAAATGGTGGGCACGGCGCTCACGCGCCTTTGCCCACCCTACGAGGGCTGCGTTTGTCCGAGACGACAGCTGTTACGCAGGAAGGCGCGGCACCGCATCAAACCGCGACACCACGATGTCCCGCTTGGTCTCGTCCACCCGCACGGTCATATCAAAACGGCCGTCGTGCAGCTCTTTCGCCAGCACCTCGGCATTGCGGTGCAGCCAGCTGATGCCGGCGCCGTCGGCGGCGTCGATCGAGAGGTCGAGCGTGGTGCGCTTGGCTGCTAACCGCTGCTCGATCGCGGCGAGCAGCGCGTCGACGCCCTCGCCCGACACGGCGGAGACGAGCATCGCCGGATGATCCTCCGGCCTGCGTGCGGCGATGTTCAGGAGCTCTTCGCGCTGCTCGGAATCGTAGCGGTCGATCTTGTTCCAGACCTCGATAATGCGGCCGGAATCATCGGGGTTGATGCCGAGCTGGCGCAGCACGGCGTCGACGTCGCTCTGCTGCGCCTCGGCATCTTCATGGGATATGTCGCGCACATGCAGGATGACATCGGCCTCCAGCACCTCCTCCAGCGTGGCGCGGAAGGCGGCGACGAGCTGGGTCGGCAGGTTGGAGATGAAACCGACGGTGTCCGACAGCATCGCCTTGCCGCCGTGCGGCAGGTTGAGTGCGCGCAGCGTGGGGTCGAGGGTTGCGAACAGCATGTCGGCGGCCTGCACGTCGGCACGCGTCAGGCGGTTGAACAGCGTCGACTTGCCGGCATTGGTGTAGCCGACCAGCGCGACGACGCGATATGGCACGCGCTGGCGGCCGGCACGATGCAGCCGCCGCGTCGCCTGCACCTTCTTCAACTCGCCCTCGAGCTTGGAGATGCGCTCCTGGATCAGGCGGCGGTCGGCTTCGATCTGGGTCTCGCCGGGACCGCCCATGAAACCGAAGCCGCCGCGCTGGCGCTCCAAATGGGTCCATGAGCGCACCAGGCGTGAGCGCTGGTAGTTGAGATGCGCGAGCTCGACCTGGAGCGAGCCTTCCTTGGTCTTGGCGCGGCGGCCGAAGATTTCCAGGATGAGGCCGGTGCGGTCGAGCACCTTGGCGTGCAATTCCTTCTCGAGATTACGCTGCTGGATCGGCGCCAGCGCGCAGTCCATCACCACGAGCTCGACGTCGAGGCTCTTGGCCAGCGCCGCGATCTCTTCGACCTTGCCCTTGCCGATATAGGTCGCGGGGCGGATCTGGCTGATGGGCGCGACGATGGCGTCGGCAATAACGAGATCAATCGCACGCGCGAGGCCGGCGGCTTCATCGAGCCGGGCCTCGGCGTTGCGCTGGATATGAGTCTCCGATTGCGCGTCGGCACCGCCTGCGCGCACCCGCAAATAGGGGCCGATGACAAGCACCCGCCCCGTCTGCTTAGCCCCTGCCGACCGCGGACGGTCGGCATCCCCGTCGAAATTCCGGGGTTCCAATCAGATCACTCTCAAGCCGGCTGATCCTCGCCGCCTTCGAACAACTGGATCGGCGCACCCGGCATGATGGTCGAGATCGCATGCTTGTAGACGAGCTGCGAATGACCGTCGCGCCGAAGCAGTAGACAGAAATTGTCGAACCAGGTCACGATGCCCTGGAGCTTCACTCCGTTGACCAGAAAGATCGTCAGTGGCGTCTTGGTTTTGCGAACGTGATTAAGGAAGGTGTCCTGTAGGTTTTGTGCGCGGTCTGCCGCCATTGTTTTTTTCTCGCTTTGAGTTTCTTTTTATTGCGCCGGTTGCGGCTCTCTTTGTGAAGTTCGGAGCCTCTCCCGGTTGCCGTTCCTCATGAGATCCCCCTCGGAAGGAACAGCTGTGCAATTAGAGGACAGGTGGACCTATTAGGCAAGCCGCTTCACGCGGCAGCGGGCGCCGTATTGCCCCGAAAAACTACGGAAATCGATGAATTTCCTCGTTTTATTCAAAGGTGTCGCCGCAACGTCGCGGCGTTAGATCTTGTTCTGACGACGTTTTCCCAGTGCGAACCGGTACCCGCTTCGCACCAGCACGCGCTAGCCGACACCGAGCGCTTTCAACTTTCGATGCAGCGCCGACCGTTCCATGCCAACGAACTCGGCTGTGCGAGAAATATTTCCTGAAAAACGGCTGATCTGTGCAATCAAATAGTCGCGCTCGAACACCTCGCGCGCCTCGCGCAGCGGCAGGCCCATGATGTGCTCGCCATTGTTGCTGGTCGGCATCGCCGGCACCATGGAGCCGACGTCCTGCGGCAACATGTCGGCCGTGATGATGACCTCCGGTCCACCGGCGGCGAGAATCATGACTCTTTCAACGTTGTTGCGGAGCTGGCGCACATTGCCCGGCCAGACATGCGATTGCAGCACCGCCATCGCGTCCTGGCCGATCTGCCGCTTGGGCAGGCCGCTACCGGCCGAGATCTGCTCCATGAAATAGTCGATCAGTTCCGGGATGTCCTCGCGCCGCTCCGACAGCGCAGGCACGCGGATCGGCACCACCGAGAGGCGATGATAGAGGTCCTCGCGGAAATGGCCGGCCGCAATCTCCTCTTCGAGATTGCGCGCGGTCGAGGAGATGATGCGGACGTCGACCTGCACCTTGGCGGTGCCGCCGACGCGCTGGAACGATTGCTCCACCAGCACCCGCAGGATCTTGTTCTGGGTCTCACGCGGCATGTCCGCGATCTCGTCGATGAACAGCGTGCCGCCATGGGCTTCCTCGAGCGCGCCGGGCTTGCGCGCCTGTTCGCCGTTGGACTGCTCCACGCCGAACAGCTCGTGCTCCATGCGCTCGGGCGTGATCGCGGCGGCGTTGATGACGACGAAGGGACCGTCGGCGCGGCCCGAGGCCGTATGCAACGTGCGCGCCGTCAATTCCTTGCCGGCGCCGGCGGGGCCGACGATCAGGATGCGGCTGTTGGCCTTGGCCGCGCGCTCGATGGTCTGGCGCAGCTGGTTCATGCTCGGCGAGCGGCCGACGAGCTGGCTTGCGCTCGGCGCCAGCTGCTTCAGCTCCTTGACCTCGCGCTTGAGCCGCGAGTTCTCCAGCGCCCTGGTTGCGACCAGGATCAGCCGGTCGGCCTTGAACGGCTTCTCGATGAAGTCGTAGGCGCCGCGCTTGATCGCGGCCACCGCGGTCTCGATGTTGCCGTGGCCGGAGATCATCACGACCGGCAGGTCGGCATTGTCCTTCTTGACCTGCTCCAGGAGCTGCAAGCCGTCGAGCTTGGAGCCCTGCAGCCAGATGTCGAGGAACACCAGATGCGGCCGCCGGTTGGCGATTTCAGCCAGTGCAGAGTCGCTGTCGCGCGCAGTCCGCGTGACAAAACCCTCGTCCTCGAGAATGCCTGCGACGAGATCCCGAATATCGGCCTCATCATCGACAATCAGAATTTCACTTGCCATGGGTCGCGCCCTGTCTTGTCAGCTGCCTGTTGAGGCTTCGATTTTCGTTGAATCATTGGTCTTTTCAGCGGCCTCTTTGGTTTCGGCCGCCAGCTCTTTTGTTTCCTGCGCCGGGTCCTTGACAGGAGCGCCGGCCTCTTCGCCGGTTGCGTCCTTGACCGCGGCCGCCGGGGCCTGCTCGGCTCCCTCGGACTTCGCCGGCTGGCCGGAGACTGCGAAGCGCATCCGCATCCAGGCGCCGCGCTGGCCCTCGCGGAAGTCGGAAGCATCCTTCAGCTCGATGCGCCCGCCATGGTCTTCCAGCACGCGGCCGACGATCGCAAGGCCAAGGCCGGTGCCTTTGGCACGCGTCGTGACATAGGGCTCGAGCAGCCGCGAGCGCGCGACCTTGGGTAGGCCGATGCCATTGTCGATGACGTCGATCAGAACGTCCTCGCCCTCGCGCGACACGACCACGTCGATGCGGCCTTTGCCCAGCTCCTCCGGCGGGACCTGCTCGATCGCCTCGGTGGCGTTCTTGACGATGTTGGTGACGGCCTGCGAGATCAGCCGCCGGTCGAACTGCGCGCGGAGCGGATCGTCTTTGAATTCGGCCTCGATATCGATCTCGGGATGGGCGACCTTCATCAGGAACACGGCCTGCCGCACGGTATCGGCGACGTCCTCGCCTTCCATCACCGGCTTCGGCATCCGCGCAAAGCGCGAGAACTCGTCGACCATGCGCCTGATGTCGTCGACCTGGCGCACGATGGTGTCGGTGCACTGCTCGAAGATCTGCTTGTCCTTGGCCTCGGTGATGCCCTTGCCGAACTTGCGGCGAATTCGCTCGGCCGAAAGCTGGATCGGCGTCAGCGGATTCTTGATCTCATGCGCGATGCGGCGCGCCACGTCGCCCCAGGCCGAGGTACGCTGCGCCGAGACCAGCTCGGTGATGTCGTCGAGCGTGATGATGTAGCTGTCATGCGGCTGGTTCTTCTCGGCGCTGACGCGGACCGAGAGATTGCGCTCGGTGCCGTCGCGGGTGATCGTGATCTGGCCCTGCACCAGACGCTGGCTCCCTTCCCGCGCCGCCTTCATCATCTCGTCCAGCTCGGGCAGCACGTCGGAGAGCGGATGACCGAGCGTCTCCGCCTCGGAGTGCCCGATCAGCTTCTCGGCCGAGCGGTTCAAAATGCCGACGCTGCCGGAAGCATCGACGCCGATGATGCCGGCGCTTGCGGAGGACAGCACCGCTTCGATGAAGCGACGGCGGCTGTCGATCAGGTCGCTGGCGTTGACGAGCTCATCGCGCTGGCTGCGCAACTCCTGCGTCATCTTGTTGAAGGTCTCGCCTAACTGCGCGAGATCGCCTTCCGACTGGTGCACCGGCACCTGGACATGGAGGTCGCCGGTCGAGACCGTGTGGGCCGCGTTCATCAGCCGCCGGATCGGCGAGACCAGTGAATTGGCGAAGTTCAGGCCGATCAGCACCGAGGCCATCAGGATGGTCAGCGCGATCACGGCGAACATCAGCGCAAAGGCAACCTGGATGCCGAGCCGGCGCGACTCGATCTGGGCGTATTCGGCGACGCTGACCTCGGTCTGCTTGAGCTGATTGACGACGTTCGGATCAAGCGGACGGGCGACATAGAGGAAGGTGTCGCTGAAGGCGCGCAGCCGGATCACCGCGGCCACGAAGCTCGCATCGGGAAGGACCGCGATCTCGGGCTCTGACTCGTTGACGTTGCTGAGGAAGTCGGACGCGGGCGGCGAATAGGCGAGCCGCATGCCGGTGTCGGCGGATTCCAGGATGTTGGTGTTCTTGTCGATGATCATCGCGCCCGGCAGGTTGCGGGAACTGGCGCTGGCGCTCAGCATCTCCCGGAACGAGCGGCGATCCTGGTCGTAGAGCGGCCGGGCATGCGCGATGTCGTTGGCCATGCCGAGAATGTCGCCGCGGATCAGCTGCGCATGGTCCTGCATATAGGCCCGCGCGATCGTCAGCGAATTCTGGATCACCTCTTTGGTCGGGCCGGAGAACAGCCGGTCGAGGCCGCGTTCGATGGTGACGTTGGCGACGACGGCGACCAGCACCGCCGGCAGCACCGCCACGATCGAGAACAGGCTGACGATCTGGACATGGAGCCGCGCCGCCGCCCTGCCCCGCCGCCGCGCCAGAATCAGCTGCCAGAGCTCGCGGATGATGATCCCGACCAGCAACAGGATCGTGGCCGCGTTGGTCAGGTAGATCGAGCGGACCACCGCCGGCGTCGGCTCGATCGTGGTCAGGCCGGTCAGAACCAGGAAGGTCAGGAAGGCCGAGAGCAGCGCCAGCGCCACGGCAAAGGGCGCCAGCCAGCGCCGCGCCGACCAACGCCGGGGCTCTTCCGCTGGTGTCGTGTCAAAGTGTGCGGCCGAGGTGTCTGCGCTGGTCATTCCGGCAATGGTGGTGCTGAAAACGGGTCCGCGATGGGCGGATACTGATGTATTCGTACCACATTGTTGCCGAATTGCGACAATTCCGCGGCGCCCCCGCCGCGGCGGACCGGCGCATCCACAGCTCTGGCGCGGCGCGTGGCACCGGCATCGTCATTCGCGAACGAGGGCGAGCCTTGACGCAGATCAAGAGTGCGCGTGGCTCATGCCCGACCGGAGTTCCACCCATGAAGGCTGTGGCCGTTGAAGAAGCCGTTGCGATGATTCCCGCTGGCGCCAGCGTGATGTCGGCGGCTTCATGGGTATTGGAACACCGGAGCGCTTGCTCGATGAAATGGTCCGGCAGCAGAAGACCGGATTGTCGGCGATCTGCAACGATGCCGCACTGCCGGGCAAAGGCGTCGGCAAGTTGTTTGACGCATCGCTCGTGTCGCGTCTGACCGCGACGCATGTCGGGCTCAATCCCAAGGCCCAGCAGCAGATGCTGACGAACGAGATCAAGGTCGATCTTGTGCCGTGCTCGGCGGCCTCCAAGTCGACGCGCAGGGCCGCCTCGCCAACTGGATGATCCCCGGCAAGATGGTGCCCGGCATGGGCGGGGCGATGGACCTCGTCAGCGGCGCCAGGCGCGTCATCGTCGCCATGCAGCATGCGGCCAGGGGCAAGTCGAAGATCGTCGCCCAATGCACCCTGCCCCTGACCTCGGCGCGGTCGGTCGATCTCGTCGTCACGGACATGGCCGTGATCGGCTTCTCCGGCGGCAGGGCGACGCTGCTGGAGACCGCGCCCGGGGGCAGTGTCGGCGACGTCATGGCGCTCACGGAAGCCGAGCTGGCTCTTCCCGACAACGTCCCGGAAATGAACGTCTGATCCGTCGGCGGCCTCAATCGATGATGTGATAGCCGCCGTCGATATAGAGCACGCCGCCCGTGATCAGCTTGGCGCCGTCGAGCGCGAGGAACGCGGTGGCGTTCCCGACATCGTCGATGCTGACGAGACTGCGCGCCGGCGCCTTCGACTGCGCCTTGTCCATGAGCTCATCGAACTCGGGAATCCCCGAAGCCGCGCGGGTGGCCAGCGGGCCCGGCGAGATCGCGTGCACGCGAATGCCCTTCGGGCCGAGCTCCGCGGCGATATAGCGGACCGAGGCTTCCAGCGCGGCTTTCGCGACACCCATCACGTTGTAATTCTCCACCACCATCTGGCTGCCGTAATAGGTCATGGTGAAAAGCGTGCCGCCGTTCTTCATCAGCGGCTCGGCGAGATGAGCCATCCGCAAGAACGACCAGCATGAGACATCCATGGTCTTGAGGAAGCCGTCACGGCCGACGTCGACGACACGGCCGTGCAGCGCTTCCTTCGGCGAGAAGGCGATGGAATGAAGCATGAAATCGAGCTGCCCCCATTCCGACGCGATGCGCTTGAACACCGCCTCGGTCTGCCCTTCGGCCATCACGTCCAGCGGCATGAAGATCGGCGCTTCCAGCGCCTGCGCCAGCGGCTCGACATGCTTTTTGGCGCGGTCGTTCAGATAGGTCACCGCGAGATCAGCCCCCAGTGCACGAAACGCGCGCGCACATCCCCAGGCGATCGACTGGTCGTTGGCGATGCCGACGATCAGTCCCTTCTTTCCCTTCAGGGCCACCTTGCTGTCCGGAAATACTGGGATCATGACACCCTCTTAGGTCTCGTGTTGATCAACTGACCGTCCATCAATAGCGATAGCGTGTGCTGTGCGATCATCAGCTCCTCGTCGGTCGGAATGACGTAGACGGGGACGCGGCTGTCGGCTGCCGAGATCAGGGGCGCATGGCGGGCGTTCTCACCGGCATCAAGGCGGACGCCGAGCCAACCGAGCTGCTCGGCGATACGTGCGCGGATCGATACCGAGTTCTCCCCGATACCGGCAGTGAAGACGAAGGCATCCAGGCCCTGCAAGGCCGCGGCCAGCATGCCCGCGTTGAGGCCGATCCGATAGACGAAATGGTCGATTGCGAGCCGCGCACGCGGATCGGTGCTCGCTTCCAGCTCGCGCATGTCGTTGCTGACGCCGGAAAGCCCCTTCAGACCGCAGTCCCGATAGAGAAAGTCCTGCACCTTCGCGGCCGGCATGCCCTTCTCGGCGATGAGATAGAGGATGACCCCGGGATCGATCTGCCCCGGACGCGTTCCCATCGGCAGCCCGTCGAGCGCCGTGAAGCCCATGGTACTCTCGACGCTGCGTCCCTCCTTGATCGCGCACATCGAGGCGCCGCTGCCGAGATGGGCAACGATGACCCGCCCCTTGGCGATCTCAGGCGCCACACCGGGCAGCGTCCGGGCGATGTATTCGTAGGAGAGCCCGTGAAAACCGTAGCGCCGCACACCCTCGGCATAGAGCTGCTGCGGAATCGCATAGTGATCGGCGACGAGATCATGCGTGCGGTGAAATGCCGTGTCGAAGCACGCCACCTGCGGCAGCCCAGGGAAATTCGCGAGCAGCGAGCGGATCGGCGCGAGATTGTGCGGCTGATGCAGCGGCGCCAAGTTGACAAGGCGTTCGAGGCGGGAGACGACGCCGTGGTCGATCAGGACCGGGCGGACATGGTCCGGCCCGCCATGAACGACGCGATGACCGACCGCGATCGGCGTAATCAGAAGCTCGTCGCGCAGCCAGTTGCCGGCAACCGACATGGCGGCGGGCACATCGGGCACAGCTTCAACCGAATAGGCGCGATCGGCCAGCGCATCGCCGCTCGCACCGCTGGCGCGCAGGCGCGGGCGGCTGCCGATGCCATCCATTTGTCCCTTGATCTGACGCCGGAGCGCACCGTCGCCCAACGCCGAATAGACCTGAAACTTGACGCTCGAAGAGCCGGCATTGACGACCAGGATCGTGTCCATGGCGATCACGCGGCCACTGACGGCGCCTTCTGGCGCCGGGCGCGCGCGTAGAGCGCCGCCACCGCACACGAGGCCATGCGCGCACGCGGTGTATCGGCGCGCGACGTCAGGACGACGGGTACCCGCGCGCCAAGAACAATGCCGGCACCATCCGCCTTGGCGAAATAGGCGAGATTCTTGGCCAGCATGTTGCCGGACTCCAGATCTGGAACGACCAGGATCTGTGCGCGGCCGGCGACCTCGGACTCGATGCCCTTGATGCGTGCCGCTTCCGGGTCGATGGCGTTGTCGAACGCCAGGGGACCGTCGAGCACGCCGCCGCTGATCTGGCCGCGATCGGCCATCTTGCACAGGGCGGCGGCTTCGATGGTCGAGGGAATTTTGGACGTCACGGTCTCGACCGCCGACAGGATCGCCACGCGCGGCGTTTGGCCAAACCCGGCGTGATTGTAGAGATCGATCGCGTTCTGGATGATGTCGCGCTTGGCATCGAGATCGGGAAAGATGTTGATCGCGGCGTCGGTGACGAAAATCGTCTCGGCATAGGCCGGGACATCCATGACGAAGACATGGCTGATGCGCCGATCCGTGCGCAGGCCGCCGGTCTTTGCCGTGACCGCGCGCATCAACTCGTCGGTGTGAAGGCTGCCCTTCATCAACAGCTCGCCTCTGGCGGCATGGATGAGCTCGACGCCCTTGGCCGCGGCGTCGTCACTATGGGCGGCATCCACGATCTCGAAGCTTGATACGTCCAGATCGAACCTCGCGGCGGTGTCTCTGATCTTCCCTTCCGGCCCGACCAGGATCGGTCGAATGATCCCCGCGCTGGCGCTGTCGACCGCCCCGCGTAGCGAGGTCTCGTCGCAGGGGTGCACGACGACCGTCGGTGTCGGAGGCGCAGCCCTCGCCGCCGCGATTAGCCGGTCGTACTTGCCGCCGGTTTCGTGCGTCATATCGGTCGACATCAGGTCACTCCCGCTTTCGTCAACCACGCTACGACGCTCTTGCCTGGGGATCGAATGGCGCGACGTTCGACGTCATCTCGCCCTCTCCGTCCAGGCCAAATAACTCGGCGACTCGCCTCAGGCGATTGGCGCGCTCGCCGGTGATGTCCGCGCTTGCCGAGAGCACCTCGCACATCGCCTCGAAGGCCGCGCGCCGCTGGTTCATGTCCTCGGGCAACAACCTTGGAATGGCCGCCAAGGCGCCCTCGCGGTCGAGCAGCAGCATGAAGAACTGCTCGCGTACCAGCATCTTGAATGCGGACAGGGTCATCCGGGAGCCGGCATGGTCGCGCCTAACCTGGCGCAGCGCCTCGATGCTGCGCTCGTCCACCATGCCGCGCGCGGAGCCGACATAGAGCAGCGCGCGGATAGCAGCCTCCCGCAGGCCACCGTCACCAATCTTCGCCCTCAACTCCGCAATCCTGCTTTCGAGCATGGCGCGATGCTCGTCCGACATCTCACGGCGCCGCGTTGACTCGGCGTTGGGGTCGATGCCGACAGCGGCCTGGAGCGCAGGTGAGCCATAGACGTTGAGGAAGACGGTCTCGCTCAGCGCCTCCTGGGCATCGCGCCAGCTGTCGAGCGCATGCACAATCTGCTTCGACACATGCTCCTGGAAGGCCAGGAACGGATTGTCTTGCGACACCGGCCTGCGCTTCTCTTCGGCGCGATCGGCCGCCGCCTTCACCATGGACATCCATGGATTCTGACTGCTGAAAGCCTCATATTGCATGCGTAGCGGATGCATCTCGCGCGCCCAGTTGGCCGCCTGTGGCGTCACCATCTTCTTGATCCAGGGCTGCACGAATTTCTGATAGGCTGCAAGATTGAGCTCCGAGATGCGCTTGGCGGTGGCGAACCGCCGCTCATCCTCGGGGGAATTGCCACCCATGGCCCGGATGTCGTCGAGCGTACGGGCCTCGCAACGCATTACCCATTGTCCCGTTGCAAGGTCGGCGTTGAGCGTCTCGCTGCCCCTCGCCTCGAACGTCGCCTCGTAGAGCCCGGGCGGGAGCACGTCGATCAGATCGATGTTGCTGGAGAACTCGGAATGCTCTTTCTTGGCAACGCCTCCGGACACGAAGATCCCGAGATGACCGATGCTTTCGTGGATGGTGTAAACGATGGTCTGGCCATATGCCCTGATCTCATTGACGTCGGCGTAGCAGTCGCAAATCCAGTCCAGCGCCTGCTGCGGCGGGGTGACGTTGTCGCCCTTGGAGCAGAACACCACGATCGGCGAGCGGATATTGCGCAGGTCGACCTTCTCCCCGTCCGACATTTCGATCCGGCCGGCGGCGAGGTTGTTGCCGATGAACAGCTCATCGACGATGAACTGGATCTCCTCGGCGTTGAGATTGACGTGCCCGCCCCACCAGCGTTCGAAGTCGAGATAGCGCTCGGCCTCGGTGTCGACTTTGGAATAGACGTTGTATTGCTTGGTCCAGAGCGTGTTCGAGGGGTTCTGGTTCTCGAAATTCTGCACCAGCCAGGCGCCGTCGAACTTGCCGGCACCGAGATCGCTCGTCAGCGCCGTCAGCCAGCTTCCGCCCAAGAGGCCGCCGGAATAGCGCATCGGATATTTGCCATGCACGCCCGCCCAATAAGCGAGCGGCGCGCCGGCGATGATCAGCGGTCCGAACAGCTCCGGCCGTAGCGACGCCAGGATCATGATCGCCCAGCCGGCCTGACAATTGCCGATGACGCAAGGCTTGCCGTCGGCGTCGGGGTGACGGCTGATGACAGTTTCAAGAAACTTCGCTTCGGCTCGCGCAATGCGCTCGATCGTCTGGCCGGGCATGGGTTCGGGCAGAAACCCGATGAAGTAGCAGGGATGTCCCGCCTGCATCGCGACACCGATTTCGCTGTCCGCCTTGAAGCCGCCGATGCCGGGACCATGGCCGGCGCGCGGATCGACGACGACGAACGGCCGCCGCCTCATGTCGATCGCGACATTCTTGGGCGGGATGATGCGTACGAGCGCGTAGTTGACAGGCTCGTCGAGTTTGCGGCCGTCCGTGATCAACTCGGCGGCATATTGCAGCACATGCGGCGCGGTCAGCGCGAGGTGCTCGCGATATCGGTCGCCGCGCTGGCGCATGATGTCCAGAAACAACACGCTCCGCTGTCCGGCATCGACCAGATACTCCACGGCGGAGGCGACTAACTCCGACATGGGACCGGCAGACGGCTTCAGATTTTCCATCGCAATCTGACCTCGTTGTGTGCGAGGCCACTCAAGGAGAGATGTCACCGGCGACGTTGACATAGGTCAACGGTCAGCGGTTTCCGGCATAGCGGGACGCCAGATCTTGGAACCTTCTAGAGGTAGATCGATAATGTCAGACGGGGGAACTGTTTCCGGCCATTCGGGCTTGACATGGCATGGATAGGTTCTTCCTCGCGATAATGGTTTCTGCCGTTCTGCTGCTGATCGTGGCGTCCGATCTGCTGGTCAACGGTCCTGGTCTGCAGGAGCCGACGACAGACGTAGCGCGCCTGATGCCGTCGACCGAGCGACTGTTCAGGTGATGGATCGCGGTCGCGGGCGACTGAATGCCTCACCCTTGTGTGACCGCGGAACATGTGTGACCGCGGAACATTTCGGCCCCATTCCGACTTCTGCTCACCGCGTCAGCCAAAACGGCCAGCGCGATCCGGACAGGCTCAGCTCCGCTTTGGTAGGGGGAGCTGAGCCACCGTCCGCGTAAACGCGTTTAGCGTTTGTCGCGAGGGAACTAGCCCCCGCTCCGATAGACCTGGATGTCGAGATCCCGGATCTTCTTGCGCAGCGTGTTGCGGTTGAGGCCGAGCAGGTCGGCGGCGCGGATCTGGTTGCCGCGGGTGGCGGCGAGCGCGGCCGTGAGCAGCGGCACCTCGATCTCCTTGAGGATGCGGTGATAGAGGCCGGGCGGCGGCACGCCGTTGGGAAAGCCCTGGAAGTGCGAGGACAGATAGGCCTCCACTGCGCCGCCGAGATTGTCGACGCCCTGCTGGACCGCGGCGCCCGGGCTGACCGAGGGCGGCGCGAGCTCGCCATCGATGACGGAAGCCGTGATCACGTCCTGCGGATAGAGCGCGGCGAGGCGCCGGGCGAGGTTTTCCAGCTCGCGGACGTTGCCGGGCCAGCGGTGCTGCTTCAGCCGCTCCAGCGCCAGCACGTCGAGCTTCTTGGGTGGCAGGCCGTCCTTCTCGGCCAGCGCGAAGAAGTGACGGATGAGATCGGGCAAATCCTCGATGCGCTCGCGGAGCGGCGGCAGCCGCAGCGGCACGACGTTGAGGCGGAAGAACAAATCTTCCCGGAACAGGCCCTGCTGGATCAGGACGCGCAGATCCTTGTTGGAGGCCGCGACGATACGCACATCGGTCTTGATCGGGGTGCGGCCGCCGACGGTGGTGTATTCGCCCTGCTGCAGCACGCGCAGCAATCGCGTCTGCGCCTCCATCGGCATGTCGCCGATTTCGTCGAGAAACAGCGTGCCGCCCTCGGCCTGCTCGAACCGGCCGGAGGCGCGCGTGTTGGCGCCGGTGAAGGCCCCGCGTTCATGGCCGAACAGTTCGGATTCGATGAGGTCGCGCGGGATCGCCGCCATGTTGACCGCGACGAACGGGCCGTTGCGGCGCTTGCCGTAATCGTGCAGCGCGCGCGCCACCAGTTCCTTGCCGGTGCCGGACTCGCCCGTGATCATCACGGTGAGATCGGTCTGCATCAGCCGCGCCAGCACGCGGTAGATTTCCTGCATCGCCGGAGAGCGGCCGACCAGCGGGATCGCCTCCATCTCGGCGTCCTCATCGGGGGTCGAGACCCGCTCCTTCGGCTCGGCCAGCGCGCGGCCGACGATGGCAATCAGCTCCTTCAGGTCGAACGGCTTCGGCAGATATTCGTACGCCCCGCGCTCGGAGGCGCGGATCGCCGTCATGAAGGTGTTCTGCGCGCTCATGACGATGACGGGCAGATTCGGCCGCATCTTCTTGATCCGCGGCAAGAGGTCGAAGGCGTTTTCGTCCGGCATCACCACGTCGGTGATGACGAGATCGCCCTCCCCCTGGCTGACCCAGCGCCACAGCGTTGCGGCATTGCCGGTCAGCCGCACTTCGTAGCCGGCGCGGGACAGTGCCTGATTGAGAACGGTGCGGATGGCGGTATCGTCATCTGCTACGAGAATGCTACCTGCGGGCATCGTTAATCCTCATTTCGCCCCCTGTGACGCAGGCGACGGCTTCCCGGCAGAGTCGGCGCGACTGCTTTGATCGGCATGTTTCACCGATGTGGAATACATCGGCATCAGCACGCGGAAGGTGGTCTTGCGCGGCTGAGATTCGCATTCGATGATGCCCCCGTGATCGCCGACGATCTTGGCGACCAGCGCAAGGCCCAGGCCCGAGCCGGTCTGCTTGGTGGTCACGAAGGGATCGAACAGGTTGGGCAGAAGATCGTCCGGCACGCCTGGTCCGTTGTCCTTCACGCAGAATTCGAGCGGCAAGGATACCCGGGATTTTTGACCGGGGACTGACAGGCGCACGCCGGGGCGGAACGCGGTGGTGAGCTGGATCTCGGCGTCAGGGATGTCGATCAGGGCTTCTGCGGCGTTCTTCACGAGATTGAGGAACACCTGGATCAACTGGTCCTGGTTCGCCAGCACCGGCGGCAGCGAGGGATCGTAATCCTCGATGAAGCGGATGTTGCGGGCAAAGCCGGACTGCGCCAGCCGCTTGACGTGGTCGAGCACCGAATGGATGTTGACGGGGCCGCGCAATACGGGGCGCTCGTCGCCGAACACCTCCATGCGGTCGACCAGCGTCACGATGCGGTCGGCCTCGTCGCAGATCAGGCGCGTCAGCATGCGGTCCTCGGACGAGGCCTGCTGCTCGAGAAGCTGCGCCGCGCCGCGGATGCCGGAAAGCGGATTCTTGATCTCGTGCGCCAGCATCGCGGCCAGCGCGATCACCGAGCGCGCCGCGCTGCGATGGGTGAGCTGGCGGTCCATCTTGTCGGCGATGGAGCGCTCCTGCAGCATCACCACGATATGGCCGGGCCGCTCGGTCAGCGGCGCGACATGCAGATCGACCTGCCGGTCGCCGCCCATGCGCGGCGTGCCCAGATCGACCTTGTATTCGTTGACCGGCGAATTCGACGAGCGCACCTGGTCGATCAGCGCCAGCAAGGGGCTGCCGAACGGCACCAGCTCTTTCAGCGACTGCCGCTTCAGGAACTGCGTCGAGATGTCGAAGAAGGCCTCGGTCGCGATATTGGCGGCGACGATCTTGCCGTCCGGCCCGATCATGAGCACGGGATTGGGTAAGGCATCCAGGATCGCGTCGCTGTCGGACGGCCGGCGATGTTCAGCGGCGGAGCTCATGCAGCAGCGCTCCATCCGAAGTCGTCGAAGGCATCCTGCAGCGACTGGTGGACGAGGCGCGGATCTTCCGCGGTGAGGATCTTCTGGCGCCAGGATTTCAGCTTTTCGGCCGGCGCGCGGCTTACCTCGGCTGCGACATCGAGCGCCCAGCCCAGATGCTTGCGGGCATGCCTGAGGCCGATGCGCAGACCGTAGAGCGCGCAGACACCCTCATAGAGCGTGCGGACATAATGCAGCTGCGTTTCCAGCGAGGGCCCAGCCTCCTCAGCCCCGCCCTGCAGGCGGCGGCCGATCTGACCGGGCAGCCAGGGCTGGCCCTGCGCGCCGCGGCCGATCATCACGGCGTCGGCGCCGGAGGCTTCGAGCGCCGCGAGCGCTTTCTCGTAGGAAGTGATGTCGCCGTTGACGACGAGCGGAAGGCAGGTGGCCTCGCGCACGGCGCGGATCGCATCCCAATCGGCCTCGCCCTTGTAGAACTGGCTGCGGGTGCGGCCATGCACCGTGACGAGCTTGACGCCGGCGGCTTCCGCGCGCCGCGCCAGTTCCGGCGCGTTGCGGCTGCGGTCGTCCCAGCCCAGCCGCATCTTCAGCGTCACCGGCACCTTCACCGCCGCGATGGTCGCATCGATCAGGCTGACGGCATGGTCGAGGTCGCGCATCAAGGCCGAGCCGGACTGACCGCCGGTGACGTGGCGGGCCGGACAGCCCATGTTGATGTCGATGATATCGGCGCCCTCGGCTTCCGCGATCCGGGCGCCCTCCGCCATCCAATGCGTCTCGCAGCCGGCGAGCTGGACCACGTGCGGGCCGATGCCGGTGGCTTCGCAACGCAACCGGGACATCCGGTGGCCGCTCGCGAGCTCATCGCTGGCGGTCATTTCGGACACGACGAGACCGGCGCCAAGCTCGGCGGCCAACCGGCGGACGGGCGAGTCAGTCACCCCCGACATCGGTGCCAGGAAGACCGGGGTGGCGACATCAATATCGCCTATTTTCAACGGCTTAGAGCCGGATACTGCCGAACCGGTCACGGGGTTCTCGTTGACTGGGCAGGGCCTCATCGCGCCTGCCATGACCTATCTTGCGCACAATTCTTGTGCAGTCAAGCGTCATGCCTACAGTTTAGACAATTCTGCAAATCTTTCAAGTGCAGTGCAGCAAATTGCTGTTTCCAACAATCCGGGGAAACCCCCTTTTTTTGCGGGCCTGCCGTGCTAGAGGCATGCGGCAATCACCCCACTCCCGACTCTCCATCACCAACTGAGTATTCGAGTCCTATGGCGAAATCACAACGCACCGCAGTCGTCCTCGTGGCAGCCGGGCGTGGACTGCGTGCGGGCGCCGGTGGGCCGAAGCAATATCGCGAGATCGGCGGCGTGCCCGTAATCTACCGCGCCATGGAAGCCTTCAGCCGCCACGCCGACGTGTTTGCGGTGCAGCCGGTGGTGAACCCTGATGACAGCGCCATCTTCACGGCCGCGGTCGCCGGGCTCGAGCACGAGCCGCCGACCAATGGCGGTGCGACCCGGCAGGCCTCGGTGCTTGCCGGCCTCGAGGCGCTGGTCAAGCACGAGCCCGACATCGTGCTGATCCACGACGCCGCCCGCCCATTCGTCTCGGAAGGATTGATCTCGCGCGCGATCGAGGCGGCGAGCCGCACCGGCGCTGCCATCCCCGCCGTTCCCGTCACCGACACCATCAAGCTGACCGGCGATGGCGGCAATGTCGAGGGCACGCCGGACCGTGCGCGGCTGCGAATCGCGCAGACGCCGCAATCCTTTCGTTTCGACGTCATCCTCGAAGCGCATCGTCGCGCCGCGAAGGATGGCCGCAGCGATTTCACCGACGATGCCGCGATTGCCGAATGGGCGGGATTGACGGTTGCAACCTTTGAAGGCGATGTTGCCAATATGAAGCTCACCACTCCCGAGGATTTCGTGCGCGAGGAAGCGCGCCTGGCGGCCCAGCTCGGCGATATCAGGACCGGCACGGGCTACGACGTGCACGCCTTCGGTGAGGGCGACCATCTCATGCTCTGCGGCGTGCGCGTGCCGCACACCAAGGGTTTTCTCGCTCATTCCGACGGCGACGTCGGCCTGCATGCGCTGGTCGATGCCATCCTCGGCGCGCTCGCCGACGGCGACATCGGTTCGCACTTTCCGCCGAGCGATGCCAAGTGGAAGGGCGCCTCCTCCGACCAGTTCCTGAAATACGCCATCGAGCGCGTCACCCAGCGCGGCGGCCGCGTTGCCAATCTCGAGGTCACCATGATCTGCGAGCGGCCGAAGATCGGCCCGCTGCGCGACACCATGCGTGCGCGCATCGCCGAGATTTCCGGCGTCGACGTCTCGCGCGTCGCGGTGAAGGCGACCACCAGCGAGCGGCTCGGCTTCACCGGCCGCGAGGAAGGCATCGCGGCGACCGCGAGCGCCACCATCCGTCTTCCCTGGAGCGTCTAGGTCATGGGCGGCAGCGACGCACGCGCCCTCTCCCGCTCGCTGCTCGACCTGTGCCGGATGCGCAAGCTGACGATCGCGACGGCTGAATCCTGCACCGGCGGCCTCGTCGCCGGCGCGCTGACCGACATCCCCGGCTCTTCCGACGTGATCGATCGCGGCTTCGTCACCTATTCCAACGACGCCAAGCGCGCGATGCTCGGCGTCGAAGCCGGCACGCTCACGAACTTCGGTGCCGTCAGCAAGGAGACCGCGACCGCGATGGCGGTCGGCGCGCTGGAGCGTGCCGGCGTCGATCTCGCCGTCGCCATCACCGGCATTGCCGGCCCCGGCGGCGCGACGCCCGGCAAGCCGGTCGGTCTCGTGCATTTCGCCGCCGCCGCGCGCGACGGGCGCATCATCCACCGCGAGCACCGCTTCGGCGCGATCGGCCGCACCGCGGTGCGCGCCCGCTCGGTGGTCGAGGCGCTGCGCATGCTGATGGATCTGGCCCGCGGCCCGCAGCCCCAGGCCAAGCCGCGCCGTCCCGCTGCAAGCCGCCTGCGCCCGCGTGTGACGCGCTCGCCGCGCCGGCATGTGGCCAAACGACGGACGCCGCGGTCGCCGCGGGGCTGAGCACCCCGCTCACGTCTTCCGGGCAATCACGCGGATCGCGGCCAGATTGGCGCGATGCTGCTCGAACACCCGCCGCATCGCCAGCACCCGGCGCCGCGCCGCACGATCCAGCAACAGATTCCTGGCGAGCCGCAAGGCGCCGACGAGGCCCTCGTCCTGCACCAGGCGCCGCGGCCGCAACAGATGCATCGGCGCGAATTCGACTGCCTCGATCTGAAAGCCGACGCTCTCCAGCAGCCCTCTCCATCCGTCGCCGGACAACGGACGCGCGCCGACATGGATAGCGCCGGAGAGCGCGCGATCGATCTCCTGCCTTTGGCCGAACGGCATATTGTCCGGCGTCACGGCGAGCTCGTGGATGCCGTAACGTCCGCCGGGGCGAAGCAGCCGGAACGCTTCCGCCGCGATGCGGCGCTTCTGCTCCTGGGTCTGCATGCTCAGCATCGCCTCGCCGATCACGACCGACGCCGAACCTGCCGGCAAGGTCGTCCGATCGGCCGTGCCGACGATGACCGAGACGTTCCGCCTCGCCGGCAGCTGCTGCCTCGTCCACGCCGCCGCCTGCGCATCGCGCTCGACGCCGACATAGGTTCGCGGGCCTCGCGCCAGGATCAGGCGCGCGGTAACGCCGAGCCCAGGCGCAAACTCGACGACATCGTCTTCGGCGCCGATCACCAGCCCGTGCAGCAGCGCGCGCGTCAGGCCAAGTCCGCCGGGACGCAGCACGCGCTTGCCGAGCCGGGCCAGCAGCCAATGGCCCGGCATCTTCGCCACGTCGAGATCGCCTCCGGGCAGCTCGACCGGTGGCATCGTGTGGTCTGCAATCATGGGAGTCTCCTTCAAGTTAGAACCGCGCCCGGATGCCGCCGTAATAGCCGCGTCCGTCGCCGGGGATGAACGCGGCCTGGTCCGGCCGCGCCTGATCGACGATCAGGGTCGATGCGGCATAGTTCGCGTCGAACAGATTGGTGACCTCGCCGAACACCGAGAAGCGCTCGCTGATCCGGTATTCGGTGCGCAGATCGGCGACCACGAACGGATCGGCAAACAGCGTGTTCATGTTGTCGACCGGCATGTGGCCGGGGCTCCAGCGCACCACGCCTTCGAGCTTCCAGGCGTCGGTCGCCTGATATTGCAGGACCGCGTTGACGAGATGCGGCGGCGCGCCGGCGAGCCGGTTGTTGCCGCGCAGCGGATCGTTGTCGAAGCGGAAGTCCTGGTAGGTGTAGGCGACGCGGCCGGTCAGCCGCTGCGCGATCCTGACGCCGAGGCCGAGCTCGACGCCGAGATGCGTGGTGCGGTCGGCATTGAACGCTGCCATCAACGCGCCGGTGGAGTCGCGCAGGCTGAGCAGCTCGTCGTCGACCCAGGAATAGTAGCTGACCGCGTCCCACGACAGGATGCCGGCGCGGCCGCGCCAGCCGCCCTCAACGGTAGTGGCGGTCTGGGCCTTCAGATTGGGCGTCGCGAACGCTGCTGCGACGAGCCCCGGATTGCCCGGCGTCGGCCGCCCCGGGCTGCTGTTCGGCGTCCCGTTGATCGTCGCGAGCAAATCGTCATGTGACGGCGGCTCGAAGCTGCGGCTGACCGCGGCAAAGACGGTCTGGCCGGGCACGGGCCGGAAGGTCACGCCGAGGCTGGGGCTCCACGCCGAATAGCTGCGCGCATAGATCGAGCTCTGCGTCGGCACTGCGCCGTTCGGCAGCAGCATGGTCGGATTTGCCGGATTGTAGGCAATCGTCGGCCGCGTCGCGCTCCGGTAGACGTCGTCATTGTCGCGCGTGGCGTAGCCATAGGCGATCGCCGGCGACACGGTGATCCGGTCCCAGATCGGTAGATTGAGGCCGCTATGCAGCGCCAGCGTCGTCGCATCGAGTCGGCTCTCGCCGAACTTGGCGCCGGTCTGCCCGGCCTGGTTGATGAAATTCTCCCGATCCGCCGATCCCACCGAATATTGCGCGGTCGTTTCCACGAGCGGCAACGCCGCCGCGCTGTCGGGCTTGTAGGCGTAGCGGAACACGCCGGTCGCATCGTCACCCCGCGTGGCGCGGACGCCTGAGGAGATCGGAAAGCGGAACATGTCGTCGGTGTGGGTATAGCCGAGCGCCACGTCGAACAGATGCGCATCGAACGTCGCGGTGGTTCGCGATCCCGCCACGAACTGCTCGGCCTCGCGGCGCGGCCTGTCGCGCACCACGTTGGGCCCCGGATTGATCGAGGTCGACGGCGGGATGAAGGTCGGCCCGGCAAACACCTGCCGCGGATTGGCCTGCATCGCGCTCTTGGTCAGCGGTCCCGCCACATCGAAGCCGAGATCGGTGTAGCCGATGAAGAAGCGCGTGCTGACATTCTCGGACAGCACGGCGCCGACATTGGCATCGAAACTGCTGCGCTCGGAGCTGTTGTAGTCGCGAAAGCCGTCACGACGGCTGAAATCGGCCTGCACCAGCGCGTCCACATTGTCTTTCCTGCCGCCGGTCTGCGCGCTGGCATTGATCTGCCCGAAGCTTCCGCTGCTGATTGCGGCCTGCGTTCCCGGCGAGGACGATCCCGTCGGCGACACGAAGTTCAGCGCGCCGCCGAGCACGGTGGCGCCGAGGCGGTTGGCCATGTAGCCGCGATAGACCTCGATGGCCTCAGCCTGCTGCGGATTGGCGAAGCCGACGATGTAGGAGCCGTCGGCGCGATTGATGGGCAAGCCGTTCTGCAGCACCAGCAGCCCGCGCTCGACCGGATTCTGCTGCAGGCCGGAGCCGCGGATCTGGATGCGCGGCTGGTCGTTGCCGCCGAAAAAATTCTGCACCACGACACCGGGAACACCGCTGAGGGCACGGGACACGGTCGGATTGCCGGTGGGCGAGAGATCCTCGTGCCGGACCAGCGCGACGCCGCCTGCGAGCGCTTCGAAGCGCTCCTGCACCGATGCAGCCGGGGCAGCATGCCCCGCAACCTCGTCGCCGGAATTGTCACCGCTGCGAGATTGCGGCTTGGCGGCGCCGCGCCGCGCCGCGACCCGCTCGCGAGATGCCGCCGGGGGCTTCGCCGCGCTCTTCGGCGCCTCCACCACGACAGGATCGAGCTGGACTGACGCGCCTGGCGCCGCCGATTGCGCCAGGCAAGCCTCCCCGGCGAGGGCCGGCAGCAGCAAGCCGGACGCTGTCCAGGACAACAGCACCGCATCCTTCGTTCTCCATGCGCGCCGCGAGCGCCCTCGCCCCAACGACGGATTCTTCATCTTGCTTCCCAAGTCCAGCCCCCACTCTCCACGCGGCGATGTGGTACGCCGTCGCGATCACGCGCGAACCTCGCCGCGCGCGGTCGGGATCTGGTTGCGCTGGAGCAAACAGCGCTCAGCTTGGAATTAGTTTCGTTCCAACTCGCTTCGGCTGAGGCGGCTATGCCGCCGCCAGCAGCGCGCTCGCATGATCGAGCACCCGCTGCCTGACCGCATCAGCATCCGACGGATTCACCCTTGCGCTGACCGTCAATTCCACGACGGGCGCCGCGGGATCTGCGGCGATCACCTTCGACACATTGACCGACGGTGCGCCGCCCTTGGCGATGCGGGGATCGTCGCGCAGCTGTTTCAGGATCTGGTCTGCCAGCGCGTTGGCCGATCCGGCCCTGACCGGAAACGCAACCTTGACCTCGCCCGTGCCGGGATAGGCGCTGCGGTTGATAATGGCCGCGCCCCACACCTGCCCGTTAGGCAACAGGATCTGCGTGTTGTCGGGCGCGACCAGCTCGGTCATGAACAGCGACAGCGACTTTACCTTGCCCGCCTTGCCGGCGACCTCGACGTCGTTACCGATGTGAAACGGCCGGAACAACAGCAGCATCACGCCGGCGGCGAGATTGGAGAGCGTGCCCTGAAGTGCCAGACCAATGGCGAGCGATGTCGCGCCCAGCACGGCAACGAGGCTCGCGGTCTGAATGCCGAACAGCTGAAGCACGGCGATGCCGACCACCGCCAGCACGCCGTAACGTGCGAGGCTGCCCACGAACAAAGTCACGAGCGGGTCGACGCGGTGCGTGACGCTCAACAGGCGCGTGACGAACCGCTGCATGGCGCCCGACAGGTACCAGCCGATCGCGAGCAGCAGGATCGCGTAAATCGCGTTCAAGCCATACAGGACGAGCGAGGCTTTCAACGTGTCGAAATTGATGGTCATGGCGGCTCCAACCCGGACAATCCGTTGCAAACTCACTGCGGCACGAATTGATCCCGAAGGGAACACCGTCCCGTAGGGCGGATTAGCGAAGCGTAATCCGCCGCGTCTCTCGTCGCGGTACCAGAATGGCGGATTACGCCTTCGGCTAATCCGCCCTACGGCGTACAATGTCTTGCGTTGCCCGACGGGCAAAACACGCTAGCCGTAGGGCAAGGCGCGTGGGCGAAAATATTCGCCTTTACAGAATTTCGGCTTTGTCGCATTGTCTCGCCACCTCACCCCGGTCAGAGGGGCGTATCGCGATCGTCACGAAACGTGGGGTGAGCTGCGGTGGACGTTCGTCACATCGGCGCGAGAGGCATTGCAGGGCGGGCAACCGTGAGCAACAGCCTATCGCGCACACGACCGGTGTGATTTGCGTACGGCAAAACCGTGTCGTCCTGACGCCCGGGGTCTGTGCGTCAAGTCTTGTGGTGATGTGTGGTGCCCGACCGGGTGCGCACGTCAGTCATCTGCAAGGCGACGGGGGCAATAGTGCATCGCTCCCCGGGGAGAGCTCGGCATAAGCCGTCAAACCACTGCGCAGGGAAGGCCGGGTTGTCCTGGCTACACCTGTATGCCGCTGTGCAGCTTCTTGTCACGCAGGATTCGCACAGTGGACCGCGGGTGCCAGCCGGCACCCGGCCTTCCCTGCGCCCTCTGACATCTGAGGGCGACATGACCAATGCAGGACTCGGGCAGGAACTGTCGCGAGACCGCAGCGTTATGCTCAGTTTTCGAAAAATGCACGCAAGTTTGTCCAATTCGATCGGAATCGCGGATGCAGACGGCGCGACCAAACGTCATCACGCGTCTCCGATCTTGCGCGAGAAAATATTGGCGCAATAATGCCGCTCTACGTTGTGAGCCGGAATCAACCGGACCAGCATTTGGAGGGCGACGAAATTGTTCGCTCGCGCCGCGGCTTCAGTCGCCGTAACCATCACCTTGGCCACCATTGATGGTGCGGCCGCACAAACGGCCAACCAGCCTCCAGACACGATGGCGGCGCGGGTCGAGGCTTGCACGCCCTGTCACGGCAACAAGGGCGAAGGCACCAGCGACGTCTATTTCCCGCGGCTTGCCGGCAAGCCCGCCGGCTATCTCTACAATCAGCTGCTCGCCTTCCGCAGCGGCCGCCGCAAATATCCGCCCATGAACTATCTGCTGGAGTTTCTGCCCGATCCGTATCTGGAGGCAATGGCGGAATATTTCGCCGGCGAACATCCGCCGCTACCGCAGCCGGCGCCGAGCGAGGTCAGCAAGGACGTGCTGGCGCAGGGCGAGCTGCTCGCCACCAGCGGCGATGCCAGCCGCAACATTCCGGCCTGCGTGAGCTGCCATGGCCCGGGACTCGCAGGCATGCAACCCGGCATCCCCGGCCTGCTTGGCCTGCGCGCCAATTACATCAGCGCCCAGCTCGGCGCCTGGCGCTACGGCACCCGCACGGCGAAATCGCCAGACTGCATGCAGCAAGTCGCAGGCCATCTGACCGAGGCGGACGTCACCGCGGTCGCGGCCTGGCTCGCGACACGAGCGGCGCCCACGAACCCGGCCCCCGTGCCGAAAGGCACCTACGCGCTGCCTTTCGGCTGCGGCAGCCAGCCCAACTGACGAGGCGGATGATGGGCTCGAAACTGTCGACCGCACTGTTATCGATCCAGCTCCTTGCCCTCGCCGCGCTCGCCACGGCCGCGCAGGCGCAGGACAAGAGCAGCGACATCATCGCCCGCGGTGAATATCTCGCCCGTGCCGGCGATTGCACGGCGTGCCACACCGCGCCGGAAGGCCGCCTGTTCGCCGGCGGCCGCGCCATGCCGACGCCGTTCGGCACGCTCTACACCTCCAACATCACGCCGGACCCGGATACCGGGATCGGCAAATGGAGCGCCGACGACTTCTACAAGACCATGCACAGCGGCCGTTTCCCGGACGGCGGGTTGATCTATCCTGCCATGCCGTTCGCGTCCTACACCAAGGTGACGCGCGCCGACAGCGACGCGATCTTCGCGTATTTGCGCTCGATCGCGCCGGTGAGCCAGAAGAACAAGCCGCACGAATTGCGCTTTCCCTACGACAACCGGCAGCTCATCCTGGGATGGCGCACGCTGTTCTTCAGCGAAGGGGAGTTCAAGCCCGATCCGAAGAAATCGGCGGAATGGAATCGCGGCGCCTATCTCGTCGAAGGCCTCGGCCATTGCGGCATGTGCCATTCGCCGATCAATGCGCTCGGCGGCACCTCGCAATCGGATGCCTTCAAGGGCGGCCTGATCCCGATGCAGAACTGGTACGCGCCCTCGCTGACGTCCAATCGCGAGGCCGGCCTCGGCGACTGGAGCATCAAGGACATCACCGACCTGCTCCAGACCGGCGTCTCCATGCGCGGCGTGGTCTACGGCCCGATGGCCGAGGTCGTGCACAACAGCCTGCAATATCTCAATGACGAGGACACCCGCGCGATGGCGGTGTACCTCAAGGGCATTGCGGAGCCCTCGCCTCCGCCGCCGGCAAGCTCGACGCTGCCGACCACCGAAAGCAGCCTGCTGATCAGCCTCGGCAAGACCGTCTACGACAAGCAATGCGCGAGCTGTCACGGCACGCAGGGCGAAGGCAAGCCGCCGCACTGGCCGCCGCTCGCCAACAACCAGTCGATCGAGATGCAGTCCGCGGTCAACCCAATCCGCATGGTGCTCAATGGCGGCTATCCGCCAGGCACCAAGGGCAACCCGATGCCCTACGGCATGCCGCCGTTCGCGGGCCTGTTGTCCGACAACGAGATCGCCGCCGTCGTCTCCTACATCCGCACCGCCTGGGGCAATCGCGGCACGCCGGTCTCGGCGCGCGAGGCCAACGAGCTGCGCTCCGCACCGCTGAACTGAGAATCACATGATCAACTCCGACCCGCCGACCAGCCCCGCGAGCGCCGACCAGGCCGTCGAGGAGGTCGTCGCGCAAGGCCCGTCCGGCGCGATCGTACTCGCCGGCATCGCCACCGCCTGCGTGGTCGCGATGTGGCTCGCCTTCTATCTGTTCGTCTTCCTGCCCCGCGGATCGCTGCAATGAGCGCAGAGGAAACTCATCACAACAGCGCCGAGGTCGCCGCCCGCGTCGAGCGGCGCTGGGCCACCATCGCCGTGATCATCATCGTGATGATGGCGCTGCTGGCGGCATTCGCCGGCATCCATCGCGCGACCATGCCGCAGCCGCGCGTCGAGATCACCGATCCCTCGCGCCTGCATCTGTCCGGCGAATTCGTCGAGAGCAATCTCGGCAGCGTGCTGGAGGCCAACGGCAATGTCACCGTGCGCGCAATCGGCCAGCAATATTCCTTCACGCCAGCCTGCATCGTGGTGCCCGCGGATACGCCGATCACGCTGCGGGCCACCAGCGCCGACGTCGTCCACGGCATCCTGATCCAGGGCACCAACGTCAACACCATGCTGGTGCCGGGCTACATCTCCGAGCAGCTGATGCGCTTCGCGAAGACCGGCGACTATCTGATGCCCTGCCAGGAGTTCTGCAGCTTTGGCCATGAGGGCATGTGGGGCAAGGTCAAGGTGATCGACAAGACCGAATTCGCCGATCGCGCGAAGGGTGGCGGGAGGCTGAGCTGTGTTGGTCAATAGGAAGCTCATCCTCGCCCATTTCTGGCTGGCCTTCGCCGTATTCGGCATCGCGCTCACGCTCGGCGCCTGGCAGATGTTCATCCGCAGCCCGATCGGCACCTGGCTCTCCAACCCCGAGCTCTATTACCGCTCGCTGACCGCCCACGGCACGGTGATGGGCTACGTCTTCCCGACCCTGGTGGCGATGGCCTTCGGCTACGCCATCAGCGAGTCCGCGCTGCAGCAGCGCCTGGTCGGTGTGCGCTGGGCCTGGGCCGGATTCTGGTTGATCGTCGCCGGCAGCGTCATGGCGGTGATCCCGATCGCGCTCGGCCGCGCCTCGGTGCTCTACACCTTCTATCCGCCGCTGATCGGCAACGTCTTCTATTATCTCGGCGTCGTCCTGGTCGTGGTCGGCTCCTGGATCTGGGTCGCGCTGATGTCGGTCAATCTGCGCGTCTGGCGCAAGGCCAATCCCGGCGCGCCAGTGCCGCTCGCCATGTTCGCCAATGTCGCGGGCTCCTACCTCTGGGCCTGGACCGCGGTCGGAGCCGCGCTCGAGCTGCTGCTGCAGATCATTCCGGTTGCGGCAGGCCTCAAGGCCACCATCGATGCCGGCCTCGCCCGCGTCTTCTTCTCCTGGACGCTGCACGCCATCGTCTATTTCTGGCTGATGCCGACCTACATCGCCTATTACACCATCGTGCCGCGCGCGATCGGCGGCCGCGTCTATTCCGACTCGATGGCGCGGATCTCCTTCATCCTGTTCCTGGTGGTGGCGATGCCGATCGGCATGCACCACACCTTTGGCGATCCACAAGTCGGCGCCGGCTTCAAGTTCATCCATTCAGCCTTCACCGCACTGGTCGCGCTGCCGACGCTGCTGACCGTGTTCACGATCTGCGCCTCGGTCGAGATCGCGGCGCGGCTGCGCGGCGGCCGCGGCATGTTCGGCTGGATCGGGGCCCTGCCCTGGGACAACCCGATGATGCTGGCGCTGGCGTTCTCCTTCGTCATGCTCGGCTTCGGCGGCGCCGGCGGCCTCATCAACATGAGCTATCAGCTCGATGCCTCGATCCACAACACGCAGTGGATCACCGGCCATTTCCACCTGATCTTCGGCGGCGCCATCGTCATCATGTATTTTGCGATTGCCTATGATCTGTGGCCGCATCTGACCGGCCGGGAGCTGATCGATCTTCGTCTGATGCGCACCCAGCTCTGGCTGTGGTTCATCGGCATGATCGTGACGACCTTCCCGTGGCACTGGGTCGGCATTTTGGGCATGCCGCGCCGCATGGCCTATTTCGATTTCGGCGATCCCGCGATCGCGCCGCAGGCGCTCTCCGTCACCCTCTCGGCGATCGGCGGCTTCATCCTGCTGGCCTCGGGCATCATGTTCATCGTCATCCTCGCGCGCGGCATGCGCGCGCCGCAGGCCGACGCCGGGCCCTATCGCTTCGCGCTGGCCGTGCACCAGCCGACAACCGTGCCGGTCGCGCTCAACACCCACGCGCTGTGGGTGGCGCTGATGATCGGCCTCACGCTGACGAATTACGGCTATCCGATCCTGAATCTGGCGCTGAGTTCGGGCACCTCGGTGCCGGCCGTCTATGTGGGGGCGCAGTGATGAGCACGCGCGACCTCTTCACCTTCCGCAACAGCCATTTCAGGACTGGCGTCGGCATCACCGCCGCGATCTTCGTCGTCACCGCGATTGCCGGCTTCATCGTGCTGCCGTTCGCGCAGCCCTGGGTTCAGTTCGCCAATATCTGGGACGCGATCTGCAGTGCCGCCGGCGTACCGCAGCGTGCGGCCGGCGTCACGGCGCCCGAACAGGCAAAACGCCTGTCCGGGGTCGTGCTGACCTCGAACACGTTGTCACGTCCGAGCCAGGAGGCGATCGGCCGCGGCGCGACGCTGGCGCAGCGCTGCGCGATCTGTCACGGCCCGACCGGCGTCAGCCGCGCGGACTCACCCAATCTCGCCGGCCAGTATGCGGCCGTGATCTACAAGGAGCTGCACGATTTCCGCTCGGGTGCGCGCACCAATGCCGTGATGTCGCCGTTTGCGGTCAACCTGACAGACCAGGAGATCGCCGATCTCTCGAACTATTACGCCTATCTGCCGCGGCTTCCGGCCTATCACCCTACGCCACAACTGCCGAAACCCAACATCGTCATCTACGGCGCGCCGATGCGCGGGATCGCGCCCTGCGGCTCCTGCCATGGCAGCCTCGACAACAAGACCGGCAGCCCGTGGCTGGAGGGACAGTCCGAGGCCTACATGAAGGCCCAGCTCCACGCCTTCGCCTCCGGTGAACGGCGCAACGACATCAGCCAGCAGATGCGCAACATCGCCCGCGCAATGACGCCGCAGGAGATCGAGCAGGCCGCGGCGTATTACGCCTCGCAGCCGCCTGATGTGGTGAAGGCGGTGGATTGAAGTCGATTCTCGTAGCCCGGATGGAGCGAAGCGCAATCCGGGACGGTGCTTCGACGCGCGAACTGCCCCGGATTACGCTTCGCTCCATCCGGGCTACAGGCGATCGACACCTACGACGGCGCCAGCTTCCGCCCGTAGATCGCATCGGCCCGTTTCTCGAACGCGGTCGAGAAGCGCGCGAAGGCGGCGTCGAACATCGAGCCCATCAGCAGCGCCAGCATGCGGCTCTTGAATTCGTAGGACAGGAAGAACCCGACGTCGCAGACGCCCTCGCCTTTGGGCTCGAACGTCCAGCGATTTTCCAGGTTGCTGAAAGGACCTTGCAGATATTCGACCAGGATCTTCAGATTGGCGCGGTCGAGGCTCACGCGGCTGGTGAAGGATTCCTTGACCAGCTTGAACGACACCGTCATGTCGGCGACCAGCACCTCGGTGCCATCAGGCTTGGCCATGCGCTGGCGCACCTTCAGTGCGCTGCAGAGCGGCACGAATTCCGGGTAGCGCTCGACGTCGGCGACCAGATCGAACATCTCGGTGGCGCTGTGATTGACACGGCGCTTGCTCGAAAATTTGGGCATGGCGGTTCAGCGGGCCGTCGCGGCCCGCGCGGCCTTCAGTCTCGCAAAGTCCTCGCCGGCATGATGCGACGAGCGGGTGAGCGGGCTCGCCGACACCATCAGGAAGCCCTTGGTGTAGGCGACCTTCTCGTAAGAGGCGAACTCGTCCGGCGGCACGTAGCGCATCACCGCGTGGTGCTTGCGGGTCGGCTGTAAATACTGGCCGATGGTCAGGAAATCGACCTCGGCCGAGCGAAGGTCGTCCATCACCTGCTGCACCTCGTGGCGCTCCTCGCCGAGGCCGACCATGATGCCGGACTTGGTGAAGATGGTGGGATCGAGCTCCTTGACCCGCTGCAACAGCCGGATCGAATGGAAGTAGCGCGCGCCCGGCCGCACCGTGAGATAGCGCGACGGCACGGTCTCGAGATTGTGGTTGAAGACGTCGGGCTTGGCGGCAACCACCACCTCGAGCGCCCCCTCCTTGCGCAGGAAGTCCGGCGTCAGGATCTCGATCGTGGTCGTGGGGCACGCGGCGCGGATCGCGCGGATGGTCTGGGCGAAGTGCTCGGCGCCGCCGTCAGCGAGATCGTCGCGATCCACGGAGGTGATGACGACATGGGCAAGGCCGAGCTTTGCGGTCGCCTCGGCGACATTCTCAGGCTCGGCCGCATCCAGCGCATTCGGCAGGCCGGTCTTGACGTTGCAGAACGCGCAGGCTCGGGTGCAGGTGTCACCCATGATCATGAAGGTGGCGTGCTTTTTGTCCCAGCACTCGCCGATGTTCGGGCAGCCGGCCTCCTCGCACACCGTGTGCAGGCCGTTGGACCGCACGATGTTGCGGGTGTCGGCGTAGCCACGGGTGTTGGGCGCGCGCACGCGGATCCAGTCCGGCTTCGGCGGCGAAGCGGAGTCAGGACGATTCACCTTTTCGGGGTGGCGCGGGCGCAGCGGGTTCGTGATGGTATCGACAATAACGACCATGGGATGTCCGGTCTGTTCAGGTCCTACCTAGTCGGTCTCGCCCCGCATCGCAACCCGGCTCGCGCCGCTTCAGGGAACATGGCAGATATGGGCAATATCCTGCTCTGTTCTCAGGCGATTCTCACCTCGAATGGCTCCAGTATTGAAGACTTCCACCCCGCGGCTCGGCAAGCTGCTCAAGCGCGGCTTTTTCGACCGTGACGTCCGCGAGGTCGCCCGGGACCTGATTGGCGCGACCATGCTGGTCGACGGCGTCGGCGGCGTCATCGTCGAGGTCGAGGCCTATCATCATACCGAGCCGGCGGCTCACTCCTACAACGGGCCGACGCCGCGGAACCAGATGATGTTCGGCCCGCCGGGCTTTGCCTATGTCTATCGCTCCTACGGCATCCACTGGTGCGTGAACTTCGTCTGCGAGGAGGAAGGCTCGGCGAGCGCCGTGCTGATCCGCGCGCTGGAGCCGACGCACGGGATCGCCGCGATGCGCCGCCGCCGTCATCTCCAGGATGTGCACGCGCTGTGCTCGGGCCCCGGCAAGCTGACCGAGGCGCTCGGCATCACCATTGCGCACAACACGCTGCCGCTGGACCGGCCGCCGATCGCGCTGCATGCGCGGACGGACGATGTCGAGGTGGTGACCGGCATCCGGATCGGCATCACCAAGGCCGTCGAGCTGCCCTGGCGCTATGGCGTCAGGGGCTCGAAGTTTCTGAGCAAGCCGTTCCCGAAGTAGTCGTCGTTCCGGGGCGCGGCGAAGACGCGAACTACGGTGCGCAATTGCGGACCGGAGAACCTCGAGATTCCGGATTCGATGCTGCGCATCGCTCCGGAATGACGATGAAGTCACGAGGCCTGCTTCAGCCGCTCCAGCGCCTCGAGCAGCTTGGCCTTGCGCGCCAGCGCGGCCTCGCGCTTTTCGCGCTCCTCCTCGACGACCTCCTCGGCCGCGTTGGCGACGAACTTTTCGTTCGCGAGCTTGGACTCGGCGCGTTTGATATCGGCGTCGGCCTTGCCGATCTCCTTGTCGAGACGCGTGCGCTCGGCAGCGACGTCGATCACGCCCTTCAGCGGCAGCGCGGCCACTTCGCCACGGATGAGGAGCTGAACCGCGCCATCAGGCGCGCGGTCAGCGAAGGAGATGTCCGACAGCCGCGCCATACGCTTGATGACGTCGGTCCAGCGCGGCGCCCGCTCCCGGGTTTCGGCGGAAGCCCCGACCAGCACCAGTGCCGTCAGCGTTGCCGGCGGAATGTTCATCTCGGCACGCACCGAACGGATCTGCGTGATTAGATCGATGACCCAGCCGATCTCGGCCTCGGCCTTGGGATCGGTGAAGTCGGCGTGGTCGAAGATCGGCAGCACCCAGGCCGGCGAGACGAGTGGATCGGTCGTCCCCGTCGTGGCGGCGAGCATCGCCAGCTGCTCCGGCGTCGGCTCAGCCGGCTTCAGCGGCCATGGCGCCAATGCGAGCAGACCGTCGCGCTTGGCCGTCACTTCCCACAGCTCCTCGGTGATGAAGGGCATGAAGGGGTGCAGCAGCTTCAGGATCTCATCGCGCGCCCAGGCGACCATGGCGCGGGTTTCGTCCTTGGCCGGGCTGTCCGGGCCGAGCAGCACGGGTTTTGCGAGTTCGACATACCAGTCGCAATAGACGTTCCAGACGAAGCGGTAGATGCTCCCAGCCGCATCGTTGAAGCGATAGGCTTCGATGGCCTCGGTCACCTCGCGCGTGGTGTGCGCGCTCTCATGCGCGATCCAGCGGTTCAGCGTCTCCTTGGCCTTCGCCGGCTCGAAACCCTCGGGCACCGCGCAATGGTTCATCTCGGCGAAGCGGGACGCATTCCAGAGCTTGGTCGCGAAATTGCGGTAGCCCTCGACGCGGCTGGTGGCGAGCTTGATGTCGCGGCCCTGCGCGGCCATCGCAGCCAGCGTGAAGCGCAGCGCGTCCGCGCCGTATTCGTCGATCAGGTTGAGCGGATCGATGACATTGCCCTTCGACTTCGACATCTTGGCGCCCTTCTCGTCGCGGACGAGGGCGTGGATGTAGATCGTCGAGAACGGCACCTCCTTCATGAAGTGCATGCCCATCATCATCATGCGGGCGACCCAGAAGAAGATGATGTCGAAGCCGGTCACCAGCGCATTGGTCGGGTAATAGCGCTGCACCTCGGGGGCATCCTCGGGCCAGCCGAGCGTCGAGAACGGCCACAGCGCCGAGGAGAACCAGGTGTCGAGCACGTCCTCGTCGCGGGTGATGAAGCCTTCGCGCTTGATGCGGTCGAGCGCCATCTCGCGGCCCTGCTCGGCCGTGATGACCTCCTGCTCGACGTAATAGCCGAGCGCGTGGCTGACGGCCTCCTCCTCGGTCTCGGCGACGAACACCTTGCCATCGGGGCCGTACCAGGCCGGGATCTGATGGCCCCACCAAAGCTGGCGCGAGATGCACCAGGGCTGGATGTTATCCATCCACTCGAAATAGGTCTTTTCCCAGTTTTTCGGCACGAACGACGTCTCGCCCGACCGCACCGCCGCGATCGCGGGCTTTGCCAGCGTCTTGGCGTCGACATACCACTGGTCGGTGAGGTACGGCTCGATCACGCTGTTGGAGCGATCGCCGTGCGGCACCATGTGGGTGTGCGGCTCGATCCGCTCGACGAAGCCGAACGATTCAAGCCGCTCGACGATGCGCTTGCGCGCAGCGAAGCGGTCGACCTTGTGGAATTCCTCGGCGAATTGCGAGGCGCCTTCCGGCAGGTCGCGCAGATAGTCCTCGTTGTCGACGAGATCGAGGCAACCTTCCCTGTCGATCACGCTGATGCGGCGCAGGCCGTGGCGATTGCCGACCTCGAAATCGTTGAAGTCGTGCGCCGGTGTCACCTTGACCGCGCCAGAGCCCTTCTCGGGATCGGAATAATCGTCGGCGACGATCGCGATCTTGCGGCCGACCAGCGGCAGGATCACGTTTTTGCCGACCAGCTTCTGATAGCGCTCGTCCTCGGGATGCACGGCAACGCCGGTATCGCCGAGCATGGTCTCGGGGCGCGTGGTGGCGACGACGATGAAGCTCGAGGGATCCTCAGGATTGAACGTCTTGCCCTCGATCGGATAGCGCAGATACCAGAGGTGGCCCTTCACCTCGGTCTGCTGCACCTCGAGATCGGAGATCGCGGTCAGCAACTTGGTGTCCCAGTTCACCAGCCGCTTGTCCTTGTAGATCAGGCCGTCGCGATGCAGCTCGACGAACACCTTGATGACGGCCTTCGACAGGCCCTCGTCCATGGTGAAGCGTTCGCGCGACCAGTCGCAGGAGGCGCCGAGCCGCTTGAGCTGGTTGATGATGGTGTCGCCGCTCTCGGCCTTCCACTGCCAGACCCGCTCCAGAAACTTCTCGCGGCCCATCTCGCGGCGGCCGGGCTGCTGGCGCTCCATCAGCTGCCGCTCGACCACCATCTGGGTGGCGATGCCGGCATGGTCTGTGCCGGGCTGCCACAGCACGTCGCGGCCGCGCATCCGCTCAAACCGGCACAGGATGTCCTGCAGCGTGTTGTTGAGGGCGTGGCCCATGTGCAGCGAGCCCGTCACGTTCGGCGGCGGGATCACGATGGTAAAGGGAACGGCGTCGCGGCGGTCGGGGCGGCCGGCCTTGAAGGCAAGGCTGTCCTCCCACACGACGGACATGCGGGCTTCGATATCGGCGGGCTGGTAATTTTTCTCGATCATGGGGCTGTTAGAAAGCCGCGTGTGCGGGTCAAGTCAACGGGAAGCTCAGCGGCAAAGGGCTTTCCTGCCCGGTCCGCAGACCGAATATGCCGCAGGAGCAGGGCTTTATCGGGGCCGCAGGGCCGTATCAGCGCCCGCCGCGCGAGACCCGCTCGATTTCGGCCTTCACGATGCGTTCAACGAGGCCCGGCAAATTGTCGTCGAGCCAGGATTTCAGCATCGGACGCAGCATCTCCTTGACCAGATCCTCCAGCGTCCGCGCGTTGCTGCTGAGCACCGTATGAGCCAGGGAGTTGAAGGCGGATTCGACCGCTGAGACGGTGGACTGCGCGAGCATGGGTTGCTGCGGCGGCAGCGGCGGGGCATCGAAGTCCACCGGCGCGTAGGACGGCGCCGGCGTCGGGCGCGGCGGCGGCGATTCGGCGAATTCGAGATCGTCACGCGGCTCGACCTTGCGAAAGCTCGGCGGCGGCAGAGGCGGCGTCGGATCCATCGCCATCTCGTCGGTCAATTCGAGCACGTCGGGCTCAGGCTCGGGCTCCGGCTCAGGCTCGCGGACCTCCGGCGCGGTTGTGGCCGTATCCAGCCCCGCCAACAGCGCGTCGATGTCGTCCTGGCTGTTCGGTGATGCCTCCGCCGCAGGCGGTGGGGCCGCTGCCGGCTTTGCGGCCGGAGGTGGCTCAGGTTTTTCAGCGGCAGGCTTGGCAGGGGCAACCTTGGAGGGCGGAATGTCGTTCATCGCCTGCGGCTTGGGTGCGGGCGCAGCAGGAGCTGGCGCGGGCTTTGCGGCCTCTGCCGGCGGCGGCTTGGCCTCATCGTCGGCAATGATGCGCCGGATCGAGGCCAGAATCTCCTCCATCGAGGGTTCTGTGACCTTTGCAGGCTGCGTCATCTCCGACTCCACATCATCAACGCCCTCGCATGCGTTGTTTTACACCAAGCACGACAGGATTGGCCGGTTCCGGATGGGCGGCCCGACATTTTCGTCGCGGCAGCCCGACTTGTCCCCAGATCACGGCTCAACGTGCAGCGGTGCGCCCCTGCCCCCGGCACTCAAGCTTTACGCACACGGCATCACTGCGAGGCGAATCGACCCGCATCGTCTTGGCAAGGCTATGTCAGGGATTTTGATGATTGCAAGCAAAGCGCCGGTCGGCCTCGGCAATTCATGAGGCCGACCGGGCGAGTACGGGAATCAGCGCCCGTCAGGCGTACGCACGCCGGCCCAGCTATCGCGGACCTGATGGTAGTGAACGCTGGGATCGTAAACCGTGGTCGCAAGGCCGAGAACCTGCGGCGCCAGACGGCCGACGGCGGCGAGGACGTTATAGGATGCAACAACCCGGTCGTGCTGCGCAGTCACCAGCGCGACGCGCGCATTGACCAGCGCCTGCTGCGCGTTGAGGACGTCGAGGGTCGTGCGCTGACCGGCCTTGGCCTCTTCGCGCACGCCATTCAGCGCGATCTCGGACGCCGTCACCTGCGCCTGCGCGGACTGCACCTGCGCCTTGCCGGCCTGCAGCGAACCCCACCACTGCACGACGGTCGCGCGGGTCTGATCCCGCGTGTTTTCGAGGTTGAGACGTTGCTGCGCCAGGTTTTCCTTGGATTGCCGGATCAGCGAATATTCGCTACCGCCCTGATAGATCGGCACCGAGACCTGCGCGATCGCGGAAGCGCTGAGCGAGCGGTACTGAATCAAAGATTGTTCGTAGGCCTGGGTCACCCCCGCCTGCAGGGTGACCGTGGGCAGCAGAGCGCCCTCGGCAACCTTGACCTGCAAGAAATTGACGTCGATGCCGAACATCGCGGCGGTGACGTTCGGATGCTCGACGAGGCCGAGCTCGACCGCGGCAGCGAGCGTCGCGGGCAGGAAACGATCCACCGGCGAGCCGGGTGCCAGATTCGTCGGCTCGTTGCCGATGATGCGGCGGAAGTTCGCGCGCGTCGTGGTGAGATTTGCTTCCGCGGTCAGGGCCTGCGTCCTGCCAGCCGCCAGCTGTGCTTCCGATTGCGCAACGTCGGTGCGCGTCACTTCGCCGACGTTGAAGCGGTCACGAGTCTGCTTGAGCGTCTGCTCGAGCACCCGCACGTTGCTGCGCTGGACTTCGAGCGTCGCCGAGTCGCGCAGATAATCCATGTAGGTCGTGGCGGCCAGGAGCAATATGCTCTGATCGAGGCTGCGCAGCGCTTCGCGGGAGCCGGAAACCTGACTCTCCGCGGCGCGCGTCCTGTTGGCGGTCTGGTTACCGTTGTAGAGCGTCTGGGTGGCAGTCAGTCCCACGCTTCGGGGATAACCTTTACCGTTAATTGGATCGCTGTTGGAGGCGCTTTTGAAGTCCGAGTACTGAATGCCCCCGCTCGCCGTCAGCGAAACCTTCGGGCGATATCCCGAGAGCGCCTGCGGCACGTTTTCGTCAGTCGAGCGCACCTGGGCGCGCTGTGCGTTGAGCTGTGGATTGTTCTGATAGGCGCGCACCAGCGCGGACTCTATCGTGTCCGCCAAGGCAGGCGTCGGCCCGGCAAGCGCGAGCAGCAGGACCGAAACCGCAGCTCCGGTGAAGAGCTTCACCCCATGCATCCCAAAAATTCCGTTCATTCTAACGCCCGGCTCGTGCCCGCGAGCTGGGTTACCGTCTACGAGTGGAGTCGTTGCCCCGCCGCAACATAAGACGCGGTCAAGCGCGACGGAACTACCTGAGGGTAGTTCTCGGTGGAAACTCTTCACGTGCAGCATCCCGGCCACACTTCTGATTCAGAACGGGATTTTATCGCGTTTTGGGCCGTCAGAACACAAAGGCGGCAGCCCGTTCCAACCCGGGAAGGACCGGAGCGGCAGCGTCGAACAGGGCCCGATGGCCGAATTCACCATGGGTATGGGTCACGATTATGGCACGCGGCGGCCTCGATTCGGCTGACACCCCAACCAGACGCCCGCCCTCCTTCAGCTGCCCGAGCAGCGCTTCCGGCACGACCTCAGTCGCCCCATTGAGGATGATCACGTCAAAGGGAGCGGCGGACGGATCGCCTTCGGCGCAGGCTGCGGCCTTGCAGGTGACGTTGGCAAGGTTCAGGGCGGCCTTGGCTTTCGCGGCCAAAGCCGAATCGCATTCGGTGGCGGTGACCTGGCGTGCAAGCTTGGCGGTCAGTGCGGCGAGGTAGCCCGTGGCGCAGCCGACCACCAGCACGTTGTCGCCCTCGCCGATCTCGGCGGCCTGGAGCAGCTTGCCGGTCAGCTGCGGCTTGATCAGGAACCGCTTGGCCGCGCCTTCGCTCACGTCGAGGTCGAGGTCGAGATAAGCCAACGCCTGCCGGTCGGCCGGCACGAAGGCTTCCCGCGGAACCGTGAGCATGGCATCGAGAACACGACGGTCAGTGACGTCATTGGTGCGCACCTGGCCATCGACCATTTTGAGGCGCGCGGTCGAGAAACCGGACATTTGCGGACCCTGCAAAGGCGGACGATGCCGCGGACGAAATTCGCGGCATCTTTGGAGCATGCACGGCCAAAACGCAACACGGCCGTTAGCCTGCGCAGCTAAGGCCTCCGCATGTTACCGCATCAGGGTCGGGACGGATTATTCGATGGCCACCGCAAGGCGGCCGATCAGAGCGGCGACCTCATCCAGCCGCGCCGAATCGGGCGTCTCGACCGCACGCGCCAGACAGGCGAGGCATTCGTCGTCGCTGAGCTCGGGAATGTCGGCCGGCAGAATCGAGGGGGCCATATGGTCGACCTGGATATCTGGCATGGGAATCAGCTCCGTTAAGATCCGGCTATCGCGAAGCTCGATTTCAATTGAGTCGATTTGGCGCCGTCCGCATGGCGTGACGGAGCCAACCCACAACACATCTGCTTGAATGCGATTCCCAGCCGGGATCGCGAAAGCGCGGTTCAGAGGGCACGGCAACAAGATTGCACATCGCGCGAGAATGCGCTCGTAACCCGTTGAATTTGCGGAAGGATTTGGCTCCCCGGGCTGGATTCGAACCAGCGACCATCCGATTAACAGTCGGATGCTCTACCGCTGAGCTACCGAGGAAAAGGCGAACCAGTCGTTCGCGCGCGGCTGCGTATAACAAAGCCGCTTGCGCTTGCAAAGGACGAATTCGTCATCATCCGCAATGCGCCGGAGGAAGGCTGGGATGCCCCCTCCTCCGGGCCATGTCGGCCAAAGGCTACTCGGCGAGGAACGAGGTGGTCTTGGTGCCGGGATCGTAGCGCAGCCGAAGCGCGGTCATCTTGCAGAGGTTGACGTTTTTCCAGAGCACGGCTTCGTCGTAGTTCTGCCAGTCGACGCGGATGTTCCAGACGCAGCCCTCGTCGTCCTCGTCGAACTCGACATAGGTGCTGGCCTGGTTCTGCAAGACCTTCTCGAGCTCATTGTCCCATTCGTCCAGGCCATCGTCCGGCGCGTTGAAGCCCAGGAATTTGATGGCATAGCCGGTCTCGTTGACGACGGTGACGTTGCGGGCATCGGCCGCGAACGAGGGCACGGCGGCGATCGAAAGGCCGATCGCGATCAGTCCAGACAGAAAATATTTCATATGAAATTCCCCGATCGAAACAGGCTTCAGCGCCTGGCGTCGATCGGCGCAGGCGCCGCGGCAACCAATGTCGTTGCCTTGGAAGATCCGTCCGGAGTGCGATCGAAAGGTTCAAGACGATCGATCGTCACTCCGGCACGTTGCGCGACGCGAGACGCGCTCAGCCTGTTTATCGATTCGAATTCTCCGCAGCAATGAACGGGCATTCATAGATCGGCGGTGTTCGTCTTCTCCGGTGCCGGCGCGGGCACGGCGGCGCCGTTGCTCTTCCCGGTCACGGCGCCGACCAGCGCCTTCACGGGATCCTCGCCGGGCGCAAAGCCGCTCTGGCGCAGGATCTCGTCGATCATCGGACGCAGCGCGTGCACCTTGAGCAGCTCGCCAGCGAGGCCCTCGCCGAAGCCGACATTGCCTCCACTGGTGCCGTTGCCGCCGAACGCGCCGCCGGTGTGCAGGATACGGACGTCCTTCAGGTTGGCGATGGGCTTGACCATCTCGGCCAGCGCCGACGGCATCGTCTCGATCCGCTTCTTGGCGATCTCGAAGTCGATGACGTTGCTGCCGAGCTTGTTCTGCGCCTCGTTCTTCATGGTGATGACGGCCGCTTCCGCCTCGCCGATGTTGCGCACACCCACGGCCTTGATCTTGTTGGACTCGGCTTCCGCGGTGGCCAGCGTCTTCACGGCCTCGGCGCGATCGAGCGAGGCCTTCTTCTCGGCTTCGGCCGCGACGATCAGCTCCGTCGATTTGCGCTCGGCCTCGGTCCGCGCGGCCAGCACCTGGGTGAGACGGGCACGATCGGCGACCTCGACCGCGCGTGCGGTCACGACCTTTTCCTCCGCGGAGACCGCGATCGCTTCGGCGGTCTTGGCCTCGGCAACGGCCTCCGAGGTCTGCTTGCTCTTGGACGCGATCTGGATCTCGTTCTCTTGGGTCGCGATCTGGATCTCGCGCTGGGCGTCGGTCTTGCGCTTGTTGATCGCCAGATCCGACTCGATCACCGCGGTTTCCTTGACCTGCTTGGCGCCCGCCTCCTTCTCGGCGACCGCCCTGTCGGTATCGATGCGGGCATTCTCCTCAGTGAGGCGCGCGGTCTGCGTCGCGGTTGCGACCTCGGCGCGGGTGCTCGCGGTCTTGTTGGCGATGTCGCGCTCCTGCGACAGCTCGGCCTCCTTCTTGGTCCGCTCGATGCCGAGGGTCTGCTGCCGCGCCTCGAGGTCCTTCTGGGCGATCGCCACCTCGTTGTCGCGCACGATGGCGTTGCGGTCACGCCGGCGCGTCTCGGTGACGGTCTTGAGCTGGGTGAGACCTTCGGCGTCGAAGAAGTTTTCCGGGTTGAAGAACTTGACGTCGGTCTGGTCGAGCTTCGTGAGCGACACGGATTCAAGCTCGAGGCCGTTGGATTTGACGTCGGATTCGACTGTCGCCTGCACATGTTTGACGAAGTCCGAGCGCTTCTCCTGGAGTTCGAGGATGCTCATGGTCGCCGCGACCGAGCGCAGGCCGTCGACGAATTTCGCCTCGACCTGGTTGCGCAGGGCTTCGGCGTCATTGGTCAGTGCGCCCAGCGTCTGGCTCGCAAGCGCGATACTCTCATCGTCGGGCCGGACGCGCACGTAGAATTCGGCGACGATGTCGACGCGCAGCCGGTCCTTGGTGATGAGGGATTCCCGCTCCTTGCGTTCCACGGTGAGCCGAAGCGTCTTCAGATTGACGCTGGCATAGGAGTGGAAGATCGGCAGGATCATGGCGCCGCCGTCCAGCACGACCTTCTTGCCGCCGAGGCCGGTGCGCACGAAGGCCTCGTCGCGGGTGGCGCGCTTGTAGAGGATGGTGAAGACGATCCCGAGGACGACGATCAGCGCGACGCCGATCATGGCCGGGACTGCGATGTCGAACATGATGCTCTCCGATAATGACTTGCTAGCTGTTTAGAGTGGGCTTGGAAGGTTTGAGTTCATCGTCGGCCTTGACCGCCACGAAGCGGGTGCCGTCGCGATCGACCAGCAGGACCATCGTTCCCTGTGGCAGGGGCGATGACGCCGGCGCCGCAACCGCCCAGACGAAATGGCGGTTGCCGTGGACGTCGGCGACGCTGACCTTGCCGGGCGGCCCCTGGTCGAGCGGGCCGATGACAACCTCACCGATGCGGCCGACGAGATCCCCTAAGCCGACGGCATAGCTTTCATCCTTGGGGATGACCCGCGCGATCGCCCTGCTGGCAGCGCGGACCACCGGAACCGAGATCACGACGGCCCCCACCGAGGCCACTGTTGCCGGCAAGGGCCCCGCAACCATTCGCGCGATGTCCTGGATCAGGAAGCCGGTGATGGAGAAGGCGCCGAGCAGCAGCAACAGGAAGATCAGAAGCGGCACGCCGCCGACATTGATCCAGGAAATGGCGTTGATCACGCCATTGTCGCTGGGGTGACCGAAATCGATGTTGGTCCCGAGCATTTCGCTCAAGGAAGCCCCGACCAGCATCGAGACCACTTCGATCGAGCCGACGATGAGGATCATGGCCGCCGCGATCGCGAACGGCCTGACCTCCGGCGACATGACGTGTTCGAGCAGAGCGCTCATGACACGACACTCAGGAGCGCGACTTCAACCGCGCGAGCCTCGCCGCAATTTCCTTGTCGCGATGCAGCGTGCTGAGCTCGTCGATGTCGCTCGAATAGGGAATGCCCGGCGGCACGCCGGTGGCGCGTGCCACCGCCCTGCCCGCCCGCAGCGCCTTCGCTGCCGCAGAGCCGCCGCCCTGTTTTCGGGATGACGTCGAGGCCTGATGGCTTGCGGCCGCCTCGCTCTTTTCGAGATCGGCACGGCGCTGCTCGGCGTCCTGCAGCGCAGACAGCACCGCGCGCAGCGAGGTGATGCATTGCTCGATCTTCTCGTTGTTCTCGTCGATGGCGCGGGAGAGCACATCGAACTGGGCCTCCAGATCCATCTGGCGCGCGATGCCGGCGCGGGCGAGATCGTCGCGGCTGTCAGCGATCGCGCCCTCGATCTTGGGCGCGAGATCGGCCATCTCGCGTTCGATCTCGGTGCGGCGCGCGTTGAGGCGATATTCCTCGGCACGCGCAGCGGCGAGCGCGTCGCGCGCTTCGCTCTCGGCGCGCTCGATCTCGCGGATGGCCTGGCTGACCACTTTCAGCTTGTTCTTGCCTTCGGCCTGCTCGATCGCGTCATAGGCGATCCCGGCGATCAGGCGCCCGACCCGGGACAGGAAGTTTTCGGGAGTGGCAGCGATGGTATCCATGGCGTTCTCCTCCTCTGGCAGATTGTTCGGCGTGACGCCGTAGTGAACTTCAAAGCCGTCGTCGGTGCGGATGAGGCGAGCGGGCACGCTCTGCCCCCAGCCCTCGGCATAGCCGGCATAATCGAAGGGCACGCTGAAGCGCCCTTGCACGGTCGCGATCGAAATGGTGGCCGGGCCCTTGATCTTGGCGAGCTTGTCGTCGAGCGGCAGACGGCGGCCCTGTGCCGCGCGATACTCGGCGCGGTCACGCAGGCCCAGCGTTACCAGGCGCGAGGGCAGCGCGGTCTGTTTGCGGATCGGGTCATAGGCGTGGGCATGCAGCAGGACGACGTTGGAGCCGACATTGTGGCTCCGCGCGACCTCATCGAGGATCTCCATCATGCGGTCATAGGCCTGGAAGGTCGCCTCCAGTGCAGTCTTGGCGGCCGGATCGGGGGCAAGCCTGTAACGCAGCGCGGACGGCGCGTTTCGGGGCGACTGGCTCATGGAAAGCACTAAAGCACCATTTTGGTGCTTTAGGAAGAGGAGGCCTGATCACGTTTCCCTGATCCTATGCACGCTTACTATTAGTCGTTGTGCCCGGGACGCACGTTCAAGCCGGGCGTTCACCCCTAGATCACACCCGATCAAGACTTCTTGCACGCGCGGGTTGCAATTTGAGACGAAATGCAGCGAGCGCTCGGCAAGCCCGTCTTCTCTCACTTTCTCTCACTCGCATCGGCTCAAAGGCTATCCACAGCCTGTCCGCAGCATATCCACAGAACCGCTATCGCGAATTCGTCAGCCGACGCGAGCCACTTGCTGCGCACACATCCACAGGCCCTTAACCGCCGGCCTGATCGAACACGCTGCGGCAGGCTTCGCTCAGGCTCGAGCGGTTGCGCCGCAGGCACGCGGTGATGGCGCGGACGTTGGGTATTTCGCCGGCGCAGAGCCGGTAGACGTCGGGCGTGCAGGCCCGGCGCTGCTCGGCTGTCCCCTGCGCGTGGGCGGTGGAAGCAAACAGCGTCAGGAACAGCCCGACCGTGGAGGCGCGGCGGGCCCGACTCTTTACACCCGCAAACCGCAAGAACCTCGCCTTCATGACCAGTCTCCCGTTCGCCCTGCCCGCTCCGGCCTGCATTGGGCCGGTAGGCGAAGGGGTTAAGAGAAATAAACCGCCGAGGATGTGATCTCTTTCACACTGCCGGCGCAGCGGAGGAACCTAGAGTTTCCTGGGGGATTTTCACAAACCGCTAACCAATCGGGACCCGATCGCCGGATCGTTAAAATGCGAACGATCCGCTCAACCGGGTAACAAACCGGCTTTGCGACATTGCGCCATCCGCGTTCTGCGAGGGTGCGATGAGAAGCGAAGCCGAATTCAACTTGCTGCTGGATGCCGTCCGGGACGCCATGGTCATTGAAGACTTTGCTCCCGCGCCGGAGGAGGAATTCGTGCCCCGCTCGTGGAGTTTTCACGCGACGCCCAAAGCCGCCAATGACAATGAGGGCGCCTGGCCCCTTCTGCCGTTCCCCGACGGCTGGTACGCGGCCTGCTGAAGCTGCTTTCACCCTGAGCCGAGCGCCCGCTTCGCGGGCGTTTTGCCGTAGGCACTGGGTGTGAAACCCGGCGCTGCGCCGATCAGGTCTTGATGCGATCCTCGCCATCCTGCGGCACCCGGTCGGGTGCGGCCGATGGAAAGATGCTGTCATAGATCGCGCGAGCCTCGCGAATGAGGCGGGCCCGCTCCAGCTCGGATTTCGGGACAAATCGGACGATGTCGCCCACGGGTGCTCCAGCGCTCGTTGATGTCAGTCGCATCGCTTCGCAGATGCGAAGTCTATGCCAACGAGACTGAATCGGGGGGCCAGCGAGCTCCGGACAAATCCGGAGATCGATCCGCCTCTGAGGTCGGCAGAACGTTGCGCGCAGCATCAGCGGAGCCGGCGGCGAGATCGAATTGTGCTGGGAGATCAGAGGGATATGATGGAGGCCACGACCAGAATTGAACTGGTGTACACGGTTTTGCAGACCGTTGCGTAACCACTCCGCCACGTGGCCCCGTAAGGCCGGAGCAATATAGGGGATGAAGGGTTTAGGCAACCGCCTTCGTCCGATTTTGGCCGTCAGGGGATCTTCGAACCGCTACGCGTTCCTCCCGCCGGACCCCGCCAGATATCGCGCGAGAATCGTATCGGTTGCGCCGGCCGCGATGATCTTCCCCTGCTCCAGCAGGATCGCCCGGTTGCAGGTGCTCTGGATCAGCTCGATGTCATGCGAGGCGAGCACCAGGATGCCGGCGCGGGCGACGATTTCATCCAGCCGCTGCCGCGCCTTTTTGCGGAACTGCTGGTCGCCGACGCCGATCCATTCGTCGAGCAGCACGATCTCGCCCTCGACCGCGGTTGCGACCGCGAAGATCAGGCGCAGCATCATGCCGCTGGAATAGGTGCGCAGCGGCAGGTCGAGGCGGTCGCCGAGCTCGGTGAACTCGGCAATCTCCGCCCGCCGCGCGTCGATCTCGGCGCGCCGCGCGCCGATCACGAGGCCGCGCCGCATGATGTTCTCGTATCCGGTTGCTTCCTCGTCGAAGCCGGCCTGCAAATCGAACAGCGACAGGCAGCGGCCGCGTACGTCGATGCTCCCCGCCGTCGGATGGTAGATGCCGGCGAGAACCCGCAGCAGCGTGGTCTTGCCGGCGCCGTTGGCGCCGATGATGGCGAGGTGGTCGCCGGCGCGGATGTCGAGGCTGACCTCGTTCAACGCCGTGATGAGGTGCGAGACCGCCGCCTTCCGCCGCAGCGTCACGGCGCTGACGAACCGGCTGCGCAGCGAGCGGTCGCGAAACGACAGCACGGGAAACGTGACCGAGACGTCGCGAAGCACGATGTGGGCCGTGATCGTCATGCGCGCATCACAGCCAATACGCCACACGATGGCGGTATTTTGCGTAGCAGCCGAGGCCGATGACGGCCACGACGATCGCATAGAGGGCCCCTAACAGCCATTGCTCCGCATCGGTCGGCTGCGACAACAGCGGCCGCCGCACCAGATCGAGCAGCGTCGCGAACGGATTGACCCGCGTCAGCCAGTGAAACGCGGTGCCGCGCGCGCTGTCCTCGGTCCAGATGATCGGCGTGAGAAAGAACACGAATTGCAGGCCGCTGACGATCGCCGAACCAATATCGCGAAAGCGCGCGCAGAGCATGCCGAGTGCGACCGAGCCGCCGAGCAGCGTGAGGAACAGGATCGCGAAGCCGGGCAGCGCGAGCAGCATGCTCCAGCGCAGCGGCCAGGGCATCACGACGTAGAGCAGCACGACGATCACCAAATGATGCGCGAAGATGAGGACGTTGCGCGCGATCATCTGGAGGACATGAACGATCAGCGGGGCCGGCACCGCCTTGATGAGATGGCCGGACGCGACGAAGATGTTGGAGCCCTCCTGGAGCCTCGTGGCGATCAGGGTCCAGACGATCAGGCCGACTGCGAAGGACGGCAGGAAGGTGGCGATGTCCTGCTTGAACAGGGCCGCATAGACGGTGCCGACGCTTGCGATCGTCGCGGCCAGCGTCAGCGTGATCCAGAGCGGGCCGATCACGGTCCGGCGGTAGCGCAGCGAAATGTCCATCAGCGCGAGCGTGCCCCAACGATCGGGCCGCGCCGCCTGTGCCAGGATTTCCTTCGCTGCGAGCTGAATTCGACTGCCCCTCAGGTTCTCGCTCTCCGATGCCGCAACAGGAGAGGAGATCGTAACCGGTTTCGGCCGATCGTCTCTAGACGCCCGGCTGTCGCGGTGCAATCGACCGTACAGATGATGTGGGCCGAAGTCAGGCTCGTTTGCGCCGCCGGAAGTCGCGCCGGCCCTTCGGGGCAGGTTTTGGCGCCAATTCCGGCATCTCGGCCTGGACCTCGCGATAGCGTGTTAACAGGCGTTCAAAGCTCGCATTCAGCGTCTCGGCGATGTCGGGACGCCGCTCGAGCCCGGCGAGAATCGTCGCCGCGGCCTCGATTGTCGAGAGCCCGTCCTTGCGCGGCTCCTTGCGCAGACGGCCATAGCGCGAGGGGTGCGCCGGGTTGAGGATGACGCGCTGGCATTTCAGCATCCAGGGATTGCGCCACCACAGCGCCTTGGCCTGGCTCCAGGTGCCGTCGAGCAGCACGACGCCTTCGAGCTTGCCGAGGATCGCGCGCTGGTTCTCCGCGACCTCGCCCTTGCGGTTGAGCGCGACGATCTCGCCTTCCGCTTCGAGATCGGCGGCGCGGGCCGAGCCGAGATAGAGCACGGCCCAACGCGCGGCATTCTCGACCGGCCGTCCCAACGCCTTGGACAGGCTCGGCCAGGACAGGCCGACCCGCACCGTGGCATCGGCAAAATGCCTGGCAAGCAGGCGCGCGGTGCCGAGCGCCCTGTCCTGCTCCTGCGGGTGCTGGAGGATCAGGAGTGAGAGGCGATTCTCGATTGGCGTGACGCTGTCGCAGATGCACAGCGGCATCGGCTTCTGGCAATGCGGGCACTCGGGGATCGGATCGGCCGGCGCGGCGGCCGTGTCTGGCGGGTTCGACATGGGCGCCGCTATACGCTTGATGCGGCGCTTCAACAACCTATTCCGCCGGCGCAGGCACCGGGCGCGGCACGGACCGGCGCCGCAGGCGATCGATCAAGAGGTAGATCACCGGCGTGGTGTAGAGCGTCAGGATCTGCGAGACGAACAGGCCGCCGATGATGGTGATGCCGAGCGGACGGCGCAGCTCCGTGCCGGGGCCGGTCGCCACCACCAGCGGAATGCCGGCGAACAGCGCCGCCATGGTCGTCATCAGGATCGGCCGGAAGCGCGCCTGGCAGGCCTCGAAGATCGCTTCCGCCGAGGACAGGCCGCGCTGGCGTTCGGCGTCGAGCGCGAAATCCACCATCATGATGCCGTTCTTCTTGACGATGCCGATCAAGAGGATGATGCCGACGAAGGCGATCACCGTCAGCGGCGTGTTGGTGAGCTGCAAGGCGAGCAGCGCGCCTAACCCCGCCGAGGGCAGCGTCGAGATGATCGTGAGCGGATGGGCGAGACTCTCATAGAGCACCCCGAGCACGATATACATCGCCACGAGCGCGCCGAGGATCAGGAGCGGCTGGCGGCCGCTGGTCTTGGCGAAGTCGCCGGCATTGCCGTCGAAGCTGCCGCGGATGCCTTCGGGCATGTGAAGTTCCTCCACCGCCCGCTGGATGTTCTGGGTCGCTGCCTGAAGCTGCACGTCCGGCAGCAGGTTGAACGACACCGTCGTCGAGGGAAACGACTGCGAGTGATAAACCGCGAGCGCGGCCAACCCACGCGTCGCATGCACCACGGCCGACAGCGGCACCTGCGCGTCGTTCGCGCCGGCAACGTAGATGCGCTCGAGGTTGGAGGGATCGACCTGGAACTTGGGATCGATCTCCAGCACGGTCATGTACTGGTTGCGCTGGGTGTAGATGATCGAGATCTGCCGCTGCGAGAAGGCGTTGTTCAGCGCGTTGTCGATGTCCTGAACCCTGACGCCGAGTGCCGAGGCCTTCTGGCGATCGATGTTCAGGGTCAGCTGAAGCCCGCCGGGATCGCGGTCGCTGGAGATGTCGGTGATACCCTCGACGCTCTCCATGCGCTTGGCCACGATCGGCGCCCACTTCTGCAGCAGACCGAGGTCGGTGCTGGTCAGCGTGTACTGGAAGTCGGAATCACTCTGCCGCCCGCCGGCACGGACGTCCTGGGCAGCGAACATGAAGAGGCGAATGCCGGGCACGGGGTACAGCGCGCGCCTCAGACGGTCGATCACGACCTGCGTCGAGACGTGGTCGCGCTCCTCCGGCGGCTTCAGGCTGATATACATGATGCCGCGGTTCGAGGTCGCTCCCCCCGGCCCGCCTCCGGCGCCGACGGTCGAGCCGATGCCGGCCACGGCCGGATCCTGCATCACGATGTCGGCGAGCCGCTGCTGGAGACCGAGCATCGACTGGAACGAGATGTCGGCCGAGGCACGCGTCGCTCCGATCACGAAGCCGGAATCGTCGGTCGGGAAATAGCCCTTGGGGACCTTGATGTAGAGCGTCACCGTAAGGCCGATGGTGGCGAAGAACACCAGCAGCGTCGCCAGCGGATAGTCCAGCACGGTGCGCAAGGTCCGGGCGTAGAAGGCGACGATGCGCGACAGCGAGCCCTCGATCACCCGATCGAACAGCGTCGCCGTGCCGGACGTGGCCTGCCGGATGTAATGAGCGCAGATCATCGGCGTGACCGTGAGCGACACCAGCGTCGAGACCAGGATAGCGAAGGTCAGCGTCAGCGAGAATTCGCGCAGCAGGCGGCCGACAATACCGTCCATGAAGATCAGCGGCGTGAATGCCGCGATCAGCGACAGGCTGATCGAGACCACCGTGAAGCCGATCTGCTTCGCGCCCTCCTGCGCCGCCCGGAACGGCCGCATGCCGTGCTCGAGATTGCGGTACATGTTCTCGATCATGACGATGGCGTCGTCGACCACGAAGCCGACGGAGATCGCGAGCGCCATCAGCGACAGATTGTCGATCGAGAAGCCCGCGACCCACATGCCGGCGCAGGTGCCGGCCAGCGCCAGCGGCACCGAGATGCCGGCCGCGATGGTCGGCGTCAGCCTGCGCAGGAACACGAACACCACGACCATCACCAGGACCGCGGTCGCCAGCAACGTCCATTGCATATCGAGCACGCTGGCGCGGATCGTGCCGGTGCGGTCGACCAGGGTGGAGATCTCGACGCCGGCCGGAATCCACTGCTTCAGCTGGGGGACCAGCGCCTTCACCCTGTCAACGGTGTCGATGACGTTGGCATCGCCCTGCTTGGTGATCTGGATCAGCACTGCCGGCTGCTTGTTGAACCAGGCGATCGAGCGGGCGTTACGGACGGAATCCTCGATGTCGGCGACGTCGGACAGGCGCACGAAATTGCCGTTGGCGCTCTTGATGACGATGTCGCGGAACTCTTTCGCCGTGCGCATCTGCTTGTTGAGCGCCAGCGTCTCGCTCTGGCGCTCGCCGTTGAAGATGCCGACAGGACCGAGCGGGTTGGCGTTGACGATCGCGGTCCTGACGTCGTCGGTGGCGATGCCGGCGTTCGACAGCGCGACGGGGTTGAGCTGGACCCGCACGGCCGGCTGGTCGGCGCCTGATACCGTGACGTCGCCGACTCCAGGCACCTGCGAGATGCGCTGCGCCAGAACCGTGTCGGCGACATCGTAAATCGCGCTGGCGGAGAGCGTCTTCGAGGTCAGCGCCAGGACGAAGACGGGCGCGCCGGCCGTGTTGGCCTTGCGGAAGCGCGGCAGCGTCGGCAGGTCGCTCGGCAAATCGACCATCGCGGCGTTGATCGCCGCCTGCACGTCGCGCGCGGCCTTGTCGATGTTGCGGCCGATGTCGAACTGGAGCTGGATGCTGGTGTTGCCGAGCGTCGAGGTCGAGGTGATCTGATTGATGCCCGAGATCTCGCCGAGCCGCCGCTCCAGTGGTGAAGCCACCGTGGCCGCCATAACCGACGGGTCGGCGCCGGGCCGGCTGGCCGAGACGAAGATGGCGGGGAAGTCGACGTTCGGGACCGAGGCGACGGGAAGGAAATCGTAGGCGACCACACCCAGCAGGAACAACCCGATCGACAGCAGCGTGGTGGCAACCGGGCGGCGGATGAAGGGCTCCGAGATCGATGCCATCACTGCATCCCCTCGGTCGCGCCCGCGACCGGCGGGCCGCCGGATTCGGCCGGCGGCAGCGCCTGCTCGAGGCGGCGGTTGATGCGGTCGAGCGCGAGGTAGATCACGGGCGTGGTGTAGAGCGTCAGCAATTGGCTGAGCAGCAGCCCGCCGATGATGGAGATTCCGAGCGGAAACCGCAGCTCGGCGCCGGTGCCGCTCTCGATCGCCAGCGGCAAGGCGCCGAACAGCGCCGCCAGTGTCGTCATCATGATGGGACGGAAGCGCAATAGGCAGGCCTGCACGATCGCCTCGTTCGGCGACATGCCCTGCCCGCGCTCGGCCTCGAGCGCGAAGTCGATCATCATGATCGCGTTCTTCTTGACGATACCCATCAGCAAAATGATGCCGATCAGGCCGATCACCGACAGGTCCTGCCCGCACAACACCAGCGCCAGGATCGCCCCGACGCCGGCCGAGGGCAGCGTCGACAGGATCGTGATCGGATGGATGTAGCTCTCATAGAGCACGCCGAGCACGATGTAGATCGTGATCACGGCCGCAAGCAGCAGCCAGGGTTGTCCCGCCAGCGCCTTGGCGAACTCAGCGGCATCGCCGGCATAGACGCCGACGATGCTGTTGGGCATTTCGATCCGGGTCTCGATCGCTTTCACGGCCTCGACGGCATCGCCGAGCGCGGCGCCCGGCGCGAGATTGAAGCTGAGCGACACGGACGGGAATTGCGCCTGGTGTGAGATCGCGAGCGGGGCCGTGGTGCGCTTCAGCGTCGCCACGGCCGACAGCGGCACCTGGGCATTGGGCGCGCCGACTGTAGTGCTCGCGGCGCCCGGCAGATAGAGTTTTGACAGGATCGAGGGATCGCGCTGGTACATCGGCAGCGCCTCCAGCACCACACGGTACTGGTTGGCCTGGCCGTAGATGGTCGAGATCTGGCGCTGCGCGAAGGCATCGTTGAGCGTATCGGTGATGCCTTGCAGGCTGACGCCGAGCTGGCCCGCGCGGGTGCGATCGACGTCGAGCTGCGCCCGCAGGCCGCCTTCCTGCGCCTCCGAGGAGACGTCGCGGAACAGGGGATCGCGCCGCATCTCCGTAACCAGCTTGCGCGCCCATTCCGACACCAGCGCCGCATCGGTGCCGGTGAGCGTGTACTGGTATTGCGAGCGGCTCGACTGGGTCGAGATCTGCACGTCCTGCACCGGCTGGAAATAGACGGTCATGCCGGGAATGCCCGCCACCCGCTGCTTCAACCGGCTCACGACCACGCTGACATCATCGCGCCGCTCGCCGCGCGGCTTCAAGGTCATGACGAGCCGGCCGACATTGGTGGTCGGATTGACCGAGCCGGCGCCGATCACCGAGACCACGCCGACCACGTCAGGATCCGCCTTGATGGTGTCGGCGACCTCGCCCTGCCGCTTCTGCATCTCCGCGAACGACACGTCCGGCCCCGCCTCCGTCACCGCCGTGATCGAGGCAGTGTCCTGCAGCGGCAGGAAGCCTTTTGGCGCAACGACGTAGAGGACGAGGGTCGCAATCAGCGTGGCGAAGGTCACGACCAGCGTGGCGCGCTGGCGCTCCAGCACCCAGAGCAGCGTCCGGTGATAGGCCTCCACGGTGCGGTCGATGAAGCGACTGATGGCGGCGAGGCCCGGCACCGCCAGCTCCTCATGGGCGTGCTTGAGCAGCCGTGAGCACATCATCGGCGTCAGCGTCAGCGAGACCACGGCCGAGGTCACCACCGCGATCGTCAAGGTCAACGCGAATTCACGGAACATGCGCCCGACGAGGCCGGACATGAACAGCAGCGGGATGAAGACCGCGATCAGCGACACCGTCAGCGAGATCACGGTGAAGCCGATCTCGCTGGCACCCTTCAGCGAGGCCTCCATCGGCCCGTCGCCGTTCTCCATGTGGCGGACGATATTCTCGATCATGACGATGGCGTCGTCGACGACGAAGCCGGTGCCGATCGTCAGCGCCATCAGCGACAGATTGTCGAGGCTGAAGCCGGCGAAATACATGATGCCGAAGCTGGTGATCAGCGACAGCGGCAGCGCCACGCCGGCGATCAGGGTGGCCCGCAGCGAGCGCAGAAACAGCAGCACCACCAGCGTCACCAGCACGACGCTGAGAACCAGCGTGAACTGCACGTCGTGGACCGAGGCGCGGATCGTGACGGTGCGGTCGGAGACGATGGTGAGGTTCACCCCGGCCGGGATCGCGCGCTGCACCTTGGGGATTTCGGCGCGGATCTGGCTGACGACGTCGATGACGTTGGCGCCGGGCTGGCGCTGGATGTCGATGATGACGGCGGGCGTGCCCTGGTACCAGCCGCCGGTGCGGTCGTTCTCGAGGCCATCGACGATCTGCGCGACGTCGGCGATGGTGACCGGCGAGCCGTTGCGGTAAGCGATGATGACCGGCTTGTAGGCATCGGCGGCGGCGATCTGGTCGTTGGCCGCGATGATGTAGGATTGCTGCGCGCCGTCGAGCGAGCCTTTCGGCCCCGAGACGTTGGCATTGGCGATCGCAGTGCGCAGATCTTCCATGGCGATGCCATAGGCGGCGAGCCGCGCCAGATCGGCCTGGATGCGTACGGCCGGCTTCAGCCCGCCCAGCACCGAGACCCGTCCGACGCCGGAGATCTGGCTCAGCCGTTGCGCCAGGAGCGTGTCGGCGATGTCGCTCATCGCCCTCAGCGAGATGGTGTCGGAGCGCAGCGCCAGCGTCATCACGGGGGCGTCCGCCGGGTTCACCTTGGCGTAGGTCGGCGGATAAGGCAGCGTCTTGGGCAGCACGCCCGCCGCTGCGTTGATCGCGGCCTGCACGTCCTGGGTCGCGCCGTCGATGTCACGGTTGAGATCGAACTGGAGCGAGATCTGGCTGACACCGAACGAGCTCGTCGAGTTCATCGCCGACAGCGACGGGATCTGGCCAAGCTGCCGCTCCAAAGGCGCGGTGATCAGCGAGGCGATCACGTCGGGGCTCGCGCCCGGAAGCTGCGTGGTCACCTGCACGGTCGGGAAATCGACCTGCGGCAGCGCCGAGACCGGCAGCGCGAAATAGCCCAGCAGCCCGCCGATCAGCAGCGCGATGCCGAGCAGTGAGGTCGCGATCGGACGGCGGATGAAGGGTTCGGAGACACCCATGGGATCTGCCTGCCGCTTCAAGCGGCTGTTGTCGGGATCATGGCTGCTTGGCTCCACTTCCCGCGGCCCCCGGCCCCGGGGCCGGCCCGGTCTGCCCCTTTTGGTCGCCCTCGCTGCTCTTGCGCTTGGCGCGGAACTCGCCGTCCTTACCCTGTCCGTCCTTCTGGTGCTCCTTCTGCCCTTCCTTGGCACCATCCTTCTTCTGGGCGTCAGGCCCGCGCGACCGCTTGCGCGGGGCGAGATCGGCCGACGGGGTCTGGTCGTCGCGGCCGATGGTCACCTTGGAGCCGTCGGACAGATTGGCAAAGCCCGTGGTGACGACCCTGTCGGTCGCCGACAGGCCGCTGGCGATCACCGCGTCATGCTCGTTCTGCTGGGTCACGGTCACGGGCTTGGCCGAGACGATATTGTCCTCGCCGATGACATAGCTGAACGTCCCGATCGGGCCGCGCTGCACGGCCGAGGTCGGCACCACCAGCGCCTGAGTCAGCGTCTCGACCTTGAGACGGACATTGACGAACTGGCCCGGCCAGAGCTGGTAGTTGGCGTTGGGAAACTCGGCCTTGAGCTTGAGCGTGCCGGTGGTCTGGTCGACCTGGTTGTCGATGCCGGTGAGCTTGCCGGTATCGATCACGGTGATGCCGTCATTGCCGAACACGTCGACCGCCAGCGTACCCTTCGACGCCGCGGCGTTGACGCGCATGATTTGTTGCTGCGGCAGGCTGAACCATACCGCGATCGGCTGCAATTGCGTGATCACCACGAGGCCCGTGGTGTCGGCGGCGTGGATGATGTTGCCCTGGTCGACCTGGCGCAGGCCGGCTCGCCCTGAGAGCGGCGCCACGATCTTGGTGTAGCTCAGCGTCGCCGCCGCGTTGTCGATCGCAGCCTGGTCGGCCTTGACCAGCGCCTCGGTCTGCGCGACCAGCGCGCGCTGGGTGTCGGCCTGCTGCTTGGAGCCGGCGTTGGAGGCAGCGAGCTGCTCGTACCGTGTCAGGTCGATGCGCTGGTTGGCGAGTTGGGCCTGATCCTGCGCCTTCTTGGCGACCGCCTGGTCGTAGGTGGCTTGGTAGAGCGCGGGATCGATCTCGCCGAGCAAGTCGCCCTTTTTGACGTCCTGCCCTTCAGTAAAATTCACGGCGATCAGCTTGCCGTCGACCTGCGAGCGCACAGTCACGGTGTTGAGCGCGCGGATCGCGCCGACGCCGTCGAGATAGACCGGAACGTCCTGAACGCGGGGCGTCGCCGCCAGCACGGGCACCGGCAGGTCCGGCCGCGCGTTGCGGTCGGCAGCCGGCTTCTGGTGCATCGCGTTCCAGCCGAGATAGCCGAGGCCACCAAGGATCGCGAGCGTGATCAGGGTCATGACGAAACCGCGGCCGCGCGACTTCTTCGCCGTCCCCTCCTTCGCGTCCTGCTTGGTATCCGGCTTAAAGAGCATTGACCGGTTTCTCCATTCGCGGCTCCCAGCCGCCGCCGAGCGCCTGATACAGGCTGACGATGGCGAGCAAGCGGGCCAGTTGCGCCTGTGACAGCGCGTCTTCCGCCTGGAACAGGGTCAGTTGAGTGTTGAGTACAGTCACGATGTCGGCGGTGCCGGCGCGCAGTTGCTGCTCGGAGAGATCGAAGGCGCGGCGTGAGGCGACGACGACGTCGCGCTGCAATTGCAGCTTGATCGTGGTCTGCTTGATCGAGAACAGCGCATTGTCGACGTCGGCGAACGACTGGATGATGGTCTTGCGGTAGGTCTGGAGCAATTCGTCCTGCCGCGCCTTGGCCAACTCGAAATTGCCGAGGATCTTGCCGCCGTCGAAGATCGGCTGCGTGGCGCTGCCGACGAGCTGGAAGAAGGCCGCATGCGGCTGGAACAGCGAGACCAAAGCCGAGCTCTGATAGCCGCCATTGCCGGTGAGCTGAATGGTCGGAAAGAACTGAGCACGGGCATTGCCGATATTCGCCGTCGCCGAGGCAAGCTGCGCCTCCTGTCGGCGGATGTCGGGCCGCTGCGTCAGCAGCTCCGAAGGCAGGCCGGGCGTGACGCGCGGGATCGCGATCCGGTCCAGCGAGCCGCCGAGCACGCGCACGCTTTCCGGCGGGCGCGAAACCAGCACGGCGAGCGCGTTGACGTTCTGGTCCAGCGTCTGGCGCAGCGGCGGCACCAGGGCTTTCTGGTTGGCAAGCACGCTCTCCTGCTGGGCGACGTCGAGATCGGTGCCAGTGCCGGCCCTGCGCCGCTCCCTGACCGCATCGAGGATGCGCTGCGCGCTCGCAATGTTGCGCTGTGAGGTCCTGATGCGGTCCTGCGAGGCCAGCACCTGGAAATAGGCGTTGGCGACGGCCGCCAGCGTCGTCAGCGCGACGGTGTCGCGGTCAAAGCGATTGGCGTTCGCCGTCTCTTCCGCCGATTGCAGCGCATCGCGATTCTGGCCCCAGAAGTCGAGCTGGTAGCTCGCGCTCAGCGAGGCCGAATAATTGACGACTTCGCGGCCGCCGATGGAGAGGCCGGACGCGCTGGAGCCCGAGGTGCGCGAATAGGTTTCCGATCCGCCTGTCGAGACGGTCGGCAGCAGCGCAGCCCCCGCCTGCCGCGCCTGGGCGTCGGCCTGGACGATGCGCGCAACGGCGGCGGCGATGTCGAGGTTGACGGTTTGCGCCTCCTCCATCAGCTGCGTCAGCTCCGCGGAGCGGAACCCGCGCCACCAATCCAGTGACGGCGGCGCATCACCCTTGCCCGCGTATTTGTACTGCGTGGGAACGTCGAGGGCGGGATCGGGAAGATCCTGGGTCAGCACGCAAGCCCCCGAACCGGCGGCAAGGCACATCACCGCAATCCAGCGCGCCGCGCGCAGCGTCCGGGATGCAGGACCTTCAGACCGCCGCATGGCGATCGCAGGAACATCCTCTGTCACATCCATCCCCCGCCGGGCAGATCGAACCGCCGCGCAGCCGGATTAGCCGATTCGCGGCGCGACAGTCGGGGGGCTTTGGACAACTCGTTCACAGCGGCGATGCTTTCTGCGGAACCTCGAAAATCATACTAGCCGGGCGCTGAACTGCGGGACAGTCCCGCAGTTGCGAGATGGCCACGCCGACGAAGTGGAAACGAACCGCTCGAAATTCAAAAGACGGCTGTCTCGCAGGGAGTTTTCTCATTTTGAAACGTTGGGATACACGATCAAGCTTACCAAGATTTCATGTGATATTGCTGCCACAGCGGCACTTGGGCGTTTCCATCCGACCGCACCACGCCCCGCCTCAGTCGCGCCCTGGCTGAGTAATCTCACAAGCCCGTCAATCGCCGAATAGAAAGCCGTTCCTCGGGCCGATATGATTCGACCATCCGGGCGTCATCCACGGCCCTCGATGGCGAGAAGCTTCGGCCTTGGAAAAAGTTTGTCGCGAGTTGGCTGGTCACGACTGTCATCTTCCCTGGCCTGACGGAGCGCAGGCGTTTCCTCCTATCGATATCCCGGCTTGCGGCCGAGCGCATCGCCGCCGGGCGCGCCTCTTGGGAATATTGCTGTTTGAGCAGAGGTTTCGCTCGGTTTCGCCGCAACGCAAAAGCCTTCCCCTTTGGCCTCCCAAGCACTACGTTCTCGCCAACCAGATCAACCCCCTTGGTAGCGATTTCCCTGACATGACCATTCGAAATGACGTTGTCGAAGCCATCGGCAACACCCCGCTGATCAAGCTGAAGCGCGCCTCGGAACTGACCGGCTGCACCATTCTCGGCAAGGCCGAGTTCATGAATCCCGGCCAGTCGGTCAAGGACCGCGCCGGCAAATGGATGATCCTGGAGGCCGAGAAGCGCGGCGAGCTCAAGCCGGGCGGTCTCGTGGTGGAATCGACCGCCGGCAATACCGGCATCGGCCTTGCGGTCGTCGCCAGCGCGCGCGGCTATCGCACCCTGATCGTGATCCCGGAAACGCAGAGCCAGGAGAAGAAAGACTTCCTGAAGCTGTGCGGCGCCGAGCTGATCGAGGTGCCGGCCCTGCCCTACGCCAACCCCAACAGCTACCAGCATGTCGGCCGCCGCCTCGCCGACGAGCTGCGCAAGACCGAACCCAATGGTGTGCTGTTCGCCGACCAGTGGAACAACCTCGACAATGCCAAGGCGCATTACGAGTCCACCGGACCCGAAATCTGGGAGCAGACCGGCGGTAAGGTCGACGGCTTCGTCTGCTCGGTCGGCAGCGGCGGCACGCTGGCTGGTGTCAGCCGTTACTTGAAAGAGCAGAACAAGAACGTGCGGATCGCATGCGCCGATCCGCACGGCGCCGGCATGTATGAATACTTCAGGACCGGCGATCCCAAGGCGACGCCGGGTGGCTCGATCACCGAGGGCATCGGCCTCAACCGGGCGACCGCCATCGTGGAGACCGCGAAGGTCGATGATGCCTATCTCATTCCCGATGCCGAAGCCGTTGGCGTGATCTACGAGCTGCTGCAGCACGAGGGCCTGTGCCTCGGCGGCTCGACCGGTGTCAACATCGTGGGCGCAATGCGCCTCGCCAGGCAGCTCGGGCCCGGCAAGACCATCGTCACCGTGCTGTGCGATTCCGGCAGCCGTTATCAGTCGAAGCTGTTCAACGCGGACTTCATGCGCGCCAAGAACCTGCCGGTGCCGGAATGGCTGGAGAAGCGCAGCAACATCAAGCCGCCCTTCGTGTGATCGTCACGCGCCCCCTCGGGTCGGGGACGCGCGTCACAAAGCTCAGCGCGGTTCGTCCGGCTTATATGACCTCGCCGCGCTCCGCAGCAGCGGCACAATAGTCGTGCCAGAACCGGCGGTACCCCTCCTCGACCCTGCGCGTGTAAATCTCGACATTGCCGGCGGGCGAAGCTGCAATCCGGGCCGGCAGGCCCGCGCGCAACTTCGCCAGATAGTCGGGCTGCGACGCGAATTTGCGGGCGATCTCGACATAGCCGTCGTCATCCTCGGCGACCCAGTCGTTAAGCCCGACCGCCGCCACGATGGCGCCGCCGGCGCGCGACGAGGCGCCGTGACCGAGCTTGGCCACGACAGGAACGCCCGCATAAAGGGATTCCCAGGTGCTCACGCCGCCATTTTGCGGGAACGTATCGAGCGAAATATCGACTCGCGCGAAGGCCCGCAGATGTTCCTCGCGCGCTGACGAGCCCAGGCAGGTGATGTTCTGTTCGGGGATGCCCTGGTTCACGAGCCGCGCAAGAAGGCCGTCGCGCAGCATGGGATCGTCAAGCAGCGTATGTTTGATGATGATCCTGGATCCGGGCACCTCGCGCATCACCTTCGACCACACGCGGATGGCCTCATCCGAGATCTTGGAGATGCGATTGAAAACGCCAAAGGTCACATGGCCGTTGCGGAGCATGGGAAGCTCCGAAGCAGGCACATCCAGGATGGGATCGATCGTGATCAGGCAAGGTAGATCGCAGACCTTTTCAGCCAGTAGACCACGGACCGATTCCGGAATGAAGATCGGATCGGCGAGCACGTAGTCCATGGTCTGAAGGCCGGTGCCCGTGGCATGTCCGAAGCCCGTGACCTGGATCGGAGCGGGCTTGCGGGCGAAGACCGGGAGCCTGTTGCCAGTCGTATGCCCTGACACGTCGATCAGGATATCGATCTTGTCAGCCTCGATACGATCGGCCAGTTCGTCGTCCGAAAGCTGCCAGGCGTCGACCCAGACGTCCGCCAGCGACTTGAACTTGGCGGTCATCTCATCTCGTACCGGCGAGCACGAATAGCAGACGATCTCGAACTTGGCGTGATCATGGTGGCGCAGCACCGGTAACAGGCCGAACGCCGCCGAGTGGTACCAGAACTCGGCCGCGACATACCCGACCACGATCCGCCTGTCAGGATCGAGTTGCCGGGGTGCGTGCGTCTTCTGCGCCAATCTGGCGCCGATCGCATCCCCCCAGGATTTGCGCGCCGCTTGCTGGATCGCGAAATCGGCGTCGGAGAGAAAGTCCAGAAAATAGATCTTCCGCGCGAGCAGGTCCGGCTGGTCCGGCGCGATTGCGAGCGCGGCGTCGAGATGTTCGATTGCGGCTGCGATTTCGCCCTGGTTGGCAAAACAGGAGCTCAGCAGCGCCAATGCGATCGCCGAGCGCGGATTTTCTTCGAGCAAAGCCGTGCAGGCCAGGATCGCCTGCGCGGTATTACCCATGCTCAACGCGACTTCCGCCTTCCCCCGCAACGCAACTTCGAGCTTCGGTGAAAGCGCAAGGGCTGCGTCAAAATCCGCCGCCGCCTGTTCCAGCCGCGACAGCGCAAGATTGAGCCGTCCGCGGTGCGCCAGGAGCTTCGCCGAACCTGGCCTGATCGCGAACGCCGCTGCGAGCGCGGCTTCCGCCTCGTCGTAATGCTTGAGCTCGATCCCGACCACGCCCTTGCCGATAAGGGCTTCGGCGTGACGCGGCTGAAACAACAGAGCGCGCTCGAAACTCTGCCTGGCGCGGTCAAATCGGCCCAGCGCCAGCTCGGCGAGGCCACGATTGCAGAGCGCATCGGCATTGTCGGGCTTCAGGACGATGGCGCGGTCGTACAGCTCGATGGCCTGTTCGGGCAGGTTCATCTGAAGCAAGCTATTGCCAAGGCCGGCCAAGGCCGGCGCAAAGTTCGGCTTCAGCGCGATCGCCTTTTCCTGACAGGCGCGAGCGGCGTCAAATTTCTGAAGGGCCAGATGCACTGCCGCGAGATTGTTGTGGGCCTCGTGCGAGCGTGGCTCGATCGCGATTGCGCGCTCCAGCAGCTGCTGCGCCTCCTGCAGGCGCCCGCTTTGTTGCACGCTCAAGCCGAGCAAATGCGTAGCGTCGAAATGATCCGGAACGGCTTGCACGATCTGGCGGCAAAGCGCCTCGCTCTCCGCATATCTACCCTGGCTATAGGCGCTCGCCGCTGCGGAGATGATACCGTCGGCCTGCTTCTTCAATTTCTTCTGCAACCGCGCATTCTGGAATGCGCGCGCGCCGGCGCTGCTCTGCAAGATGTCTCTCCGGGAGATGGTGCTCGGCGAGTCTAGCTGATTCGCGCAGTTAGCCTGCCGGTCGGCGAGACCGGAAATTACCCGGGATATCCCGGGCCCGCGCTGGACTGTCCTGGCTCAGGAACCGCTGGGCGCGCCCGCCTCGCCGGCGACGGCGTTGCCTCACCCCGCAGCGGCGGCACAATGGTCGCGCCAGAACTGACGATAACCCGCTTCGAGCTCACGCGTGTAGATCTCGACATTGCCGGCTGGCGAAGCTGCGATCCGAGCCGGTAGGCCCGCGCGCAATTTCGCCAGATGCTCGGGCTGCGAGGCAAATTTGCGGGCGATCTCGACATAGCCGTCGTCATCCTCGGCGACCCAGTCGTTAAGCCCGACCGCCGCCACGATGGCGCCGCCGGCGCGCGATGAGGCGCCATGACCGAGCTTGGCCACGACAGGAACGCCCGCATAGAGGGATTCCCAAGTGCTGATGCCGCCATTCTGCGGGAATGGATCGAGCGAAATATCGACTTGCGCGAAGGTCCGCAGATGATCCGCCCGCCCTGACGAGCCCAGGCAGGTGATGTTCTGTTCGGGGATGCCCTGGTTCACGAGTCGCGCAAACAGGCCGTCGCGGATCATGGGATCGTCAAGCAGCGTATGTTTGAAGATGATCTTCGATCCGATCACCTCGTGCATCACGCTCGACCACACCCGGATCGCCTCGTCCGAGATCTTGTTGACACGGTTGAACACGCCGAAGGTCACATGGCCGTTGCGGAGCATGGGAAGGTCCAACGGCGGCACATCCAGGATCGGATCGATGGTGTTGAGGCACGGCAGGTCAAACACCTTTTCGGCCAGCAGATGCCGTGCCGATTGCGGAATGAAGACGGGGTCCGCGAGCACATAGTCCATGGTCTGCATGCCCGTGCCCGTCGCGTGTCCAAATCCGGTGGCCTGGATCGGAGCCGGCTTCCGCGCGAAGACCTGCAGCCTGTTGCCGGTCGTGTGGCCCGAAACGTCGATCAGAATGTCGACATCGTCGGCCTGGATGCGATCGGCGAGCTCGTCGTCCGAGAGCTGCCACGCATCGACCCAGACGTCCGCCAGCGACTTGAATTTGGCGGTCATCTCGTCTCGTGACGGCGAGCACGAATAGCAGATGATCTTGAAGTTGGTGTGATCATGATGGCGCAGCACCGGCAGCAAAGTCAGCCCCGCCGAGTGCTGTCGGAATTCGGTAGCGACATAGCCGACCACAATCAGCTTGTCCGGATCGAGCGGCCGCTTCGGCAGCGTCCGCCGCGGTATCCTGGAGCCGATGACGTCCCACCAATCCCGTCGCACCGCCTGCTGAAGCGCGAAATCGGCCTCGGCACGGAAGTCCTGCAAGAAGATCTTTCCCCGGATCGCATCTTCATAGTCCGGCCGGATCGCCAGGGCGCGATCGAGATATTCGATCGCGGCGTCCATGTCTCCCTGGTTCGAATGAGCAAAGCCCATCAGCGCCAGCCCTGTCTCCGAGCGCGGATTTCGCTCGATCAAGGCCGCAGCGGCCGCCATCGCCTGCGCTGTCTTTCCCATCACGAGGCAAGCCTGTGCCTTGCCTCGGAGAGCCAGCTCGAGCTTGGGCGAAATCGCAAGCGCCGCCTCGAAATCGGCGACCGCCGGTTCCATGCGCTGCAGCTCGTAATTGAGCCGCCCGCGTTGCGCCAATATCTTCGCCGAACCGGGCCTGATCGCGAGCGCCGCTGCGAGAGCAGCTTCCGCATCATCGTAATGCTTGAGCTCGAGGCCGACCACCGCCTTGCCGACGAGCGCCTCGACATGGCGCGGCTGAAACAACAGCGCACGCTCGAAGCTTTGTATGGCAGGGGCAAACCGGCCCAGCGCCAGCTCGGCCAGACCACGATTGCAGAGCGCATCGGTATAATCGGGCTTCAGCTTGATGGCGCGATCGTACATTTCGATCGCCGGTTCGGGCAGGTTCATCTGAAGCAAGGTATTGCCGAGGCCTACCAGAGCCGGCAGAAAATTCGGCTTCAGCGCGATCGCCTTCTCCTGACATGCACGGGCGGCCTCGAATTTCTGAAGGGCCAAGTGCACAGCCGCGAGATTGTTATGGGCCTCGTGCGAACGCGGATCAATCGCGATCGCGCGCTCGAGCAATTGTTGCGCCTCCTCCAGGCGCCCGCCGTGTTGCGCGCTCAGGCCGAGCAGATGCGTCGCGTCGAAATGATCCGGAATGGCTTGCAGGATCTGACGGCAGAGCGCCTCGGTCTCCGCATATCTGCCCTGGCCATAGGCGCTTGCCGCGGCAGCGATGATGGCGTCGACCTGCTTCTTCAATTTCTTCTGCAACCGCGCATTCTGGAATGCGCGCGCGCCAGCGCTGCTCTGCAAGATGTCTCTCCGGAAGATGGCCCGCGGCGAGTCTAACTGATTCGCGTTCCGGGCCGGCCGGTCGGCCGGAGCCGAAATCCCTCCGGGCGTTCCGGGGCGTGTTGCAGGATCCGGCTCAGGAACCGCCGGATGCGTCTGCCCCGCTTACCGCAGCGTCGCCGCTTTCCGCGGCTGCGGCACAATAGTCGCGCCAGAACTGACGGTAACCAGCTTCGAGCTCACGCGTATAGATCTCGACATTGCCGGCGGGCGAGGCTGCGATCTGAGCCGGCAAGCCCGCGCGCAACTTCACCAGATGCTCGGGCTGCGACGCATATTTGCGGGCGATCTCGACATAGCCGTCGTCATCCTCGGCGACCCAGTCGCCGAGACCGACGGCGGCCACGATGGAGGCGCCGGCACGCGAAGAAGCTCCAATGCCGAGCTTGGCGACGACGGGAACGCCCTTGTAGAGGGATTCCCAGGTGCTGATGCCGCCATTCTGCGGGAACGTGTCGAGCGAAATATCGATCTTGTCAAAGGCCATCAGGTGATCGTCGCGCGAGGTGGTGCCGAGGCACGTGATGTCCTCCTCGGCAATGCCCTGCGCGATGAAGCGTGCGATCAGGCTATCGCGCAGCAAGGCATCATCGAGCAAACCATGCTTGAGGATGATCTTTGATCCCGGCACCTCCCGCATGATGCGCGACCACACACGGATCGCATCATCCGAGATCTTGTAGATGCGGTTGAACACGCCGAAGGTGACGTAGCCATTGCGGAGCATTGGCAGCTCGGAAGGCTGCAGATTGGTGACCGGCTCCATCGTGATCAGGCACGGCAGATCGTAGATCTTTTCCGGAAACAAATGTCGAGCCGATGGCGGAATGAAAATGGGATCCGCGAGCACGTAGTCCATGGTCTGCATGCCCGTGCCCGTCGCGTGTCCGAAGCCGGTTGCCTGGATCGGAGCCGGCTTCCGCGCGAAGCATTGCAGCCGGTTGCCGGTCGTGTGGCCCGAAACGTCGATCAGGATGTCGACATTGTCGGCCTGAATGCGATCGGCGAGTTCGTCGTCCGACATCTGCCAAGCGTCGACCCAGACGTCCGCCATTTGCTTGAACATAGCGGTGTACTCGTCCGCTCCCGGCCAGGAGTAGTAGCAGATGATCTTGAACTTGGCGTGATCATGATGGCGCAACACCGGCAGCAAGGTGAGCCCTGCCGAGTGTTGCCGGAATTCGGCCGCGACATATCCGACCACGATCTGCTTGTCCGGATCCAGCGGCCGCTTCGGCAGCGTCCTTTGCGGAATCTTCGAGCCGATCGCATCCCACCATGACTTTCGTACAGCCTGCTGGACCGCGAAATCGGCATCCGCGAGGTAGTCCAGCAGGAAGATCTTGCCTCTGATCGCGTCTCCATAGTCCGGCCGGAGCGCCAGCGCACGATCGAGATATTCGATCGCAGCGTCCATCTCTCCTTGGTTTGAATAAGCAAAGCCCATCAGCGCCAACCCCATCTCGGAGCGCGGGTTGCGCTCGATCAAGGTCGCCGCCGCCGCCATCGCCTGCGCGGTCTTTCCCATGACCAGGCAGACCTGCGCCTTGCCCCGAAGGGCCAGTTCGAGCTTGGGCGAAATCGCAAGCGCCGCATCGAAATCCGCCAGCGCCTCGTGGAGGCGCTGCAACTCGTAACTGAGCCGCCCGCGCTGGGCCAGGATCCTCGGCGCGCCGGGCTTGATCGCAAGCGCCGTGGCTAACTTGGCTGCCGCCTCCTCGTGGTGCCGCAGCTCCATGCTGACCATGCCGCTGCCGACGATGGCCTCGGCGTGACGCGGCTGAAACAGCAGGGCGCGATCGAAGCTCTCCTTGGCGCGCATGATCTGCCCAAGCACGAGTTCGACCATGCCGCGATTGCAGAGCGCATCGGCATAATCCGGTCTGACCTTGATGGCGCGCTCGTGCATTTCGAGCGCCTGCTCGTACAGCCCCATATGCATCAGCGTGTTGCCGAGATTGGTCAGCGCCACCGCGAAATTCGGCTTCAGCGCGATCGCCCTCTCCTGGCAGCGCCGCGCGTCCTCGTAATTGCCGAGGTCGAAATGCACGGTCGCGAGGTTGTTATGGGCATCGTGCAGGCGCGGATCGAGCGCAATCACGCGCTCCAGCAGCTGCTGCGCCTCCTCGAAGCGCCGACCGTCATGGGCGCACATGCCGAGCAGGTGCAGGGCGTCGACATGATCCGGAAGGGCTTTCAGGATTTCGCGGCACAGCGCCTCGGTCTCGGCATATCGGCCCTGGCCATAGGCGTTCGCCGCAGCGGCGATGACGGCATCGGCCTGCTTCATCAATTTTTTCTGCAATCGCGCATTCTGGAATGCGCGCGCGCCGCCGCCGCTGTTCTGCAAGGTGTCTCTCCGGAGGATGCCCTGAGGCGAGTCTAACTGATTCGCAGCCACGGCCGGCCGGTCACCCGGCCGGCAGCGACTCCGGGATTTCCCGGGGGGCAACGCAAGGTCGGGCTACGCCACCTCGCCGCGTTCCGAGGCCGCGGCACAATGATCGTGCCAGAACCGGCGATAGGCCGCTTCGACCTCACGCGTGTAAAGTTCGACGTTGCCGGCAGGCGAGGCTGCGATCCGAGCCGGCAGTTCCGCCCGCAATTTCGCCAGATGAGCGGGCTGTGCCGCATATTTGCACGCGATCGCGGCGTAGCCGTCGTCATCCTCGGCGACCCAGTCGCCGAGGCCGACGGCCGCCACGATGGAGCCGCCGGCGCGTGCCGAAGAGCCATTGCCGAGCTTGGCGACGACCGGAACGCCCGCATAGAGCGATTCCCAGGTGCTGATGCCGCCATTTTGCGGGAAGGTGTCGAGGGAGATGTCGACTTGCGCAAAGGCCAGCAGATGCTCGTGGCGCGTGGTCGAGCCCAGGCAGGTGATATTGTCTTCGGCAATGCCCTGGGCCACGAACCGCGCGATCAGGCCGTCGCGCAGCAAGGCATCGTCGAGCAGCCCGTGCTTGATGATGATCTTCGACCCCCTCACCTCACGCATCACTTTCGACCACACCCGGATCGCATCATCCGAGATCTTGTAGATGCGGTTGAACACGCCGAAGGTCACATGGCCGTTCCGGAGCATGGGAAGCTCCGAGGGCGGCACGTCCAGGATGGGATCGATCGTGATCAGGCAGGGCAGATCATGGACTTTTTCGGCCAGCAAATGGCGCGCCGATTGTGGAATGAAGATGGGATCGGCGAGCACGTAATCCATGGTCTGAAGGCCGGTGCCCGTGGCGTGTCCGAAACCCGTGACCTGGATCGGGGCCGGCTTGCGGGCAAAGACAGGCAGCCTGTTGCCGGCCGTATGCCCGGATACGTCGATCAGGATGTCGATCTTGTCCGACTGGATGCGGTCAGCCAGCTCGTCGTCCGAAAGCTGCGCGGCATCGACCCAGACGTCCGCGAGAGGCTTGAATCTCTCGGTAATCTCGTCCTGCAGCGGCCAGCAGGAATAGCAGACGATCTCGAACCTCGTGTGATCGTGTTGGCGCAGCACCGGCAACAGCGCGAACGCGGCCGAGTGGTTCCTGAATTCCGACGCGACATAGCCGACGACGATCCGCCTGTCCGGATCGAGCTGCCGGGGCGGCAGTGTCCGTTGCGGAAGTCTGGCGCCGATCGCATCCCACCAGGATTTTCGCGCCGCCTGCTGGACCGCGAAATCGGCCTCGGGCAGATAATCCAGGATGAAGATCTTGCGTGCGATCGCATCCGCATAGTCAGGTGATATCTCGAGCGCCGCGTCGAGGTGCTCGAGCGCCGTCGCGACGTCTCCCTGGTTCGCGTAGCAGGCCCCGAGAAGCACGATTGCATAATCGGACCGCGGATTGTCCTCGAGCAGGGTCTTGACGGCCGCAATCGCCTGCGTCGTGTTTCCCAAGAGAAGATTGACCTGCGCCTTGCCACGCAGCGCGAGCTCGAGCCGCGGCGATTGCGCCAGCGCCGCATCGAAGTCCGCCGCCGCCTGCTCCAGCCGATGCAGATCGAAGTTGAGTCGTCCGCGCTGGGCCAGAATCCTCGGTGAACCCGGCTTGATCGCCAAGCCTGCCGCGAGGGCGGCTTCCGCCTCCTCGTAATGCCGGAGCTCGATGCACACCATGCCCTTGCCGGCGATCGCTTCCGCATGACGCGGCTGAAGCGACAGGGCGCGATCGAAACTCTCCTTGGCGCGCTCGGACCGGCCGATCATCAGCTCCGCCATGCCGCGGTTGCAAAATGCATCGGCGTAGTCGGGCCGCAGCCCGATAGCGCGTTCGTGCAGCCTGATCGCCTGTTCGCCGAGGCCGACGTTCAGGAGCGTATTGCCGAGATTGGTGAGGGTGATCGGACAATTCGGCTTCAGTGCAATGGCCTTCTCCTGGCATGCGCGGGCGTCCTGGAATTTCTGGAGATCGAAATACACAGCGCCGAGATTTCCATGGGCATCGGGCGAGCGCGGATCGAGCGCAATCGCGCGCTCGAACAGCTGTTGCGCCTCCTCCAGCCGCCCGCCTTCATAGGCGCAAAGGCCAAGCAGGTGCGTGGCATGGAAATGATCCGGAACCTCCTCCACAATGCCGCGGCAGAGCGTCTCGGCCTCGGCAAATCTGCCCTGCCGGAGCGCCTCGACCGCGAGCGACATGACGGCGTCCGCCTGCTTCCTCAACTTCTTTTGCAATCGCGCATTCTGGAATGCGCGCGCGCCGACACTGCTCTGCAAGGTCTCTCTCCGGAAGTTGGTCCGGAACGAGGCACAGCTGATTCGGATGGTGCCAGGCTGGCGGCCCGGTCAGACCGGCGCGGTCGCCGGATGGCAGGTGCTCAGCGCAGGATCTGGCTCAGGAACAGTTTGGTGCGGGCGTGCTGGGGCGCCGCAAAGAATTCGTTCGGCGTGTTGGCCTCGATGATCTGGCCGGCATCCATGAAGACCACGCGGTTGGCAACCTCGCGGGCAAAGCCCATTTCATGGGTGACGACCAGCATGGTCATGCCCTCCTCGGCGAGGTCCACCATGGTGTCCAGCACCTCCTTGACCATCTCGGGGTCGAGCGCCGAGGTCGGCTCGTCGAACAGCATGACCTTCGGGTTCATCGTCAGGGCCCGCGCGATCGCGACGCGCTGCTGCTGGCCGCCGGACATCTGTCCCGGAAACTTGTTGGCCTGATGCGGGATCTTGACCCGCTCCAGGAACTTCATCGCGTTGATCTCGGCGTCCTTCTTCGGGATGTTGCGCACCCAGATTGGCGCCAGCGTGCAGTTCTCCAGCACGGTCAGATGCGGGAACAGGTTGAAGCTCTGGAACACCATGCCGACCTCGCGGCGCACCGCGTCGATGTGCTTGAGGTTGGGCCCGAGCGCGATGCCGTCGACGACGATCTCGCCCTCCTGGAATTCCTCCAGCGCGTTGATGCAGCGGATCAGGGTCGACTTGCCGGAGCCCGACGGCCCGCAGATCACGATGCGCTCGCCCTTCTCGACCGCAAGGTCGATGTCGCGCAGCACGTGAAAGTCGCCGTACCATTTGTTGAGGCCGGAAATCTTGACGATGGGGTCGGACATGGTGACCTCGATCAGTTGCGACGGTGGGCGTTGAGGCGGTGCTCGACGAACAGCGAGTAGCGCGACATTCCAAAGCAGAAGATGAAGTAGATGATCCCGGCGAAGGCGAAGCCGGTGAACGCGGTCGAAGGCGTCGACCATTTCGGGTCCGAGAACGAGGCCCTGAGCGAGCCCAACAGGTCGAACAGCGCCACGATCGAGACCAGCGATGTGTCCTTGAACAGCGAGATGAAGCTGTTGACGAGGTTCGGAATGACGTGACGCAGCGCCTGCGGCAGCACGATCAGCGAGGTCGTCTTCCACCAGGACAGCCCCAGGGCCGCGGCCGCCTCGCCCTGCCCGCGCGGAATCGCTGCGAGCCCGCCGCGGACGTTCTCGGCCTGGTAGGCGCCCGTGAACAGCGCGATGCCGATCAGCGCGCGGACGAGACCGTCGACGGTGAAATTGCCGGGCAGGAACAGGGGCAGCATGTAGGTGGCGAAGAACAGCACCGTGATCAGCGGCACGCCGCGCCAGAACTCGATGAAGGCGATCGAGAAGATCCGGATCAGCGGAATGGTGGAGCGGCGGCCGAGCGCCAGCGCGATGCCGATCGGCAGCGAGGTGACGATGCCGGTGACGGAGACCACCAGCGTCACCAGGAGGCCGCCCCACAAATTCGTCGTCACGACCGGCAGTCCACCGCGATCGAGACCCATCAGCTTGATCACCGCGGCGATGGCGACGAAGGCAGCAATGCTCGAGGCCAGAGCGCGCCAACCCGTGCGCAAGCCGCCGCCGAGGCCGAAGGCGATCAACGACACGACTACGGTCGTGACGGCAAAATCGGCCCAGACCGACTGACCCGCTCCCTGGATCTGATCGCGCAACCAGGTCAGCGGAAGGATCAGCCAGGAGATCGCCGTGCCGAACAGCACGATGAAATTCCCGACCGCCCACAACAGCGGCGCAACGGCGGACGTCTTGCTGAAACCGAGCACGGCCTGCCCGGCGCCGATGATGCTCTCGTCGAACAATTCCAGCAGGCCGGCGGTCCAACTGAGGCCAAAGCCCTTGATGCCGCCACCGTGCAGCAGAAAGAACGCGACCACTGGAAATGCGAAGAAGAACAGACTGGCGTTGAGCCCCTTTGCCGGCAGACGCGGCACGAGCAGTGGCACGAGCAGGACCGCCGCAAGGACAAACGCGAGGTTGACCCGCCAGCGCTCGGCCTCGGGATAAAAACCGTAGATCAATTGCGGCAGCTTGGCCTGGATGTAGGGCCAGCAGGCGCCGACCGCAAAGCCGGCGTTCTCCGCGAGGCACGCCGTGCGGTCCTTGCCGCTCCAGACCGCATCGACCATCAAGAACCTGACCGAGGGAACGATGGTGAACCACAGCAGCAGGGCGCCGACGATCGTGAGCAGGATGTTGGTGGGCGAGTTGAACAGGCGCGTGCGCATCAGCCCGACAAAGCCCGTGGTCTTCATCGGTGCGGGACGCTCGGTGAGCAGGTCGCGGCGGACGAAGCTGCTCGAGGCGATATCGCTCATGCGCCCAGACTCCGGCTGACGCGCCACCCGTAGACGCTCATGATCGCGCTGGTGAGCAGCGAGATCAGGAGATAGATGCCCATGGTCATCGCGATGATCTCGATCGCCTGCCCGGTCTGGCTCAGCGACGTGCCGGCGAACACCGAGACGAGGTCGGGATAGCCGATCGCGACCGCCAGCGACGAGTTCTTGGTGAGATTAAGGTACTGATTGGTCAGCGGCGGCACGATGACCCGCATGGCCTGCGGCACCACGATCAGCCGCAGCGTGTTGCCGCGGCTGAGGCCGAGCGAGGCCCCCGCCTCCATCTGCCCCTTGTGGACGGACAAGATTCCGGCGCGCACAATCTCGGCGATGAAGGCGGCGGTATAGGTCGACAGCGCCAGCGTCAGCGCCACGAACTCCGGGATGATCCGCGATCCGCCGGCAAAATTGAATCCCTTCAGCTGCGGGAGCTCGAAGGTGAAGGGCAGACCGAACACCAACATCGTGGCAAGCGGCAGCCCGAACAGCAGGCCCAGCACGGTGGGCCAGATCCGGATCATCCGCCCTTCCTGAAACAGCGCGCGCCGCGCATAGAAGCGCAAGGCCAGTGACGCGGCGATACCGAGCGCCAGCATCGCCAGGAATGGCATCAGGCCGCTCCCGCCGATCGGGCTAGGAATGACGAGGCCGCGATTGCTGATGAAGGCAACGCCGAGCAGCGAGATGCTCTGCCGAGGATTGGGCAAGGCAGCCAGCACCGCGAGGTACCAGAACAGGATCTGGAACAGCAGCGGCAGGTTGCGGATGATCTCGACATAGATCTCGCCGACGCGCGACAACAGCCAATTGGGCGACAGCCGGCACAGCGCGACGATGAAGCCGATCAAGGTGGCGAAGACGATGCCCACCACCGAGACCACGAGCGTGTTCAAGAGCCCGACCACGAACACGCGCAGGAACGTGTCCGAACCGGTATAGGAGATCAGGGTCTGGTTGACGTCGAAGCCGGCATTATTCCTGAGGAAGCCGAAACCGGCGGCGATGTGCTGGTTTTCGAGATTGGCGCGGGCATTGGAGACGATCTCATAGCCGATCCAGCCCAGGATCGCCGCGAAGGCAAACTGGACGGCAATGCCGTTCCAGCCTGCCTTGCCACCCAGAACGCGCCTGATCTTCAGCGCGATCTGGGGTGGCGGTTTTCGGGCCTCGGTGCTCATGCCGCTGCCAGCGGATCAGGATGATCAGCGGATCGGCGGCGCGTACTGAAGACCGCCCTTGTTCCAGAGATTGTTGAGGCCGCGATTGATAGCGAGCGGCGAGCCCGCGCCGACATTGCGATCGAACACCTCGCCGTAATTGCCGACCGCCTTCACGATCCGCACCACCCAGTCCTTGGTCAGGCCGAGTTGTTCGCCGAAATTGCCGTCGGTGCCGAGGACGCGCTTCAACTCGGGATTTTCCAGCTTCGCTTTCTCGTCGACGTTCTTCGAGCTCACGCCAAGCTCTTCAGCGGTGACCATCGCGAACAGCGTCCACTTCACGATGTCGAACCACTGATCGTCGCCGTGGCGCACCATGGGGCCGAGCGGCTCCTTCGAGATGATCTCGGGAAGCACCATGTGGTCGTTGGGATTGGCAAGCTTCAGGCGATTGGCGTACAGGCCCGACTGGTCGGTGGTGAAGACGTCGCAGCGTCCGGCCTCATAGGCCTTGACCGTTTCGTCGTTGGTGCCGAACGCGATCACCTCGTACTTCATGTTATTGGCTTTGAAGTAGTCGGCCAGATTCTGCTCGGTGGTAGTGCCGGTCTGCACGCAGACCGAGGCGCTGTTGAGCTCGAGCGCCGAATTCACCTTGAGCGACTTCTTCACCATGAAGCCCTGCCCGTCATAATAGGTCACGCCGGTAAAATTGGCGCCGAGCGAGGTATCACGCGAGATGGTCCAGGTGGTGTTGCGCGAGAGCACGTCGATTTCGCCGGATTGCAGCGCGGTGAAACGGTCCTTGGCGGACAGCGGCACGTACTTGACCTTGGTCGCATCGTTGAAGATCGCCCCGGCGATCGCCTTGCAGACGTCGACGTCGAGGCCGGTCCAGTTGCCCTTGTCGTCGGGCGAGGAGAAGCCCGGCAGGCCCTGACTGACGCCGCAGGACAGCATGCCCCGGTCCTTGACCGTCTTGAGCGTTTGCGCGTCGGCGGCTTGGGCGGAGAGGCCGGCGGCGAGAGCAAGGGTGAGAGCCAGGGTTACGCGTTTCATGGGCTTTGGGCCTTTCAAAGTCGTCTCAAGGAACGTTGTCTCAGGATCATCGCTGCCAGGGCCAGGCGTATCAAGGCCAGCCCTGCAAGAGTCATGCTGGAAAACCTTGCCGAACACCCGCCGATCCCGGGAGGCCATACCTTAATCCCCGCCGCAGGCGCCCGCCGATATGGCTGTGGCGCAAGGTCCGGTCAGACGATGGATCGAAGGTCGCGGCAGGCCCCTCAACATGCGGCGACTGAATAGCACCTGCGCATCACAGAACGACTGGCGTGCCGGGTCAAGGGGTTGACGGGACTCTTCTGTGTTCTGTTATTAACGACAGCGGCCTTTCGGCCAGCCCGTCAGGCGCCAAGCCCGAGCGGAAACGCGGTTTTGAAAGCAGACGCATGGATTCCTCGCACCCCCAAGAGCAGCAGGCCGAGACCCGGCTGGTCACCTCCGGCCGCGACACCAAGGCGCAGAAGGGGTTCGTCAATCCGCCGGTCTTTCACGGCTCGACCGTGCTCTACCCGACCGCCGAGGACCTGCACGCCCATCGCGGCGAGTTCACCTATGGCCGTCATGGTTCCCCCACCACCAAGGCGTTCCAGGAGACGCTGATGGCGCTGGAGGGACCGCAATGCGCCGGCGTCGGCATCGTGCCGTCGGGGCTGTCGGCGATCTCGACCACCCTGCTCTCGGTGCTCAAGGCCGGAGACCATCTCCTGGTCTGCGACAACGTCTATCGGCCCTCGCGCAATTTCTGCAACGGCATGCTCACCCGCTTTGGCGTCGAGACCAGCTATTTCGATCCGATGATCGGCGCCGGCATCGACAAGCTGTTCAAGCCCAACACCCGGGCCGTGCTGGTGGAGGCGCCAGGCTCGCAGTCGTTCGAGATGCCGGACATTCGCGCCATCGCCGAGGTCGCGCATGGGCGCGGCGCGCTCGTCATCGACGACAACACCTGGGCAACGCCGCTTTATCACCGCTCGCTCGAACAGGGCGTCGACATCAGCATGCAGGCCGCCACCAAATATATCGGCGGCCATTCCGACATCATGTTCGGCACCATCTCGGCCAATGCCAAGGCCTGGCCGATGGTCACTGAAGGCATCCGCCTGCTCGGCGTCTGTGCCGGGCCCGACGATGTCTTCCTGGCGCTACGCGGCCTGCGCACGCTGTCGGTGCGGCTGGCGCAGCATCACCGTTCCGGGCTCGACATGGCGCGCTGGCTGGCTAGCCGGCCCGAGGTCGCGCGCGTGCTGCATCCCGGCTTGGAGACCGATCCCGGTCACGCGATCTGGAAGCGTGACTTCACTGGCGCCTCGGGCCTGTTCAGCATCGTGCTGAAGCCGGCCCCGCAGAAAGCGGTCGACACCATGCTGAACACGCTCAAGCTGTTCGGCATGGGTTTTTCGTGGGGCGGCTTCGAGAGCCTTGCGATTCCCTTCGACTGCGATGCCTATCGCACCGCGACCAAGTGGTCGCCGGGCGGCCCGACGCTGCGTCTCCACATCGGTCTGGAGAGCGTCGACGACCTCAAGGCCGATCTCGACCGCGGCTTCGCTGCCCTCAAAGCGGCAATGTGAGCCTGCTCACAAGGCATCTCGACTGCGGACGCGCCAACGCGCGCCGCGGCGGACGCTCAACGCGCCGCGGGAACGTGCAGTTGGCGTAAACGTTAACGTCGACGCGCCAACAAAAGGTTTGAACCTCAAGCATTTGGCGCTAGCCTCACCAATCGACTCCAATCCGGACACGGAGCATGGGAACGTTGGTTCTGCTCGATCTGATGGGCGGCGTTGCGCTGTTGCTGTGGGGCCTGCATATGGTCCACAGCGGGATCTTGCGCGCCTTCGGTCCCGACCTCAGGCGCCTGCTCGGCAAGGCGCTGAGCAACCGCGCCAGCGCTTTCGCCGCCGGCCTTGGCCTCACCGCGCTGCTCCAGAGCAGCACCGCGACCGCCCTGATCACGAGCTCGTTCGCAGCCGAGGGGCTCGTCAGCCTCGCCGCGGCGCTCGCCATCATGCTCGGGGCCAATGTCGGCACGACGCTGATCGTGCAGGTGCTGTCGTTCAACATCGCAGCCGTTGCGCCGGTCCTGTTCGTGCTCGGCCTCGTCGCCTTCCGCTCCGGCCCGCGATCGCGGATCAAGGACATCGGCCGCGTCTGCATCGGCCTCGGCCTGATGCTGCTCTCGCTGCACATCCTGCTCGACACGCTGGCGCCGGCTGAGAACGCACCGGGCGTCCGCATCGTGATGTCGGCCATCACGGGCGATCCCATATTGTGCATCGTCATCGCCGCCCTCGTCACCTGGGCCGTGCATTCAAGCGTCGCCAGCGTGCTGCTGATCATGTCGCTGGCCTATTCGCAGTTCATCACGCCCGACGCGGCGCTGGCGCTGGTGCTCGGGGCCAATCTCGGCAGTGCCATCAATCCCGTGTTCGAGGGCGCCAGGCGTGACGACCCCGCGAGCTACCGCCTGCCGGTCGGGAATCTCGTCAACCGCGTGATCGGGATTGCCCTCGTCCTGCCCTTCCTCGGCGCGATCGCCGAGCACATGCACGCCTGGCAGCCCGATCTCGCCAGGATGACGGCGGCTTTCCACATCGCCTTCAATGTCGGCACCGCCGTCGTCTTCATCGGCCTGCTCGACACCATGTCGCGCCTACTCACCCGCCTCCTGCCGGATCGCGTGCAGGAGGCCGACCCAGCCCGGCCGCGCTATCTCGACGAGACCGCGCTGGAAACGCCGTCGCTGGCGCTCGCCGACGCCGCTCGCGAGACCTTGCGGATGGGCGATCTCGTCGAGGTCATGCTGCGGAAGGTGATGGCGGCGATGATGACCGGCGACCGTGCGCTGGTCGACCAGGTCTCCAAGATGGACAATTTCGTCGACGGTCTCGACGAGGCCATCAAGCTCTACGTGACCAAGCTGATGCGGGGCAGCCTCGACGAGAGCGAAGGACGGCGTGCGATGGAGATCATCTCCTTCGCCATCAATCTCGAACATATCGGCGACATCATCGACAAGAGCCTGAGCGAGCTCGCCACCAAGAAGATCAAGCGGCGCTTCCAGTTTTCGGCGGAAGGCGCCGACGAGCTCGCCGCCTTCCACAAGCGCACGATGGACTCGCTGCGGATCGCCTTCGGGGTCTTCATGTCGGGCGATGCCAACGAGGCGCGCAAGCTGCTGGTGGAGAAAACCGCGCTACGCAACACCGAACTCGCCGCGGTCGAGCGACATCTCGACCGCCTGCGCGAGGGCCGCCCCGAAACCATCGAAACGACGTCGCTGCATCTCGACGTGCTGCGCGACCTCAGGCGCATCCACTCGCATATCTGCTCGGTCGCCTATCCCGTGCTCGACGCGGCCGGCGTGCCTTATCGCAGGACCGAGGCGGAGACAGCGGCCCTGCCAACCTCAGGCGCGGCCTCGGCCTTGCCGCACTAAAACCTGGGCTCAGCGATCGAGCGTCTTCGAGGCGCGGCCGCGGTTTTTGATGATCAGCATGATGTTGCGGATATAGATGATGGTCGCGAGCGATTGTCCGAGGATGATCACCGGCTCGCGCTTCACGACGCCGTAGACCAGCGTCATCAGTCCGCCGCCCATCGAGCAGAACCAGAACGCCATCGGCACCACGCTGTTGCCGGCGCGCTCGCTCGCGATCCACTGCACCAGGAAGCGCGCGGTGAAGAACAGCTGCGCGACGAGGCCGAATGCCAGCCAGAAATCGAACTTGGCGACGAAGACGTCGTAGAGATAGTTGCTCAGCGCCTGACCGTATTGAATGATCATGCGTTCACCTCAGTCACATCTGGTGTCGGCTTCTTGCGGCGGATCAGCCACCACACGCCGGCGAGATCCATGATGCCGATCCACAGACGGTCGAAGAAGCCGTAGTTGGATACGCCGGAATGGCGCGGCCGGTCGATCACGTCGACATAGGCGATGTCGTAGCCTTCGCGGCGGACCAGCGCCGGCAGGAAGCGATGCAGCCCGTCGAAATAGGGCATCATCAGGAAGACCTCGCGGCGGAATGCCTTGAGCCCGCAGCCGGTATCCCGCGTGCCGTCCTTCAGGATGGAGTTGCGGACGCCGTTGGCCACGCGCGACTGGAATTTCTTGAAGCCGGTATCCTTGCGTCCGACGCGCTGCCCCGCAGCGAGGCCGACGCGCCCTGCTCCCTTCTCGACCGCCGCGATCAGGTCGGGCAGGAAGGCTGGATTGTTCTGGCCGTCGCCATCGAGGGTCGCCACGATCGCGCCGCGCGCCGCGCGCACGCCGCTGCGCACGGCCGCGGACTGGCCGCCTGATCTGGAGTGGCGAAGCTGGCGCAGATTGTCCCGCTGCGCCATGATCGCCGCGAGCCGTTCGCCGGTCGCATCGGTCGAGCCGTCGTTGACGTAGATGATCTCATAGGCCCAGCGGCCATCGAGCGCCGCGCCGATCTCCGCGATCAGCGGCGCGATGTTGTCGGCTTCGTTGCGCACGGGAACGACGATGGAAACCGAGGGCTGGGACGTCGACAAAGGCGGCTCGTGGTTGGAAGTGGGCCCGGGGGACCCCTGGGAACCGGCGGTCCCGGCAGGCAGCCGCTTTTATGGGGCGGATGCCCCGCGGGCAACCCTTTTGAGATGGCCCGAGACTGCCCCCGGAAGAGGCACAATGGTGCCATCCGCGCGGATGGCAAAACCCAGCCGCCTGGCCGCGAACCAATAGCGGACCGCCATGGCGCCGACCGTACCGACCAGGGCGCCGGCCACGACGTCGCTCGGGTGATGCGCGACCAGCACCAGCCGCGTCAACAGGATCACGATTGCGTAAGTGAACATGAACACGCGCAAGCGCGGCCACAATGCCGACACGGCAAACGCCAGCGCGAACGCTGCCACGGCATGGCCCGACGGCAGGCTGGCGTAGGCCCCCGTCCCCTCGAACGGCACGAAGTTGAACGGATTGGCCTTGCCGCCGACAAACGGACGTCCGCGGCCGATGACATATTTCAGGACCTCGGCAACGAATGCCGACACGGCAATCGACAGAAACACAAACTGCAGCCGTGTGCCGAGACCGAGGAGCAGCGCGCGGCTTGTGCCGTGAAGCCCGGCCGCAACGAGCGCCAACACCACCAGCAAGCCCCCGAGCACCGAGAGCAGGTACTCGTCCTTGCCGAAATCGGTGAGGATGCGGATCGGCCACAGGCTTGGCGTGCCGCGCGGCGGCATCAGCTGGATTTCGGTCTGGTCGAACGCGAGCATCAGCGCGATGACGAGAGCCGCGCCCGTCGCACTGAGCCACAGCGAATGCCGCGCCAGCTTTCGCGCGGCCTCTGCGCGGCGCGAATGCGAGGGCGTGCGGACGAGCTGCGCCAGCGCGCTCCGGGACACGGCGAGCAATTGCGCGGGATAGCCCGGACGGGGCGCGGGGCTGGTCGTAACAGGCATCCTATTCGGTGCCTTCCGAGCGGAAGATCGAGATCGAGATCGCGCGCCCTTGCGAGAAATTGTAGCCGTCGATGCGGGTGCCAACCTTGTAGCGCAGCCCGATTGCCTCGGCGCGCTGCACGAAGCTCCGCTCCGAACGCTGCTCGATCAGCGCAAAGCGGCAGCTGCCCTGCCTCAGGAAGTCGGCCGCGCCCGACCCGTCCGTGAGCAGGGTCTGGGTGCCCGTCAGGAAGACGAGGCTCGGCTCGTGATAGCCGGCCGCCGCCGCCTTCGGCCCGACGCAGGTGACGTTACGCAAGGCGCGCGCGATCTCGATGCTCGGAAACAGCGGCGTCAGCGACGGCAGCACGATGCCATACACCACCACCGCCAGCATCAAGGCCGCAACCAGCGCGTTGAGCAGCGAGCGCTCGGCGCGGTTGTTGTCGTAGAGCCACCAGGCGAACAGGCCGAAAATCAGCGATGCCGCGATAAACGGCCAAGCCACAAAAGCGGGCTGCCGCGTCAGCATCACGGCGCCGACCACCGCGATGATCGAGGTGGCCGCGGGGATCGCGAACCACCAGGCCGAACCGCGCATTAGCCAGGAGCGCGACAGCACGCGCCGCTCCACCGCACCGGCGGTGAGGATGGCGATGGCCGGGTACAGCGGCAGCACGTAATGCGGCAGCTTGGTCAGCACCGCCTCGAACACGATCCAGGACGGGATCAGCCAGGCCAGCAGAAACTGCGCGCCGGGCTCACGCCGCGCCCGCCACACCGCGGGTGCCGCCATCGCCGCGAGCGGTGCCCCCGGCCAGAACGTGATCCAGAACAGCGCCAGGTAAAGTCCAGGCGGCGCACCATGGGATTCCTGGGCGCCGATCTTGCTCAGCATGTCGCCGCCGACGGAATCGGCAAAGAAGGCATCGCCCGCGCGCCAGAAGATCGCGACGAACCAGGGCAGCACCAGCACCAGCATCCACATCAGGCCCCAGACCGGGCGCAGCTTCCACAGCCAGGAGGCATCGCGGTCCTGGATCGCGAGCGCGGCTATGGTCAGCCCTGCGAACATCAGGATCAGCGGGCCCTTGATCAGGATGCCCACCGCAAGCGCGGTCCAGAAGATCGCGGGCCAGCTCCACGGCGGATGCGTCTCGTCCTCGGCGCGCTGCCAGGACAGATAGGCCCGCGCCATCGCACCCATCGCGGCGGTCACGCAGAACAGCAGCATCGCGTCGGTCTTGGCGAGCCGCGCCTCGACGCCGAGCAGCACCGAAGCGCACATCATCAGCGCCGCCAGCACCGCGGCACGCCGCGTGACGAAGCCGAGCGCGGCCCAGTAGGTCATGAGCACGGCGCCGATCGCCCCGAACAGCGACGGCAGCCGGTAGACCCAGATCCGCAATTCGGCCTTCGGCAGCTTGAGCATCGAGGCGGCTTCGACCGTCGCCGATTGCAACCAATAGATGCCGACCGGCTTCTTGTAGCGGACGTCCTCCTGAAAGCGGATATCGACATAGTCGCCGCTCTCGACCATCTGCTTGGTGGCCTGGGCGAACCGCGCCTCGTCGCGATCGATCGGCGGGATCGTGAAGAAGCCCGGCAGGAACAACAGCAGCGCGCACACGAGCAGGAAGGCAACGGCGCGGGCATGGCTGGCCGTGGCGACATCGAGCATGCGCACGAGCCCGCTGCCCGGATTTGCAGGCGATTTTGGCTCGCGGGGCGCTCCAAAACGGGGAGTTGGGTAGGTCTCGGCCATTGGTTCCGCTTACGCTGAAACCGCCATCGCCACAACCGCTTAAGGCAGGGTCATTGAATTCGAATGACGACTGTGTCCGCGGCGCCCGTGGCGTCGATCACGGTGAGCCGAGCAAAGCCCGGACCGGGCGGATCGATCAGGCGCTGGCGACGTCCGTCGATCTCGCCGAGCGCCGTACCGTTAACCATGACGGTCATGGGAAGCACGCCGCCCGCGACCTTGACCGGCATCGCGGCGCTCTCCTGCCCCCCGGAGCGATCGACGTCGATCCGCGAGCCGTTCAGCGGAAACTGGATATGCAGCGCCTGCTCACGGCCGGTCCGCACCAGTTCCCCCACCGGCCGGAACCACTTCAGCGGCAACGGCAGCTTGGCGTTGCTGGCAACCAGGGTTCCCCTTGGCGGCTTCGGCAATGCGGTCAGCGTCTTGCCGCTGCGGGCGAAGGCATCGAACAGGATCGGTGCTGCGGCGACGCGCCCGATCAGGCCGGGAACCGGCGCACCGTCGGGTCGGCCGACCCAGACCCCGATGGTCATCCGGCCGTCGAACCCGACCGACCAGGCGTCGCGATAGCCGTAGGAGGTGCCGGTCTTGAAGGCGATGCGGTTGTGGGCGGCGTTCTCCGGCGGCGGCGTTCCCAGCAGCACGTTGCCGACCTGCCAGGCCGCGACCTGATCCAGCAGCCGGAGTGGCTCGCGGTCGTCCTTGTCAGCCATCACCTCGCGCAGCGGCTTGGTGGTGCCGAGGCGGGCAAAGCCCGCATAGAGCTGGGCGAGATCCTGCAGCGTCACGCCGACGCCTCCGAGCCCCATGGCAAGCCCCGGCGCTTCGTCCTTGGGCAGGACCAGATTGCCGCCGGCCTGCCGCAGTCGCGACGCCAGCCGGCTCGAGCCGACGCGATCGAGCAGCACGATCGCCGGCACGTTCAGCGAGAGTTGCAGCGCCTTCCTCACCGGCACTGTGCCCTGGAAGGTCATGTCGAAATTCTCAGGCGCGTAGGAGCCGAAGCGGACCGGCCGATCGTCGATCAGGCTCTCCGGATGGACGAAACCGTCCTCGAAGGCGAGCCCGTAGATGAAAGGTTTCAGCGTCGAGCCCGGCGAGCGGATCGCACGGGTCATGTCGACCTGCCCTGCCCGGCTCTCGTCGAAATAATCGGCCGAACCCACGCGTGCCAGCACGTCGCCGCTCTCATTGTCGACCACGATGATGCCGACCGAGATGTTGGGCCCGAGCGCAATGGCGCGGTCACGCGCCAGCGGCTCCAGCACCTTCTGCAGGTTCGCATCCAGCGTCAGCTTGATGACCGGCTTATCCTTGACGGTCGACAGCGCGGTATCGGACGCATGCGGGGCCAGGATCGGCATCGGCTTGCGCAGTTTTGGCACGGGCACGGCCTTGGCCTGCCTTGCGTCGTCTACGCTGACCACATGCTCCTCGACCATGCGATCGAGCACGCGGTCGCGCGCCTTGCGCGCGGCCTCGGGATGGCGGTCGAGGCGGCGCGTCTCCGGCGACTGCGGCAGCGCGACCAGCAGCGCGGCTTCGGCCAGCGACAACCGCTTCGGCTCCTTGCCGAGATAGCCAATCGAGGCGGCGCGGATGCCCTCGAGATTGCCGCCATATGGCGCCAGCGCGAGATAGAGGTCGAGGATCTGCTCCTTGCTCATGCTGCGCTCGATCTCGATCGCGCGCACCATCTGCCGCAGCTTGGCGTAGAGCGAGCGCTGCCGCCGCGGCTCCATCAACCGCGCCAGCTGCATGCTGATGGTCGAGCCGCCTGAGACGATGTGGCCGCGCGTCGCAAGCTGCAACGCGGCACGCCCGAGTGCGAGCGGGTCGAGACCGTTGTGGGCGTAGAAGCGCTGGTCCTCATAGGCGAACAGCAGCTTGAGATAGGTCGGGTCGACGCTGGATTTGGCATCGACCGGCAACCGCCAGCGGCCGTCGGCCATGGCGTAGGCGCGCAGCAGCTTGCCGTTGCGGTCGACGATGGTGGTGGAGACGTGCCGTGCCTCGTCGAGCGGGAGAGGTCCGAGCGAGTAGACCCAGCCGACGAAGCCGGTGATGGCGAGGATGAAAGAGAGTGCGAGGGCGGAGAGGATACGAAGGCCGCGGCCCCTTGCTGCGTCATGGCCGGGCTTGTCCAGGCCATCCACGTTCTTGCCCGCTGCGCCACAGTTCGTGGATGCCCGGGACATTTGCGCGAAGACGCGCTCCGCGCTTTTGCCCGGGCATGACGACTGAGTATGTGGCTCCGCTGCGCTCATTCAATCAGCACTCACTTCGCCGCCCGCACCTCGACCGTGCCCGTGCCCGTCCGGCCGTAGCGCGAGGGATTGTACATGTCCTCGACATAGGCTTGCGGCAGCACGTATTTGCCGGGCGAGACCACGCGGACGATATAGGCGACGGTGAAGACCGATTTGGAATCCGAGGCCCGGTCGACCGCCGCCGTGAAGCGATCGTCGCGGAACTCGGTATCCTCAGGCTCCTCGCCGTCCTCGATCCAGTCCAGCGTGCCGCTGTCGCCCGATGAGACCAGCTTCGGATTGTCGATCTCCAGGCCCGCCGGCAGATAGTCGGACACCATGATGTGGCCGTATTCGGGCTTGGCCTCGGTGATCTTCAGCACCACCGCAAAGCGCTGGTTCTGCTTGACCTTGCTGATGTCGGCCGGCTTGCCGTCGAGCGTGAAGTAATTGCGCTCGATCTTGAAGCCGTTGGACGCTGCCGGCTCCGGCGTCACCGGCGAGCCCGACACCGAGACCACCGCCTGCACCGGCGCATCGCCGGTGTTGGTGATCTTCAGCGGCTTGCCGCTCAACGTGTCCGCCTTGTAGCTGCGATAGAGCGCGGTCTTGACCGGCTGGCCATCCACTTCCATGGACAGGTTCTCCTTGGCCAGCGCTCGCGCCGCCAGCACCAGCCACGCATTCTCCTGCGTGGAGGTGTAGGGCGTCAGCCCGCGCGCGGTCTCGACCCGCGACACCGCCTGCGTCAGCGTCGCCTTCGGCGCATTGCCTTCGCTGGCAAGCGAGACCAAAGCTGCGGCATCGCGAAGCTGCGAGCCGTAGTCGGTGCGGCCGAACTCCAGGACAGGCTTCGGCGCGAGGCTGTCGAGGGCGGCGCCATAGACCCGCTCGGCGCGATTGCGGTCGCCAACAAGGGCGAGAGCCGCCGCAAGCTGCGACTTCGCGATCGGCGTCGCGAGGTTGTTCAGCTTGGTGTCGGCGAGATAGCGGAGATCGCCGATCGGCGCTGCGCCGTTGCGTGCGAGCACATAGAGGCCGTAAGCGAGATCGCGCCCGCCGTCCTTCTCCGGCTCGTTGCCGTTGACGACGGAATTGCGGATGCGGTCGAGCGCGTTCTTGAACAGCACGTCCGGCACCGCAAAACCCTTCTCACGGGCGCGGGTCAGGAAGTCCGTCACATAGGCGTCGAGCCAGGCGTCGTCGCCGCCGGCCGACCACAGGCCGAACGAGCCGTTCGAGCCCTGGCGGGCCAATAGCCGCTCGATCGCATCGCGGATGCGCTGGTCGACCTCGGTATCCATCGCGAGGTGCGCGCCGGCCGCGAGGTCGTTGACATAGAGCAGCGGCATCGCGCGGCTCGTGATCTGTTCCGAGCAGCCATAGGGATAGCGGTCGAGCGCCTTCAGGATCGTCGCCGCATCGAGCGCGGTCGACAGGCTCGCCGAGACCGAGACGCTGCCGGTGCCCGGCACCAGGTCGGAGAACATGTCCGAGGTCAGCGTCAGGCTCTCGCCCTTCGCCAGCGTCCGGATCGAACGCCGCGCCAGCACTTGCGTCGCCGCCTTGACGTCGAACGCGTAGTGGCGCGCCAGCGTCAGCCCGTTCGGTCCCTTGATGTCGACGTCGAGCGTCGCCTGCCCGGCCGCGATCGCGTCGATCGCGAGCGTGAACGAGTTGCGCTGCTTGGCGGCGAGCTTGACCGTGGTCGCGGGATTGCCGGTCATCTTCACCGGTCCACCCGTTTTCACGTTGATGACGTAGTCGCCGGCCTGCCCCTCGACATTGTCGATCTCGAGGTTGACGGTGCCGTGGTCACCATTGAGCAGGAAGCGCGGCAGCGTCGTGGTCAGCACGACGGGGTCGCGGATCACGACGTCGGTGTTGGCGCGGCCCAGCTTGGTCGCGGTCCACGCCACCGCCATCACGCGTGCGGTGCCGGCGAACTCCGGAATGTCGAAGCTGACTTCCGCACTGCCATCGGCGCCAACCGTGACGATGCCGGAATAGAGCGCCAGCGGCTTTTGCGCGGGCGGCGAACCCTGCAGCTCACCAGCGCCGGCGTCACCGCCGGACTTGATCTGGCCGCGCGTGCCGGACATGCCGTCGATCAGCTGCCCGTAGAGGTCGCGGATTTCGGCGCTCAGGCGGCGCTGGCCGAGATAGTAATCGTCCGGCGCCGGCGGCTTGTAATTGGTGAGGTTGAGGATGCCGACATCGACCGCGGCGATGACGATCTTGGCGTCCTCGCCCGGATTGAGCCCGTCGAGCTTGACCGGGATTGTCAACGCTGCGTTCGGCCGGATCAGCGCCGGCGGCGACAGCTTGACCTGCAAGGTGCGGGCCTGCTTGTCGATGCCGAACCATTTCAGGCCGATCGCCCGGCCCGGCATGCGCTGGGCCGCGGCATCGAGCGGCCGGCGCAGCGTCGCCACCACGTAAGCGCCGGTGCCCCAGTCCTTGCCGACCGGGAGCTTCACCTGGGCAGTGCCTTCCTTGACGTCGATCGTCTGCGTCGTCAGCAGGCGGTCGCCGAGCACGTTGATGGTGAGCTTGCCGGCACTGCGGACATTGACCGACACCGTCATGGTGTCGCCGGAGGAATATTGCGGCTTGTCGATCGAGGTCTCCAGGAGGTCCGGCGTGTCGGCGCTGCCGTCGGAATACCAGCCGACGTCGAACTGCACCGAGGTCACCGGGCCATCGGCATCGTTCGACTTCACATCGAGCCGGTAGCGCCCGGGCTGGGGGGTGAGCGAAATCCGCGCCGGCTTGTCGGCGGCAACCGTCACATCACCGTCGGCGACGCGCGAGGTCGACTTGACCGGCTCGTACTCCCAGTAATTGTTCTGGCGGTACCATTGGTAGCGCGACTCCATCTTCAGGAGCTCGTAGCGCAGGCCGTCGCGGCGCAGCTTCTCGCCCTCGGGCGAGACGAACACGACATCGAACTCGGCCTTGTCGCCCTCGGCGACGTTCTTGTCACCGAACAGCGGCTTGACGCCGATCAGGGCGGTCGCGGGCGCAACCGGCAGCACGATCTTGCGCTCGACGGCGCGGCCGCCGGTCTCCACCATGCGGACGAAGATCTGGGCCTCCTGCGGACGCGTCGAGGCCGGCTGCTTGTCCAGCGTCACCGGGAAGGTCGCGACGCCGTTGGCGTCGGCCTCGGGCAGGTTCTCAAGCGGCGTGCGCTCGTTGGAGGTGGTCTCCTCGTCGGCGACGCCGAACTGGTAGCCGGCAAAGCCCGGACGTTCGCTTGCGGGCGCGACCAGCATGTCGCCTTCAAGCTGCAGGCCGGACGCGGGCGCGCCATAGAGGAAATGGCCGTCCGCCTTAAGCTCCACTGGAGCGTTAGCTTTGATCAGCTTGTCCTTGGCGGACAGGTCGAATTCGATCCGATCGGGAACATAGTCCTCGACCATGAAGGTGGTCTCGCCAACCGAGGAGCCCTTCGGGTCGGTGAAGGCGCGCACCCGCCACGTCCCGGTCGGAACGGCCGAGTTGAGCGGCACGGACAGCGTACGGCCGCCGGCGCCCTGGTCGGCGAGCGCGGCACGTCGGTATTCGACGCCGTCAGGACGCTCGATCACCAGCGTCAGCGGTCCGCCGCTGACGGCATTGCCCTGCCCGTCGCGCAACAGCGCGGTGAGATAGACGGTCTCGCTGGAGCGGTAGACGCCACGCTCGGCATAGACGAAGGCATCGGCGCCTGCGGGCACCACGCGGCCGGAAACGCCGCGATCGGACAGATCGAAGGCGGAGGACTTCAGGCTTAGGAAGGCATAATCGGCCTTCTCGCCCGTGACCGTCAGCATCGCCGGCGACAGGCCGCCCTCGCCGCGCGCAAGCCCCGCGTCGAACAGCACGTGGCCACTGTCGTCGGTCTTGCGGGTCGCCAGGATCTCGTTGTTGCGGGCAACCAGCCGGACCTCAGCCTTGCCGACCGGATCGGTCGAGGCCAGCGAGTTCACGAACACGTGGATACCGTCATTGCCGGAATAGGCGGACACCCCGAGATCGGAGACGATGAACCATTGCGTGGCGAGCTGGTAATCTTCGTCCGAGCCCGGGCCCTTGGCGGCGGCCGTCATCACGTAGACGCCCGGCTGGAGTTCACCCAGCGCCTGGTCGACCGGGAATGCCGTGGTGACGTCCTGGTTCAGCGTCATCGCGGTCGCGAGCTCGCCGGTCCAGACTTTTACGCCGCGCTCATCGCCGAGATCGGAGAGCTGGTATTTCGACAGCGTCTTCTGGAAATCGCTGTCGACCACCGTGTTGATCAGATTGCGGTCGCCGATCCGGAACACGTTGATATTGACAGCGGGCGTGTTGACGCTGACCACGGGAATGCCGCGCTGGCCGGATCGGGGCAGCACATAAGCCCGGCTGGTGAAGCGCACGAACGGCTTGCGGTCGCGCACATAGACGTTGAACTCGGCCGATTTCGGCAGCCCCTCCTTCACGGTGGACGGCAGGCCGGCGCGCAGATTGATGTTGTAGCGCTCGCCGTGCTTCAGCCCGTCGACGCAGAGCTGCTTGCCTTCGGCCGACAGCGCCGGCTTGTCCTGCCCCGCCAGCGCGAGGTACGGCGCGAAGTCGGTGCGTTTTGCCAATTCCTCGGAAAATTGGAAGCAGGCCCGCGGGCTCGCCGAATCCGAGTCCACGGTGTAGTCGAGCAGCCGGAAGCCATGCTCGTCGCGCATCTTCTCATATTGGCCGCGGACGTCGGCGACCTCGCGCATGTCGAGCGCCAGCCGCAGCGAATCCAGCGCCGGCCGCCAAAGCTTGCGCTCCGACAGCGACTTGCCGAGCACCGCAAGCGCGTCGGCCTCCTCGCCCGGATTGCCGGCGCGCAGGTAGGCGATGTAGGCCGCGGTCGAGGCGCGTTCCAGCAGGAAGGTCTGCTCGCTCGAGCTCTTCGGCGATATCTGGAAGATGACTTTGGCAAGCCGCAGCCAGTTGCCGGCGTCTTCCGGCGTGGTCGCCGCGATCTGGCCGAGCACCGACAGGCCGGTGCGGTAATCATTGCGCCGGAAGGCGGCATCGGCGTCCGTCTTCAGCGTCGCATTGGACTTGGCGACGGGCCCCGCCTCGCTCTTGATCTGGGCCTCCAGCTTGATGGCGGAATCGGCGAGGTCATCGCGCTTGAACGCCTTGTCGGCAGCGTGTGCTGCGCTAAGGCCGAGCGCCAGCGTGGCGCAGATTGTGACGGCGCGAACAAGACCGATCATGATGGACTCCCGGAAATCGCGGACAGCCGCCCGCTGGCAGCATGAAATGCGCGGAAAGGTGACGGACTCAAGGCGATGGAACCAAAGGTGCAAATCGTCGCATTCGCCATGGAAAGGCAAGCCCAGAGGAGACCGATCAAGATACCGCCGCTCACGCCGTCCTGATGGCGCAGCGATACCCGACCCGTCGACCGGCGGCCACATCCCGGAAGCTGGCCAGCGTTCCCGGCGATGTGATCCATCGTCCCGTCCGCGGCCGCTCAACCCGGCACCCTGACATGCCACCGTCTCGCTTTGTCGCGGCTCTGAGGAAAAGGGTTCGGTTCAGACTTGGCGAAAGACGATATTTTTCATATTTGGCATGGTAGATGAACAGCCGGCCTCAAAAACCGAGGTCGGCGCAGCGACGGTCCCATAGCTCAACTGGATAGAGTAGCGGATTTCTACTCCGCGGGTTGCAGGTTCGAGTCCTGCTGGGATCGCCAGTCTCATTAAATCCACCGCCCTTCACGAACGCGTGGGTAACCATACGCCGGCCTTTGAACGGCGCAGATCAGCCCTATGTATGCGCCGGGCGAATTGCGCCCGCGTTAAGGACTCCGATGCTTCCTACCGAATGGACGAGAATGGCTATCGCATCTGCGGTGGCGATCGTCGCGATGTCGTATCTGGCAATCGACGCAGGCGTGGTGAACACCAGTGTGGTCACAAGGCCCATCAAGGTAGCTCAAGCATCGATCATTGGCGCTGGAATGGGCCAGCATCACCTTGCCTTCGCCGTTCAGGAGTGGGCGCGTCCCAGCCGCGACAACAACGAAAAGCCGGCCCTGGAGCATTGCCTGGCGATCGACTGATCGAGACGCCCTCGTCCGCGCAAGCGACGACATTCATCCTCTGCCACCAGTCGACTGACTAACCTGCCACCAGCGCGCAATCGCTGAGGTGAGATCGCCCCAGACCTCTGTCGGCAAATCCGAGACCGCCACCCGCACACTATATTGGTCCGTGGTCGCGTCGTGAAACCACTCGGTCGCGGCAAAGTCGAAACCGAAGCTGCCGGCATGGCGAATCGGGAGGCCCTCGGCGCGCAGTTCGTTGCTCATGTCCTCGGCGGCCTGCCGCGCGCTCGCCTCGTCGAGAGGACGCCTGCCCCGCAAGGTGACATAGAGACCGTGGGCGAAATGGAGCTCGGCCGAGAGCGCCGGGAGCTTTGCAGCAAAATGGCGGCCCATGCTTCGGCCGTTGCGCAGGATCGCCGCAACACGCCGCTTCGTGAGGGCCCAGTAGACCGCGCTGCCGACAAAGGGCGGGAAGTGCGCCGGCAACGCCGCGCCGCCGAGAAGCCGCACCGCGTTGCGGGTTTCGGCTGCAAGACGTGTCCATTCAGGCCGCTCCGCCCGCTGCCGGTCCTCATCCCCCTGCACGAAAACCGCCGAGCCGAGGCGGCCATATTCCGCCCCGAGCGAATCGAGCTTGTTGTGGCTTCGCACCAGCACCAGTGGAGTTCCGTATCGCCGGGCCCAGCTCAGGACGCGCCGGATTCGGCCCGAGCTGCCCGCGAAGCATGTCGTATCGAAAATCACGAGATCGAGACCCGAGCCGTCGCTTCGGATCGCCGCCTCAAAAGCGCCGGCGCGGGAGCAGGAATCCAACAGAAGAATTTTCGGGGAATTCGTCGAAGCAAACGCATCGCTCAGCGGCAGACTCAAAGCCACGAGCCGCAGATGAGGAACAAGACCCCGGATCAGCTCCAGTGTCTCGCCATAGGAGCCGGGAAGCACCAGCAAATCAGCCTTCTCGACGATTTGCGCGGAGGCGAGCAGCACGGCGGAGATCGCAGCCATGCCTGAGGCAGTATAGATCGCCGCGCTCATGCAGCCGCCGTCGAGCTCATAGAAGGAAGGACCGCGCACCGTAAGATCGGCACGCTGGTAATCGTAACTGAACTTGAAGGGCCCGCTGACGGGATCGGCGGTGTGCGACCAGGCTGTTTCCGTTGCCTTCCACTCGTGCAGCTCGTGCTCTGCCCTGAGCGCCGCAGTGATCTGGAATTTAGACCTGACGACCTCGTCGACCGATCGCGGACGCGTCAAATCGAGCCGATGCCTCAGGCAGTCATTCAACAGCCCGAGTTCCCAGTGCTTCCGTTCGAGATAGGCCTGAATGGTCTCCATGCGCGTCTTGGGCAGATCCGATCGGATGACAACGTACGGAAATCGCCTTGGGTCCAACGCGCGCCCGCTGCAACGAACGTCCATCCTGGCCGTTGAGACGGTGCAAGGAGGACAACATGTCTGAGATCAGAGAGCACATGAAGATCATCGGCAAGGACGGCGCACATGTCGGCACGGTCGACCGCGTCGAGGGCAATCGCATCAAGCTGACGCGGAAGGACAGCCCGGAAGGTCACAAGGACCATCATCACTACATCGACACGAAATATGTGGGTGCCGTCGAAGGCGATGTCGTCAAGCTCTCAATGAATGCCGACGCCGTGCCGAAGACGGAAGCCGCCTGAACATTGAGCCCCTTCGGGGGGCTTTTTGTTTGTTCACGATCCGACTCCGCTTCGTTCCAAAAGCACGAATCGTAATCGCAAAATCGGCGCTGCGCTTTTCTTAACATCGCGTTTCGTCGGATCGATCACGTAGCCATCGATCACGTAGCCATGGGCACGAGCGTCGGCCGCAGCAGGTACGCGTCGATCGCAGCGTTCGACAACAACAGCCTGCGGCGCTCTCCTCGCAGCATCAACCGATCGATCCGGTTCAAGATGAAGCGAGCGGAGTCCTCGTGTTCGCCTGTGAGCAGGCCGGATCGGTCGAGATATTTCCAGGCAATGTCGAAGGACTGTGCGCGTAACTCAGGGTCGGTCATGGACGGCCAACGTCCGCGGGGAACGGAGGTTCCTGAGCGTGAGCGAGGCGTTGCCCCGCGCAACGCCAGGCGTATCAAGCAGAGCACAACAAAATGAGCAGCGGCGTGGAACGAGATCACGACCTGGACGTTGGATGGCTTGAAATCAGGTGGTGCCGACCTGCCAGCCCCGGTCGGCTTTGAAGAGCCCCGTGCTTGTCCCCCGAGCACGGGGCTTTCTCATGCAGATCAACCTATCGGCCGGGCTCGGCCCGTCATCGTCTGACGCGAAATTCCCCTGCGTTTGCCTTCAGTCCGCCCGCTCGTCGCGCCGCTCGCGGGCCAGCTCGTGCCAGGCCAGCGCCAACTGGATCAGCCGTTGCCGATCGGCGCCTTCCGATGCCGCGGCCCGCTTCATCGCGGCCTCCGCTTCGTGCTGTGGGTCGTACTTGGTACACATGAGACCGACTCTAGCCGGCCATCTGGACAAGCCCATGGCAATTTCGTCCGTATGATTGCGGGGTAACGTCGCGTCTGCCGGACTGAGGCAAACGGCCGGCACGACTGCTTCACTGCATGCATGCGCCGATTGCGAAGCCATTTGGCTGGGCTTTCATCCAGGCGATCTGTGAATTGTGTCACAGTCAGCGACCTGCATCTCGGTTAGACCATATCTCGACGCTCCAGCAGCCCGCGAAGGCATCGATGGTATTTCCCGTCATGACACAAGAAGCAGCAGCTCCGGCCAACGTCCCGACGCAACGACAAAGGACCGACCTGCTCGGCATCGCCTATCTCGGGACCATCGGCATCGTGATGCTGGCCTGGATCGCCGGCCTGGTCTGGGGCGCGATTGCGTTCTTCAACTGGCTCGTGTGACGCAGGCCGATCCGTCGCGCTGGCGAGCAAGGCTCGCGGCAGCGATCGTGCGCTAAAGCATGATCCGGAAACGTGCGAAGCGGTTTTCCGGAAAGAGCATGCGCAAACAACAACCGAAAGAGCGATGACGATTCATCCAAATCTCATCGCGCTTTAGAACAGGCAGTGCACCACCTGCCCCAGCTTGATCCCGCCGCAAACGATCATGGCCCAAAGCGCCAGGCTGATCTGGATTGCATCCAGCATGTCCCACGTCCCCGCGAATCGTTTTCCCAACGTTTTTTCTTTTGAGAATCGCGTGAAGCGGCACCGGGAGCCAGTGCTATTTTGAGGCAATTGTTGTGCGCCGCCGAATGTCGCGCCGACATACGCATCGAGACAATCGGTTGACGGCACCAGAACAAAAGAGGCGGGCTTTCGCCCGCCTCTTTCAGGTCAGGATGCGACCTCTGCCTTAGCGGCACGCCCGCGGATCGGTCGCCACGTACTGCCCGTCCGGATAGCGGTAGTAGCAATTGCCCTGCGCCCAGTAGTAGCCGGGCTGAGAGGCGGCGGTGGCACCGGCGATGGCTCCGGTCGCGCCGCCGAGAACCGCGCCCGCGGCAGCCCCTGTGGCGTTACCCGAGATCAGTCCGCCCAGCACGCCGCCGACGATGGCGCCGCCAAGCGCGCTCGCGCCGGGATCAGCCGGCGGCGGCGGAGGTGGCGGTGCATAGGCGACCGGAGGCGGCGGCGGGGCATAGGCCACCGGCACGTCGTCGTAATACTCCTCGGAGATGTAGGCGGGCGGACCGGCCATCCGCTGCGGATAATAATACCAGACGCCGCCAACGTCCCACCACCAGCCGGAGCGGCCGTTGTGGACTTCGTGGCGCCAGCGCCCACCGTCCCAGGAGCGATTGCCACGATAGGCCTGTCCGCCCCAGTCGCGCGTCGGAGCGGGACCACGGGCGACATGGCGTCCTGGCGGCGGACCGCCGGCGCCATGCGGACCGGGACCAGCATGAGGCTGGCCACCGGGCTGCGGCGCGGGTCGGGCCGCCTGCTGCGGCGCCGGGCCCCTGCGCATGTTCTGACCGTCCGGAGGCGGTGCCCCTGCGCCCGGGCGGGCCGGAGGCTGGCCGGCGTCCCTTGGTAGCCTTGCGTCCCTCGACGACGGCCCGGCGTCCTGGGCCTGTGCCGAAAGCGCGAGCAACGACGTGGCCGAAACCAGGGAAATGATGATCTTCATGCGGCTGGACGCACTCATGCGTGCTTGACCCCTACTCTCTCGAATGCCGTGGTGCCTGGCGCGATAGACGATTCGGATCGCGCTCGGCTTGATGCCGGCTGACATAGCTGACCTGCTTTGGTCAGCTATGTCGCGTTACAAATGGTTAAGATCACGGCATTTTTTCGGCTCGACGGGCCGTGCTGGACCGCTTCTAGCGGGCCGGCTCGATCACGTTGCAATTGCTCCGCCCGGACATCAGGCAGTCCTGCATCTTGCTGGCCGCGGTGAGGTCCCGCGCGAGCCACCAGCCGACACCGAGGATCAGGATCGCGATGATCAAGCCGGCGATCGCGCCACGGCGGTTATCACCGGGTTGGGATTTCGGCTTTTCGCCCCGTTCGGGCTTGGACTCAAGCTTGGACGTGGACATGGCTACCTACCGCGCGGGCGTGCCGGCTTACCACCTCTGCGACGTCCCGTCACATCCCGATCAGCCCAGTTCGTCGGGTTCAGCCTCGGGTCGCCCGGATCGCATCCTTGCGCGAGGTTTCGACCGCCGGGATCGCCTGTTGGAGCCGCGGTGCACAGGTCGTGAGCACGAACGCGGTCTGGGTGCATTCCCAGTCGGCACCCAGGACGGCACTCTCGATGGGCTGCGGACGAGCGAGCAGCAGCGCCGCGCCGGCAACGGCTATCAGGGCCAAGGCGATTGCGAGCGCCTTTTGGTGGAAGCGGAAGAACGTCATGCCCGTGCTCCGTCTCGTATCGGGGCGGACGCTAGGCGTCGCCCGCGTGCTCCCTTATGAGGGACATCACAATTCGGCAGTTTTTCCAAGCTACGAGATCGTCGGGGCGGCGATTTTTCGTCTACCTGATCGGCTGCGATTATGGGTGGCTTCGCGACGCGCGCCGATGTACACGCTTCTGCGTCGCGTGGCGCCCGCTATGCCCAGCCGACGTACCAACACGCAGTGATGTAGGGCTGAAAGTGAGGAAGACAAGGTTCGTTCGATGAGTGGATTCAGGGAACCAGGCTTCTCCGACCGACAAAAGGCGGCGCAGGAAGCACGCAAAAATCTTTTGAACAAATTCAAGTCGCAGCCCGGTCACGACGATCCGGCGGTCGCGGCACGACGCGCCGAGCGCGAGGCCCTCGCGGCCAAGCGCGCCGAGACAAAGGCAGCGCGCGAGGCCGAAAAGGCCGAGCAGAAGCGTATCGCGGAAGAGGCCGCAGCGGCAGAGGCGGCCCGGATCGCCCGCGAGGCGGAGGAAGCGATCGCCAAGCAGGCTGAAATCGAGGCCGAGCAGAAGGCCAAGCGCGACGCCCGCTACGCCGCCCGCAAGGCCAAGCGCAAGTAGCATTCCCGGTCGCGTTCAACTGAAGTTGAACTGACTATTCCGGGGCGGTCGACGTGACCGCCCCTGGGTTTTCGACGCACGTCCGTCTGCTGCGGACGACAGTCGAAGATCAGTTCTTCTTCATCATCCCGTCGTCCTTCTTCATCCCGTCCTTCGACATGTGATCCTTCTTCATGCCGTCGTCCTTGGACATGGTGTCCTTCTTCATCATGCCGTCCTTGGACATCGTGTCCTTTTTCATCATGCCGTCATCCTTGCCCATCTTGTCCTGAGCAAAGGCGGCCGGCGCGAGCGCGAGGCCGAGCGAGAGAGCGGCAGCGGAGACGCCGAGCACGATACGGGTGCGAATGGTCATGGATCATCTTTCCTTCGAGATGGTGTTTGTCAGCGACGGACGCCGCTATTCAATCTCGACGGATGGACGCCCCGCATTGTTACCTCGCCGCGAGATAAATTTTTGACGAGCCTGCTGCGATCCGCCGTTCTAGGCAGGCCGGGGCCTGCGGTGGAAAGCGGATGTGTGCAGCGCAGCACGGTCACCACCCCCTTGCCGCGGCATTCGGTCTCGAACTATCAGATGAGAGAATATCGGGTGAAAGACCGGCTAGGATGGGCCTACGTGCCGGTCAGATGACCCGCCCAAATCACGCCAACAAGAACCGTTCGAAGAAACGCTCAGAGGGATCACACCATGCTCACGCGCCGCCATCTGCTCGCGACCGCGGTCGCCGCACCCGCCATTCTCCGCTTCGGCACCGGCACCGCGCAGGCCGCGACCACGCTGAAGATCTCGCACCAGTTCCCGGGCGGCACCATCGACAAGGGTGATTTCCGGGACCGGCTTTGCCGTATGTTCGCTGCTGAAGTCGCTAAGCGCAGCAACGGCGACATCGCCGCCGAGATCTATCCGAACTCTTCGCTGATCAAGACCAACGCGCAGTTCTCCGCGATGCGCAAGGGCGCGCTCGACATCAGCCTCTATCCGATGCCCTACGCCGGCGGCGAGCTGCCGGAGACCAATATCGGCCTGATGCCCGGCCTCGTGACCACCTACGACCAGGGCCTGCGCTGGAAGAAGGAGCCGGTCGGCAAGGCGCTGACCGACTTCCTCGCCGACAAGGGCATCATCCTGCTCTCCTGGGTGTGGCAGGCCGGCGGCGTCGCCAGCCGCTCCAAGCCGATCGTCGCGCCGGAAGATGCCAAGGGCCTGAAGGTACGCGGCGGCTCGCGCGAGATGGACATGGTGCTGCAGACCGCCGGCGCCTCGGTGCTGTCGGTGCCCTCGAACGAAATCTACGCGGCGATGCAGACCGGCGCCTGCGATGCCGGCATCACCTCCTCGACCAGCCTGATCTCGTTCCGTCTGGAAGAGGTCGCAAAGTCCCTGACCTCGGGCGCGGGTGCCTCCTACTGGTTCATGCTCGAGCCGCTGATGATGTCGAAGGCGATCTTCGACAAGCTGCCGAAGAACCAGCAGGACATCCTGCTCGCGGTCGGCACCGAGCTCGAGGCATTCGGCCGCAAGGGCGCGCAGGACGACGACGTCGAGGTCGCCAAGGTCTACGAGAAGGCCGGCGCCAAGGTCTCGGTGCTCGACGCCGCGACCGTCGGCAAGTGGCGTGACATCGCCCGCGACACCGCCTGGAAGGACTACAGCGCCAAGACCGCGACCTCGGCGAACCTGCTCAAGCTCGCCATCGACGTCGCCGCATGAGCCATGGTCCGCTTCCGGATCGTGACGATCAAACCATCGCTGCCGCAGGGACCGGCCTTGCGGCGGCGATCGATCGCGGTCTTGCCATCCTCAACAGCATCATCGTCGTGTTCGCCGCGATCGCACTGGTCGCGGCCTGCGCCATCCTGAGCTACAGCGTGCTCAGCCGCGCCTTGTTCAAGGCCGCCAATTACTGGCAGGACGAGGCCGCCGTGTTCCTGCTGGTCGGCGCGACCTTCATGACGGCCGCCTATGTGCAGCAGAACCGCGGCCATATCGGCATCGAGGCCTTTGTCGGCCTGCTCTCGCCGCTCGCGAACCGGATCAGGCTCTGGCTGGTCGACGCCTTCACGTTCCTGTTCTGCGCCTTCTTCACCTGGAAGTCCTGGACGCTGGCCCATGAGGCCTATGTCGACGGCCAGGTCTCCAACTCGATGTGGTCGCCGCCGCTCGCCATTCCCTATTCGCTGATGGCGTTCGGCATGAGCCTGCTCTGCATCCAGATCCTCGTGCAGCTTGCGCTGCCGTTTACCGGAGCCAAGCGTTCATGAGCGTGTTCGGTATCGGCGTTGCCTACGGCGTTGCGACGCTGCTCGTGATGTTCTCGGGCATGCCCATTGCGTTCGCGCTCGGCGCGGTCGCGGTCGTGTTCATGGGCATCTACATGCCGGCGGCGTCCCTCGATACGGTGACGCAAAACGTCTACGAGGAAATGGCCTCGATCACGCTGTTGTCGATCCCGCTCTTCATCCTGAAGGGCGCCGCGATCGGCAAGTCGCGCGCCGGCCAGGATCTCTATTCGGCCCTGCATGCCTGGCTGCATCGCGTGCCCGGCGGGCTCGGCGTCGCCAACGTTTTCGCCTGCGCGCTGTTCGCGGCGATGGCGGGCTCCTCGCCTGCGACTTGCTCGGCGATCGGTTCGGCCGGCATCCCCGAGATGCGCAAGCGCGGCTATTCCGGCGGCTTTGCCGCAGGCATCATCGCTGCCGGCGGCACGCTCGGCATCCTGCTGCCGCCTTCGATCACCATGATCCTGTTCGCGGTCGCCGCCGAAAAATCGCTCGGACGGCTCTTCCTCGCCGGCATCGGACCGGGCCTGCTGCTGGTCTCGCTGTTCGGCGCCTACGCCGTGATCCGCTTCCGTCAGGAATACGCCGCCGCAGAAGCGATCTACAAGAACGGCGGCCCGGAAGCGGCGATCCTCGCCCGCGACGAATACACGCTCGCCGAACGCTTCAGCGTGCTGCCGCGGGTGATTCCATTCGTGCTGCTGCTCACCGGCGTCATGATCGCGCTCTATGGCGGCTACGCCACGCCGTCAGAGACCGCCGGCCTCGGCGGCCTGCTGGCGCTGGCGCTCATCGCTGCGATCTACAGCGTGTGGCGGCCGAGCGACCTTGCGCCCATCATGAAGTCGACGATCCGGGAATCGACCATGCTGATGATGATCATCGGCATGTCGCTGCTTTATTCCTACGTGATGAGCTATCTGCACATCTCGCAATCGGTCGCCGAATCCATCGTCGCGATGCACCTGCCGCGCTGGGAGCTGCTGTTCGCGATCCTCGTCATGGTCGTCGTGCTCGGCTTCTTCCTGCCGCCGGTCTCGATCATCCTGATGACGGCGCCGATCATTCTGCCACCGCTGCGTGCCGCGAATTTCGATATCATCTGGTTCGGCGTGGTGATGACCATCGTGATGGAGATGGGGCTGATCCACCCGCCGGTCGGCCTCAACATCTTCGTCATCCGCAACGTCGCACCGGACATTCCCCTGCGCGAGGTAATCTGGGGCACGCTGCCGTTCGTGCTGCTGATGATGCTGGCAGTGCTGCTGCTGTGCTTCTTTCCGGCGATTTCGACCGGGCTGCCGGATCTGGTGATGGGGCCGGACGGGAGCAGGTAACGGCAATCACGGCGGCCGTAGGGTGGGCAAAGCGAAGCGTGCCCACCATTCGCGATTGCGGTCACGGAGAGATGGTGGGCACGGCGCTACGCGCCTTTGCCTACCCTACGACTGCTCTTTCCGTCGCACCTTCGGCGCGACCACGCTGCCGGCCACCACCTGCAATAGATCCTTGCGCACGGCTTCGATGTGCCGCTCCAGGAAGCGGCAGGCTTCCTCGACCTTCTGTGCGCGGCAGAGCGCGATCATATGGGCGTGCTCCTTTTCGGCCGTCCCCATCGCTTTGGTGTTGGAGAGCTGCAGCCGAGTGTAGCGGTCGCTGGTCTGGAGCAGCGACAGCACGATCGCCCGCGTGCGCGGCTGCGGAGCGTGAACGTAAAGCGCCATGTGGAAGTCGGCGTTGAGCTGTCCCCATTCACTGACGTTCTTCGCCTTGATCGCCTTCTCGAAGCGCTTGTGGATGTCGTCGAGCCCGTCGAAATCGTCAGCGCTGAAACGCGGCGCCGACTGCGCCAGCAGCCGCGGCTCCAGGATGCAGCGCAGATCGAACACGTCGTTGATCTCGTCCAGCGACAGCTCCGAGACGATGGCGCCCTTCTGCGGCACGATCCGCACCAGGCCTTCAGCCTCGAGCTGGAATAGCGCCTCGCGGACAGGAATGCGGCTGACGCCATAGGCCTCGCCAAGCGCATCCTGCCGCAACTGTGATCCGGCCCGATAAGTACCGTCGAGGATCGCCTGCCTGAGCTGGTCGACGATCGCGGCCGACAGGGTGCGATGCTTCAGAGGCTGTTTCATCTGACCTTCTGTTGTCCTTCCCGACTCGTCCGGCCGAAGCGGTCTCTCTCTTGCATGTCGGGCGCTCCAGCAAAAGCCGGGCGTCCCACAAAGCAGCGTGCCCAGCAAAAGCGCGGCCTGCCGCAGAAATGACCGCAATCTCCGTTTGACACCCAAATTGTATAAATTATACATTTGTCGATAGCACGACAATTTTCGGGGTGTGGGGCCTCTTTCATGATCGAGCAGACGATCCCGGCCAGCCGCGCGTTCAGCGTTCGACGGATGGTCATTCGCGCCTCCAGCGCCCTGCTCGCCGTGGAGCGCCTGGCGCTGATGGGCCTGATGTACGTGCTGACCGGCCTGATCCTGGTGAACGTCGTCACCCGCTACGCGCGCTTTCCGATCTACTGGATCGATGAATCCGCTGTTTATTGCGTGGTCTGGCTGACCTTCATCGGCGCCTCCGCGATGACGCGGCTGCGGCTCGACTTCGCGGTCACCATGCTGACGGAGCGTCTTTCGGCGCGACACCAGAAGATCGCAAAGGTGATCTCGACTGGCCTCGTCGTGGTGTTCGGCGCCGCCCTGATCGTCACCTGCGTGCTCTGGATGGATCCGATCGGCCTTGCCCGCGCCGGCTTCGACGGGCGCAAGCTCGCGGCCGAAACCTTCAACTTCCTCTACACCGAGCACACCCAGACGCTGAACTGGCCGACCTGGGTGCTCTACCTGACGCTGCCGATCTTCGCGGTGTCGATGACCGTTCACGGCCTCGCCAATTTGCTGGAAGATCTCGGGCTGGTGCCGCGCATGCCGCCAAAGGGCTTCCAGCTCTCCGAGCTCGACGGGGTCAACTGATGATCACGTCGGCGGCCTTTATGGTTTTCATGCTGGTCGGCGTGCCGATCGGCCTCTGCCTGTGCCTCGCCGGCCTCGTCTACATTGCGGCATCCGGCAATCCCGTGCTGTTCCAGTCCTATCCGCTGCAGCTGTTCGGCGGCGTCGACAGCTACGGCCTGATCGCGATTCCCCTCTTCATCCTGATCGGCGAGATCATGAATGGCGGCGGCATCACACGGCGCATCGTCGACATGGCGATGGCCTTCGTCGGCTCGCTCAAAGGCGGGCTCGCCTACGTCAACATCCTCGCCAATATGTTCATCTCCTCGATCCTGGGATCGGCGACCGCGCAGGTCGCGATCATGGCCCAGATCATGGTGCCGGAGATGGAGAAGAAGGGTTACGACAAGACGTTTGCGGCGGGGCTGACCGCTTATGGCGGCATGCTCGGCCCCATCATCCCGCCCTCGGTGATGTTCGTGGTCTACAGCGTGCTCGCGCAGGTCTCGGTCAGCGACATGCTGATCGCAGGCATCGTGCCGGGCGTCATCCTCACCGTGATGTTCTGCCTCGTCATTGCCCTGATGGGCTATGTCTACAATTATCCGCGCGCGGATTATCAGACGCCGCGCCAGCGCGTCATGACGATCCTGCGGACGTCGCCGACGCTGCTGATCCCGGTCGTCATCGTCGGCACGATTCTGAGCGGTCTCGCCAATGCGACGGAATCCGCCGCGGTCGGCGCTGTGGCCGCCGCACTCGTCGGAAAATACTGGACCAGGGAGTTCGAGTTCTCGCAGCTGCCGCAGATGATGCTGCGCAGCGCGATCTATTCGGCGATCGTGCTGTTCCTGGTCGCGGCCGCCGCGGTGTTCTCCTGGGTCCTGATCTTCGGCAAGGTGCCGCAGGAGACGGCTGCCTGGATCCAGACGGCCGCCAAAGACCCGGTCAGCTTCATGCTGATCTGCAACGTCATCCTGCTTGTGATCGGCACTGTCATCGACGGCATTCCCGGCCTGATCATGACGGTGCCAATCCTGCTGCCTGTTGCGACCGAGGTCTATCACATCGATCCCCGGCATTTCGGCGTCGTGGTGGTGATCAATCTCGTGCTCGGCCTGCTGTCGCCGCCGGTCGGGCTCTGCTTTTTCGTCGCGGCCGCCGTCACCGGCGCCAAGCCCGGCAAGATGTTCATGGTGACGCTGCCCTTCTTCGTCATCTCCTGCGTCCTGCTGGTGCTGCTCTCGCTCTATCCGTCGCTCTCGCTGATCCTCATCAAATAGGCCCGTTCAAAAGGAAGCCCGACCATGCCGCTTACACGCCGCCGCTTTCTCGCCACCAGTGCCGCCGCATCGGTGTTCGCACCGTCGCTGGCGCTCGCCCAGGCCAAGGAATTCCGCCTCGGCCTGATCACTCCGAACGGCCATTCCTGGAACAAGGCCGCGCTAAAATTCGGTGACGATCTCAAGGCCGCAACCAACGGCCGCCTGACACTGACCGTGTTCCACTCCGGCCAGCTCGGCAACGAGCCCGCGATGATGCAGCAATTGCAATCCGGCGCGCTCGACATGGGCTTCATCCAGGCCGCCGAGCTCGGCTCGCGCGTGCCGCACATCGCCGCGATCAACGCGCCCTACATCGTGCGCTCGACGCCGGCGGTGGCGAAATTCGTGCGGCATCCGGCGGCAGTGAAGCTGTTCGAGGTGCTGCCGCAGGAGACCGGCACCATCGGCCTCGGCTGGGGCATCACCGGCATGCGCGCGGTGTTCTCGTCGAAGGATTTGACGACGCTCGCCGACATCAAGGGCATGAAGCTGCGCATCAACCCGACGCCGGTCTATCGTGATTTCTATTCGTCCCTCGGCGCAGCGCCGACACCGATCCCGACGCCGCAGGTGTTCGACGCGATGGCCAACGGCCAGGTCGACGGCCTCGAGGCCGATCTCGAATTCTCCTGGAACCAACGCTTCGACAAGGTCTCCAAGGTGATCCTGCAGATGAATGCCGTCTTCATGCCGATGGCGGCCGTCGTTTCCGGCCGGGTCTGGCAGTCGCTCCCCGCTGCCGACCGCGAGCTGATCGCCAAGACTGTCAAGGCGACTCTGGATGCGCAGATCGACGAACTCGCCGGCAACGAGCCCGCGCTGATCGAGAATTTCAAGAACGCGCCGATCCCAATCCGCCAGGTCCCGGCGGGCGACACCGAGGCCGTCATCGCCGAATTCGACAAGATCTGGCTGCCCAAGGCACCGGTTCTCGCCGAGCTGCGCAAGGTCGGCGCGACGCTCTGATCGCACCCGCCATCCTCTTCACCGCGCCCGGCGGATCCAGCCCCCCGCCGGCAATCTTACCTGGAGTCAAATCAATGAGCCGCCGCGTTTCCTGGGAAGGCGTCTTCCCGGCCGTCACCACCCAATTCCACGACGATCTCTCGCTCGACATCGATGCAACCGCGAAAGTGATGGATGGGTTGATCCGCGACGGCGTCTCGGGCCTGATCGTCTGCGGCTCGGTCGGCGAGAACACCTCGCTGGAGCGCAAGGAGAAGGTCGCGATCATGGAGACGGCGAAGTCGGTCGCCGCCGGCCGCGTGCCCGTATTGTGCGGCATCGCCGAATTTACCACGGCGTTTGCGGTCGAGACGGCGAAGGAAGCCGCGCGCGTCGGCATCGACGGCGTGATGGTGATGCCGGCCCTGGTCTATTCGTCCAAGCCGCACGAGACCGCGGCGCATTTCCGCGCCGTCGCCTCCGCGACCGACCTGCCCGTGATGCTCTACAACAATCCGCCGATCTACAAGAACGACGTCACCCCGGACATTCTCGCCACGCTCGCCGACGTCGAGACCGTGGTCTGCTTCAAGGATTCGTCCGGAGACACGCGGCGCTTCATCGACACCAGGAACATGGTGGGTGACCGCTTCGTGCTGTTCGCAGGCCTCGACGACGTCATCGTCGAGAGCATCGCCATGGGCGCCGTGGGCTGGGTCTCCGGCATGTCGAACGCCTTCCCGCGCGAAGGCGAGACGCTGTTCCGTTTGGCCAAGGCCGGCCGCCTCGCTGAGGCTATGCCGATCTACGAATGGTTCATGCCGCTGCTGCATCTCGATGCGCGCCCCGACCTCGTCCAGTGCATCAAGCTGTGCGAGCACATCATGGGCCGCGGCACCGCGCTGACCCGCCCGCCGCGCCTCGCGCTGCTGCCGCAGGAGAAGGCCGAGGTCGAGGCCATGATGGCCAAGGCGCTGAAGAGCCGGCCGCGCCTGCCGGATGTGGGTCTGAAGGCTGCGTGAAAGCAGGTCCCGTAGTCTAGTAGGGTGGGCAAAGCGACTTGTCCGCCGTAGCTCGAAGAGCGAAGGCGGAAGCGTGCCCACCACCTGTCTCGATCATAAAAAGATGGTGGGCACGGCGCTAGGCGCCTTTGCCCACCCTACGGCACCTGCGCTTACAATGGCGAAGACCTACGAAGCCGCCCGCTTCTTCTTCGCATTCAGCGCGGACGCCACCCGGCTCACCGGCGGCTTGCCCAGCACGCGGCTCATCTCGTTCGTCGCGGCCAGCAGCTTGTCCATGTCGATGCCGGTCCTGACGCCCATGCCCTCGAGCATGTAGACGACGTCCTCGGTCGCGACATTGCCGGTCGCTCCCGGCGCGTAGGGGCAGCCGCCGAGGCCGCCGGCGGCAGCGTCGATGACGCGGACGCCCTCCTCCAGGCCGGCATAGAGATTGGCGAGCGCCTGTCCGTAGGTGTCGTGGAAATGCATTGCGAGATTGGCGGCGGGAATGTTGGCGGCAACCGCGCGCAGCATCGCCTTGGCCTTTTCAGGCGTGCCGACGCCGATGGTGTCGCCGAGGGAGACCTCGTAGCAGCCGAGATCCCACAGCGTCTTGGCGAGATCCGCGACGGCCTTCGGTTTGATTTCACCGTCGAACGGACAGCCGAGCACGCAGGAGATATAGCCGCGCACCTTGACGCCATCAGCCTTGGCACGAGCCAGCACCGGCTTGAACCGATCGATGGACTCCGCAACGGTGCAATTGATGTTGGCGCGAGAAAATCCCTCGGAGGCCGCGGCGAACACCGAGACCACTCTCGCGCCCGCGGCGCGCGCTGCGTCATAGCCCTTCTCGTTGGGCACCAGCACGTGGAATTCGGCGCCCTTGATGTGGTTCACGCCGCGCAGCACGGCATCCGAGCTCGCCATTTGCGGGATCGCCTTGGGCGAGACGAACGCCCCGACCTCGACCGTATCGAGCCCGGCCGCGACCAGCGCCTCGACGAAGGCGATACGGGCTTCGACGCTGACGGGCGTCTTCTCGTTCTGGAGGCCGTCGCGCGGCCCCATTTCGATGATGCGGACGGGGTCGCTCATGTCACTCTCCCGCAGGTTCGACCACCGCGAGCTCGACGCCCTCCTGCACGATGTCGCCGACCTTGCACTTGATGGACTTCAAGACGCCGGCATAGGGCGCGCGCAGCGTCTGCTCCATCTTCATCACTTCCAGCGTCAGGATCGGCGCGCCCTTCTCGAGCTTGGCCCCCTCCTCGGCCAGCACGGCGACGACGGTGCCCGGCAGCGGCGCCGCGATCTTGTCCTCGCCGATATGCTCCTCGCTCTCGCCGCCGAACGGATCGACCCAATGCAGGTCGAAGCGGCCGTTGCGCGTGCGCAGGTAAAGCTCATGGCCGGCGACGACCGCGGCGACCGACGATTTGACGCCGTCAAGCGTCAGGTCGAAGCCGCCGTCGCGCGGCGCGATCGCAAATGCCAATTCGCGTTCGCCGATGATCAGCGTCGACGGACCGCTGCCGTAGTTCAGCACGATCTTCTGCTCGGGCCCGTGCCCGACACGAAAGGCAAAGCTGCGCTGGCGGCGGCCGACCGGCTGCCAGCCAAAGGTCCGCCAGGGCGAATTCGCCTCCGCCTGCGCCGCCTGTCGTTCGTCGCTGATAATAGCGGCCACCGCGGCGCACAGCTCGAGCTCACCCGGCGCCGGCGCGGCCTGTGTCAGCACCGCCAGCTCACGCTCGATGAAGCCGGTGTCGATCGCATTCGTCCGTACCTTCGGATGCGTCATCAGCGCCGACAGGAACGGGATGTTGGTGACGATGCCGCGGACGTCGGACTCTTCCAGCCCGCGGTTCAGGCGCTCGATCGCAACGTCCCGCGTTGGCGCCCATGCGATCATCTTTGCGAGCATGGCGTCGTAATACGGCGAGACGCTATCGCCCTCGCGGTAGCCGGCGTCGATGCGCAGGCCACCGGTCTCGGCGGGCAGCCGCCAGGTCGAGATCCTGCCGACCGACGGCATGAAGTTCTTGGTCGGATTCTCCGCGTAGACGCGCGCCTCGACCGCGTGGCCGTTGAGCTTGATCTCGTCCTGCTTCAACGGCAGCGCCTCGCCGAAGGCGACGCGCAGCTGCCATTCGACGAGGTCGACGCCTGATATCAGCTCGGTCACGGGATGCTCGACCTGCAGACGCGTGTTCATCTCGATGAAGAAAACGTCCTTGCCGTCGGAGACGAACTCGATGGTGCCGGCACCGACATAGTTCACCGCGCCTGCGGCCTTTCGCGCGGCGGCACAAACCGCCTCGCGCTGCGCTGGATTGAGCGTCGGCGACGGCGCCTCCTCGATCACCTTCTGGTGCCGGCGCTGCAACGTGCATTCGCGCTCGAACAGCGAGAGCAGATTGCCGTGGCTGTCGCCGATGATCTGCACCTCGATATGCCGGGGATTGTCGACATATTTCTCGATCAGCATGCGGTCGTCGCCGAACGCGGCCTTGGCCTCTCGCTTGGCGCTGACGATCGCGGGCGCAAGCTCATCGGCCGAGCGCACGATCCGCATGCCGCGGCCGCCGCCGCCGGCGGAGGCCTTCACCAGGATGGGAAAGCCGATCTTGTCGGCCGCCTTCGAAAGCGTCGCCTCGTCCTGGGCCTCGCCGTGATAGCCCGGCACCAGCGGCACGCCGGCCTTCTCCATCAGCTCTTTCGAGCCGGACTTCGAGCCCATCGCCGTCATCATCCCGGCGGTCGGGCCGACGAACACCAGCCCTGCATCGAAGCAGGCCCGTGCGAATTCGGCATTCTCCGACAGGAAGCCGTAGCCGGGATGCACGGCCTCGGCGCCGGTCTTGCGCGCGGCCTCGATCAGCCGCTCGACATTGAGATAGCTGTCGCGGGCCCGCGCCGGCCCGAGCAGCACGGCCTCGTCGGCGAGCGCGACATGCATCGCATCGCGATCGGCCTCGGAATAGACCGCGACCGTGCGCAGGCCCATGGCGCGTGCGGTGCGGATGACGCGGCAGGCGATCTCGCCGCGGTTGGCGATCAGGAGGGTGCGAAAACGGCGGTAGAGCTTTGAGCGGTCCATCGCATCACATCCTGAACAGGCCGAATTTTGTCGGCTCGATCGGCGCATTCGACGCCGCCGAGAGGCCAAGGCCGAGCACGAGGCGAGTATCGGCCGGGTCGATGACGCCGTCGTCCCACAGCCGCGCCGTGGCATAATATGGGTGCCCCTGGCTCTCATATTGCGCGCGGATGGGCTCGCGGAATTTGTCTTCCTCTTCCTTCGACCAGCTATCGCCCTTGGCCTCGATATTGTCGCGGCGGACCTGGCTCAGCACCATCGAGGCCTGCTCGCCGCCCATCACCGAGATGCGCGCGTTCGGCCACATCCAGAGGAAGCGCGGTGAGTACGCCCGGCCGCACATGCCGTAATTGCCGGCGCCGTAGGAGCCGCCGATCACCACGGTGAATTTCGGCACCGAGGCGGTCGCGACCGCCGTCACCAGCTTGGCGCCGTCGCGCGCGATGCCGCCGGCCTCGTATTTCTTGCCGACCATGAAGCCAGTGATGTTCTGCAGGAACACCAGGGGAATGCCGCGTTGGCAGCACAGCTCGATGAAATGAGCGCCTTTCAGTGAACTCTCACTAAAGAGAATGCCGTTGTTGGCGATGATGCCGACCGGATAGCCCCAGATATGGGCGAAGCCGCAGACCAGCGTCGTGCCGTAGAGCTTCTTGAATTCGTCAAACTCGGAGCCATCCACGACGCGCGCGATGATGTCGCGCACGTCGAACGGCTTTCTGCCGTCGACCGGCACCACGCCGTAAATCTCCTCCGCAGCAAACAGCGGCTCACGCGCCGGATGCATATTGAGGTTCGGCCGCACCGACGGCTTCAGCGTGCCGACGATGCGCCGGGCGATGCCGATCGCGTGCGCATCGTTCTGTGCGTAATGGTCCGTCACGCCCGACTGGCGCGAATGCACGTCGGCGCCGCCGAGCTCCTCGGCGCTGACGACCTCGCCGGTCGCGGCCTTCACCAGCGGCGGGCCGCCGAGGAAGATGGTGCCTTGGTTGCGCACGATGATGCTCTCGTCCGACATCGCGGGGACATAGGCGCCGCCGGCGGTGCAGGAGCCCATCACGATCGCGATCTGCGGAATGCCCTGGGAGGACATCTGCGCCTGGTTGTAGAAGATGCGGCCGAAATGCCGCTCGTCCGGGAAGATCTCATCCTGCAGCGGCAGGAAGGCGCCGCCGGAATCGACCATGTAGACGCAGGGCAGATTGTTCTGCCGCGCCACGTCCTGCGCACGCAGATGCTTCTTCACGGTCATGGGGTAATAGGTGCCACCCTTGATCGTGGCGTCGTTGGCGACGATCATGCATTCGCGCCCCGAAATGCGCCCCACGCCCGTCACGACGCTCGCCGAATGCACATCGCCGCCATAGAGGCCGTAGGCCGCGAGCGGTGACAGCTCCAGGAACGAGGTGCCGGGATCGACCAGGAGGTCGACGCGCTCGCGTGCCAGCATCTTGCCGCGCGAGGTGTGGCGGTTGCGCGAGACCTCGCCGCCACCGCCGGCGACCTGGCTGAGCTTTTCACGCAAGTCCGCGACCAGGGTGCGCATCGCCTCGGAATTGCGCGCAAAGTCGGATGAAGACGGATCGATGCTGGAATGGAGCGGCATGTTGATTCCAATGAGTGAAGGTTTTTAAGCCGTCTCGGACATCAGTTCGCGGCCGATCAGCATGCGGCGAACTTCGGACGTCCCCGCGCCGATCTCGTACAGCTTGGCGTCGCGCCACAGACGCCCCACAGGGAATTCGCTGGTATAGCCGACGCCGCCGAGCGCCTGGATCGCCTCGCCGGCCATCCACGTTGCCTTCTCCGCGGAATAGAGGATCGCCGCGGCCGCATCCTTGCGCAAGCTGCGGGCGTGGTCGGCGCGGTCGCAAGCGCGTCCCACCGCATAGACATAGGCGCGCGTGGCCTGCCACGTCGCGTACATGTCGGCGAGCTTGCCCTGCATCAGCTGGAAATCGCCGATCGGCTGGCCGAACTGCTTGCGCTCGTGCATGTAGGGCACGACCGCGTCCATGCACGCCGCCATGATCCCGAGCGGGCCGCCCGACAGCACCGCGCGCTCATAGTCGAGGCCGGACATCAGCACCTTGACGCCCTCACCCACCTTGCCCATCACATTCTCCTCCGGCACCTCGCAATCGTCGAAGAACAAGGGATAGGTGTTGGAGCCGCGCATGCCGAGCTTGTCGAGATGCTGGCCGTGGGTGAAACCCTTGAAGCCCTTCTCGACGAGGAAAGCCGTCATGCCGCGCGGGCCGGCCTCCGGATCGGTCTTGGCGTAGACCACCAGCACGTCGGCGTCGCCGCCATTGGTGATCCACATCTTCGAGCCGTTGAGGACGTAGCGGTCGCCGCGCTTGTCGGCGCGCAGCTTCATCGAGACCACGTCGGAGCCGGCGCCCGGCTCGGACATCGCGAGCGCGCCGACATAGTCGCCGGAGATCAGCTTCGGCAAATAGCGCTGGCGCTGCGCGTCATTGCCGTTGCGGCGGATCTGGTTGACGCAGAGGTTGGAATGGGCGCCGTAGGACAGCCCCACGGCAGCGGAGCCGCGCGAAATCTCCTCCATGGCGACGATGTGGGCGAGATAGCCCATGTTCGAGCCGCCATATTGCTCCGGCGCGGTCATGCCGAGCAGGCCAAGGTCGCCGAAGCGCTTCCAGAGGTCTGCGGGGAACAGATTGGCCTTCTCGATGTCGGCCGCGCGCGGGGTGATCTCGGCCTCCACGAAGGCGCGAAGCGTGTCGCGCAACATGCCGACGTCTTCGCCCAGATCGAAGTCGATGCTCGGGATGTTCAAGGCGATTCCTCCGTATTTTGGGGACCGAACCTAGCGGGGTCAGGGCCCTCTTGCGGTCGAAAAGGTTGCATTTTCCGCCAAACTTGGCGAGGATTTTCCCGAGAGAATTTCCAAAGGTTCGCAATGCCCTTTCAAGCCGCAACCGCGATCCCGCGCCGCGCCGTCACCCCCGCCGCCTTCGTGCGGGGCGTGGTTGCCGCCTATGCGCGATACGGACGGGATCCGGCCGAGGCGTTGCAGCGGGGTCAGGTAGCGCCAGACCTTGTCAATTCTCCGGACGGGCGGGTCACGGCCGCCCAGTTCGAGGCCCTGGCGGGCCATGCCATGCGCGAGCTCGACGACGAGGCGCTCGGCTGGTTCTCGCGCCGCCTGCCCTTCGGCACCTACGGCATGCTGTGCCGCGCCTCGATCACAGCGCCTACGCTGGAGGTGGCGCTCAAGCGCTGGTGCCGGCATCACCGCCTGCTCACCGAGGACGTGCTGCTCGATCTCGAGCTCAGTGAGGAGACCGCCGTGGTCTCCATCCGGGAGCTGCGCGATCTCGGGCCCTTACGCGAATTCTGCCTGGTCACCCTGCTCCGCTACGTGCTCGGCTTCTCCTGCTGGGCCGTCGATTCCCAGATCGCGCTCCGCGCGGCGGAGTTCCCGTACGCGGAGCCCGGCCATGTCTCGGTCTATCCGACCATCTTTTGCCGGACCGTCCGCTTCGATGCGGACCGCGCCGCTATCATCTTCGACAAGCATTATCTCTCGCTGCCGCTGACGCGCAGCGCCGCCGATCTCGACAACATGCTCAAGGGCGCGCTCAGGCTGACCGTGCTGCCTTATCGGCGCGACCGGCTGCTGGTCGAGCGTGTCCGCCGCGTGCTCCGCAATGCGCGCGGACGCAGTCTTGGTGCCGAGGACGTCGCGAGCGAGCTTGCGCTCTCCACCCGCACCATGCACCGGCGCCTGCGCGAGGAGGCCACCTCGTTGCGCGATCTCAAGGAAGAGGCAAAATTCGAACTGGCAAAACAGGAGCTGATGCGAGGCCGCACGCCGATCAAACGCATCGCCGAGATCGCGGGCTTCCGCAACGAGAAGAGCTTTTCCCGCGCCTTCCGCACCTGGACCGGTGCCTCGCCGCGCGAGTTTCGCGGCCGGTATCGCTGAGACACGCCCGCTGTCGCATCACTGTCATGAATTTGCGGCCTCCAAGATGAACTCTCGGAGGCCGCAGTTTCGAAACCCGTCTTCAGGCGTTAATTCGAGTTGGTCTGCGCGCCCGGGCGAAGCTTGGTGCGCGACTGCTTCGGCTGATAGGCCAGCGCGTCGTTCGAGGTCTTCGCGCCGCCGCTCTGCGAGCAGGTGCCCCCGATCCCGCCCGCCGCAGCCCGGCAGGCTTCCATCGTCGGATAGCCGCAGCCATGAGCGGCCTGGGCGCCGTTGGTGATGCAGTACTCTTCCGCCTGCGCGGCGGGTGCGGTCATCATGAGAAACGCCGATGCAAACAGCGTCGCAGCGGATGCGACAATCGTCTTCGAGGTCGAGGTCATGGTGTCTTGTCCAGCTTCAGGGGTCCCACAAAAGAGTCCTCAGGATGCGACGCAGGCTGAGGTTCACCCCTTGCATCTAGGCGGCGCACCGAGACCGGCAATCACGTCTCAGCGCATCGCAGGACTTCCAAAATCACATGTCACAGTTATGTGAGTTAATCAGCATTATAGTGCTGACGTCGAAGACACGTAGCGCGGTCCGATTTTTCGCGATCGTGGAGTAACGGCGCCTGGAGCGTTCCCCTATCCCGCCGATACCGCCGCGACGTCCTGCAGAGGCAGCGGCACATCCTTCGCGACGCCCAACACCGGAAAGCTGCGGACGTTCTTCACGTCAGGCATTGCCGCGAAATGCAGCAGCTGCTGGCGCATGCTCTCGACGCTCGGCGCCACGCATCTCAGGAGATAGTCGGTGTCGCCCGAAATCCGCCAGCATTGCTGGATGCGCGGGATCGCAGCGATCGAGCTCTCGAACGCCTCCAGCACCGGCTGGGCCTGGCTGCCGAGCTGGATCGAGACGAACGAGACCACCTCATAGCCGAGCCGCCGCTCGTCGATGACGGCCCGCACCGCCCGGATCACGCCGCGGCTGAACAGCGATTTCAGCCGTCGCAGGCAGTTGGGCGCGGACACGCCGACGCGCAGCGCCAGCTCGTTGTTGCGGATACGCCCGTCCTGCTGCAGCTCGGATAATATCTTCAGATCGACGCCGTCGAGCTGGTCACGCCCCGCCATACCCCACCCCGTCGTGGTCCCGATGTCAGGACCAGCGAAGCACGTGGCGGAATTGGTGCCAAGGGTCCGAACCCGGGGCGCGGCGCTATGGCGTTCGGGAGGAATGCCTCCACGACCGTCATGGCCGGGTTGACCCGGCGATCCACGTTCGTTCACGCCCACCCAAAACGTGGATGCCCGGGCCTCTGCCTCGCCGAAGCGACTTCGGCCGCGCAGGCGGGACGAGCCCGGGCATGACGAGAACATCACGTCGTTTGAAGTCGAAGCAGCCGCCTTCTCAATGCGTCCAGGGCTCGCCGCGACGGAACGAGAAGTTGTCGGCATAGGCGACTGGGCGGCGGATTGAATCCTGCGGTTCGATCACCTGGTAGGCGATGCCCTTGCGCTCGCAATAGGCGACCGCCTCTTCCTTGCTGTGGAAGCGCAGCGTGATCTGCTGCTTCATGTCGCCCGACGAGGTCCAGCCCATCAGCGGCTCGACCGCGCGGGGCTGCTCCGGCTCGTAGTCGAGCTGCCATTCCTTCGCCTTGGACCGGCCGGATTGCATCGCGTTCTTGGCGGGTTTGAAAATGCGTGCGGTCATTGGCGGTCCGGCCTCTTCGTCTTTTCGTTCGATTTCGATGCGTCACGGTAGCAGTTGGTGGAAACCTCAGGGATAGTATACAGACACCGACTGGGAACTGATCGGTGATTCCGGCCCCGGGCACCCCTCACCACCGGTATAGTCATTATGCTGCACCGTGACAATTGCGTACCCACCTTTCGCGCTGGGGCCCGCCCGGCGGCACTGCTTCGACGACATCAGCGTAACCGCCCCTCCCGAAAGCTCCCGTCGCATGGCCTTCCTGAACATCAACGCCACGCTCCCTGAAAAAGGCCGTGACCTCAGGCTCGACCTGTTTCGCGGGGTCGCGAACTGGGCGATCTTCCTCGACCACATCCCCGACAATGTCGTGAACTGGGTCACGACGCGCAATTACGGCTTTTCCGACGCCGCCGACTTGTTCGTGTTCATCTCCGGCTATACCGCCTCGTTCGTCTATGCGCGGATGATGCTTGAGCGCGGCTTCCTGGTCGGCGCCACCCGGCTGACCAAGCGGGTCTGGCAGCTCTACGTCGCCCACATCATCCTGTTCGTGATCTATATCGCCTCGATCAGCTATCTGGCGCTGCGCTTCGGCGATAGCGAGATGATCAACGAGTTCAACGTCGCCGGCTTGGTCGACAACGCCACCGAGACGCTACGCCAGGGCCTGTTCCTGCGCTTCAAGCCGCTCAATCTCGACGTGCTGCCGCTCTACATCGTGCTGATGGGCCTGTTCCCGCCGGTGCTGTGGTTCATGCTGCGCAAGCCCGATTTGACGATGGTGCTGGCGATCGTGCTGTGGCTGGCGGCGCGTCACTTCGGCTGGAATCTGAACGCCTATCCGGCAGGCCAGTGGTACTTCAACCCGTATTGCTGGCAGGTGCTGTTCGTGTTCGGCGCCTGGTGCGCGATGGGCGGCGCGCGGCGCTCGATGACGCTGATCAACGCGCCGATCACGCTCTATCTCTGTCTCGGCTATCTCTTGTTCGCGCTGGTCATGACCATGGCCGGCCGCTTCCCCACATTCGGCGGCATGTTCCCGGAGTGGCTGTTCTCGGCCTTCAACCCGAACGACAAGACCAACCTTGCGCCCTACCGCTTCATCCACTTCGTCGTGATCGTGATCCTGGTGATCCGCTTCGTGCCAAAGGAATGGCCGGGGCTGGAATGGAAGGTGTTCGATCCCCTGATCGTCTGCGGCCAGCAGTCGCTCGCCGTGTTCTGCGTCGGCGTGTTCCTGTCCTTCGTCGGCCATTTCGAGCTGTCGATGAGCTCGGGCTCGCTGCTCGCACAGATCTTCGTCAGCGTTGCCGGCATCGCGATCATGACGACGGTGGCCTATTACATCTCGTGGTCGAAGAAGCAGGACAAGCCGCTGAAGCCACCGCCGCCCAAGCCGGCGACAGCCCCGGCGCAAGCGGCCTGATCCGGGAACGCCTGGCGGTTGAAGCGCGACCTTCAACCGCCATGGCCGAGATCGACGGCCTCAGCAAAAGCCCAAGGCGCGATGATGGTTCATTCCGAGCTCGTCGCGCTTCACGCGGCTTCTTCGCCGTCGAACTCGGTGAATTTCTTGTAGATCCAGTCGCGGCCGTCATGGCGGCGCCAGACCTTGCCGACCACGAGCTGCCCGTTGATCGAGCGACGGGGCACGAACACGGTCCAGAGGTGCCAGATCTCGCTCCAGCTCGATTGCGGACCGGCGGTTTTGAAGTTGCGATCGAAAGACATGACGCAGAACTCACAGGATATGCGCGCTGCGACGAACCGTGACCTTGTGTGAGCACGACTTGCAGGCAGCCCGTCGCGAGCCGGAATCGATCTGATAACGATCGCCGAAGCGGCCGCAACAACCGCTCATCCTTAACCTAACCAGTCAACCTTACTTCGCGCGGCCTGGGGCCGAGATCGGTTGAAAGCCGGCGCCGATTTATCTACAATACGCGCGCGATTTGAGAATGACCGCGCCATCTTGGGCGCGTGGCGATTTGATTGAGCTGACGTCCAATTTTGTGAATTGAAATTTCGAGAATCTCGTCAGGGCGACCACAATGAATTTGCAGTGTGAACGTCTGCGCCTGGCGCTGCGATCGACGCCTCCTGCGCCAATCGCAAGGATGCCGGCGCATGAGCTGCCGAAAGCCGCCAACGACAACCACGGGATTTGGCCCCTGCTGCCGTTTCCGCTCGGCTGGTACGCCTCGAGCTGAGGGGGCGGATCCGAAAGGCGACACCTGAAAAGCGCAACGCCGCGCAAGCGGAATATCATCGCTTGGCGGCGTCCGTTTAGACATTGGGCGCTGAAATCCCCAACACACTTATGTCTATGGCGACAGCCAAAGGTTCGATCCGGCGTCGGCAATTCTGTCCCGGTCCGCGAGGGCGCAGTGGCCTGAAACATCGCGAAGAAATCGCGGGGACGCCGTAAGCCCTGCCTGTCAGATCACGTCGGAGGTCGCAGGGAAAAGCCTAGGAGATTCACCCCCAGAACTGGTCGGGGCAGCTGGATTCGAACCAACGACCTGCAGTACCCAAAACTGCCGCGCTACCAGGCTGCGCTATACCCCGAATGTCCGGCGAGCCCCGTCGATACACGCTTCCCAAGGCGCCAGCAAGGCTTCCAAGGCGCCGTCAAGCCCCGAGGCGCCCGCCTGCCCGCCTATTTGCTGCCGAACAGCGGATGGCCGACGCGGTCGCCGGGGCGGATGCCGTATTTCTGCGCCGTTCCCGCCACCACCTCCAGCACGGCCCTGGCGGGCCCCCGGGACGAGATGATCTTGGTCGACATCGGTTCGGTATTCTCGGCGATGCGCAGGATGCGGCCGTCGGCGCGGATGAAGATCATGTCGAGCGAGACATAGGTGTTCTTCATCCACATCGACACCTCCTGCTCGGGATTGAAGTCGAACAGCATGCCTTTGCCGTCCGCCAGCTCCTTGCGGTACATCAGGCCGGTCTGCTTCTCCTCCTCGGTCGTGGCTACTTCCACCGAGAACACCTGCACGCCGTTCTTGGTGACGATCTCGAGCGGCTGGAAGCTGGCGGCGCCGGCCGGCGCGCCGGCAACGACACAGCCGGCGATAACGAGGACGGCGGCAAGCCAGCCCTTCAGAGCGGACCAGACAGCCTTACGATCAGGATTCATGGGGGCACTCGAGGCGTGGGACTGGACCAGTCCTTACGCGGCGGTCGCCGGAAAAGCGAGAGGCGCACCGGTCTGCCGACGCGGCCCTGCTCACGATTGCGGGAAATGAAGCTTGGGGGATTTGAAAGACTGCGGGGACTTGGAGGCTAGAGCGCGAGTCTCCCCGCGCTTAGTGCGACTGCAATCCCGGCGATCCGGTCTCGGGATGGATCTCGGCCGCCATCATGCCCTTCGAGCCGGGCCCGAAGCGGACCAGGACATACTGGCCGGGCCTGAGCTCGGTCATGCCGAAGCGTCGCAAGGTCTCCATGTGCACGAAGATGTCGGGTGTGCCCTCGCCGCAGGTCAGGAAGCCGAAGCCGCGCAGCCGATTGAACCATTTGACCTGGGCCCGTTCCAGCCCGCTGGTCGCGGTGACGGTGACATGGGTACGCGGCGGCAGCATCTGCGCCGGATGGATCGCGGTCGACTCGTCCATCGAGACCACGCGGAACGCCTGGTAACCCTTGGCGCGCTGGATGCACTCGACGACGATGCGGGCGCCCTCATAGGCGGTCTGGAAGCCGTCGCGCCTAAGCACGGTGACGTGCAGCAGCACGTCCGGCCAACCGTTGTCGGGAACGATGAAGCCATAGCCCTTGGAGGCGTCGAACCATTTGATGACGCCGTGGACTTCGACGAGATTGGCGCTGGTCTCGCCGAGCCCGCTGAACGGACTGAGCCCGCTCTCGCGACCGGCGCTGCCGTGCTCGCCCGGCGTGATCCGCCCGGGCGATGCCCCCTGCCCGGGAACCCCGAGCTTCTTGGACTCAAATCCGTCCGACGACCCCATAACCCCGGACCCCACACTGTCATGCGACCCGCCTCAGCAGCGGCATCGAATCACGCGTCTTTCGAGAACCTTCTCAACTGGACGCGACGCGAATCTTTCGACTCAAAAGATAACACTCCCGGTTGCGAGGCATAGACAAAAAAGAGATTCGCCGGAACCTATGAACAGCTTGCACAGCCGCGAATCAAATTGATGCCTCAATTGGCGACAAAGGGCCCGAGCGCTTCGCCGATGTCGTGATGGATGACGAGATCGGCAATGTCGTCCTGTTCGGTCGCCTCGCGATTGATGATCACCAGGCGTGCACCGGCGTTCTTTGCCATCATCGGAAAGCCCGCCGCGGGCCAGACCACGAGCGAGGAACCGATCGCAATGAAGAGGTCGCAGGCTCGCGAGAGCGCGGTGGCGCGCTGCATTTCATCATCGGGCATCATCTGGCCGAAGGAGATCGTGGCGGTTTTCACCGGCTCGTCGCACGCGGTGCAATTAGGCGCGAGGCCGTCGTCGTCGAAGCGACGCCTCACCCAATCGAGCGGATAGGCCTGCCCGCATCCAATGCAGCGCGCATAAGTGGTATTGCCGTGAAGTTCAACTACGTCCTCCCCGGCGAAGCCGGAGGCCTGGTGCAGATTGTCGATGTTCTGGGTGATGACGGCGGGAACCTTGCCGGCACGGTAGAGCGAGGCCAGCGCCCGATGGCCGCGGCCGGGTTTCGCCGCCGCGAAGACCTCCTCCATCGCAAAACGGCGGCGCCAGGATTCGTCCCGCGCTGACTGGCTCGCGACGAATTCGTCGAACGGGATCGGACGGTTGCGTGTCCAAATTCCGCCCGGCGAGCGGAAGTCGGGAATGCCGCATTCGGTCGAGATGCCGGCGCCGGTGAACGGCACGATGACCCTCGCCTCGGCAATCATGTCGCCGAGCCGTTCAACGCCGCTTTGAAGATCCGATGCAATCAATCGCGGCCTCCCGATTCGTCCTGCCTGACAGCATCATGCGCAAGCGGCAAGACTGTTGACGCTCTTATCAAGTGCCAACGCGAAGCGCTCGGCAATTTTTTCCGACCTTCGCATATCACAATCCTGCAATGCCTCCTCCCCATTGACGCCCCATTCAGGAGCCCCAATGGATGTGTCAATGCGACTCAAGATGATGCGGCGGCAGTGCTTGAGTTAAGTAAACCCGAGGGGATGGTCATGACCGAAGACGAAGAACGCAAAGCTCGTGAGCGCGATGAAATCGCAGCCCGTGTCGCCGCCTTCCGTGCCACGCAGGAAAAATTCAAGCGCGAGCGCGAAGAATATTTCGTGTCGACCCTGGAGAACGCCCGCAAGGTCGAACGGCCCTCGCTTTGGCCGTAGTTCACGTCCCGATCAATGCACGTGAAAAAAGCCCGGAGCATCGCTCCGGGCTTTTCGCTTGAGAGTGGCTACCAATGGCGCCAGTGGTGATGGCGCCGGTAGTACGGTCCGCCGCCGTAATAGGCGTAGGAGCCCGGCCCGTAATAATAGTCGGGGCCGTCATAATAGCCGTAGCGCGGGCCGTAATAGCCGTAGGGATGGGACGCTGCGACCGCACCCGCGGTGATCGCGCCGGCGGCGAGGCCGAATGCGAGGCCCGGGCCGATGCCGCGCCCGCGCGCCTCGGCAGGCGCAGGGGCCGCAACCGCGGTCACGCCAACGGCTGCGACGGTGGCCAGAACTGCCAGTGTTTTCTTCATGCTCTCCTCCTTCGCGTCTCGCCGAGATAACCACGAGCGCCAGCGATGGTTGCGCGCAGGGCGCGGAACCGGGCGGGGCAAAAAAAGCCGATGCGGGCGGAACGAAATCGCCGGCCAGCGATTGCCTCCTCAAGTGCGGGAGCCTCCGCCATCCGGGTTGAGGCAACAGCACGAAGCCCCGTCAGCATCTCCGCGATGCTGGCGGGGTTTTCAGTTTCACGGGAGCAGATGGCAGCAGACGAGGATTGCTGCCAGCGGGGCGAACGATCGAGGAGGAGAGTTTGCCGTTATCTGCTTTGCTGGCCCGTATCCGCAGGCTGGTTCCCCGATCCGAAGATCAGCACTACGACGAGATCGTTCGCAGCTTCGGTGTTGGCGCGCTGCACCCGCCGCCGACGCCGATGAGCGACGGCGAGCTGGCGCGGGCGATCGCCGAGTTCCTGAAAGAGCAGCCGTCGAGCGAATCCGTCGCGACCCTCGGCCGCCGGCTCGACCCCTCTTCTCCGCTCTGAGTTCCTTCGAGTTCCTTCACGGGAGCAGGGAACCAGGAATGCGCGCGGACGTTGAATCCCTCTTCGGAGAGCGGAAGAGGCCCGACATGCCCGCGTGGCTCGAAGTTTTGCTCAATCTGTCAGGCTATGCCGGTTTCGTGGCGCTCGCCTCGCGCGGCACCGCGGGCCCGCAGGTGCCGGCCGACGATCGCGTCTACAGCGACGATCGCTAGCGCCGCCTTTAATTGGCGTGCGCCGCCTGACCCGCCGTGCGCACCAGCCGGTCGGCCTTGACCGCGACGCGCGCGTCCTCGAGCTGCGGCCGCAGCGAGAAGCTGATCACCACGAAAGCGAGACAGAACAGCGCGCCGACGATGGCGACGCGCCGGTAGGTCTGTCGGTCGCCTTGGTAAAAGGACGGCTCTGAAAAAGGTGTCATGATAAAAATGCTTCTTGGCAAAGGTCGTTTCTTGCTTGTCCTTGCCAGACACCTACCGCAACGAGCGCCAATCGCAACGCGATTAGGCTTTTAACCTAACCGAATAGGGTTATCGGCTTCCGCGCAAATGATCGTTAGGAGTTTGCGGAGTGCCTGGGATTTCCAGCGAGCCGCTTGCCATATCGCAGGAAGCCGAAGCGACCGCAGCCTGGCGACCGGCTTTGTTCCAGCTTCGACACCATTTCGTTCTCGAAGAACGAATCGGAATCGAAGAAATCGGCGCGGAGCAACTCTTAACAAAACGTGCGCGCAGGCACGATGATCGGCTCACGGCGCATCAGGAGACGAGGCCTCGGGAGATTTCGATCCCGGCGGCGGCACTTGCGGCACTGACGGTTTGCCTTTGCGCAAGCGCGGGTGCCGATCGTACCAGAACACTTTCGCGATCTCGGCGAGAAACCAGCACGCATTCATCTCGCTCTCCCTCGCCTCACTCCTTACGGAGAAGGCGCGGACGCGACTGTGCGAAGCATCACGCTGTCTCGTTTTGATGCGTGTGGCCGCATCGCGTGCGTCAGGCGCGACATGTTCTGCATCCGACTCCATTTCGTTCTCAAAGAACGAATCGGAGTCGGAAAAATCAGTGCGAAGCGATTCCTAACGATCGATGAAAGCGCGCGACGCAACCTCTTCAGCGATGTAGCTCGGCACAATCTTCGGCGGCAGGAATTTCGACACGACCGCAAACACGATGACGATCTCGCGGCAAGGTTCGCATCGAAAGCTGTTGGCGGAAGTCGCCATCATCGGCTTGGCGCATCGCGGGCAAGTCATGCAGGCCGAACGCTGACGGCACATGTTCGTTCCTGAATCATCAGCGGCGAATGCTCGCAGCAGCGACCACACCCCGCCAAGACGGACTTCAAGTTGGTCGCCTCGTCGCCCCTACGAAGCCGCCCGACCAAGCGCGAGCCGTCAGACCAGACGGCGCCTGCCGTATCCCTGGCGTTGTCGGCGTCCGCCGGAGCAGATCAAGCCGGCCGCTTCACTTTTTCCTTTTCCGAGAAGCATTCCAGGATCTGGATCCGGAGCTCTTCCGCGGCCGGGCCCTCGAGCTTCCTGAGCTCGTTCCAGAGCCTGATCACTTCGCGCTGTTTTTCGACGGTCATGAGTCACCTCCCAAGCGGACCTTAAGGCGGCTCACTAGAACAAAATGAGAACAAAAAGTCCAGCCCGTCGCGTGCGATTTCCCGCCCTATCGCGTTGAACCTTTTCAACGCCGCCTGGACCCATTGAAGCTGGGGATTTCAGCGCCCAGTCATATGGCAGCGCTGCGGTGAACGAACATATTCCGTCATCGCGGCGCTGTTGCTTTTTGGACTTTCAACTTTAAGTTAGAAATACGGCTGGCGGCCAGGCGCTGAAATCCCAACGCCGTCAGCCAGAAGAGCCCCGTGCGAAAGCGCGGGGTTTTTCTTTGAAGGCAACGGCTGCCTGCCAGGTGCAGCGGGTCGTAGCCACGGGAACGAATCTTCCAACCTTCGCATTGACCGGCCGAATGAGGCGGTGTCCCGCGTTACCACGTCCGACTCCGGAGCCGGTGCTCTTCATCATCGAGGCGCCGATGATCTGCGAGTTCTGTGAGACCGAGATCCCGATCGGCCTTTCGCGGTCTGCCCGGCTTGCGGGAAACCGCAGAGCGCGCCGGGACAAACCGACCGGCGCGCTTTGTGGTTCGTCCTGATCGTCGTGGTGATGTTCGGCATCGCCGTCGCCGAGCATCACCTTGTCTTCAGCCATTGATCGTTGCGGCATCGCTCCGCCGCAACGACATCGCCGGCACCTTAGACGGCGTCCTTGGCAACCTTCAGCGGCGAGGCCTTGACCGACTTGCTCGCCGGCTTGGCCGCGAACTGCATCGGCTCCTTGGTGAAGGGATTGACGCCCATGCGGGCTTCGGTCGCCGGCTTGTTCACGACCGACATCTTCACGAAACCGGGAATGACGAACTCACCGGACTCGTTGAGCTCCTTGTAACCGACCGTCGCCATGTACTCGATCACCGACTTCACGTCGTTCTTCGAAAGCTGCGTGCCCTCGGCAATTGCATCAATCAATTGAGTCTTCGTCATCTTCGCCATGTCTGAATTCCTTTTGTGCGCGCGAGCAACTCTGCTGGGGACGCGGCCTGAAGCGCGGGGGCGCGCTGATTTCATGCCAGAGGTCATGAAGTGACGGGGCTTAGAACCCATCGAGGCCGAAAACGCAAGCAGGGCTTCTGCGGGGTTCCCTACTTCCTGTGAAGATGCCGCAGGACCTTCCGATTTCCGTTTGAACCATTTTTACGGCTGGCGCGTCATATCATTGAAGTCCCTAAGCTTCACCCCACAGAGAGCCCCGCTTCCCCCAGGCGGGGTTTTCGCTTTTGGGGGCATGGTAGAACGGCCCGGCTGCCTATAATGGTCTGAAGGTTGCTCGTGGGGTGCTCATGAAGGTCGCTATCGTCATCGCAGGTTTGATCGTTGTCGCCGTCGCTGCCCTCGTCGCGATCCAGCCGAGCTTCCTGAAGCCTGCGTCCCTCGCCCTCGTGAAGAAGTCCGACATCTTCGGCTTCTCGCCCGGGATGACATTCGACGAGACCAGCAAGCTCGTCAGTCAACGCCGCTATCTCTGCCGCCGGAGCCGCGACTCCTACACCTTCGAATGCGACATCAACGGCGCCAAGGTCACGGTCGACAGCGAGGAGGTCGACGCCAGGCACCCGATCTGGCGCGTCAAGGCGGAGTTGAACAATCCGGGGGCGCAGGACGCTGCCGTCAAATCGATCTCCGATCAGTTCAACGCGCAACCCATCAAGGAGCGAGAGGGATGGACATGGATCGTCGGCCGCGGGCTCAAGCTGAGTTATGACGGCCTCGCCCTAGACCTCGTGGACGAGGCCGCGGAGGCCCGGCTTCGCAAGGAGGAAGCAAAGCGCTAGAGCGTGAAGTCACCTCGTCGTGAAACTTGTGGCTCGGCACGCCTTGTTGACACTTCAGTAACCCAACGCCGCCAAGCTCCATTCAGTCTCGTTGCGTTTGGAGTATCCCCACAGTGCTGGATTTTGACGAGCTGCGTGAACTCGCGGCTGATGTTCGTGTTTTCGTCGACGTCGCCGAGGACAAGGCCGAAGCACTCAGGGCCGTCATCGCGGCCTATGACGTGGTGCTGGCGATCTTCCCCACTGACGAGGGCATGGGCCTTCACGTTATCAAGGGCAGCCAGATCCTGGACAAGATTGCAAAATCGCGCAGCCATGCGATCTACAGCCACACGGCGATCGCGGTCCCCGACCTGCAACACGCACAAGCGCTCAAGCTGCTGACGGCCCCGGTCGAACAACGGATTGCGGCCTAGTTGCAGGCGGCGACGACGTCGGCGGCCCCAGGCAGCTCGCCCCAGCGCAAGAACGCACGCCCGCCGACATATCGCGGGCGGCGACTTCCGGCGTCGGAGAATTCTTTCCTCCTGAACGTCAAACCGAGGAACATGGCTTCCGCGTTCCCGTTGGCCCATGCAACCAACGAGGAGCTTGCGATGAAGAAGTTCATGATCGCGACCGCCGCACTCGGTCTCATGTGCGGCTCCGCCTTTGCCCAGACCGGCCCCGCCCCGCAGTCCGACAACATGCAGAAGCCCGGCATGAAAAACCCGAACAAGGGCTCGATGACCAAGGGCACGACCGGGATGAGCAAGGACGGCATGAGCAAGGGCGGAATGGTGAAGCCCGACGCCTCCGGCCAGGGCGGCTCCGGCCCGGGTAGCGACCAGGGCGGCACGAAGACCCGCAGCAACGTGAAGTAAGCCGGCGTTCGGCACGGCTGACTGCGTCGCTCCCCACGGAACGGCGCGCTCGTACCGATTGCTTCAGCGGCCGTTGCGGTCGAGTCCTGTCGAGGCAGGGCAATCGCATCCGAAGATCAACGTGGCGAGAAGCTCGCCTGCGGTGATCTCTCACGATTGCCCTCGTCAGTGCCCGAGCAACAAGACCGCAGTGCCGATCACAATACAGCCAAAGCCGAAGATCGCCGTCACGATCTCGACGACGTTTTCCAGACCGAAGAATCTGACGACGGCGCTCCATGCGGCAGACAGGAGGATATCCACGATCGCGCTGAGCACGGCTTGGAGCATATGGATGGGTCGCGCCGGCGGAGTTGGGGTTCAACCGCAACCGTCGCAGAGCAGTCCAGAGGGACCTTGGCCGCGATAGGGCTGCTCAGGTCATTTGCCATCGCTAGCCCGCCTACTCCGCGGCTCCAGTCCATGCTCGGCTGGCTCGGTTCACCAACCTTTCCCCTTCGCACACATTTGCCCCGCCCCCTGCCCCTCCTCCCACTTTCCTGCTATCTCCTACTCCCGCCGCCCCGGCCCAAAGCAAAACCCTCCGAACGTTAGGGAGCAACAACCATGCGATACCTCCACACCATGCTGCGCGTGCGCAATCTCGATGTCGCGCTGAAATTCTATGTTGATGCTTTCGGGTTGAAGGAGGTGCGGCGGATCGAGAACGACAAGGGGCGTTCACGCTGGTGTTCCTGTGCTCGGCGGACGATCTCGAGGCGCTGAAGACGCAGCCGCAGACGCGCGGTGCGCCGCTGGTCGAGCTCACCTGGAATTGGGACGAGGAGAAGTACGGCGAGGATCGCTTCTTCGGCCATCTCGCCTATGAGGTCGACGACATCTACGCCACCTGCGCGCAGTTGATGAAGGCCGGCGTCACCATCAACCGTCCGCCGCGCGACGGCAACATGGCCTTCGTCCGCTCGCCGGACCTGCACTCGATCGAGCTGCTGCAGAAGGGCGAGCCGAAGCCGCCGCAGGAGCCCTGGGCATCGATGCCCAATACCGGCCATTGGTAAGGCCCCGGCAGGAACAAGCTTTCGCGCCCGACGTTCTCTCTTCAACGAAGCCGATTGGAGGAGGATGTGATGGCGAGAGGGCTGTTGCTGTGGATGCTTGGCGTGCCGATCCCGGTGATCATTCTGTTGTGGCTGTTCTTCGGCCGCTGACGACGGGTTCAAGTTTGCGAGTTGTTTTGCAACGAAAGCTTCGCCTCGGGCGGAGCTTTTTGCATGAGAGGCGCGCCGCAATCGCGCATCGCTCCGAACGGCGAATTCCGCTATCACCCGCGGCAAGCGACAACGCCGCGGGAGACGCCTCATGCCTGACACCAAGCTGACGATCTGGGGCCGTGCCAATTCGGTCAACGTGCAGAAGGTGCTGTGGTGCCTCACCGAGCTCGCTTTACCCTATGAGCGTATCGACGCCGGCATGAGTTACGGCCGGACCCGCGAGGCCGATTATCTCGCGATGAACCCCAATGCACGGATCCCGACGCTGGTCGAGGGCGACTTCGTGCTGTGGGAGTCCAACTCGATCATGCGCTATCTCTGCCTCGCGCATGGAAGCGGCACGCCGATCTATCCGGAGGCGCCGAAGAGCCGCGCATCGGTCGATCGCTGGCTCGACTGGACATTGTCGACGTTGCAGCCGGTCGACCGCCCGGTGTTCTGGGGCATCGTGCGCACGGCCCCCGCCGAGCGCGACATGATCCAGGTGCAGCGCGATGCCGATGCCGCCGCCGAGGTCTGGGCGATCGCCGACCGCCTGCTCTCCTCGCGCCGCTTCATCGAGGGCGATGCGTTCACGCTCGCGGACATCGCGCTCGGCTCCTATGCACGGCGCTGGCTCGGCGTCGAGGGCATCACCCGGCCGGCGCAGCCGCATCTGACGCGCTGGCTCGCCGAGCTCGGCAAACGGCCCGGTTTTGCACAGCATGTCGCACCACCGATGTCGTGAACCGGCAGCGCTGCGCAAGCTGCGGCGAGAGCGCGATGAATCCGCGTTTTGGCGCAATTCTGCGGCGTCAGCTCAGCACTTGACGCTACTGTGCATGGGGTTGTTTTCGCGTTTTTTAGTTTTGGCTTTACCGCCAGCCGCGCTCAACCATCAGCACGCAAACGATCAGCACCAGGGTCACCGCCGCGGTCGCCAGCCGCGCCGTCCAGCTCAAGCCGCGGCCGACCCACCAGAGCAGCGCGCAGTACATCAGCAGGGGAACGATGAGGTCGAGGCGCAGCAGGTCCACCGGCATGGGCCTCTAGCGCCTCACGGTGGTGTCGATGCTGATCGAGCCACCGATCTTCACGCAGGTCCCGGTGCCCTCGACCATGACGAAGCGCGGGCCGAAAGTGGCGCAGGAGCCCGCCCGTGCCTTCCCGGCCGCGCCTTTCAGCGACAGGGCCTTGCCGGCCTGCGGCCGCTCCGCTGGCGGCAGACGCAAGGCCTCTGCCGCGGCGGCGGATGTGGCGAGCAAGGAGATCAGGATGAGGAGCGGCGTGCGCATGGCGGCGTTCTAGCCCGGAGCGGTGCCGGGCGCCATCGGGGCGGCCGCGGCCGCGATCAGATGAACTTGATGCCGGCTGATTTGCCGCGGCGCCAGACCACCTGGCAGCTCCGCCCGGTGCGCGCGTCGCGTGCGAAGGCGAGCCGGATCACGCCCGGGAGCTGACTCGCATCCTCGTCCAGCGTGATCTTGGCGCCCGAATCCGAGATGTCCTGGACCAGGCAATGCCGTGCGGCGAAGCCACCGTCGAGCGTGATCCAGGCATGCTGCGACAGCAGCTTGCGGGCTGCGCGCTTTTTCGGCGGTGGCATTGGCGAAAGATCTCCTATTCCAGCGCTACTCAGGGAACCCTAAGAAACCGTTGAAATCGCCTCCGGATCACCCCGGGGGCCGGCGCTGTCCACCGGGGCCAAAAGACCGGCCCCGGACGGCTTGCCGGGAGCCGGAAAGGCCACTATACGTTCGCCCGCTGCAAGCCGCCGGGCCCGACTCGGCCGGCCAGCGGCCGTGCCGGGAACAACGGCAGGGCCCTGCGTTTGCTCCCTTCGTCTATCGGTTAGGACGCCACCCTTTCACGGTGGAGAGAGCGGTTCGATTCCGCTAGGGAGCGCCAACAAAATCAATCACTTATGACTTTCGCCCGACGCCATGTCCAACGCTTGGCCAATATACGGCTATGGACCGTCCTGCGAAGCATCGTGCTCTATGCTCCCGTGATGCTAGCCGGAATGATCCTCTTCGGCGTCGGCACGGCCTTGCTGCTGGTCGGCCGCTACATCAAGCCGGAGGGCGACATTTTCGACCGCTGGATCGACCGGGTCATCGACGGCGCAAAGCAGGATGTGGCTTGCCCTGAGGGCAGCAGTTGCGGCCGGTGATGGAGAATTCAGACTGAATGGCGACCCCAGCATCGGGCCGCCTTCGTCGCCGACCTACTTCCTTTTCCGCGAGCTTATCTCGATCCGGTACAGCATCCGCCTCTGTTCGTCGGTGACTTCGACGCTCCATTCCTGACCGGGGCGGAACCTACCGTCGATGTCCTTCATGACCTCGCCGGCGAAAGTGGTGACATGCTTCCAAGCGGCCTCATCGTCGGGAAATTCCTCCCCATATTCGTCGGTGCTTGGCTCTAGGTCTCGGACATTGAAGAAGTATAGCGGCATGACGGGAAAATGCCGGTAACCGGGTCCCGTTCCAACTTGGCTGCTTGGATCTGATCCGGTGCGGCGATCTGCTTCTGTTCCTTTACAACCTGATTTAATTTGTAGGTTGTATGGAGCGTGAACATATCGGGAAGCGAGATTCGCAACTTAGGACACCTTATGTTGCCGGACTTCCCCAGGCTGCATGTTCAGGGCTGCGGCATCATCGGCCCCCAGCTCCCGCTGAACAAGGCTAGCCGTCCACCCCTCAGGGATGGCATCGAGCACCGCGTCGATTGCGTTGTCCCGAGCGGTTGCCGCCAGCCATATCTGGCGTTCGCCGCTGTCAGTGATCACCCGAACAATGTGAACCCGCTGCATCTCTCACCGCATTAATGCTCATAAGAACTTTCCCGCTGAGCCTTCTCCGCCATAACCATCCATTCTTCGCTCAGGTTCAGCCACGCTTCCTTGTCGGCAACACGAGTAGCCTTCTGTGCCTCATCAAGGCAGGCCTTTGCTTGGCGGAGGTATCTGTCAGCGTCATTTTCCATAAGCACCAAATGCAAGAGCAAGCCGAAAGTGCCTAAAAACAGCCGCAGGCTAGGCCCCAATGAAAAACCCGCCAACCTGGGAGCTGGCGGGTTCTCAATGCCCATGCGTACCGCGGTACTCGTCACCAATCCGCGATGACCGATCGTAATGCGGGACCGGTTGATGCCGGGTTACCGCTTCAGCCGACGACGATGCGTCATCAGCCGCTGTCGGTCGCGCTTCCGGTGCATTCGGCGCCGGCGCTTCATGACGCCTCCTGGCTGGCGTGCCAGCCATCGCCTTCGTATTTCCTCTCAAGGCTCTGCAGCATTTCCAGGAGGTGGTACACGGCGAACAATGCCAAGTTTCGCTTCTCGCAAACCGGTGGCTCGCCGTCCGCATCATGCGCGAGGTTTGCAGCGATGCGGCCCATGTTGACCGCATCGCGTAAGTCGCTCTCCATCTCGCGGTAGGCCCCCGCATCTCGCCGGTCGCGTTCGATCTTTTCCATGCGTCCATTGTCGGGGAAGCGGATTGGGTGGCTCATTGCTCCTGCTCTCCGCCATGCTGCACGGCCAGTTGAAAGAGCTCCGCTAGGAGGAGCCGAGCGGCCTCTACTCCTTTCCAGAGCACGGCGCCTTCGTCGAAGTAGGGATCGACCCGGAGCGCTTCGCCCCGCTTGAGCTTCCCCGCGATCGTCACAGCGTGGGAGACCCTATGGCATGGGTGCCTGAGCGGATTGCGGTGGCGCCCGGCGCGCTGCCTGCCCGACGCGGGGAATTCGACAGGCCTGACGTTCTCGGAAGGCAGGGCTCGCGCCTCCCGCCTGACGGACAGTTCGATGATGTTGGACATGTTGGTGCTCTGGGTTTGGCCGATCAAAGCCGTGCCCGGTGACAGACCGGGCAGCCGGGGGTTGATCACCAGCCAGAGCGACTGGTCGAGACGCTTTTAAGGGAGGGACTGGGAAGTCTCCCCTCTGGACAGCACGCTCGCCCCCGGCCATAACTGGCCGGTCGGAGCCGCGCCGCCAAGCGCGTCCGTTCATTCAGCCGCCATCGCTCGTCGCCAAACGAGTGATTCCTTGACCAAGGGAATGCGGCCTAGCTCTGGTCCGGGTGATCAAACCCAGAGCCATCCCACCATGATTTGGTGAATTTTGTCTATCCCCTTCCAGGGGGCGCACTCGCGCGCGTCCACGCCGGTGAATTGCGGGGTTTGTGGGGACCCTACCCGGCCGGCCACTGGCGCAGCTCTGTGATCGCGATGAGCCTGTTGAGGCCACCAGCGCCCCCGGAGGCTCGCTATGCGGAAACCTGGACGCGTCGCATCGGTACCAGACCACGACGGCAATGCCGCCAAGATTGATGCACATCTTCTTGCGGGTGAGACCCTGAGAACGTGCCCCGTTACTGGGCACTTTCGTGAGATGCTCAAGGCTGATCGGCCTGCCTGGTGGCTAACGGTCCTCAAAAGGTCTGCGGCCAATAGAGCTGCCAAACTAATCAAGTCGTCACGCGAAAGGATGATGGCCCGCACCATCTGCGCCAACGGTCATCTGCTGACACCCGAGAACACAACTATCAAGGTTGTCAGGATCCGACACGGCAAACGCGGCCGATGGCTGGCACGGCAGTGCCTCGCGTGTCGATATCAATCAATGAAGAAGTCGAGTTACACCGCCGAAGATGTCAAGGCAGCGATACAGGGAGCGCAGGCTGGATTTACCATGGCCCAGCTTACCAGCTACCGGCATCCCAACACTCGAGTGATCCGCCAGAATCAGCTGATGACGGCCATGCAAGACAAGCCCAAGCTGGCAAGCGCCCTTCGGCCCCTCTTCGCGCGCAATCGCATCACGAACCACAAAATTCAGATGCAGCGACTATCCCCGCGCGGGATATTCGCTCCATCGTCCGATGTCATCTTGCGCTCGGTCGAGGCAGTGGTGCCGCAGGGGCTGACCTACCATCAGCGACAAGAGATCATTGGCGAAATGGTCTTCGCTGTGATGGAAGGGCGACTTGATCTCAACGATCTGCGCATACGCTATCCGGAGTTTGCCCGAGGCGCCGATCGAATGTTTCCGACAAAATATGCGCCGCCGTCGCTGGATGCGCCGGCCTTCAGAGACGGCGCATCCCCACTAATCGAAACCATCACCCGGGGCCTGTGGACCTAGGCGGCCGCTGAGTCGCTGCTTGTCAATAGAGCGAGATAAAACACCACAAGAATCAGGGTGCCTGTTTGTAAGTCAGAGAGTGCCTACGATGGTCGTTGCGCCGAGTCAGCGCCCGGGTGTCCAATGGACTCCTTGCCCAGCTCCGTGAGGAACGGTCCGGTAACCCCTTGGGGCTCATGCTAGGGCGGCATTGATCCACACTCTGAACTTTTCAAAATGATCAACTACGTTGCCTACATAGACGAAGCTGGAGATGAGGGATTCGGAAAACTGGCAACAACCAACAGCGGTGGGCAATCCCGCTGGCTGATCATCGGCGCCTGCGTTGTTACACGCGAAGATGATCTAAGGCTTCCAAGCCTTCGCGATTCTATCTCGGCTCGACTGGCTCGCCGCCAAAGAGAAATCCATTTTAGAGACCTTAAGCACGCCCAGAAGGTTGTTGCCTGTCAGGAGATTGCAAAGTTTCCGTTGAAAATCTGCGTAACGCTGTCGCACAAGATAACACTTCCAGGCTCGTCCTATGAAGCCACGTTTAAGAAGCGAGGCTACTTATACAATTATCTCGTCAGGTGGTTGCTTGAGCGCGTTACGACAAGCTGCGCCAACGATGCCGGATTTGAGTCGTGCTCGCTACGGCTTGTTTTTTCGAGGCGAGCTAACACCGACTACCAAACAATGAAAGACTATCTGATCTTAATGCGTGACGGGCGCGAATTGATGCGCCCGGTACGATCGATCAATTGGAAGGTGCTCGACGTCGACAACATATCCGTTGAGAACCACAGCAAATGGGCCGGTCTGCAGATCGCTGACTGCATCACAAGTGCGTTCTTTCAAGCGGTCGAACCGAACGCCTATGGCAACTATGAACCAGCGTATGCAAATTTATTGCGAGGGTGCGTGATGCGGCCTCCTCAGGGCGGGAGCGCTCTCAATGTCGGCGTCGTTCCGGTGCCGTCGTTCGTCAAGTGCCAAGCCGACGATGCTCAGCTCGCGTTCTTCAAGTCCTTCACGCAATGAAGTGGGCAGGCCCTCGGCCCCTGATCCACACCGCAAGGGTGCTGCCACCTAGAAGGTGACTCGGGGTATCTCCGACGCTTGCCTGCCCAGCCACAAGATAGAGATTCTTTGTTAAAAAACAACAACTTATTAAGTTGTTGATATGCTTCATGTTCTTTGTATGTTCCCTCCGCGCAACTGCAGTCCCCTCGTCGGGGGTGTCCACAACAGTGGGGGGCGCCGCCCTTATCGCGCCGCCTCGCCGGTCTTCTTCAGCGCGGTCTCGGCATCCCGCACCATCTGCTTCCCGGCCTTGCCGATCTCGATCATGTTGAAATACAGGCTGTCGATCAGCTGCCGCTTCTCCTCGGCCTTCACGGTCGGGTTCTTGTAGATGTCACGGACCAGCTGGGAGTGCTGCGACAGCGTGTCCTTGATGGCGTCGAGCCGGACAAACATCATCGGCCCGCCGGCCGTCTGGATGCGCGACATGGCATCGACGTCGCCCTCCTTCGCCTTGGCCAGCCATGTGTCGTAGAACATCTTGGTGATCTCGTGCTGGTCGTAGAAGTCCTGCAGCGACTGTGCGTTCGCGGAGGGGTAGCGCACCACGAACGCCTTCACGACCGGGATGTCGGCCAGCGTGTCGGTCGGCTTCACCGGATCGGGCAGCACCCCGGCCTTGCGAAGGCCAGCATCCGCCGCCTGCAGCGCGTATACGCCGAGCCCGCCGGTCCAGCCGCGGATGTAGTTCTCCATCAGGATCGGCGACGTGGTGGCGCGCGCGATCGGCCCGAATGGGGCGCCGGGCCCGACGGCGGTCGAGCGCATGCCGGGGAACGCGCTGACGATCTGGGAAAGCCGCTTGGCAAGTTCGGTCGTGTAAGGCGTGTACTGGTATTCCGGCAGATGCTTCTCCTGGTCGGCCGGAATCAGCGTCCGGTCGGTCATGGTGGACCGGTTGGCGTATTGCTCGAGCAGCGGCTGGGCGAAGGTCGGGACCACGCTCGGCGTCACGATGTCGACGATCGACTTGCCGAACTTGTCGAACGCCTCCGGGTTGTTGCCGACGGTCTGATCCAGGATGCGCTCGACGCCGGAGCCGAACACCAGGCCGAGCTCGAACGGCTTCGGGATCCGGTAGATGTGATCTTTCGTCATCACGATCCAGAACAGGTCTTTCTGCCAGTGCGGCAGCTCCTGGTAGCGCGGGTCGTCGTGGTTGGCCCACCAGAGCAGGACCGACGGCAGGGTGATGCCGCCGACAACCTTGGCCGTGGTGTTGAAGGGCCGGTCGACGAAGGCGCGGCCGACCCGGTCCAGACCCTGCACCTGGGCGTTCATGAAGGCCGTGATCATGTTTGCCGCGCGCATCGAGGCGCCGATCCGGGCGAAGTCGAGGGTGACCTCGCGGGAGGCGAAGGCGGCGCCCTGGATGGCCTCCTTGCCTTCCCCGCGCATCTTCTTGAACTCGGCCAGCCGGGTGGCGTTCTCGGCCAGTTCGGAGACCATGCGCAGGCCGCGGATCGGGCTGGTCACCACGTTCCAGGAGCGTTCCATCAGGCCGGTCTCGCCGGACAGTTTGGCCAGGCTCTCCTGCATGTAGCGGCGGTCGAGCGCGACCATGGTGGCATTGGCGCCGCCGCCCTTCATCCAGTCCTGGAAGTCGGCATCCTTGCGGATCGCGCTGATCAGGCCCTTAGCGGTGTCGACCGGGGTGAACAGCCCGCGGCCGCTGTTGACGAAGGCGGTGGCGAAGTCGCGGACGATGTTTCGGACCATGAAGTCCGGCGAGAGCGTGGCACCGGCGCGCAGGCCCTTGGCCGGCAGCGCCAGCATTCGGGTCAGCAGGTTCGCGCTATCCTGGTCCAGCCCGCGGAAGGCGCGCACGAGCTCGGGATCGTCGACCTTGACCGTCTCCTTCACGCCGTTGCGGAACGCGCTGAGCGTCTCGCCGTCCTCGGGGATCGCCGTCTTGACGAAGTCGACGATCGCCTCGGGCTCGGTGATGCCGTGCTCCTTCAGGTAGGAGACGAGTTCCGGGTCGGACGGCGCGCGCTTGGTCACCTTGACCTCGGCCCCGTCCTTCTTCATGGCGTCGATCAGCTTGACGCCGACGGCGTTACGCTCGGCCACGGAGATGTAGGCGTAGGTGTTCTTGATGACGGATTCGAGTGGGTCGATGATGTCGCGCTCGGAGCCCTTCAGCCGCTTCACCGGGTTGCCGGGCCCGAACGACTTGCCGGCCGCGCCGCCGGTCTCAGGCTCAATCACGCGGTAAAACGGGATGTAGTTCTTGCCGGCTTCGACCATGGCACCGAACGCCTCGTCGGACAGCACGCCGCTGTCCTTGAGGTAGGTCAGCACTTTGTTCTGATAGTCGACCAGTTCGGTCGCTGCCCGGCCATATTTCCCCTCGCCTTCGGCCGCGACCCGCGCAGCCGCCTCCGCATCCATGCCAGACGTGCGGCCGCTCGCCTCGATCTCGATCGCGCGCTTGGACGCCAGATAGGCCCGGAAGCCGTCGAGGTCCTTCGCGACCGGCTCGATGATCTCGGCCAGCGGCTTGCCGTTGGTCTTGTAGGTGGCGAAGTCGAAGGTGCCGTGCTCGATGAAGTGCTCGGCCTTGCCGAACTGGCCGCGGGTCAGCCGCGCCAGCTGATAGGCGTCCTCATCCACCGCTTTGAGCGGGTGCAGGTCGTCAACAATCCAGGTGTAGATCTTGTCCCATGTCACGCGATCTCTGGGCGCGCGGTCCCCGACGCTGATCTTGTCCAGGATCTTCTTCTGGGCGGCCTCGAACGAGCCCTCCGGGGGCGGCGCAGGAGGCTCAGCGGGCGGCTTGGGCGGGCCAGGAGGCTCGCGGGGCGGTCCGCCCGGCAGGACGTCCTTGTCGCTCGACAGCAGCGCCTGGGCCACCACAGGGTCTGTCTGGGCATCGTGGGCGATCTCGGACGGGTGCAGGCCCCGCTCCTCATACGCGCGCAGCATCTTCTCCTGCACCGGCATCGGCGCCTTGTCGCCGCCGACCACCTCGGCCGCAGTGACGAAGTCCTCGGAGCGGGCGATCGACCCGATCGGCTCCGAGACGATCTCTCCAGTCGGCGTGCGGGTGCGGCGTGCCGTGGCCTGGCCGCCCATCAGCAGGGTCGCGATGGTCGCCATGTGCGCGCCGTCCCGACGCGCGCGCGCCTGCTCGGCCTCGTTGCCGCCGGTGACCTCGGCCGCGACCTGTCCGCCGACCGCGCCGGCGGCGTAGACCGCCGCGTTCAGCCCGCGGAACGTCGCCTCGATCGCGTTGTAGGTCGCCCGGATGCCGGCCTCGTTCAGGAATCGGATGCCGCTGGTGATGTCCCGCGGCGCGTCCGGATCCTGGAAGATGCCGAGTTTCTGCAGCCGCTTGGTGTCCTCGGGCGACAGTCCGGTCGGCGCCGGGCCGAAGCCGGCCGCGCCGCCCTCGTAGATTGCCCCCAGCACGCGGCCAGCGATGTTCGGCCCCGCCGTCTTTTCGAGGTTTTCCACAGGGTCAGGCTCGATCGAGAACCGGCGCAGGTAGGCCTCCGGGATGTGGGCCGGGGCCTCGACGCTCTGCCGCACGGGCTGCCAATCATCATCGCCGCCCGTTTCAAAGACCTCAGCGTTTGAAGCTTCGCGCTGTGGGACCTTGACCCAGTCGTCGACCTCCACGTTCGTCATCGGCGCTTCTCCTTACGATTTCTGATACACAGGACGCGGATTTGAAAACTGGAGGAGTCCTGTGAACATAAAGCACGCTCTGTTTGGTCTGACGGTCGCAATCAATTTGTCAGGTGCCGGGCTCATGGTTTTGTTGCCCAACGAAAAATGGATCGGACTATCCCTAACGGTCGTCGCCTCACTCTTTGGCATCTGGATCTACGTCCTAAACGCGATTGAATCGAAGAGCTTGAAAGAAAAGGTCGAGAGATCTCACGTTGCCTCGTCGCTGTTCTTTCTCCAGAACTTCAGCTAGCGCGAGCGCGCCAAACACCAGGAAGGGGATGCGTATTCAAGGCACCTTGTCCGCTGCAAGGTTGCAGAAGGTGCCGCCAGTGTTGAATGCCCCGGAAGCACCGATGAACCGAAAGCCGGCAGCGTTGGCTGTCGTGACGTACTGATCGAAGCCGCACGCGCCGTTTGAGTTCGCCGAAAGCCCATAGGCCATGCTGCGGTTCACAGCGGCGCCTGCGATCGCCGCCGGATTGATCGCGATACCCGCGCCACCATTGCCGGACAGATTACAGTTGGAGATCACGAAGTCGCTGTTCGCTGTGTTGAGGTTGTCGGGCTCAACATCGATGCCATGGCCTGGTGCCGTCACCGAGCCAGTCATCAGGCATCCATCCAGTCGGAAGTTCTGCACGCCAACCAGCGATGTGCCATTCCGCTGCTCCGACGCGCCCGTCAAGTTCGACGCTTGCACGTTCGTGGAAACGCCGGTCGTCGTTGAATTCCCGCCGAAATAGTAACAATCGGCAGTGCAGTTGATGGAGGACGTGTCCCGAATGGTGACGTTCGTCGCGCCAGCCAGATAGATGTTTGCGTATGAGAACGGTCCGGTGCGGTTGGCCTTGTTGCCGTCCCATGTGCCGCCGTAGATCTTGACGTTGCTTGGTCCAGGCGCTGTGCCACCGGTAGCGTCGGTCAGCAGAAAGCCGGTCGCTGCATTGGCGCCATTGCGCGCCTTGAATGTTCCGCCGTAGGCGAAAATCGTGACGTTGCTCGGAACGATGACGTACTGGCTATAGGTGCATGTCCTGCCTGGCGGCAACAGGCCCAAATAAGTGCCGGAGATGCCGTTGAGCCAGTTCTGGATCGCGGTGCGATCGTCGGTCGAGCCGTCGCAGGCCGCGCCATAGTCCATCGGCGTGCGTGTCTGCGTCGAGAGGCTGCTAGTCGTCACCCATTTCGAGACGCCATCGCTGCGCAATGAAACTCGTGCGTACGCCGAATTGAGGATCGTGGTGGTGCCGCCGTTGACCGTGTCCGAGCCAGAGCGCTGGATGGTCAGGGTGTTGGTCGACGAGACGCCGCCAAAATAATCCGCAACCGTGATCTCTTGGCCTGCGTTGACAGAACTGGCGGCCGGCAATGTCCAGACGCGCGCGGCGGTAAGCGTGGCGGTGGTGCCGACGGTGCGGTCGGTCGACAGGATGGTGTAGATGCTGTCGCCGTGGCCGGTGTAACCCTCGACATTGAGCCCGGACGATCCGCGCGCCGCGGCCGCCGTGATCTGGCCGGTGCCGCCCTTCGCGACCGACAGCGGCAACGCCAGCCAGCTCGGGTCAGCGCCCGCACCGCCAGATTGTAGCAGCGAGCCAGCGGCGCCGGGCGGCAACCCGGTCCAGCCGGAGAGGCCCCGGTAAGGGATCATGCCTCGGGTCGAGCCGAGCGTGGAGTCGAACAGGTTCGAGGAGAACAGCTGCGAGTTCGGGATTGCCTGGGCCGGACCTGGGCCAGTACCGAGCCGCCCGATGACGGAGTTAGCTGGGATCGTGGGAAACGTCTGCGCTGTAGCGGTAGTCGGCAAGAACAGCAGCGCCAGCATTGACGCGGCGGCGAACTTCAAGGTCCGTATTGACATGATCGGCCGATGAATCTTGACGGCTGCCATCCGTTGGCACGCTCGTCAGTGTCTCGGCCTTATCCTCGTCGGGGGGCCGCCTGGTCCTTTCTGCCTTGTCCACGATGGGGGGCGTTTACTTCCGATCGGCTTGTCCTTGCGGGGCCGAACTCTCGGTTAGACGCTTTACTTCGACGCCGCTTCCACGGCGCGTCTTGCTTCCGGATTTGCTTCAACCGCCTGCCTGAGTTTGATCTGCAGCGACCAAAATCCCGGCGCCGGTTTCTGCGAAAGAGGCTGACGATCGAGTGAGCGCTGAAGCGCGACGGCTTCAGCCGGCGTGAGCGCGAGATTCATGCTCGCATTGTCTTGGGCGAATGCCGGAGCGCTCAAGAGCAGCGCGCAGATGGTCAGGAACTGGCGCATCAGAGCTTCACGTCCAGGCCGGCGGCCGCGACCCACGGCGCGGTCTCGATGAATAGGCGGAAGGCATTCAACGCATTCAGTGCGTCTTTCTTCGTCCACCCGGCCCCGTCGATAATGCGGAGATCGATGCCAGCGCCCGCGCTCGATGAGGTGCCCGTGGTGAAGTCGGTCTGCTTGAAGCCCTGAAGACCGCGATTCAATGCAATGTAGTGATCTGCCATTTTCTATCTCCTCATGCTGCTTTGACGGGCGACGTTAGGACAATGTCCATCAGCATAAGATCGCGCCTGTGCTGACCATTGCCGGCCAAGAGCTCTTTGACCCAGGCCTGATCGCGCATCCGTTCAGCCTTCAGCCGTGCAACAGCGTCGTATTCCTGAGGCGTGACTTCGCGACTGGTCAGCGTCTCTCGGATCACTTCGTCCCGGATGCCGAGATCGCGAAACATCTCCGTCGCGCCGATCATCTGGAGGCGACCGGTTGACTGAAACGGCGCATCGTCAAGCAGACCAGCCATCGCCATGTCGACGTCGGGAGCACCACCGCTGTCGATCTTGACCTGCAAGTCGCGCATTTCTTTGGCATAACGGGGATTACCACCCAGATACTCCTCGCGCCAACTCGGGTCCGCCTTCAATGCGCTTAGCCGTGTGGCAGCTTCCGCGCCGGTGGCAGGGATTTCGGGAGCCGGCGGCGGTGCAGGTGCCGGCGGCGGCGCGGCGGTCGCATGTGACACGATCATCTCGCCGAGCGTCGCGCCCGGATTTCCCCAGCTGCTCATGCGGCTTCTCCCCGTCCCTCGTCTTGATCGTCCTGGTCACCTCGCTCGAGCGCCTCGATTGCGGCGCGGGCGCCGTGCTGCAGACCGCGGAGAACCGGGTCGTTGAAATATTCGTACGGCAGGCCACCCTTGTTCGGATGGCAGCACCGCTCGACGCCGGGCCCGATCATGCACTCAGCCGCAGAGCAGCCGGTGCAGCAGCCTTTCGCGCTGATGCCGGCGAGCAGCTCATCCATGTTGGTGTTGCGCAACTCGAGCACTCGGGCCGATGCCGCCATGCGTTCAATTTCCTGCGCCCTCACCTGCGCCGCGCGGAGCTCCTCGACTGCGGTCCTGGCGGCCGCGATCTTGGCGCGATGCTCGGTCAGCTTTTCGGTCGCGCCAAACCGCCGCTCGACCGCTGCCAGCGTGAGATCAGCACCCTCGGTCTCGAGTGCCGCGAGGATGGCCAGGGCGCCGTCGAGCTTCTCGGCTAGGCTTTCGGAGCGGTTGTTGGTCTTGTTGATCTTTTGGGACGCGTTCCCGCTGCTCAGTCCAAGCGCTGTCATGATCCACCTCACGCTGCTTCAGAGCGCTGTTCATTGGCGCGCTTCCGAGCGGCCAGCGCGTCCTCGACCAAGTTCACCAGGAACTGGCTGATCGGCCGGCGCTCCGCTTCGGCAGCAGCGCGGATCTCGTCCGCAAGCTCAGTTCTGGGTCGGAGGCTCAGTAACGGCTTCTGCGACATCGACGTCTCCGTTTGTTGACATCAACATCTGATCACTTCGATTGATGATCAACGCACCGGCTTTTCCAGGCGATACGGGACGTTTTCGTGGTTGCCATAGATGGCGCACCCGCGCCGCAGCCTGCGGATCTTCGACCACCACCACCGCCAGCCCGAGGGCGCCGAGCAGCGCGCCGAAACTCATCGGGCCCAAGTTTTTGATGCCAGCCAAAATTTTCGACGTATAGCCGGGTTGCACGCCGCTGATGGCGTCGATCGTCTCGTGGCTGATGTTGAGCTCGTCCCGCCGCGCGCGCAGGGCTTCGACCAGCTCCGGCATGTTGCGGATCATGGTCATTGTCTACAGGCGCTCCGGAATTTTCCGGGCCGGCCGCGAAAGAGAGCGGGGACATGAAATCCACGAGAGCGCGCAGGATTTCCCCCACCCCCACCCCCGCCCGGTCTTTTCGTGGCCAGCCATGGATATTTCGCGCTCGACCGCGCTGCCGCCTGGCGAGCGCATCGGCTTCCAAGAGTGCTGAAGTTCATGAGAGAGCGCGCGCGAAAACCCTTTCCCGAACGGCAGATATTGGACGTGCGTTGGACACGACGCAGCAAAACCGCGTGTTTTCAGGCTCTGCCGATATTCTTCTCCACCTTGTCGGAGTGGATATCGCTCGCCAGACCGCGGGACGACCGGATCGTAACAGTTACGTTCTTGGTCGGTCCTACTCGGGATGAGTGGATATACCCGACCGAGCGCGATCGAGTGGCGCGGAAGTTGGGAGTTACTGCACACATCCCGATGGTCAGCTGTTTTCTGCCCTTCCCTTCCTTGAGCGGCGGGAACGCCTAGCCGCGACCCAGCGGCGTTGGGCGCTTCCAACGCTGGGGGGTATGGGGGGTTGGAAGCACGACGTTGGAAGCGGGTTGGAAGCACTTGGAAGCCAGTTGGTAGCCGGGTTGGTACGGGGGTTGGAAAGGTCCGATTTGAGTTGGAAGGGCGTTGGAAGGTCATGCGCCGGGCCTCGCCAGGTGTTCGCGGCGCCTGCTGGCCGGTCCAGTCTCGACCACAACGATCTTGCCGGCGGTGATCAGCCTCTCCATCGCGAAGCGGAAGCCATCGGCCTTCACGCCCTCCGCGTCCGGGTCGAGCGCAAACTCGGTCGGCGCGCTGCCCTTGGCATTCTTGGCATGAACCGGCCGGCCCTGGGCGTTGCGCTTGTCGAGCAGGCGCAGGAATATCTCCTCGACGTTGCGATCGGCCGCGGCGCGCTGCGGGGACGCCTCCCCGACCATGGCGGTGGTAAAGGTCAGGCCACCCCAGCGGAGCGTCACCTTCTCGCCTGATCGGCCATAGTTGCTCTTGGTGACGGCGAGCGTGCGCTGGTCCTGGTCGTCCTTGTCCGGGTCGGACAAGTGCAGCATTGAGCGCACCGAGTTCCGCCAGTCCACGCTGTTGGCTGTGCCGCTGCCGTCGGCCATCCCGCGGACGCTGGGGTGGTCGAGCAGCACGATGGCAACGTCATGCTCCCGGGCGATCTTGCGCAGCATGGCGAGGAAGGCGCGGACCTGCCGGCGCGCAATCGCCTCCCCGTCGAACACCGCGGCGATGCTGTCGATCACGACCAGGCGCGGCCTGCGATCGCGGATCCAGCCTTCCAGCCAGTCGAGCAACGGAGCGCGGGACAGACGGCCATCACCGCCGGCGTGCACCAGCCACGTGCTCTCGAGATCGGGGAAAAGCAGATGGAGGGCGGTGAGACCGTGCGGGTCTATACACCGGTGCTTGGCGATGCGCTCGACGCGGTCGCGGATGTTGTGCTCCGGCTCTTCGCAGGACAGGAACAGCGCCGGCCCGCTCTCAATCGTACAGCCGAGCCAATCACCGAGACCTGCGGCGGTATGCACGAGCAGTTGCGTCACGATCTCTGTTTTCCCGGACCCGCCGTTGCCCGCCAGGATGGTCAGATCACCGCAAGGAATGCGACCGCTAGCCAGCCAGCGCTGTTGCTCCGCCTCGGTGCCTTTCCATACTGCCGGCGTGATCGCGGCATAGGTGGGGGACTTCTGCTCCGCTGGCGCCGAAACAATCGACAGTCGACCGGCTTCAGGCTCGCTGAATTGCTCATAGCTGTCAGCTGGCGGAAAATCGCGTCGCGGATCTTCATCCTCGGCTTGGACCAGACCCAGGTCGACCATGAGCGTCCGCGCCATCGCGGCATTGGCTGGTGCGATGCCCATCAGGCTGCCTCAACAGATTTGAAAAGCGCCGGTGCGTCGTCAGGATGATTGCGCAGCCACGCGGCCAGCCGTTCGGGATCCCCGAGGCTCAGGACAAAGTGAAAGGCATCAATCGTTGACTGGGCCGTGCGATACTGCGGCTTTTCGATCACCGCGGCCTGGCGCGCTGGCGGAAGCTGGCCTGTCCACTTCCAGTTATCCCGCTCGTCATCGAGCTCCCACTGCATCAAAAGCTGATTGACATAGTCCGACGGTGAAGCCGCGGCCTCAGCTTCGTCAGTAGCGGCCAACGCTCGCGCCCAGATGAAAGCGGCTGCGATCACATCTTGAACTTTGTCCTGCCCAAGCTCGACGACTAGGCCACGTTGCTCGGCGAAAGCCTGAAGTACATCGACGGACCACTGGATTTCCATCTCGCCCGACACGCAGCACAGGGCGTACTTTTCAGCGCAGGCTGTGAGAATTTTGAGCGGTGCCGGCGCGTTCATTCGGTATCGCCCTCATCGAGCAGACCGAGCTCAAGCGCTTTTTCCACAGCCTTGTTGATGGCCTTGGCAAGATCCGGCAGCCGCGTGACTTTGAGAGCGAGGCCCTTCGCCGTCGGAACGAGCTTCCCTTCCCTGTTCATCGCGTGCTTGCGCACGTTGATCAGGTTATGGCCCTGGTAGGTCGAGAGTTCGGTGATGATCGCGTCGTGACGACGGTTGGCCCAAAACTGGTCGACGACGACCGGCTCGGCGAGCTCGGGGCGTTTCGACATGATCAAGCCGCCTGGTTGCCGTGGTCCGGCTTCGCCTGCGGCAGCGATGCCAGCCAAGCGCTTTCGTCCTCGATCGTGATGAGCGTCGCGCTGCCGACCTTGCGGGCGTTAAGGCGCCCCTCCTTCATCTCGATGTAGACCTGAGACCTCGAGATCGAATTCCGGGCAGCAAACTCGTCTACGCGAAAAGAACGTTTGGCGGGGAAAGTCTCGGCGTGCATCTGTAACTCCCTGCATGCAGCTGTGCAGGAGTAGATGCCGGCAACCAGACGACCGAAACAGATGACAATCTCAAGAGACTTTCGTCAGGTGACAAACTTTTTGGAGAAATGTCACCCTTTTCCACCGTCCGGCCAGAATGGATTTTTCTTCCGCTTCACGTTGAGGCGCTGGATCTGGCGCTCGACGGTCTCTGTCTGCTGAACCGACGGGTTCGCATACTTCTCCGCTGCGAGTGCGCGCGCGAACGCCTTCACATTGCCCTTAAATTCGATGTCCAGCCGATCGATAAGGCCCATATTCTCAATCTCGTTGAGGCGCGCCGGTGTAGGTGGTGTCCCCCAAATGGCAAACAGCTGCCGAGCGCGCTTCTCACCGAGCAATTCGCGAATCTCAAGAAAGAGGCCGAGCGCCTTGCGCCGGGCCCACCCGTCCGGATCAGTTACTTTGTCATAGGAAAAATCGTCGTCGGGCATGGCTAACCAGCGGCCTCCATCGAAGCCACTTTTCCGTCTTCGACGACGCCGAAGCGCGGCGCGCCGGCACGGATTGCATCTGCAACATAGGATGGCGCGAGATGGCCATAGTGCTTCTCGACCATGCGCGTGTCGCTGTGCCCTAGGTTCTTGGCCACCACCATCAACGGCACGCCGTTCATGACCGCATGGCTCGCCCACGTGTGACGCAGCCCGTGGAAACCCATCGGCGGATCGATCTTCGCTCGCTCGCAGGCTTGTCGCATGGGATCCTTCTGGTGATCCTTCTTCCAGGGCTCCCCGTTCCCTTTGACAAACAGGAAAGCGGTGCCCGCGCGGCCGGCGGTGATCGATCGGAAGAACGCGACGCCATCTTCTGTCAAATGGATGTGACGCGCCTTGCTCGACTTCGATTTCCGGATGGAAACTGTGCCCGAGTTGTGGCTGAAGTCGACTACCTTCAGTCTCGTCAGCTCGCCATATCGGGCCCCTGTCTCGACGGCACCGCGCGCCAGCCGGCGGAAGTCCAAATCTGAAGCGTTGAGCAGCCGCGTCACCTCGGCAAGCTCGAGATAGCGCACGCGGGCGGCGTCAACGCCCTTGAAGGGCTCCACGGCGCGCCACGCGGCATCGCTGGGGACCTTCTCCTCACGCCACGCTTTGTTCAGGGCTGCCTTCAGGACCGTCAGGATGCGGTTTGCCGTGGATCGCCGGCGCCGCTGGTGCTCCTCGGGGTCGTCGATCTCCTTGAAGCGCTGCTCGTCGCCCTTCTTCACCCGGATGCGCGCACCGGCCTTGGCCAGGCCGTGGTGCCACGTCTCGATCTCGTCCTTCGTCAGGTCTTTGACTTCGGTGTCACCGAGCTCGGGCAGGATGAAAGCGTCTGCGGCGTACCGACTGAAGGCCGCCGACTTCCGTTTTGCCTCCAGGAACTCGATGTAGGCATTGACCGCGGCCTTGACGGTGAGCGGGCCGGACTTGCCTGCCGCCGTGTTGGCACGGTCGACCATGAGCTCGCGCGCCTTCGCTTGGGCCTGGGAGAAGCTGAGGATCTTCACGCCGTCGGCATCGGACAAATCGTCGGCAGGACCGATCGTCTCGACCTCGTATTTCTGGTCACCGATATAGTGCCGCACCACCCAGTTGCCCGCGCCGCTCTTGAGGCGCCGGTAGCCGATGTGCACCCCCTCCTCCATGACCCGGTAATAGGGCTTGCCGCGCGGCGTCAGGCGCCTCCGGGCTTCGCGCTTCTCCAGGTTCGCGTCACGAACTGTGCGGGCCATTTCGCCACCTCAGCAAGGTTGAAAACGCTTCGTGTCCAACACTTGTCCAATATCCATGGCTGGACGTCAATGGACGGGTATGGTTCTATGTGGCAGTATCTGTTGATTAAATTCGGCTATTTGGACGGAGGTGGACGGCCATGAACTCATTCTCATCTCTTTCACGGTGGAGAGAGCGGTTCGATTCCGCTAGGGAGCGCCAGTGCACGCGACGGCGATAGATGGCGCCGCAATGGGCCGCCAATGACAGCCCGGCTGCAATTTCCCCCGCTCCCGCATGAACCTCCCCGCTGCTCGCCACCGACCAACGTCAGTTGGAACCGGTCCAGGCCCATGGCGCAGTGTAACCCCGAGATAGAACGTTCGTCCGCCGCGTCCGCAATGACGCCGCGCCTTCCGCCGTGGCTAAGCCATCCTCGCCAGCATCCATCGGACCGGCGCGCCAAAATGCTGGAGCACATGGCGCGCGACAGATCGCTGCCGCAGCGTCACGCAGATTCTGCGCCGGCGGCGCTCGTGCCATCAAGCAGCAGCGCCAAGAACGCAATCAGCGATATTCTCGGCGACGTCATCGGCCACGTAATCCTGTTCGGTATCCTCGCCCTGCTCTTCCAGTCGCGCATTCCGCTCTATCTCGGCGCGTTCGTCGTCCTGACCGACGGCGAGCGCATCGAAAGCGCGCTGGCAACAATCGGTATTCGCCTCGAACCCGAAACGATCGGCCCCGACATCGTCAAGCGCTCGGCATTCTGGTTCGGCTGGTTCGCGTTGCTCGCCGCCTTGAAAGGCTCCGCCCGAACGGACTGGTCTGGACGACGATCCAGTTCGCCATGGCCATGGGCTCGCTGGCTTTGCTGGTGCTGTTCGGATCAATCTAGGCGCCGCGGCGCGTCGTTGCTTCACTGTGCCATCAATGACGTTGTTGTGCTGCAGTCGGCCTGAAGCCGGCCCGATCAATCTTAACTCTTTTTTAACTAAATACTGGAGATGGCGACCCCTGCGCGGTAGGGTGTGACCCGGTACGTCCGCAATCACTGCGGGCCTTGAGTATTGGAAGCCCCGGAATGTCCATCGCCGACGCCGAGTTCGCCCCGGCAGAGATCGCGCTGAAGCCGCAGCTTCCACCCGGCGTCGTCACCGAAGGGCCGCTGGTCCAGGCCAAGCTGCGCGAGAGTTATCTCCTGCTCGGCATCCTCTATGTCGGCGCGGTCGCCGGCATCATCTGGGCCGTGACGCAAGGCGTCGGCAAGGTCGAGCTGTTCACGTTCGCTTGGATGTTCGCGCTGACGACGTTCGGCATCGGTGCCGGCATGCACCGCCTGTTCGTCCATCGCAGCTTCCGTACCGGCCCGATCATGCGTGTCTTCTTCTGCGCCATCGCCCAGATGGCTGTGCAGGGCTCGATCGCCAAGTGGGTCGCCAACCACCGCCGCCACCATCTCTACGCCGATGACGTCGGCGACCCTCACAGCCCGCAATTCGACGGCTTCGGCAATCGCTATGTCAGCGCGTTCAAGGGCTTCCTGCACGCCCAGGGCAGCTGGGTGTTCGACCAGGCGACCACCGACAACGAATACTATGCCAAGGACATCCTCGCCGATCCGATCGCGATGTTCTTCGTGCGCACGCGCTGGGTCTGGTACGGGATGTCGGCAGTCTTCATCCCCGGCGTGATCGGCTACACATTCGGCGGCGTGCACGCCATGATCGGCTGCGTGCTGTTCTCCGGCCTGCTCCGCGCCTATCTGCTGATCCTCACCAGCCAGCTCACCGGGTCGGTCTGCCACGCCTACGGCTATCGCCGCTTCGACGTCGAAGACGCCTCGACCAACGAGTTCGTGACCACGATCCTCACCTTCGGCGAGGGTCTGCACAACAACCATCACCGCTTCCCGCGGGACGCCTACATCTCGCACGCCTGGTGGGAGATCGATCTCAACGGCCTGATCATCCTGGGCCTGGAAAAGATCGGCCTCGTCCACGACGTCTTCCACGCCTCGCACCGTCAATTGGAGCGGGCGGCCGAAGCAGAGGCGGCCTCGACGGCGCGCTGAATCGGCAGGCAGCGGCCTCCGACAGGCCGTCTTGCCTCCGCATCGCCGCCCTATCGCGGCCCCATTGCGGGATCAGCTTTTGAACGTCCGTGCCTCCAGGCCGGGCGTCATTTGCAGACTCGCGATCGGGGGACCGAATGGCAGTCGACAAAGTTACGGTGGACAAGATCACCTGGGACAGGGTCGGCCGGGTCACCGAGCCCGGACGCTACATGTACACGTTCGGCTGGCTCACCATCACCGCCGGCGATCTGGAGATCTGGAAGATCTACCCGCAGGCCGCGTTCACGCTGCTGGCGCAACCGGGCGAGGCTGACACATCCGTCGGCGAGGAATTCCATCTCGGCGCCTTCGACGTGGCTCCCGGGGCGCCGCTGCCGTTCACCACGCACTGAGGGCGGAAAGCGCCGGCCGTTGCGGAACGCATGGCATGGGCGTTGCTTTATCATCGCCATGCTACATGTCCCCGCGGTCGACCAGGCTTTCCTGTTGTTGCTCATCGTCGTCTGTCTCGGCGCGTGCCTCGTCCGCGCCTTCTGGGAGCTCGAGCAGTCGCGGGCGCGCCGGATCGCCTCGCCGCCCCGCGAGGGCCCAACGAAGCGCAGCTAGCTGGCCTGCCCCGGCGCACGGCTACGCCGTGAATCGAAGAAACTCACGCATTTCCTTGATACGGCTTGCCAATCGCGCCTCAGCTCGGCGGCACGGGCGTTATCATGGATGACGAGCACGTTCTGTCATGCAATTGATTACGCTTGCATTCTACGGCGCGGCGGGCGACGGCAGATGAACGAAGGCTGTCGCACTCGTTAAGCGAGCCGACAGCAAGCGCATGACACATGGTCGCATCGGTGAATGTAGATAAGCGGATCAAGGGAACCTATTTTCGGCGCCGATGTACCTGATTGAAGCATTGCCCACCGTCATCGGAACGGCCGCCATCGCCCCGGCGCTGCTGATGCTGTGGCTTGTCATCGCCGCCGAGGAACGTCCGGGACCGCCGGCCCAGGTCTGGACCGCGTTCCTGTTAGGGGCGGCCAGCATCTCGCTGCTGGGCCTCGCCCGCGCCCCCTTCGCCAAGATGGTCGCCGCGCCCGACGACCCCTGGGCGGCGCTGGCCATGCATTCGATCTTCGGCGTCGCGCTGCCTGAGGAAGCCGTCAAGGTGATCGCCATCGTGGCGATCTCCTCGACCAAGCGGCGGACCTTTGCCAATCCGATGGACACCGTGGTCTATGGCGCCGCGGTCGGCCTCGGCTTCGCCGCTTACGAGAACCTAGCCTATCTGGTCCAGCACGCCGAGATGTGGCGCTCGCTGGCCGCCTTGCGCAGCGTGCTGACCGTGCCGTTCCACGGCGCGCTCGGCATCATCGCGGGCGCCTACCTGACGATCGCGCGCGCCGGCACGGCGCTGGGCGCGAACCGGCACCATCGCGACTGGGCCCGCCTCTCCAGCCGCCTCCTGATGCTGGCCGGCCCGCTCGCGCTGCATTCGGCCTTCGACTTTCCGCTGCTGACCCTGCAACGAATGCCCGACCTCAATCCGACGCTGCGGATGTGGCTGGGCGCCTCCAGCCTCTTGATCGGCTTCAGCTCGATCGCCTTCGCGATCCGCCTGGTCCGGCGCGTCGCCCGCCATCATGCACCCCGGACCGACGTCGCGCGGGAGCGGCTCAGCCAGCTTCGGCGGATGTGGGCGCTGCTGCTCGCCGGCGGCGGCGTCGGCTTTCTCGGGCTCGCCTTCGTGCTGACCTCGATCCATCACTGGCTCATCAACCCCGAGCGCAATCTGACGCTGGCCCTGATCCCGATCGGCTTCGTCTCGATCCTGCTCGGCCTGGCGCTTCTGATTGTCACAACGGCGATCTATGTTCTCGGCCGCAACCGCATCCGCACCAGCGCGGAAGGTTTTTCCTCGGCGCCCGGCGGCGGGTGAGCCGCGGGATGGCGAGCGCGCCGCGTGCATACTAGATTGAGCGCTGACCTTTCGATCTGGAGCCTGCCGATGACGTCGCCCGAGGATTTTTCACGGCTGCAATCCATCATGAGCCAGACGGTCAAGGCGCACTGGAAGGCTTTCCTGTTCGAGGGCATCCTGCTCGCAATTCTCGGCGTCGCGGCGCTGATCCTGCCGCCGCTGGCAAGTCTTGCGATCACGATCTTCCTCGGCTGGATGTTCTTGATCAGCGGCATTGGCGGGCTGATCGTGACCTATTGGGCGCGCAGCACGCCGGGCTTCTGGTGGTCGCTGATCTCGGCTGCGCTCGCCGTGCTCGCCGGCATGCTGCTGCTGGCCCGGCCGATGCAGGCCGTGCTGACGCTGACCATCGTGGTCGGCGCCTACTTCCTGGCCGAGGGCGTCGCCACCATCATGTACGCACTGGAGCACCGCCGCGAGCTCAGCGGCCGCTGGTCGTGGCTGCTGATCTCGGGCCTTGTCGACATCGCGATCTCCTTCATGGTGATCACGGGACTGCCGAGCTCGGCGGAATGGGCCATCGGCGTCCTCGTCGGTATCAACCTCCTGTTCGGCGGCGCCAGCCTGATCGGCCTGGCGCTGGCGGCACGCAACAGCAACACCTGACCCGCCTCGTCACCTGCCGCGCCGATTGGGGGGTGACAATCCGCTGATGGCGCGCTATATGCCCTTCCATGATCACCGTCGCCACCAGCTATTTTTGGTACTTTAGCTACGACAGCTCGCTGGCGGCAGGAGGATCGCGCTCAATCTGAATATTGAAGCAAACGTCCCAACAAGCCGCCAGACCTGGCGGCTTTTTTATTGGCCGGCAGGTTCGAAACAAACAGGAGCCCGCCGTGCTGAGCACGACCGACGATCTTCGTATCCGCGAATTGAAAGAGCTGAGCACGCCGGAAGAGGTGATGCGGGAAGTCCCGCGCACGCTCACCGCGACGCGCGTCGTGATGGCGGCGCGCAACGCCATCCACGCCATCCTCAATGGCCAGGACGACCGCCTGCTGGTCGTGGTCGGCCCCTGCTCGGTGCATGACCCCAAGGCCGCGCTGGAATATGCCGAGCGCCTCGCGAGCTTGCGCGAAGAGCTCGCCGACCAGCTCGAAATCGTGATGCGGGTCTATTTCGAGAAGCCGCGCACCACAGTCGGCTGGAAGGGCCTGATCAACGATCCCGATCTGGATGGCAGCTTCGACATCAACAAGGGCCTGCGGCTGGCGCGCAACGTGCTGTCGGCGGTGAACAATCTCGGCCTGCCCGCCGGCACGGAATTCCTCGACATGACGACGCCGCAATACATCGCCGACCTCGTGTCCTGGGCCGCGATCGGCGCGCGCACGACCGAGAGCCAGATCCATCGCGAGCTGGCCTCGGGCCTGTCCTGCCCGGTCGGCTTCAAGAACGGCACCGACGGCAATGTGCGGATCGCGGCGGACGCCGTGAAGTCGGCCTCGCATCCGCATCACTTCATGGCGGTGACGAAGCTCGGCCGCTCGGCGATCGCCTCGACCGCGGGCAACGAGGACTGCCACATCATCCTGCGCGGCGGCAGCAAGCCGAACTATGACGCGGCAAGCGTCGCGGCCGCCTGCAACGAGCTGACCAAATCCGGGGTCGCGCCGCTGGTGATGGTGGATGCCAGTCACGCCAATTCGAGCAAGAAGCCCGAGAACCAGCCGCTGGTGGCGGCCGACATCGCCGGCCAGATCTCAGGCGGCGAAGGCCGCATCATGGGCGTGATGATCGAGAGCAACCTCGTTGCCGGCCGCCAGGACGTCGTGCCGGGCAAGCCGCTCACCTACGGCCAGAGCATCACCGACGGCTGCATCGATTGGCCGACTACGGCGACCGCGCTCGAGCAGCTCGCCGACGCGGTGGAAATCCGCCGCAACGCCCGGCGCGCCGGACTGCAGGAGCGCTCGGCCTAGTTCAGAGCGCACGCGCGTTCGCTCTCCTCACTTCTCCCCCAACGGGGAGAGGTGAAAGGATCAGCAGCCGCGGCAGATGCTCTTGATCTTCCGATCGAGCTCCGCATCTTCCTTGTTCGCGGGGGTGTTCGGATTGCTCAAATTCTTCTCGCTCGGCACGTCAGCCGCGCGCGGCTGGCGGTGACCGACCGGTGCCGGCAACACCCCAGAGGTTCCGCCGCTGCCGCCGGATGTCGATCCCTTGGAACCGCCGGTCTGTGCTGCCGCCGTGCCGCCAAGCAAGACCACGAGCGATGCTGCCACCATGATCTTCTTCATTCTTGCTTCTCCGTTCTCGAACCGGCGCGCTCTCCAACACCGCTCACGTCTCGGGCGGATAGAGATGAACGTCGCCGCAATAGTCCACGATACGATAGCGCGTTTCGGCTTCCGCATCACCCGCATGGGGTGCGGTATTATGCGGCGCCAGGACGTAGCTCGGCCCCACCGGGGATTTGCCGGCGCCCCCGGGAATGTCGATGACATAGTCCGGCTGACATAGCCCTGACACCCGCCCGCGCAACTGCCGCATCAACTCCTGCCCCTCCGCCAGCGTCGTGCGCAGATGCGCCGTGCCCGGCGCGAGGTCGCCGTGATGCAGATAATAGGGCTTGATCCGGCATTCGACGAAAGCTCGCATCAAATCCGACAGAGCGGCAATGTTGTCATTGACCCCGCGCAACAGCACGGACTGGCTCACCAGGGGAATTCCGGAATCGACGAGCCGCGCGCACGCGGCGCGCACCGGTCCCGTCAGTTCGCGCGCATGATTGGCATGCAGCGCCACCCAGGTGGCCGCGCCCTCGACCTTGAGCGCCGCAACCAACTCGTCGCTGATGCGCGCGGGATCGGCCACGGGCACGCGGGTGTGAAGGCGGATGATCTTGACGTGATCGATTGCCGCGAGTTCGGCCATGATCTCGCCCATCCGGCGCGGCGACAGCATCAGGGGATCGCCACCGGTCAGGATCACTTCCCAGATCTCGTGATGCGAACGGATGTAATCGATCGCCGCGCGATAGGCGCCGTCCGACAGCGCGCTGTCCTTGCCGGGGCCCACCATCTCGCGGCGGAAGCAGAAGCGGCAATAGACCGCGCAGACGTGAACGAGCTTGAACAGCACTCGATCGGGATAGCGATGCACGATCCCTGCGACCGGCGAGTGCGGATGATCGCCGATCGGATCGGCGTCCTCGCCCGGCTGCATCTCAAGCTCCGCGGCGCTCGGAACGAATTGCCGTGCGATGGGATCGTCGGGGTCGGATGTATCGATCAGTTCGACCAGCGCCGGCGTGATCGCCACAGCATAGCGTGCGGCAACGCGTTCGAGCGCCGGCAGCGCTGCTGCAGGCGCCAGACCTTCGGCGACGAGCTCAGCCGGCTCGCGCAAAGTGCGTGCAAGGTTCGTTTTCGTCATGTCTCACTAGACGCTTCATTTGCAGGTGGCGTCCAAACTACTTGATCGATCCGCGATGCGCCGCTTGCCAGCATCACCAGCCGGTCGAGGCCGAGGGCGACGCCGCTGGCCTCCGGCATTGCCGCAACTGCGGCCAGAAAGTCCTCGTCGAGCGGATAGGCCTCGCCGTAGCGGCGCTGCTTCTCCGTCATCGATTCCGTGAAGCGTTTTCGCTGCTCCTCGGCATCGGTCAGTTCCCCAAAGCCGTTGGCGAGCTCGACGCCGCAGGCGTAGACCTCGAACCGCTCGGCAACCCTGGGATCGTCAGCCTTCACCCGTGCCAGCGCCGCCTCTGGAGATGGGTATTCGAACAAAATGGTCAAACGCCCCTGCCCCAGATGCGGCTCGATGTGCTCGACGAGCACCTTGCTGAAGATGTCGGACCAGGTGTCGTCCCCGGCCACACGGACCTTGCTACTCGCCGCCTCGGCCAGAGCGGCACGGTTACCCTCGCCGTCCCTGATTGTCGACAGCAGGTCGATGCCGGCGAACCGTTCGAAGGCGCCCGCTACGGTCAGCAGCTCGGGCTCGGCGAAGGGATCGGCGGTCCGCCCCCGGAACGAGAAGGTCCCGATGCCGGTCGCCTGCGCCGCACGGGCGATGACGACGACGCAATCGGCCATGATGGCGTCATAGGAGGCGCCTGCCCGATACCATTCCAGCATGGTGAATTCGGGCAGGTGCAGGTCGCCGCGCTCACGGTCCCGGAACACCCGGGCGAGCTCGAAAATCCGCGTCTCGCCCGCCGCCAGCAGCTTCTTGCAGGCGAATTCGGGCGAAGTCCGCAGATACCGGAGGGCTCGGCTGCCGTCCGGCCGCACGATCTCGGTCCGGGGGGCGTGCAGATGGGTCTCATTGCCCGGGGAGACCTGGAGAACGGAGGTTTCGACCTCCACGAACCCCTGCTCGGCGAAAAAGCCCCGTAGAGACCCGGTAATGGCCCCCCTGGCCTGGAGGAATGGCCGACGGTCGAGATGCCGCCCGGGCGACCAGAACGGTGAGACGGGCTTGTCCCCAGCCATTACCTGACCGCCCCACAGCCGAGCAAAATGCTGGCATCTAACGGCAAAATCAGTATGTTGCGGCCCGAAACGGGCGCCGAGGTCCGATTTGAGGCCCCAAGTCCCCCATCGAATTGATCACGTCCTGGCCGGTGCCGGGCCAAGCAAGCAGGAAATACAGCTTTGAGAGTCATCGCCAGTTCTATTCGCAAAGGCAACGTGATCGAGCAAGACGGCAAGCTCTATGTCGTCGTCAGCGCCGAAAACATCCACCCCGGCAAGGGCACCCCGGTCAGCCAGATCGAGATGCGCCGAATCTCGGACGGGGTAAAGATCTCCGAGCGCTACAAGACCACCGACCAGGTCGAAAAGGCCACCATCGAGGAGCGCAACTACACCTTCCTGTATGAAGATGGCGACGGCTTCCACTTCATGAACCCGGAGACCTACGACCAGGTCCAGGTCTCCAAGGACGTCGTCGGCGACGCGGCCTCGTATCTTCAACCGGACATGACCGTCAAGCTGTCGACCCACGACGTCAACGTGGTCTCGCTCGCGCTGCCCCAGCGCGTGACGCTGGAAGTGGTCGAGACCGAGCCGGTGACCAAGGGCCAGACGGCCTCGTCCTCCTACAAGCCGGCGGTGCTTTCCAACGGCGTGCGCACCACCGTGCCGCCGCACATCGCAGTCGGCACCCGCATCGTCGTCATGACGGAGGACGGCTCCTACTCAGAACGCGCCAAGGACTGACGGGGAACAGAGCAATCGCAGCAGGTGCCGCCGGGGGGCGAGACAGTGGTTGGGAAGGGTTTCCGCTTCGTCTCGCTTCTTTTGGCGTCGCTTTCGCTCCTCATTGCCACTCCGCTCGCTGCGGATGAATTCCGCAGCCCCTCGCTCACGGCCCTGCGCGTCGACTGGCGCGCAGCGCTCGACCAGCTCCGCACCGAGATCAACAGCCGCCCCCGGGTCGCGGACGATTTCATCTTCGCCCCTCGCCGTTCGGTGCCGCGCTACGATCCCCGCGCGATGCCCGCATTGGTGCAGCTCAACGCGGTATCCTCGCGATTCTTCACCGGCATCACCCGCAGTCCCGTGCCGGTGCTGCTGCCGTTCGACGCCGCCGCTTACCTCGAGGCGCAGCGCAGCGGCGCGACGGCGACGCTCGCGCTGTCGCGCTATCAGGCGGACTTCAATCCCGTCGACATGTTCGATGCCGGCCCCGCCGGTTACAGCGCGACCTTCTCGCTCGAGCCCGGCGCCGGCGACGGCATGCCGGGCCGGGTGTTCACAAGGCCGGTCGAAGTGCAGATCACGGGATCGGCGCTGGTCTACGACATCGCCGATCCCACCGGCGGCAAGGGCGAGCAGATCAAACCGCTCATAGCGCTCTATCCGGACCTGCGCAGGTTTATCCGGGAAGGCTATGTACGCTACGCTTTTACCCGTTTCGGCGTCGCCTATGTGGTGTCGATCCAGTGCCTCGACAGCGTCGCCAAGCCGTGGCGGCTGGCCTGCAAGGAAGCCTATCCGGTCGCCGAGCGCTTCCTGAAGGCCCTGCGCGTCGCCGGCGGCCAGCGCTTGCGACCATTGACGGACATCGCCTCCAACATCCTCGATCGCCCGACGGGCCGTTCACCGGATTTCAGCTACCGGCCGAGCGGCGATATCATCCCGAACACCGGCTACCGCAAGCAGGGCGGCCATCCCGACGCAATGGCCTATGCACAGATCCGCTTTCCGCTCGAAAAGGCTCCCGCCTTCGTCCGCTCGCAATCCTATGCCAAGCGGGACAGGACGGAGAGCACGACCGCCTATCCCTGGCGCGACAATTTCTGCGAGTCCCGCAGTTTCGAGGTTTGGCAATGCGCGGGCGGTTACGGCCACCAGGGCGAGGACATCCGCGCCGCCGACTGCCCACCGCCCGGCGAGGGCCGCGAGCCCTGCGATCCCAAGCAGCGCGGTGTCGTCGCGGTGCGCGATGCCATCGTGATCCGCGCGTCCAGGGACCAGGCCGCGACGCTTCAAGTCAACAGCCGCACCGAGCACATCCGCTTCCGCTACATGCACATGAATCCGCACGCAATGAACGCCGATGGCGTGCTCAATGGCCGCATCGTCACCGAAGGCGAGAAGATCGGCGTGATCTCGAATTATCTCGACCATCCCGCCGGTACCTCGATGCATCTGCATTTCGACGTGCAGGTGTTCACACGCGACGGCTGGATCTGGGTCAGCCCCTACGTCACCCTGGTCTCCGCCTACGAACGCCTGATCCACGCCCGCGGCCGCGAGGTCGGCCCGGAGATCGCCGTCACGTCGCAGCCGGTCGCCCATGCACTGCCGGACGACGTCATCAAGCCGGATCTGCGCGAGGGATCGAGCGGCGAGGAGAATTGACGGCTTGCTCGCTCCAACGAAGGGCGGTGCAAGAGCTTGTTGTCGCGCGCACCGCCGGCTCAAACAAAAACAGGGATCGGGGTGATGAGTGTCGGACTGATCGGTCTTCTCGACGATATCGCGGCGATTGCAAAGGTGGCAGCGGCCTCGCTCGACGATGTGGCGAGCCAGGCTGCCAAAGCAGGCGCAAAGGCGGCTGGCGTGGTCATCGACGACGCGGCCGTCACGCCGAACTACGTCATCGGTTTTGCCTCGAAGCGCGAACTGCCGATCGTCGGCAAGATTGCAGTCGGATCGCTGCGCAACAAATTGCTGATTTTGCTTCCCGCTGCCCTGCTGCTTGGTTATTTCCTTCCCGCCGCGGTGACGCCGCTGCTCATGCTGGGCGGAGCCTTTCTCTGCTACGAGGGTACCGAGAAGGTGCTCGAAGCCGTAATGCCGCATCATGCGCACCACCATGAAGCCCAGCTCGAGCCGATCGCGCTGAATGCCCGGTCGGTCGAGGACGAGAAGGTCGCGAGCGCCATCAAGACGGATTTCATCCTGTCGGCGGAGATCATGGCGATCACGCTGGCGGCCCTTCCGGCAGGCAGCATCTGGACGCAGGCATTGGTGCTGGCGCTGGTCGGCTTCGGTATCACGGTCGGGGTCTACGGCGTGGTGGCCCTGATCGTGAAGGCTGACGATGCCGGCGTGGCCCTTGCGGGCTACGACGGCGCCTCAGTCATTGGCACCGCGATCCGCTCGCTTGGACGCGCGCTGGTCCGCGGTATGCCCACGTTCCTGACGGTGCTGAGCACCATCGGCACTGCCGCCATGATCTGGGTTGGCGGCGGCATCATCCTGCACGGCATCGAAAAATACGGCCCGCCCGTGGTCGGCCGCACGGTCCATGCCGCAACCGAGGCGGCCGCACACGCCCTTCCATCCATTGCCGGCATCATCGAATGGTCGGTCGAGGCAGCCATCTCAGGCGTGCTTGGACTGCTTGTCGGCGCGGTTGCGATTCCGGCAGTCCAATACGGTCTCTCGCCGGCATGGAAACGGCTAAGGCGATCGCGGGATCGCGCCTCCTAGCCGTGCTCTACTCCAAGAACGTTGTGAGCTGCGCGCCCTCGTCCGCCACGAACACCGCGATCAATTCCGCAGGCTCCGTCAGGCTGGCATTGGCCGAGACCAGATGCGTCGAGCCCGGCGGCTCGAAGAAGGACTGGCCGACGCCAAACGTCGCGACAGGACCGCCGCCAAGCTGGGAGCGGATCTCGCCCTTGGTGATGTAGGCGGTCACGGATCCTGCGTGACGATGCGGGCGCGAGAATCCGCCCGGACCATAGGTGACGCGCACGATGGTGACGCGCTTGCCCGGCACGTTCGGCAATGCGTAGGAGCCGATCGGTTCGACCTCGTCGAGCGGCGAGCTCTCCGCCGCGCTGGCGCAGAGCGGCGCCAGCGCGCCGGAGACGGCATCCATCGTCACCGGCAGCGCCTTGCCGATCGCCAGCGCACAGGCCAGCCCTGCGACGACGGCGAGCGCGGTCGAACGTGACGGTGCCGGACGCTGTACGGCAGATAAGCTCATTGCTGTCATCATGACCTCCCTCGTGCCGATCAGGATGCCGCAGCATTCGCGGCCACCGGCCGCGGCGCAGGCGTCCAGCGAAACGCAGCCCCAAAGCGATTCCAGACATTGATCGAGGCGACCGCCGAGGTCAGGTACATCAGTTCGGTCTCGGAGAACTCCCGGGCCGCTTCGGCATAGACGTCCTCGCTGACGCCGTCGGGCAGGACGGTCAGAGCCTCAGCCCAGGCCAGCGCGGCACGCTCACGCGGCGAAAAGATCGGCGCCTCGCGCCAGACCGCGACCAAATGGAGCTTGTCGACGGGAACGCCGATCCGCTCCGACAGCAGGACATGATGCTGCACGCAGAAGGCGCAGCCGTTGATCTGCGAGGCGCGCAACTTGACGAGCTCGAGAAGCTGCTTGTCGAGGCCGGCCTTGGCCGCAAGCTGACCCAGCGCCAGCACCAGATCATAAGCGTCGGGCGCGATCTTCTTGAAATCCTCGTATTCGCTACGGGCATGTGACATTGCGGTTCACCTCGTCTTATTATAAGTGTGCTTACATCTTATAAGAGCTCTGACATGTCACGCAAGACCGATGCCGTCACCAGATCGAAAACCCGCCCGGTGCCCGAACCTGCCGGCGACGCAGCGGTGCGTATTCCCGCTCCCGGCGAGGGCAAGCGTGGCGAGCAGGGCTATCTCGGTTATCTGCTGCGCCAGGCTCACGCCGCAGTCCGTCTGACGACCGAGCGGACGCTCGCCGATCTCGGTGTAACCTCGCCGCAATTCGCGGTGCTGACGATGCTGAATGCCTATCCGGGACTATCAGGCGCCGATGTCGCCCGCCTCACCTTCCTCACGCCGCAAACGGTCGGGGTCATCATCCGCAATCTCGAACGCGACGGCGCGATTCTGATGACGCCTCATCCCGTCCATGGCCGCATCAAGCAATGGACACTGACCAAGCGCGGAACGACGTTGTTGAAGGCGTGCCGGGAACGGGTGATGGCGCTGGAGAAGCGTCTGGCTGGCGGCCTCGATGCCAAGGCCGAAGCGAGCATTCGGCGATGGCTCGCCAACGTCGCGACCGAGCTGCAGGGGGACTAGGCGAGGCCTAGTCGCCGCCTCCCCCCTCGCCGCCGTCACAGCCGGCGGCATCCCAGAAATCGCCACCCGCACCGCCGTCGCCGCCCTGAATACCGCGGCCAAAGTTCTCGGCGATGATCATCAGAACGACGACGAAGAGCCCGGCACCGAAGGGCCAGGGATTGGCACGGATGATGTCGAACAGCTCCCGCATGCCGCATCTTACGCAGACGGAAGCGAACCGACCGTAAAACGACAGGCCTAAAAGTCAGGGATATCGGGAAGCGCGGGAGCCGACTACCCGTCTTTCAACAGTTTCTTAACCTCACCGTCGACCCAGGTCTCGTCCGCCGCGATCACCCGTACGCGGCTGTTGTCGGCAGCATTCACCAGCACATGCGAGCTCACCCGGTCGGCGCTTTGCTCGAGGTGCAAATCGGTCTCGGGCTTCCAACTCAACGTGGTTGCGAGATCGCCGGGAAAGATCTGCCATTGCGATCCGTCGTCGAGTTCGACGACATGGCTTTCCGCATGCGTGTGTATCTTCATTCCCACCCCGAATGTTCGATGAACGGATTGCATGCGAAAGGCGGGCCCCGACGCTCCGCCGGGGCCCTGCTCCGTCAGTCGTTGTCGTGATGAATCACGGTCTTGCTGCGATTGCCGAATTCATCCTGCTTCTTGATCACCGTGGTGCGATCAGAGGGCTCGCGCTCCCTGATGACGGTGGTGCGGTCGCGATCGCGATCCCGCTCACGATACTCGTGGGACTGACCGACCGTCACGCCGGCGCCGACCGGGCCGACGTGAACGCCGACTTCATCAGCGAACGCAGGCGTCGCAACGGCGGTGATCATGGCGGCGGCAAACAGATATGTCCTCATCATCTCTTCCTCCTTCCGGATACGGAGGGAATGCAGGACTGCGACAGTTTGTTCCGACAGAAGCATGATCCCGGGCCGCGCAGAATCAGCCGCGCGGCTGTTCCAGGAACCGACGCACACCGGCCATGTTTCGGGCTACAATGTGCCCATGACGCACGCTGATTCCTCCCTCCATCCGACTCGCCGCAGCCTGCTGCAATCGACGTTCGGTGCAGCCGCTTTGCTCGCATTCCCGACACACGTGCTCGCCGCGCCTCCAGGCTTCGACGAATGGCGCGAGAGCTTTCGCGCACGCGCGATGGCCAAGGGCATTTCGGCCCCGACCTGGCAACGCGCGATGGGACGGGTCGAGCCCGACATGAGCGTGTTCAAGCAGATGCGCAGCCAGCCCGAATTCCACGAGCAGGTCTGGCAATATATCAACCGCCGCGTCTCCGACTGGCGCATCATCAACGGCAAGATCGCGCTGAAGAACAACGAGGCGCTGCTGGCGCGCATTGAGCGGGATTTCGGTGTCGAGCGGGGCACGCTGCTGGCGCTGTGGGGCGTCGAGTCCGCCTATGGCGATCCCCTGGTGCAGCAGAACCACATGACGCCGGTGTTTCCCTCGCTCGCCGCGCTCGCCTGGAACGAGCCGCGCCGCAAGGCCTATTGGGAGACCGAGCTGATCAATGCGCTGCGCATCGTCGACAAGGGCTGGAGCACGCCCGAGCAGATGCAGGGATCCTGGGCCGGCGCGATGGGCCATTCGCAATGGATGCCGGAAGTCTGGCTCAATGTCGGCATCGATTATGACGGCGACGGCAAGGTCTCACCCTTCGGCAAGCCCGACGACGCGCTGGGTTCGACCGCCAAATATCTGGTCAACCGCGGCAAGTGGCATCGCGGCGAGCATTGGGGCTATGAGGTGCGCGCCGCCGGCAATATGAGCGGCAGCCGCACCTATGCGGCCTGGGCGTCAGCCGGCGTCACCCGCGCCGACGGCCAGCCGTTCCCGCAGCCGAACGCATCCGCACAAATGTGGACGCCGGTTGCGGGCGGACCGACCTTCCTGCTCGGACCGAATTTCTACTCGGTGAAGAGCTACAACCCTTCCATGAACTATGCGCTTGCGATCTGCCATCTAGGCGACCGCTGCCTGGGGGCACCGCCCTTCATCCAGCCCTTCCCCGGCTCCGAGCGCGCGCTGACGCTTGCCGAGGTGCAGGAGATGCAGACGCGATTGACGAAAGCCGGTTTCGACACCGGCGGCACCGACGGCCGCGTCGGCAACGACACCATGAAGGCAATCAAGGATTTCCAGCAGCGCGCGGGGATCACGCCGGCGGATGGCTACGGCGGGTTGAAGGTGCTGGCGAAGCTGCGGCAGGGGTCGTAGGCCTCGCGTTGGCCCGTAGCCCGGATGGAGCGCAGCGTAATCCGGGACAATACCTCCGCTGTTGAAGTCCCCGGATTTCGCTGCGCTCCATCCGGGCTACGCACTCATCGCTAATGCCGGTACTGCGGCTCCTCCGCGTCGAGCTGCCTGCGGATCGCGGCGAGATGGAGCCGGGCGGATTCGGAATCGCCTTCGCGCATCTGCCTGTAGGTCTCGGCCGCGATCGCGGGATCGACGGGCAGCACCTTCCGTCCCGTCGACATCGCCAGCACCTGCACCTCGGCGGCGCGCTCGAGGTAATAGAGATCGTCCCAGGCTTCCGCGATGGTGGGCGCCAGCACCATCACGCCGTGATGCTTCATGAAGACGATGTCGGCATCGCCGACGGCGGATGCGATGCGCGCACCTTCCTGGTTGTCGAGCGCAAGGCCGTTGTAGTCGCGGTCGACCGCGGTGCGGCCGTAGAATTTCAGCGCGGTCTGGCCGGCCCAGATCAAGGGATCGCCTTCGGTCATCGACAGCGCCGTCGCATAGGGCATGTGGGTGTGGAACGCGACCTTGGCGCGCGGCAGGCGCTTGTGCATCTCGGCATGGATGTAGAACGCGGTCGCCTCCGGCACGCCCTCGCCGTCGAGCACATTGCCGTGGAAATCGCAGATCAGCAGCTTTGAGGCAGTGATCTCGCGAAAGGCATAGCCATAGGGATTGACGAGAAACAGATCGTCATGGCCGGGTACCACGGCCGAGAAGTGGTTGCAGATGCCTTCCTCAAAACCGTTGCGCGCGGCCATGCGGAAGCAGGCGGCGAGGTCCTCGCGCGCGGTGCGGATTGCATCGGTGGCGAGGTCCGGCCGGTTCGAGCGGAATGGCGCTGACGCGGGTGAGGAAGCGTGAAGGCTGTGCGCCATGGCGAAGGACACCTCTGTCGGTCGAAAGCTGCCGTCTTGTACAGGGGCGCCGCCTGCGCGTCAGCCCCTGCGACCGCCACCCTGCCCTGCGCGGCTCAGGCCCGCCGCGGCACGCCGCCGGCATTCATGCCGCCGTCGATGACGAGCTCGCTGCCGGTGACGTAGCGCGAGGCATCGGAGGCCAGATACAGCACGCCTGAGGCGATCTCCGCCGCCTGCCCCGCGCGGGCGAGCGGCGTGACGACCTTGGCACGCTCCTCGGGATCGATCGGCGCGTTCTGGCCGGCGCCGGTCGCCCCCGTCGGGATCTTGCCCCAGATCGGGGTATCGATGATGCCGGGATGCACGGAATTGACCCGGATGCCGTCGCCGGCCGCCGCGCATTCCATTGCAATCGATTTGGCGAATAGCCGCACGCCGCCCTTGGTCGCCGAATAGGCCGACAGGCCCGGCGCGCCGCGCAGGCCCGCGAGCGAGGACATCATGACGATCGAACCGCCGCCATGCTTTCGCATCAGCGGCAGGCAATGCTTGACCGAGAGAAACACGCCGTCGAGGTTGATCGCATTCTGCTTGCGCCAGTCGGCGAGGGTCATGTCGACGATCGATGGCACGGAGATGCCGATGCCTGCATTGGAGACGAGAATATCGAGCCGACCATGACGCTTGGCGATTTCGGCGACGATATCGATCCAGCGCTCCTCGCTGGTGACGTCCTGCTCCAGGAACATCGCCTTGCCGCCGGCTTTCGTCACGCGCTTGGCGAGCTCGGGCCCGCGCAGCTCGTCGATGTCGGTGATGACAACAGTCGCGCCCTCACGCGCGAACAGCTCGACGATGGCCTCGCCGATACCGGAGGCGCCGCCGGTCACCAGCGCGACCTTGCCCTCAACCTGCCCTGCCATGTTCACTCCCTTTTTTGTTTGTTTGAGCGACGTATTTTGTGTCGTCTGAGCTGGTCAGATCTTGCGTTATCTAATCACGGATGGCCCCTGGTCCGGTAGCGCGACGTCGATGACGCGGAATTGCACCCGCTCGACACCCTGGTAGCGGTCGACCGAGAGCGAGCCGGCAACATGCAGCTGCTGGCCGCGGTTGGCCAGCAGCGCGTTGCCGAGCTTCTGGCCGACCGAGCGGAACGCGATGCCGTTGACGATGGCGCCATCGCCCGACTTGAAGCGCAGACGCAGATGCGCCTGCCCGACCTCGTCGGCAAAGACCAGCTGGTGCGCCGGCAGCGCCAGCACGGCTTCCGGATTGCCGCTTCCGAACGGACCGGCACGGTTCAGCGTCGCCGCGAGCTCCGTCGTCACGGCGCGCGCGGAGACCGCGCCGTCGATATAGAGCTCGTTGACGTGGCGCGCCTCGGCGACGTCCTGCGCCAGCGCGTTCTCGAGATAGGCGCGAAACTCGGCGAGCTTCTCTTTCCGGAGCGTCACGCCGGCGGCCATCGCGTGGCCGCCGCCCTTGAGTAGAATGCCGTCAGTGACCGCCTGCCGCACCGCCTTGCCGATATCGACGCCCGCGATCGAGCGGCCCGATCCGGTACCGATGCCGCCGGGCTCGAGCGCTATGGCGAAAGCGGGCCGCGAAAACTTTTCCTTCAGCCGGGAGGCAACGAGGCCGACCACGCCGGGATGCCAGCCTTCGGACGCCGTGACGATGACGCCGAGCTTGTCCTCGAGCCCGATCGAGGCCAGCGCCTCGGCTTCGGCTTGCGCTTCGGCCGCCTGCTCGATGACGCGGCGCTCGCCGTTGAGGCGGTCGAGCTCGGCGGCGATCCGCGCGGCCTCGACGCCGTCGCCTTCCAGCAATAGCCGCACGCCGAGATCGGCGCGGCCGATGCGGCCGCCGGCATTGATGCGAGGCCCCAGCATGAAGCCGAGATGCCAGGCCTCCGGCGGCCCGTTGAGCCGCGCCACGTCCATCAGCGCGGTATGACCGACATGGTCGCGCCGCCGCATCGCGATCAGCCCCTTGGCGACGAAAGCGCGGTTGAGGCCGATCAGGGGCGCGACGTCGGCAACGGTCCCGAGCGCGACGTGATGCAGCATGCCGAGCAGATCGGGCTCCGGCATCTCCGCACTCCAGAAGCCGCGCTGACGCAGCTCGCGGTTGACCGCAACGAGCGTCACCAGCACGAGACCTACAGCGGCGAGATGGCCGAGGCCGGAGAGATCGTCGAGCCGGTTCGGATTGACCAGCGCGTCAACCTCCGGCAGCTCGGTGCCGGCCTGGTGATGGTCGATCACGACCACGGACATGCCGAGCCGCCTGGCTTCGGCGAGCGGCTCGATGCTGGTGGTGCCGCAATCGACGGTGACGAGCAGCGTGGCGCCCTTGGCCGCCAGCCCACGAACCGCTTCGACATTGGGCCCATAGCCTTCGAAAATGCGGTCGGGAATGTGGATCAGCGGATCGAGTCCGCAATGGCGCAGGTGCCAGGCCAGCAGTGCCGCCGAGGTCGCGCCGTCGACGTCGTAATCGCCGAAAATCGCGACCTTCTCGCCCTTCGCCGCCGCATCCGCGATCCGCTTCGCCGCCGCCTCCATCTCCGTCACCGTGAACGGGTCCGGCATGAGCTTGCGGATGGTCGGATCGAGAAAGTCGGGCACCGCGTCGATATCGACGCCGCGGCCGGCCAGCACCCGCGCCAGCAATTCGGGAAGCTGGTGCCGCTGCACCATGGCGAGCGCCTGGGCCGCCCCGCGGGGATCCAGCCGGTCGCGCCAGAGCTTGTCGGTCAGCGAGCGGGCGACGCCGAGAAAGGCCTGGGGCGCTTCGACAGGCAAGGCAGTTGCGGGAGGCGTCATGATGAGGGGCTGGCTAGAGGGACCCGGAAGTCGGAGCTGTCGCATCGGTTCGGCTGGCGACGACGATTGACCCGGAATCGCCTGGGATTTGCAATCTCCGCGTCGCACAAAGCGGTGGATTGCCGATTTGCTGCGCCGACTGACTATCATTTGGGCATTCGGCGGAACAGCAAATTAAGCAGGCGTTAGGCGGAATCCTCGAAAAAGAATCGTATTCGATCTGTAAGCGATTGTTCCGGGTTCATTGCAGATCAGACCTCATTGCCAAGGGAAATCCCCGATGTCTGCTGCGCTGGGTCTGAAGGCCAAGCCGATCGCCACCGAACCCGCTGACGACGATTCCGACATCTCCGCGCTGATCAACCGCCTCACCGCGGAGGTCAACCAGATCGCGGTCGACAAGACCAAGTCGATCCAGCAGATCACCAACCAGATGAAGATGCTGGCGCTGAACGCGCTGATCGAGAGCTCGCGCGCCGGCGCGCAAGGCGCGGGCTTCGCGGTGGTGGCACAGGAGGTACGCGGCGTCGGCCAGCAGGTCGAGACCATCGCGCGCGAGCTCGAAAGCCAATTGACCAAACGCACCGGCGATCTCGTCGCCTCGATCGACCGCATGAGCCAGCGCTCGCGCGGCGAGCGGATGGTCGACCTGTCTCTCAACGCTATCGAGCTGATCGACCGCAACCTCTATGAGCGCACCTGCGACGTGCGCTGGTGGGCGACCGATTCCGCCGTGGTCGATTGCGCGGCCTCGCCGACCGCCGCAGCGGTGTCGCACGCCTCGCAGCGCCTGGGCGTGATCCTCGGCGCCTACACCGTCTATCTCGATCTCTGGCTCTGCGACCTCGACGGCAACGTCATCGCCAACGGCCGCGCCGACCGCTTCCGCGTCGTCGGCCAGAACGTCGCCCACACCAAATGGTTTCGCGAGGCGCGAACCTTGCGCTCCGGTGACGACTACGTCGCCGGCGACGTCGAGAACCAGCCGCTGCTCGGCAACGCGCAGGTGGCGACCTATTGCGCCAGCGTCCGCGCCGGCGGCCAGGCCCACGGCGCCCCGATCGGCGTGCTCGCCATCCACTTCGACTGGGAGGCGCAGGCCCGCGCCATCGTGCAGGGCGTGCGCGTCGGCGACAGCGACAAGGCTCGCGTGCTGCTGGTCGATTCGAATTTTCGCATCATCGCGGCGTCCGACGGCCAGGGCATTCTCAGCGAGCGCATCTCGATCTCGCTGAACGGCCAGCGCTCCGGATTCTACCATGACCGCTCGGGTGCCCTGGTCGCGTTCCATGCGACGCCGGGCTATGAGACCTATCGCGGGCTCGGCTGGTACGGCGTGATCGTCTGCGGGGCGTGAGACAGGCGGCCGATTCAAAAACCCGAAAACAACCCCATGCACAGTAGCCAAAGGGCTGCTCTCATTGGTGTTTTCAGTTGGGCTTGCCTTTATTGTTCTCTCAAACATTTTGACAAGTCGGGCAAAACACTGGCACTCTGCGATCATCGCAGAGTGTGTTTGCGGCACGAGGGAATGGCCCTAGCGGTTTTGTGAAATCGCACCCCGGCTTTCTGAAGCATTTTCCGGCAAGCCGCGCCCGTAACAGGCAAGAGCCTCGCGCCCTTGATCGAATAGAGTCGCTTCGCATCACGTTGATCGACGTGAGCGCGCGAGTCCGCCCTGGCTAATCATCTCGCGCTCGTCACATGCCAAGGAGACATGCCATGAAGATCGTCGTGATCGGCGGAACCGGATTGATCGGATCCAAGCTCGTGGCGAAGCTCAAACAGCAGGGCCACGACGCGGTAGCGGCCTCGCCGAAATCAGGTGTGAACGCCGTGACCGGGGAAGGCCTCGCAGCGGCGCTGGCCGGCGCGGATGTCGTGGTCGACGTGGCCAATGCGCCATCCTGGGAGCCCGCCGCCGTGCTCGAATTCTTCGAGCGCTCGAGCCGAAATCTCGCCGCGACCGAGGCCGCCGCAGCCGTCAAGCATCACGTCGCGCTCTCGATCGTGGGGACCGATCGTTCGCCCGACATCGCGTATTTCCGTGCCAAGCTCGCCCAGGAGACCATCATAAAGGCCTCCGCGGTCCCCTACTCCATCGTCCGCGCCACGCAGTTCTTCGAATTCCTCGGCGCCATTGGCGAGGCCGGAGCGGCCGGCGACAAGATCGTCGTTCCGTCGGCGCTGTTTCAGCCGATCGCCGCCGACGACGTGGTCGATTGCCTCGCAGAGATCGCGACGGGGCGGCCGCTGAATGGCACCATCGACATCGCAGGCCCCGAGAAGGCTCCCTTCAATGAGTTCGTCGCGCGCCGCCAGAAAGCCTCCGGCGACAGCCGTACGGTGGTCGGCGACCCAAAAGCGCAATATTACGGCGCTTCCATTCAGGACACATCGCTGAACCCGCTCGGCGAGGCTCGGCTCGGGAAGACGCCGCTCGCAACATGGCTCGCGCGCCTCTGAGGGCCCGCCAGCCCCGCAATCAACACAGAAACGGCAATGAAGGAAATCCCATGCGCAGATTGCTGATCGCAACGGCGGTTTACGCCGCGTCTGTCCTGACGGTCCATGCGGCCGAGACGGCAGCACCATCGGCCAAGGTCACTGTCGTGTTCGACCAGGCGCTGCCCAATGTCCCCGGCAAGAGCATGAAGGGCGTGCTGGTCGAGTATGGTCCCGGAGGCTCGTCGCCGCCCCACATCCACGCGCCCTCCGCCTTCATCTATGCCACCGTCCTGGAAGGCGCGATCCGCAGTCAGGTCAATGACGGCCCGGCCAAGGTCTTTCGCAAAGGGGAGAACTTTTCCGAAAGACCCGGCGACCGCCACGGCATCAGCGCGAACGCCAGCGATACCGAGCCTGCCAAGCTGCTTGCCGTGTTCGTGGTGGATACGGCCGACAAGGAGCTGACAATGCCTATGCCGAAATAGCCTGCAGACGCACTCCCGCCAGGGTCGGCTTCTTATTCGAGAGGGTCTTCATGTTTCCGTCCGCTGCGTGTTGAAGTCTCGATCTGTGGCGGCAATCAGCGCGCGATACCGATCTTCGTACTGTCGCGCCATTCGGCATGCGGTGAAGCGTTCCTCGAAGCGGGCGCGCACCCTCTTTCGATCCAGCTTGCTCAATTCGCCGACCGCCTTGACCGCCTGATCCTCGTTCTCGACGATGAAGCCGGTCACACCGTGCTCGATCACCTCAGGGACGGAGCCGGAGCGGTAAGCGATCACAGGCGTTCCGCAGGCCATCGCCTCGATCATGACCAGCCCGAAAGGCTCCGGCCAATCGATCGGAAATAGCAGCGCGGCGGCCCTGTCGAGGAAGGCCTGCTTTTTCACGTCATCGACTTCGCCGACAAGCTGGATCTTCTCGCCATCGATTTGAGGCTCGAGGTGCTTCCTGAAGTAGGCAGTCTCGGCGCGCGGAATCTTCGCAGCGATGCGCAGAGGCATCCGGGCCGCGTGCGCGATACGGATTGCGTCCTCCGGCCCCTTCTCGGCCGTCAGGCGGCCGAGAAACGCCAGATAGTCCCCCTTCTCATAGGAGGGGCGCAACAGCTCCGACGGCAATCCGTGCTGGATGGTTCCCATCCACTTCGCATCCAGAAGCGGCAGGCGCTGATGATCGGAGATCGACACGAAACCAGCCTCGGGGAATTGCCGAACCAATTCGGGCAACCCAGGCAAGTCGAGGCGACCGTGCATGGTCGTCATGAACGGCACGCCAAGCCGACTGAGCAACGGGAGTTGCAGCCAGTCGATATGCGCGTGGATCACATCGAAATCCCTCGCCCGCTTCGCGATCGCTTCCAGCAGCATTGCGTTGGCCGCACCCGGATCCGCGCCCTTTCGGCCGAGTCGCAGCGCGCGTGGCCATACCGGGTGAAGCTTGCCGGTCGTGCGGGAGTCGCCACTCGCAAACAGCGTGACGTCGTGTCCAAGCTTGACGAGCTCATCGACCAGCCAGGCCACCACCCGCTCGGTGCCGCCGTAGAGCTTTGGAGGGACGCTTTCGGCCAGGGGAGCAAGCTGAGCGATGCGCATGACAGCCCGCCGCTATACCGCTGACCGGACGATCAGCACGATGGCCGCGGACAGAAGGTTCGAGATCGCGAGCAGCGTCCACTGCGGCCTCGCGCTTGCGCTCGCCAGGCGGCACACTAGGCTCTCAATCAGGCTCAGCATGAGTCGTCCGAAAGCCGCTCGAGATAGGCAAGCCCGAAACCCGTGAGCTCCTGGGCATCGCCATTACTCTGGCGCGCTTCCCGTCTCCCTCGCAAATGACGCTCGAGCAGGCAGCGACGGCCGTCTGCAGCATCGACACCGCGATGGCGGGCGCGGTACACGCGCCAAGCGGTATCGACCGCCGTTCGTAACGGGTCGTCGTCGACCATCTTCCCAGCTCCCACTGGAGATATCCATGGGACGCCAACTCGTCGCGACGGCGGAAGTTTCCAGTTTTTCCCGAAAGTCTAATCCTGCCCGCAAGGCGAGCGCAGCAAGCGCTCACTGCCAGTGCGTGCAAATCAGGCGGCGCGGCGGGCGGCCATCTCCGCGGCGAGGAGCAACGCGGCGCGACTGGCGCCGATCGATGCGATTCCCTGCCCGGCAATGTCGTAGGCGGTGCCGTGCGCGGGCGTGCAGATCGGGAAAGGGAAGCCGCCGAGCATGGTCACGCCGCGATCGAAGCCCATCAGCTTCATCGCGATCTGGCCCTGGTCGTGATACATCGTCAGCACCGCATCGAAGGCGCCGGCCTTGGCGCGCAGGAAGACGGTGTCGGCCGGGAACGGCCCCTCTGCGGCGATGCCCTCGCGCTGGCCGGCCGCGACCACGGGCGCGATGATATCGATCTCCTCGCGACCGAAATTGCCGCCATCGCCAGCATGTGGATTGAGACCGGCGACCGCGATGCGCGGCCGCGCGAAGCCAGCGTTGCGCATGCAGGCATCGGTCAGCTGGAGCGCACGATGGATGCGTTCGCTGGACAGGTTTGCGGCAACGTCCCTCAGCGGGATGTGCGAGGTCACCCGCGCGTTCCAGAGCCGGTCCAGCACGTTGAACTCGCTCGCCGCCGACTTGAGTCCGACCACCTCCGCAGAGAATGCGATCTCGTCGTCGTACTCGGCGCGGGCGAGCCGCATCGCCTGCTTGTTGAAGGGAGTGAAGCAGACCGCGTCAACATGGCCGTCGCGGCCGAGCTCGAGCGCGTGTTTGTAGTTGGCAAGCGCGAACCTGCCGCCGGCAAGGCTCGCGGTCTTCGGCTCGACCTCTTTGGGATCAAGGTGACGAAGATCGAGAAACAGCGCCTCGCCGTCCGCCGCGCGAAGATCGGCCCCCTGCTCCACCATCTTCAGCGCCGGCTTGACGCCGGCAATGCGCGCGCCCTCCTCGAAGATGCGGCGGTCGCCGATCACGACGAGCCGGCAGCTCGCGCGGATGTCGTCCTGCGCCAACAGCTTGGCCGTCAGCTCCGGGCTGATGCCGGCGGGGTCTCCCATGGCCAATGCAATCAGCGGCTTTGCGGTCATATGATCACCTTCTCCTGGGCCGTCGGTTCGGTCGCGGGGGATGCGGGTTTGCGCCAGAGGCGCGCGAGCTGCAGCACGAGCGGAAGCAGCAACAGCGCGATGCCGGCCATGATCAGGCATGTCACCAGCTTGTTCGCGAAGAATATCCCGAGCGATCCCTTCGACATTAGCATCGACTGCCGGAACGCATCCTCGGCCTTGTCGCCGATGACGATTGCGAGAACGAGCGGCGCCAAGGGATAGAACAGCTTCTTGAAGAGATAGCCGACGATGCCAAAGCCGAGCATCATGACGACGTCGAGATAGGAGTTCGACACCGAATAGGCGCCGACGACGCAGATGATCACGATCAGCGGGGCGATGACGACGAAGGGGATCCGCATCAAGGCGGCAAACACCGGAACAGTCAGCAGCACCAAGGCGACGGCGACGATGTTGCCGACATACATCGAGGCGATCAGGCCCCAGACGAAGTCCTTCTGGTCGACGAACAGCATCGGCCCGGGATTGAGGCCCCAGATCATCAGCCCACCCATCATGACGGCCGCGGTCGCAGAGCCGGGAATGCCGAGCGAGAGCATCGGCAGCAGCGCGCTGGTGCCGGCGGCATGGTCAGCCGTCTCCGGCGAGATGATGCCTTCGACCTCACCGGTGCCGAAATAGCGGCCCCGGCGCGAGAAGCGGCGGGCAATGCCATAGCTCATGAAGGATGCCGCGGTCGGCCCGCCCGGGGTGATGCCCATCCAGCAGCCGATTGCGGCGCTGCGCAGCAACGCAATGCCATGCCGCGGCAGGCGTCCGACGGCGCGGAACACCTCGCGCCAGTCGATCTTCGAGGACACCGCGCGGGCGTGGAACTCCTCCTCGACCGCGACCAGGAGCTCGCCGATGCCGAACAGGCCCATCACGGCCACGACGAAGCTCACGCCCTTGACCAGCTCGTCAACGCCCATGGTGAGGCGGACGCTGCCGGACACCGTGTCGATGCCGATCGCGGCGATCGCAAAGCCGATCGCGAGCGCCACGACGGTCTTGATCGGCGCGGCGCCGCCCATGCCGACGAAGCTGGCAAAGGCCAGGAAATAGACGGCAAAATATTCCGCGGGCCCGAAGGCGAGCGCGACCTGCGCCACCCAGGACGCGAGGAAGGTAATCAGGATAACGCCGATTAGCGCGCCGAAGGCGGCCGAGCCGAAGGCGGTGGCGAGCGCCGCGGTCGGCCTTCCGTCACGCGCCATCGGATAGCCGTCGAAGGTGGTCGCGACCGACGACGGCTCGCCGGGGATGTTGAACAGAATCGAGGTGACCGAGCCGCCGAACAACGCACCCCAATACATGCTGGAGAGCAGGATGATCGCCGACACCGGCTGCATGCCGAAGGTCAGCGGCAGGAGCAGCGACACGCCATTTGGCGCACCCAGCCCCGGCAGCACGCCGACGAGAATGCCGAGCAGCACGCCGACGACCATCAGCACCAGGTGCGGCACGGTGACCGCGATGGTGAAGCCGTGGAGGAGTTCGCCAAGATTGTCCATCGGCCCTCCGTCAGAACCCGAGGGCGGCTGCGAGCGCGCCGTGCGGCAAGCTCACCTGGAACATGCGCTCGAACACGACGTAGAGCGCGAGTGCTGTCGCAGCCGCCATCCCCAGCGCGCGCGGCACGGATTGATGTTTTGGGATCGCCAGCACCGCAAAGACATAAAGCGACGAGGCGACGTACATCCCGGCGAGCGGGATCGCGGCCACGAAGATCGCGGCCGGCACGAACAGGCCGGCGAGCCGGCGCAGCTCGAAAGGCGTGATCGCGATGGGAACGTTTGCCAGGGACGCAACCGGCAACACGCCCCGCACCAGGTTGTAGAGGCTTCCGAGCACGATGATGATGCCGGTCAGGAACGGAAACGTGCCGGCGTCCACGCCCGCGCTCGACCAGCCAATGCCGTTGTCGAGGCTGGAGATGACGACGGACACCCCGAAGCCGCCGGTGAGCACGGCAGTCGCAAGTTCAAGAGCGCGGCGTGAGATCATGGGGGGCTCCGCTCTGGCGTCGGACAAGGGTCGGTAGTGGCGCATGCGTCTTTGCCCAGCCCTCGCTGTCGTCCCTGCGAACGCAGGGATCCATAACCCCAGGGAGACGTTTGACGAAGACTTGACGTCACATCCACGCCGGTACCACCACCAGCACTCCTAGAGAGATCACGCGGTATGGGTCCCTGCGTTCGCAGGGACGACAGCGGAGTTGGTGGCGCGCCCCACCTCACTTGACGAGCCAGCCCTGCTCGCCCGCGACCTGTTTGACGTGTTCGAGATCCTGCTTGATGAACTTGTCGAACTCGGCGCCCGTCAGGAAGGTGTCGACCTGAGACGTCTTCTCGATGTAGTCCTTCCACTCGGGTGTGGCCTGCACCTTCTTCATGAGGTCGACATAGAACGCGGCCTGGTCCGGCGTGACCTTGCCGGGCAACCACACCGTGCGCGGCTGCTCATATTGCTTGATGTCGAGCCCCTGCTCGACGCAGGTCGGAACGTCGCCCCAGCCTTCGGTCGCGGTGACCTTGGCGCCCTGCGGCAGCCGCTTCGGGCTGAAAACGCAGAGCGGCCGCTGCGTGCCGCCGCGCCATTGCCCGAGGCTTTCGCTGGGATTGTTGACGTGGGAATCGAGATGACCGCCGGCGAGCTGCACGGCGGTCTCCGCGCCGCTCTTGAAGGGAATGTAGGTCAGCTTGACCTTGCCGGCCTTCTCGATCATGCGCGTCAGCACCTCGTCGGTGTCCTTCGACTGGGCGCCGCCCATCTTGAACTCGCCCGATGCGGCCGCCTTCAGATAGTCGCCCGCCGTCTTGTAGGGTGCGTCTTGCTTGACCCAGAGCAAAAACTCGTCCTGCGCCATCGCCGCTACCGGCGTGAGATCGGTGTAGTTGAAGGCGACTTTGGAGACGAGCGGTTGCTGCCAGGCGTTCGAGGTACCGAAGATCACCTTGTAGGGATCGCCAGCGGAGGCCTTGCCATAGACATAGCCTTCGGCGCCGCTGCCGCCGCCCTTGTTGACGACGACGATCGGCTGCTCCGTCAGCTTGTGCTTGGTGATGATGTTCTGCACCGCGCGCGCCAGGTTGTCGGTCCCGCCGCCGGGCCCGGCGGTGGCGATGAACTCGATCGGCTTTTGCGGTTGCCAGGCACTGAGCGCCGGCATCGTGCCGGCAAGCATCATCGCGGCTGCGGAGAGCATAAATATCGACGTCCGACCCATGATTTCCTCCAGCTGATTTTTGTCTCTTATTGTTGTCTGTCCTATCGACGTCCGATCAGGCGACGCGTTCCTCGCGCCTTCCCGATGCCAGGACGATTGCGCCTTCTTTTTCGAGCGCTTCGATCTGCTTCTGGTCGAACCCGTACTCGGCCAGCACCTCGCTTGTGTGCTCACCATAGACCGGCGCGCCCGATAGCACTTTGCCTGGGGTCTCCGAAAACTTGACCGGAAGACCGATCGTCTTGACCGGGCCGAGCGTGGAATGCTCGACCTCGACGACCATCTCGCGCGCCAGAGTCTGGGGATCGCTGAGCGCCTCCAGCATGTCGTGCACGGGTCCGCACGGCACGCCCTTCTCGTCCAACGCCGCGAGCCAATGCGCCCGCGACTTCGTGCGGAAGCGTTCGCTCAGCACCGCTTCGAGCACTTTCAGATTGGCCATGCGGTCGGCGCCGGTGACGAAGCGCGGATCGGCGGCGAGTTCGCTGGCGCCAAGGGCTTCCAGCATCAAGAGCCAGTGCTTCTTGTTGGCGCCGCCGACCACGAGCCAACCGTCGGAAGCTTCAAATGCTTGATACGGAGCATTAAGCGGATGGGCCGAGCCCATCGCGCGCGGTGCCGTGCCTGCCGCGAGCGCGATGGTCGATTGCCAATAGGTCTGCACCAGGGCCGCTTCGTAGAGCGAGGTCTCGACCCACTGCCCCTCGCCGGTCTTGAGGCGGTGCGTATAGGCCGCGAGGATGCCCATGCTGGCGAGCAGGCCGGCGGTGATGTCGGACAGCGGCGGGCCACATTTGACGGGCGGCCCATCCGGGCGTTCGCCAGTGAAGCTCATGATGCCGCTCATGGCCTGGGCGACGAGATCGAATCCCCTGCGGTGCTTGTAGGGACCGGTGCGGCCGAAGCCCGACAGCGAGCAGTAAATCAGCGCCGGGAATTGCGCGTGCAGCGCCTCGTAGCCGAAGCCGAGGCGCTCCATCGCGCCCGGCGCAAAGTTCTCGACCAGCACGTCGGCGTCAGCGATCAGCCGCCGCAGCACCTGCTTGCCGCCCTCGGTCTTCAGATCCAGCACGATGCCGCGCTTGTTGCGGTTCATCATCAGGAAGGAGGCCGCCTCCTCGCCGATCTTCGGCGGCACCGAATGGCGGGTATCGTCGCCGTTCGGCGATTTCTCGATCTTGATGACGTCGGCGCCCATGTCGGCAAGCATCAGGGTGCAGGTCGGCCCGGCCATGACATGGGTGAGGTCGACGACCCTAAGGCCGGCCAGCGGTCCCGAACGGCGAGAGTTGGATTGCGATCGATCGCTTTGCATCGGGCCTGTCCTATTGGCCGCGCCATTGCGGGGCGCGCTTGTTGAGGAAAGCATCGAGCCCTTCGCGAAAATCCTGGCTCGTGTAGCACATCAGGATGAGGTCCTCGCCTTCGTCCCGGGTCAGCCGCCGTTGCAGGCGTGCCACCGCCTGCTTGGTCGCATTCAGCGTCAGCGGCGCATGGCTGGCGACGAGCCGGGCCACCTCATCGGCGCGCCTGTCGAGCGCGGCAATGTCCTCGACCACCTCGCCGAGCAGCCCGACGCTCGCAGCCTCCGTGGCGTCGACGAGGCGTGCGGTGAAGATCAGGTCCTTGACGCGTGCAGCGCCAATCAGCGCGGTAAGACGGCTGACATTGGACATCGACAGGCAATTGCCGAGCGTCCGGGCAATGGGCAATCCGATCTTCGCGCTTGCCGTGCCGATGCGGAGGTCGCAGGCCGCGGCGATGCCGGCGCCGCCCCCGGTGCAAAAGCCGTTGATCGCCGCGATGGTCGGTACCCGGCACTGCTCGAGCGTGGTCAGCACGCGATCAATCCGGTTCTCGTAGTCGATCGCATCCTGCGGCGTCTTGAACTCGCGGAACTGATTGATGTCGGTGCCGGACGCAAAGGCCTTGTCGCCGGCTCCGCGCAGCACCAGCACCTTGATCGCATGATCGCTATTGGCCTGCTCGCAGATCGCGGCGAGCCGCTCGTACATGGCGAAGGTGAAGGCGTTGCGGGCCTGCGGGCGGTTGAAGGTGATCCGCCCGATGCCGTCTTTGCATTCAAAAACGAGGTCGTCTGCCTCTACCGCCAGGTCCATTTCCTCATATCCTCTTGTTTTTTACATTTTTGAATGCAAAATCTGGGATTAGCAAGCTGGAACTTCGACGTTTCGATCGGATATCCAAGTTTTGCATTCAAATTGGAGCGCTGGTCCCCATGCTTCACGAGGAAGTCGTCGGCCGTATCCGGGCCATTCTGCTCGACGGCGAAATCCCGCCGGGTGCTCGGATTCCCGAGCGCGAGCTGTGTGAGCGGCTTGAGATCTCGCGCACGCCGCTGCGCGAGGCGCTCAAGGTGCTGGCCGCCGAGGGCCTCGTGCAGCTGCTGCCGCATCGCGGCTCGCGCGCGGCAAAACTGACCGACAAGGACATGCGCGACCTGTTCGAGGTCTGCCAGGGCCTGGAGGCCCTCGCCGGCGAGCTCGCCTGCGAACGCATCACGGACGCCGAGATCGACGAGATCGCCGCCGCGCATGCGGCCATGGTGCTGCATTATCGCGATGGCGATCTGATCCAGTACTATCGCGGCAATCGCGCCATCCACGAGGCCATCGTCACCGCAGCCGGAAATCCCGTGCTCGCTGGACTCTACACATCAGTAACGGCGCGCATCCGGCGCGCGCGCTACGTCACGCCGATGACGCCGCAGCGCTGGGCGCTCGCCGTGAAGGAGCACGACGCCATCCTGAACGCGCTCCAGCGCCGCGACGGCGCCGGCCTCTCCCACATTTTGCGCGCGCATCTCCGCCACAAGCGCGAAGAGGTGTTGCAGGCGGGCTTTGCCGAGACGGAAGGGACCGATCTCACGCTTAGAATTGCGTAAGGCGCAATTCGCGTTGTCCTGGCCGGCGGAGCGCGCGTCCACACGCGGCCGGCCCGCTGCCGCGACTCGTTCGCGCTCCGCGTGAACCTGCGCACTAATTCCACTTGCTAGCTTGTCGCGGCCGGAGCAGCATACTTCTCTGCCGACCATCGGCCGCGCGGCCGATCAGGCCGGTGCCAACGCGCGAACAATCGTGCAAAGTAAAAGACAAAAGCGAGGAACGCATGACAATCGATGTCTCACGTCGGTCCCTTCTCACGCTCGGAGCGGGCCTTGGTGCCAGCGCCATGCTCGGCACCAGCGCGATGGCGCGGGCACCCAAGCTCGGCACCCAGACGCCCTACTGGCACCGCTTCGTTCTCGGCGATGCCGAGGTCACCGTCGTGTCCGACGGGCCGCTGCCGCTCGGCGATCCCTCTGGAACCTTCACCGGCGTTCCCAAGGAAGAGGTGAAGAAGATGCTGGCGGACAATTTCCTGTCGCCGGACAACGTCGTGCTCGAACAGAACTCCCCGATCGTGAACACCGGCGACAAGCTCATCCTGTTCGATACCGGCATGGGCTCATCGAAGATGTTCGGCGCCAGCACCGGCCGGCAGCAGAAGAGCATGACCGAGGCCGGCATCAAGCCGGGGGACATCGATGCCGTGGTGTGCTCGCATGCCCATATCGACCATATCGGAGGCATCGTCGACGAAGGCGGCAAGCCGCTGTTTCCGAACGCGCAGATCTACATCTCGCAGACCGATTTCGACTTCTGGACCGACGAAGGCAAGCTCGGCAGCCCGGCCAAGGACTTCGTCGTCCACGCCCGCAAGAACCTGCTGCCGGTCCGTGACCGGATCGTATTCTTCAAGGACGGCCAGGAATTCCTGCCGGGGGTCCAGGCCATCGCCGCGCCCGGTCACACCGTCGGCCACACCATTTTCATGGTGTCGTCGGCCGGCAAATCCTTTGCCTTCCTCGGCGACCTCTCGCACCATTCCGTGCTGCTGCTCGAGCGGCCGCGCATGGAATTCTCCTACGACACCGACCCGAAGCAGGCGGCGGAATCGCGGGTGAAGTTGCTCACGATGCTCGCGGCAAACAAGGTCCCGGTGATGTCGTATCACTTCGCCTGGCCGGGCTACGGCCATGTCGCCAAGGCCGGTGAAGGCTTCCACTATTATCCCCAGCCGATGCAGATGACGTTGTAGGTTCTCGCGATCAGGTCCGGGCGGCGCGCGCCGTCCGGACCATTGATGCGCCCTATTCCGCGGGCTCGGCAACCGCGCCGGCGCCTGAGGCCGCAGCGTCCGCCCGGGCACCGGGGAATATCCGCTTCACCAGCACGAACAGCGCGGGCACGAAGAAGATGCCGAGCACGGTTGCCGCGATCATGCCGCCGGCGACGCCGATGCCGACCGCGTTCTGGCTGGCCGAGCCGGCGCCCGTCGCCACCGCCAGCGGCAGCACGCCGAGGATGAAGGCGAGCGACGTCATCAGGATCGGGCGCAGGCGCTGGCGCGATGCGTGCAGGGTGGCATCGACCAGGCTGCGGCCGGAAGCGATCTGCTCCAGCGCGAATTCGACGATCAGGATCGCGTTCTTCGAGGCCAGCCCGATCGTCGTGAGCAGTCCGACCTGGAAATAGACGTCGTTGGCCTGATCGAACAGCGTGGCCGCGAGCAGCGCGCCGAGCACGCCGATCGGCACCGTTAGCATCACCGCGAACGGGACCGACCAGCTCTCGTACAGTGCGGCAAGGCTCAGGAAGACGATCAGCAGCGAAATCGAATACAGATACAGCGTCTGGCTGCCGGTGAGCCGTTCCTGGAACGACAATCCGGTCCATTCATGGCCGTAGCCCTTGGGCAGCTTGGCCATCTGCTCCTCCACAGCCTGCATGGCGACACCCGAGCTGATGCCCTGCCCTGCCTGCCCCTGCAGCTCGACGGCGGCGACGCCGTTGTAGCGCTCGAGGCGCGGCGAAGAAAAACTCCAGCGATCGGTCGCGACCGCCGAGAACGGCACCATCGAGCCCGAGGCGTTGCGCACATACCAGCGGCCGATGTCGCTGGTATCCATGCGGAACGGCGCATCGCTTTGCACATAGACCTGCTTGACGCGGCCGCGGTCGATGAAGTCGTTGACATAGGCGCCGCCCCACGCTGCCGACAGCGTGGTGTTGAGATCGCTGAGGTTGACGCCGAGGGCGGTGGCCTTGGCCTGGTCGACGTCGAGGTTGAATTGCGGCGTGTCGTCCTGTCCGTTCGGCCGGGCCTGTGCCACGCGCTTGTCCGCCGCGAGCTGCCCGAGCAGCTGGTTGCGCGCCTGGATCAGCGCCTCGTGACCGTTGCCGCCGGTGTCCTGGAGATAGAGGTCGAAGCCGCCGGCATTGCCGAAGCCGGGAATCGACGGCGGCAGCACCGCGAACACCATGGCGTCGCGGATTTTCATGAACGCCCCCATGGCACGGCCGGCCACGGCCTGCGCCGAGGCCGCAGGACTCTTGCGCTCGTCGAACGGCTTCAGGCTGACGAAGGCAAGGCCAACGTTCTGTCCCTGCCCTGCGAAGCTGAAGCCACTGACTGCGAACACGCCGTCCACGGCGTCCTTCTCGTTGTCGAGATATTGGTGCTCGACTTGCTTGATGACATCGAGCGTACGCGTGGAGGTGGCGCCGACCGGAAGCTGGATCAGCGTCATGATCGTGCCCTGGTCCTCTTCGGGCAGGAACGAGCTCGGCAGCCGCTGGAACAGGACGACCATCGCGGCGAGGATCGCCGCGAAGGCGATCATCACTCCCGCGATGCGCCTGATCGCACCGCCCGCGGTGCGCTGATAGCCGTCCGCCATGCGGTCGAAGCCGCGGTTGAACAGGCCGAAGAAGCCGCGCTGCGCGCCATGATGCTTCGGCGGCTTCAGGATCGTGACGCACAGCGCCGGCGTCAGCACCAGCGCCACGAGCACCGACAGCAGCATCGCCGTGACGATGGTGAGCGCGAACTGCCGGTAGATGATTCCGACCGAGCCGTTGAAGAACGCCATCGGAATGAACACGGCCGAGAGCACGACGCCGATCCCGACCAGGGCCCCGGTAACCTCGCGCATGGATTTCTCGGTCGCCTCGCGCGGGCCGAGCTTCTCCTCGGCCATCACGCGCTCGACGTTCTCGACCACGACGATGGCATCGTCGACCAGGAGGCCGATCGCCAGCACCATCGCGAACATCGTCAGCGTGTTGATCGAATAGCCGGCAAGCGAGAGCACGCCGAAGGTCCCGAGCAGCACCACCGGCACGGCAATGGTCGGGATGATGGTCGCCCGCCAGCTCTGCAGGAACACGAACATCACGACGAAGACCAGCGCGATCGCCTCGAACAGCGTGTGAATCACCTTTTCGATCGACAGCTTGACGAAGGGCGTGGTGTCGTAGGGGTAGACGACGCGGAGCCCCTCCGGCATCGCGGCGCTGAGCTGGGCGACACGTGCCTTCACCGCCTCCGAGGTCGCGACCGCATTGGCGCCGGTCGCAAGACTGATGCCCATGCCCGCGGCGGGCTTGCCGTTGTAGCGCGCGGCGGAATCATAGGACTTCGAGCCGAGCTCGACCCGCGCGACGTCGCCGATGCGGACCGTCTGACCGGTCGTGGCCGTGCGCAGGATGATGTCCTTGAACTGCTCGACCGTCTGCAGGCGGCTCTGCGAGGTGATGGTGGCATTGAGCTGCTGGCCGCCGACGGACGGCAGGCCGCCGAGCTGGCCGGCGGTCACCTGGGTGTTCTGAGTCTGGATCGCCGCAGTCACGTCCCCAGGCATAAGGTTGTATTTCGCCAGCTTGTCGGGATCGAGCCAGATTCGCATGGCGTATTCGGCGCCAAACAACGTCACCTGGCCGACGCCAGCGACGCGGCTGATGGGATCGTTGACCGAGGACGCCACGTAATCGGCGATGTCGCTGGCGGCGAGCCGGCCGTCCTCGGAGACGAAGCCGAGCACCATCAGGAAGCTTGCCGAGGACTTCACGACCTTGATGCCCTGCTGCTGCACCACCTGCGGCAGCAGCGGCGTCGCGAGCTGCAGCTTGTTCTGCACCTGCACCTGGGCGATGTCGGCATCGGCTTCGTTGGTGAAGGTCAGCGAGATCTGCACTTGGCCCGTCGAGGTGCTCGACGACGACATGTATTGCAGATAGTCGAGGCCGGTCATGTTCTGCTCGATGACCTTGGTCACCGAGTTCTCCGCGGTCTCGGCATTGGCGCCGGGATAGGTCGCCGTGATCGTGACCACAGTCGGCGCGATCTGCGGATATTGCGCGATCGGCAAGCGCATGATCGCGAGAACGCCGCCCAGCATGATCAGGATGGCGATGACCCAGGCGAAGATCGGCCGCTTGATGAAGAAATGGGACATGACGGTTACTGCTCGGCTGCGGCTGCTGCAGGCCGCGCATCGGCCTGCCGCGTCGGATTCACGGTGAGGCCGGTTGCGGGATCGACCGCGACCTCCACGGTCTTGACGGGCGCCCCGGGGCGGGCCTTCTGCGTGCCCTCGACGACCAGGCGATCGCCGGCCTTGGCGCCGGAGCGCACCAGCCAGTTGCTGCCGACATCCTCGCCGAGCTCCAGCATCCGCTGCTCGACCTTGCCGTCCTTGTCGACGAACATCGCCACTGCCTGCCCCAGCGGATTGCGCGAGACGGCGCGCTGCGGCACGAGGATCGCAGCCGGATCGACGCCGGCGACGACGCGGGCGCGCACATACATGCCCGGCAGCAGCGCCCGCTCGGGATTGGCGAAGACTGCGCGCGAGGAAACCGAGCCGGTGCTCTCGTTCACGCTGGCATCGGTGAAACCGTACTTGCCCTTGTGGCCGTAGGTCTTGCCGCTCTCCATCAGGAGCTCGACCTGCACGCCCTCGGCGGGACGCTTGAGCTTTCCGCTCGCGATCTGGCTGCGCAGGCGCTCCATCTCCGAGGTCGACTGATCGAGGTCGACATAGACAGGGTCGAGCTGCTGGATCGTCGTCATCGCCGTCGCCTGGCTCGCGGTGACCAGCGCGCCGGGTGTGATGCTCGACTTGCCGATCCGGCCCGAGATCGACGCGGTGACCTTGGTGCGATCCAGCGAGATCGCGGCGGTGTCGCGGTTGGCTTGCGCCGCCTTCACGTCGGCCTCGCCCTGCTTGTAGGCGGCAACGGCATCATCGACGTCCTGCTGGCTCGCCGCGTTGGTCTGCAGAAGCTGGGTCTTGCGCGCAGCCTTCAGCTTGACGCTGACGAGCGTTGCCTCCGACCTCTGCACCGCGGCCTCGGCGCTCGCCAGACCCGCCTTGTACTGCACCGGATCGATCTCATAGAGCAGGTCGCCTTCCCTCACCTCGGCGCCTTCCACGAAGTCGCGCTTGAGCAGAATGCCCGTGACCTGCGGACGGACCTCGGAAACCTGATAGGCGACGACGCGGCCCGGCAGCAACGTCGAGATCTTCGCTTCCTGCGGTTTCAGGGTCATGATGCCGACCTCCGGCACCATCTGCGGCAATGCCGCTTGCGGGTTCTGCTCCCCGCAAGCGGCAAGCAGCAGGGCAATCAAGGGAACAGCGCGGACGATCGGGGGGCGCATGATGACGATCCATGGGTGAGTTGCGGCCCCTCGAGGAGGATCGCGCACGGAAACATTCGGAAACTATTCAGTTTCCATCTGGAAACTTGATAGTTTCCTTCCCCGAAGTCAAGTGCTAGGCTGCCTGCGCAGCGGCGTTCAAGCAGTCGTGAAACAGCTCAGATTCAACGGCGGGTGTGTCCATGGCGAGAGAATCCAGAAATCAGAGACGTATTGCTCCGCCGTCGGAGCGGACCAAGCCGGCCGTCATCCTTCCCGCCCCCGACGCTCGCATGACGCAACTGCTGGCGGCGGCGAAGGACACCTTCACCAGCAAGGGATTTGCCGCGACCACGATGGACGACATCGCCGGTGCCGCCGGAATGTCGAAGAAGACGCTCTACAAAATGTTCGAGAGCAAGACCGAGCTGTTTCGCGCCATGCTGCTGCGCAGCCTGCCGGAAGCAGACTTCGCCGATGCCCCTTCGGAAGGATCACCAGTGATCCGACTTCGAAACATGCTGCGCGAGGCGGCCGACGTGGCGCTGTCGCCTGGCGAGATCGCCCTGCAGCGTCTGATCATAGGTGAACGTCAGGCCTCGCCGGAGCTGGGGCGCATGTTCGCCGAGGTCATCATGGAGAGCGGCACAGAGCATATCGTCGAGCTACTGAAGGCCGTTCGCCTGGAGCCTCGTTTCGCAGCTGTGCCGCTCCGCCTCATCGCCGAAATGCTGTTCGGCATGGTGTTCAGCCACGATCATTTCAGGCTGCTGACCGACACCGGATTCAAGCTCAATCGCCGCGTGCTGGACCGGCGGATCGACCTTGCGATCGCGACGTTCTGTGCAACCGAAGAGGCGCAAGCCTCGTAATATTCTGGCCCTCCGCAACCCCGGAGTCGGACCAAACAGGTTCGAGGGAGCCCGGGCGTTGCTTGACGCAAATCAACATCCGACCGCTCGCGGCAACAATGCTGGCCTACGGAAACTCGGGCGAGCCGCGTCATGGACGATCTCTCGAAAATGGGGATTGATGCCGCCAGGCTGCCGGGCTGGCTGCGCTTCGTGGTGGTGATCGTGATCGCAGCGCTTGCCGCCGGCGCGAGCCTCGCTGCCTATCGCTGGTACGCCCGGCCCGTGACACTGTCGATCGCAGTCGGATCCCTGGATGGCGACGCTCCCAGGATCGTCTCGGCGCTCGCGAGCAGGCTTGCCGTCAACAACGCGCCAGTGCGCCTCAAGCTGGTCGAGACCGGCGGGCCCATCGAATCCGCCGCGGCGTTCTCGTCGGGCAAGACCGACCTCGCCGTCGTGCGCGGCGATGTCGGCGATCTCTCTCAAGCGCAAGCGATCGTCGTGCTCACCGAAGCCGTCGCCCTGCTGGTGGCTCCGCCGGGATCGGCGATCTCGGATATCGCCGGCCTGAAACGCACGACGGTAGGGGTTGTCGCCGGCGACACGAACCAGAAGGTGGTCCGCGTCCTCACCAGCGCATACGACCTTGGCCGCGCCAATGTCGTCTTCAAGAACATCGCGATGGACGACGTTCGCCGCGCGCTGGACGCGAAAGAGGTGCGCACGGTGCTTTTCGTCATGCCGCTCAGCGAGCGGTATCTGTCGTTGCTACGCCGCCTGTTCTCACAGACTGCCAAGACCGCGCCGATTCTGATCCCGATCGAAAATGCAGGCGCGATTGCGGAGAAGGAGCGCGCCTATGAGAGCTTCGACATCCCCAAGGGAGCGCTGCGCGGGTCCCCGCCAGTTCCCGCGGACGACGTCACAAGCTTGCGCGTCGCCTTCTATGTGGTCGCCAAGAAGAGCCTCGACAACGACGTCGTCGCCAGCTTCACGCAGGCCATCACTGCCGCGCGCAGGGACATCCTGTCGGAATGGCCGGTCCTCGCCCAGTTCAAGGCGCCGGATACCGATGCCGGCGCATATCTCCCGGTCCATGCCGGCGCCGCCGAGTTCTACAATGGCAGCCAGCTAGGCTTCCTCGACAAGTGGAGCAACGTGATTTTTCTGGCGCCGATGGCGCTGGGCGCGCTTGCATCGATCGCGGCGGCGCTGTGGCGGTTTCTCAGGTCGGGCGAACACCAGCCGCGCGAACCGGCACTCGACGCGCTGTACACGCTCGGCCGACAGATCCGCGAGGCCAAAAACGAAACCGACCTGCTGGCGATCGAAGACCAGATCGACAATGTGCTTCGTAGCCAGCGCGCGAGATTGGACGGCGACGACAACCCGCTGGATGCTGCCACCCTCAACGTGGCGGCCCACCGCCTCGAGAACCTCATTCACGAGCGCAGGGCCGTGCTGACTGCAGCGCCCGCCGAGTCGCGGTAGCAGCGCGCTGTCAGCAGCCGAGCCTGTCGGCGATCCCGCCAAAGTCCTTGGCGACGATGTCCCAATTGCCGGTGGCTTCGAAATCGACCTTCTGGAGCGGACCGTACTCCGTCGGCCGTGCGACGAACGCGGTCTTCAGCCCGTTGTTCTGGGCGGCCGCGAGATCGCCGTTGTGGGCGGCGACCATCATCACCTCCTCCGGCTTGAGGCAAAGCAGCTTTGCTGCGCCGAGATAGGTCTCGGGATCGGGCTTGTAGTGCTCGAACAGCTCGGCCGACATGATGAGGTCCCACGGCAGTCCGGCGAACTTCGCCATGTTGGTGAGCAATGCGACATTGCCGTTCGACAGCGGCGAGATCACGAATTTCGACTTCAGCCGCGTCAGGCCCGCGACGCTGTCCGGCCAGGGATTGAGGCGATGCCAGCCCTTGGTGAGATAATCGAGATCGGCGTCGGTAAGGCCTTTGATCGAAAACTGCGCGACCAGCTTCTCCAGCGAGCGGCGGTGCAGATCATCCAGCATGACATAGCCGCGCTCGGGATGTTGCCGCACATCGTCCATCGAGGCCATGTACATGCCGCGCCAGCCATCGACCAGAGCGGTCCAGTCGGCGCTGATGCCGCGCTGCCTGCTCCACCACATGAAGTCCGAGATCAGGCTGGTGCGCCAATCCACGACGGTGCCGAACACGTCGAACACCAGGGCTTTGACGGCGGAGAGTTCGGACATGGCGCTTCCCGATTATTCTTATTGTCATTCCGGGATGCGCTGTTAGGCGCAGGCCCGGAATCCATACTCCCGATCGTGGTTATGGATTCCGGGCTCGACGCTTTGCGTCGCCCCGGAATGACGGGCAGTTGTTATGCCCTACTCAGTCCAGATGGAACTTCGCGAGCTCACGATGCTCGGCCTTGATGTAGCGCACGGTGCCGGTGACGGAGCGCATCACCACAGTCTCGGTCTCGATCACGCCGTCCTTGCGGAATTTGACGCCCGAGAGCAGCGAACCCGTGGTGACGCCGGTGGCGGCGAACAGGCAGTCGCCGCGCGCCATGTCCTCGATGCCGTAGATCATCTTGGGATCGTTGACGCCCATCTTGGCGGCGCGCTCGCGCTTCTCGTCGGAATCGAGGATGAGACGGCACTGCATCTGGCCGCCGATGCAGCGCAGCGCCACGGCCGCGAGCACGCCTTCCGGCGCGCCGCCGGTGCCGAGATACATGTCGACGCCGGTATTGTCGGGGTCGGCGCAATGGATCACGCCGGCGACGTCGCCGTCGGTGATCAGGCGCACGGCAGCGCCGGTCGAGCGTACGCTCTCGATGATGCTGGCATGGCGCGGACGATCGAGCACGAGAACCGTGATGCCGTCGGGCTGGACACCCTTGGCCTTGGCGAGACGGCGGACGTTGTCGGCCGGCGTTGCATCGAGATCGACGACGCCCTTGTTGTAGCCCGGCCCGATCGCGAGCTTCTGCATGTAGACGTCGGGCGCGTGCAGCAGCGTGCCGCCGTCGGCCATCGCCATCGTGGCGATCGAGCCCGGCATGTTCTTGGCGCACAGCGTGGTACCTTCGAGCGGATCGACCGCGATGTCGACCTGCGGGCCGGCGTTCAGGCCGACCTTCTCGCCGATGAAGAGCATCGGCGCCTCGTCGCGCTCGCCCTCGCCGATCACGATGGTGCCCTCGATCGGGAGCTTGTTGAGCTCGCGGCGCATCGCATCCACCGCAGCCTGATCGGCCGCTTTCTCGTTACCGTGCCCGCGCAGCCGCGCCGACGACACCGCCGCCCGCTCGGTCACGCGTACGATCTCCAACGTGAGGATGCGCTCGAGCAATGCGTGCGGGGGGACTGAAATATGGGTCGACATCGGCTTACTCCTTCGAAACGGTTTTGGACAGAAGTCTCTGCCCGCATCAACTCTCAACGCCCACGGTTCGCTCGCTCAAACCGCCTCATTGTTTCAGCATGACCTTTCCGGAAAACCGCTTCAACGCTTTGCGCTGGCGCGGCCCTCTGGGCCGGGGGTCACGCTCTAGTTCTTCTCGATCCGGATCACCTGCGGCCGTCCGCTGATCACCTTGTCCTTCTGCACGGCGGCGAGCGCGCGGCGCACCGCATCCTCATGCGTCGCATAGGTGATCAGGATGACGGGCACGGGGACCGCCTTGCCGTCGGCTGGCGCAGCGCCGCCATTGGGATGACGCTGCACGATCGACTCGATCGAAATCTTCTGCTCTGCCAGCCGGGTCGCGATCGCAGCCGCGGTGCCGGGGAAATCGCGCGCCAGAAGGCGGATGTAATAGCCGCCCTCGTGCCGCTCCATCGGTGCCTTCTTGGTGTCGCGCAAATGAGAAATCGGCCGGCCGAACGGATTGGCGCGGATGCCGCGCGCGGCATCGGCGATATCGGCGACGACGGCGGATGCCGTCGCGGCACCGCCGGCGCCGGGGCCGACCAGCGTGATCGGCGGAATGCCTTCACCGTCGATCGTGACCGCATTGGTGACGCCCATCACCTGCGCGATCGAGGAGGATTTCGGAACCATGGTCGGATGCACGCGCTGCTCGATGCCCTTGGCGGTGCGCACCGCAACGCCGAGCAGCTTGACGCGGTAGCCGAGATCGGCGGCCGCGCGCAGATCTTCCGGCGCGATGGAGGAGATGCCTTCGACATACACCGCGCTTTGAGCAACTTTCGTGCCGAAAGCGAGGCTGGCGAGAATGGCGAGTTTTTGCGCGGTGTCGTGGCCGTCGACGTCGAAGGACGGGTTGGCCTCGGCATAGCCGAGCCGCTGCGCATCCGCGAGGCATTCGGCGAAGGACAGGCCCTCCTGCTCCATCCGGGTCAGGATGTAGTTGCAGGTGCCGTTGAGGATGCCGTAGACGCGGTTGATGCCGGTTCCGGCAAGTCCCTCGCGCAACGTCTTGATGACGGGGATCGCGGCGCCGACGGCTGCCTCGTAATTCAGCGCGCCGCCGTGCTTTTCAGCGGCTTTCGCCAGTTTCAAACCGTGCTTCGCGAGCAGCGCCTTGTTGGCGGTGACCACTGACTTGCCGGCGCTGAGCGCGGCCTCGACCGCCGACAGCGCGGGATCGCCGGCGCCGCCCATCAGCTCGACGAAGCAATCGATGCCGGGATGCGTGGCGAGCGCCATGGGATCCTTGACCCATTCAACGCCGCGCAGGTCGATGCCGCGCTTCTTCGCCTTGGAGCGCGCGGTGACGGCAACGACGCGGATTCCGCGGCCGCTGCGGCCTGTAAGCACGCGGGCCTGCGATTCAATCAGACGGACAACTTCGGCGCCCACGGTGCCGAGCCCCGCTATGCCCACTTTCAGGGGTGCAACCATGATGACTTAGAAAACCTGCCGAAGAGAACTTAACGCCGATTGGCGAGCGGAACGACGTTGTGCAACGTTTCGATGCCGCTTTCAAGGAAGCGTCGCACGCCGCGCGCGGCCTGCCTGATCCGTTGCTCGTTTTCCACCATGGCGATGCGGACATATCCTTCACCATGCTCGCCGAAGCCGACGCCGGGCGAGACCGCAACGCCGGATTTCTCTACCATCAGGGTCGCGAATTGCATGCTGCCGACGCTGCGGAAGGCTTCCGGCAGCGGCACCCAGGCGAACATCGAGGCCTCCGGCGGCGGGATCTCCCAGCCGGCGCGGCCGAACGATTCCACCAGCGCATCGCGGCGCTTGCGGTAGGTGTCGCGCATCTCCTTGATGCAATCGTCCGGGCCGTTGAGTGCGGCAGTCGCCGCGACCTGCACCGGCGTGAAGGCGCCGTAATCGAGGTAGGATTTGACGCGGGCGAGCGCTGCGATCACGCGCTCATTGCCGACCGCAAAGCCCATGCGCCAGCCGGCCATCGAATAGGTCTTCGACATCGAGGTGAACTCGACCGTGACGTCCATCGCGCCCGGCACCTGGAGCACCGAGGGCGGCGGATTGTTTTCGTCGAAATAGACCTCGGCATAAGCGAGATCGGACAGGATCAGGATCTCGTGCTTCTTCGCGAACGCGACGAGGTCCTTGTAGAAGTCGAGGCTCGCCACATAGGCGGTCGGGTTCGAGGGATAGCAGACGACGAGCGCCAGCGGCTTGGGGATCGAATGCACGATCGCCCGCTCCACCGCCTCGAAGAACTGCGGCGTCGGCTCCGACGGCACCGAGCGGATTACGCCGCCTGCCATCAAAAAGCCGAAGGCGTGAATCGGGTAGCTCGGGTTCGGACAGAGGATGACGTCGCCGGGCGCGGTGATCGCCTGCGCCACGTTGGCAAAGCCTTCCTTCGAGCCGAGCGTCGCGACGATCTGGGTGTCGGGGTTGAGCTTCACGCCGAAGCGGCGGGCGTAGTAGCCGGCCTGGGCCCGGCGCAGTCCGGGGATGCCGCGAGACGCCGAGTAGCGATCGGTGCGCGGCTTGCCCAGCGTCTCCTTCAGCTTTTCCAGCACATGCGAGGGGGCCGGCAGATCCGGATTGCCCATGCCGAGGTCGATGATATCGGCGCCGGCATTCCGCGCGGCCGCCTTGGCCCGATTGACCTGCTCGAACACATAAGGCGGAAGGCGGCGGATGCGGTAAAATTCTTCCATGGCTCTCTGGGCTCCGGGGCAACCGGTCAGGACAGAATCGACAGGCCAGGACGGCGCTTCGGAAACGCGTCCATTTCCGTCGTGAAAATTACTCAAAATCAAATGCTTAGAGCAATCATCGACGACGAAGACTGAAGTCGTTCGCCCTGACTCTCGGCTGAACCGTGGTCTTTTAGCACGGCAAGGCGGGGGCGCCAGCGATTACCTTGGAGCGGCTCATTTCGCATCCTTGCCGGCGACGGCCTGGCGATCGCGCGCGGCGGCGAGCTCAGCCTCGATCTTGGCACGTTGCTCCGGCGGGATGACCGCTTGATCGCGATCCGGCGGCAGGTCGTGCACCGGCAGATAGGTGCCGGGCTCCCTGGGATGCGCCTGCGCGTCCGTGGGCGTCATATCCGCGAGCTGGCTCGAGCAGCCGCCGACGGCAAGCGCCGCGATCAGCAGCGCGCCGCGGATCGGCAGCGTCTTTTGCAGGTCCCACAACGCCAACACTTGGGAAATCCCCTACTCGTCCCAAAGCACGGCCCCGGGCAACCTTACCCAAGACCGCGCCCAAGCTCAAACCATTGCTGCCCAAATGGTGCGAGCCAGAAAACAGCCATTGCCCACCAAGCGGAGCGGTGCGGCCCGAATGTGACGGAACCAAGAAGATTTGTCGCAGTGCAACACATCTTCGAGAGTGTTTAACGTCAAACATGCGAGCTTCGCGGTGACGAATACGGAATGAATCGTTACTGTTCTGCTCATGAGTATGGCCACGACCGATACGCCCAAACCCGAGACGAAGTTCGATGCGGAAGCCTTCGCGATGAATGTCGCGCGGGCGATGGAGAGCGGCGGCAAGGCGCTGGCCGCTTACCTCAAGCCGCGCGAGAGCGGCGAGGTGCAGGATCGCCCGCCGGCCGAGCTCACCGAGGTCGTCAAGACCTTCACCTCGGTTGCCGAATACTGGCTCTCGGATACGTCCCGCTCTTCCGATCTGCAGACCAAGCTCGCCAAGGACTATCTCGACCTCTGGGGCTCGGCGGTGCGCCGCATGGCCGGCCAGGACGCGCCGCCCGCGATCGCGCCCTCGCCGCGCGACAAGCGTTTTGCCGACCCTGAATGGAAGTCGAACCAGTTCTTCGATTTCGTGATGCAGCTCTATCTGCTCACGACCAAATGGGCTCAAGAGCTGGTGCGTGATGCCGAGGGGCTCGATCCCCAGACCCGCCGCAAGGCGGAGTTCTACGTCCAGCAGGTCACCAACGCGCTCTCGCCGTCCAACTTCGTGCTGACCAACCCCGAGGTGCTGCGCGAGACCGTGACCAGCAGCGGCGAGAACCTCGCCCGCGGCCTGAAGATGCTGGCCGAGGACATCGCGGCCGGCAAGGGCATGCTGAAGATCCGCCAGTCCAATCCGGACAACCTCGTCGTCGGCGTCAACATGGCGACGACGCCGGGCAAGGTGATCTACCAGAACGAGATGATGCAGCTGATCCAGTATTCGCCGACCACGGAGACGGTGCTGCGCACCCCGCTCCTGATCGTGCCGCCCTGGATCAACAAGTTCTACATCCTCGATCTCAAGCCGGAGAAATCCTACATCAAGTGGTGCGTCGACCAGGGCATCACCGTGTTCGTGATCTCATGGGTCAATCCCGACAAGCGGCTCGGCAACAAGAGCTGGGAAGACTACATGAAGGAAGGTCCGCTCACGGCGATGGACGTGATCGAGAGGGTCACGGGCGAGATGAAGGTGCACACCGCCGGCTATTGCGTTGGCGGCACCATGCTCGCGACCACGCTGGCCTGGCTCGCCGAAAAGCGCCGCCAGCGCGTGAGCTCGGCGACGTTCTTCGCGGCCCAGGTCGACTTCACCCATGCCGGCGATCTCCTGGTGTTCGTCGACGAGGAGCAGATCACGGCGCTCGAGCAGGACATGAAGGCGGCCGGCGTGCTCGAAGGCTCGAAGATGGCGATGGCCTTCAACATGCTGCGCTCCAACGATTTGATCTGGTCCTACGTCGTCAGCAACTATCTGAAGGGGCAGCAGCCGAGCGCGTTCGACCTCTTGCACTGGAATTCGGACGCGACGCGCATGACCGCGTCGAACCATTCCTATTACCTGCGCAATTGCTATCTGGAGAACCGGCTCTCCACCGGCACGTTGGTGCTCGACAACACGCTGCTCGATCTCTCCAAGGTCAAGGTTCCCGTCTACAACCTCGCTACCCGCGAGGACCACATCGCGCCCGCTGAATCGGTGCTGTACGGCTCGCAATTCTTCGGCGGTCCGGTGAAATACGTGCTGTCCGGCTCGGGTCACATCGCCGGCGTCGTCAATCCGCCCGCCTCGAACAAGTACCAGTACTGGACCAACGACAACATCAAGGACGTCAACGTCGCGCAATGGATGAAGGACGCCGTGGAGCACAAGGGCTCGTGGTGGCCGGACTGGCGCCAATGGCTGGGCGAGCTCGATCCGGAGCAGGTCCCGGCGCGCAGCGTCGGCAGCGACGCCCTGCCCCCAATCGAGGACGCGCCCGGCAGCTATGTCAGGGTTCGCGCATAGCGGACTCTGCCGCGCTCTTGTATAGACTCGCTCTCAAGGCAGCAGCGACGACAGAGGGGACCGGACTATGACGCGCGAATTGTTCTGGCTGACACTGACGGTGATCCTGACCGGCATCCTCTGGATTCCCTACACCATCAACCGGTGCCAGGTCCGCGGTCTCAGTGGCGCGCTGGCCAATCCCTCGCGCGGCGACAAGCCGCAGGCGGAATGGGCGAACCGCCTGATGTTCGCGCACGACAATGCGGTCGAGAACCTCGTGCTCTTTGCGCCGCTGGTGCTGATCCTCAACGCGATCGACTATTCGACAAAATGGACCGTGCTCGCCTGCGCCGTCTATTTCTGGTCCCGCGTCGCGCATCTCATCGTCTACGCGATCGGCATCCCGGTGTTCCGCACGCTGGCCTTCACCGTCGGCTTCCTCGCCCAGGCCGTGCTGGCGCTGGCGATCTTCAAGGTGGTTTGAGCGAACGCTACCTTGGTAACGTCATTCCGGGGCGGTGCGTAGCACCGAACCCGGAATGACTGAGCAAGCTTTCTTACTCCTCCGGCAATCCCAGCATCAGCCGCATGTTCTGCACGGCAGCGCCCGAGGCGCCCTTGCCGAGATTGTCGAGCCGGGCGACCAGCACCGCCTGGTGATATTTGTCGCTGGCGAAGACATAGAGCTCGAGCATGTTGGTCTCGTTGAGCGCCTCCGGCTCGATCCGGCCGCCCTTTGACGCCTCGTTCTGCAGCGGCATCACCGAAACGTATTTCGAGCCGGCGTAGCGCTTGGCGAGCGCGGCCTGGACCGCCGCACCATCCGGCTTGCCGGGCAGCGTGTCGAGTTGCAGCGGCACCGAGACCAGCATGCCCTGCCGATAGTTGCCGACCGAGGGAATGAAGATCGGCCGCCGCGTCAGGTTCGAATAGAGCTGCATCTCCGGCAGATGCTTGTGCTCGAAGCCGAGGCCGTAGAGCTCGAAGGACGGTGCGCTGCCGTCCTCGAAGCTCGCGATCATCGACTTGCCGCCGCCGGAATAGCCGCTCACCGCGTTGACCGCGACGGGGTAATCCTTAGGCAACAGGCCGGCATCGACGATCGGCCGCAGCAGCGCGATCGCGCCAGTCGGATAGCATCCGGGATTGGAGACCTTCTTAGCGGCCTTGATCTTGCCGGCCTGATCCGCCGTCAGCTCGGGAAAACCGTAAGCCCAGTCGGGCGCGACCCGGTACGCGGTCGAGGCGTCCAGGACCTTCGGGCCCGCAGCGCCCATGCTGTCGACCAGCGCCACCGTCTCCTTGGCGGCATCGTCGGGCAGGCAGAGGATGACGAGATCCACCTCCTCCATCAGCGCCTTCTTGGCCGCGGGGTCCTTGCGCTTGTCGTCGGCGATCGTCTTCACGACGACGTCGTTCTGGAGCTTCAGCCGCTCGTTGATGCCGAGCCCGGTGGTGCCGGAGCCGCCGTCGACGAAGACGGTCGCGGGCTTCTTCGCCGCGCTGGTGGTCGGAGCTTTGGTGGTGTCAGCGAGGCTCATGATGCGCTCCCTTCGAGCATGTTCGTGTCGTCTGCAAAAACCTGCGGCCTTGCCTGCCGCATCAAATCTGAGATCTGCTTGGCGTCGGCATCGCCGGCGCTGAGCGCATTGGCGATCGCCGCATAGTCGGCGTCCGATTTGTGCTGGTTGAGCTTGAAGCTGCCTTCGACCTCCTCAACCGTCATCACCAGACCCACGATCGCCTTCTTCATCGTCTCGAGCCGTCCGGCCGTCATCTTGTCCGATGTCCACGGCTTCTTCGGCAGCAGCCAGTTCTCGAACTTGTCGCTGAGCGTGGCGATCTGCACCGCCAGCTCGTCGTCAGACAACATCCGCACCGGCCCGCTCAGATGCACCGACTGGTAGAGCCAGGTCGGCACCTGGTCCGGCGAGACGTACCAGTCCGGCGATACATAGGCATCGGGGCCATTGACCGCGAGCAGCCAGGACGCTGCGCCGTCCGCAAGCTTTAGCAGCGGATTGTGACGGGCGACATGAAAGGCGGCCTGCGGCGTGCCGTCGGCGGCATAGGTCAAATAGAACGGCAGCGGGGAAGCGATCGGTTTCTTGCCGTCAAAGGCGCACATGGTGCCGAAGCCGCGCTTATCGGCGAACTTCAGGCTTGCGGCGCGGTCCTGCTTGAAAAAGGGTGGCGTGTACATCGTGGTCTCCTGCTGGGCCTCCTTGGGGGCCGCCGGATCAGATCGCGCTGACAGGAGAGAGAGTGCCGCGGATCGGATCCAGCGGCAAAGACGATGATCTCAAACGCGATCGACCGCCCAAACCGCTAAAGAGCGGCGGCGACGGGCGAACAGGATGGTCGCAGCGTTGATCATGGCGCGCGGCTATAAGGCCAGATCGGGTTTCCGTCAAGGTTTCGGCGTCAGATCACCCGCCAGATCCATTCCATGATCTTGGCGAGCACGTCGCCGAACATCAGGAGCACGGCCGACCAGATCAGGGCCGAGACGAAATTGGCGGCCTGGAAGCTCCAATAGGGCATCTCGAAGATGCCGGCCGCGAGCGGCACCGAGGCGCGCAAGGGTCCGAAGAAGCGGCCGATGAAGATGCTGGGGATGCCCCAGCTGCGCACGAAAGCCTCGCCCCTGGGCAGGAGTTCCGGATAGCGAGAGAGCGGCCACATCTGGGCGACCTTCTCCTTGTAGCGGTAGCCGAACCAGTACGAAACCCAGTCGCCGAGCGCGGCGCCGAGACCGCCGGCGATCCAGACCGGATAGAAGCTGATCCCGCTCGCCCCGATCAGCGCACCGATCGCGACCAGCGCGCCCCAGGCCGGGACCAAGAGCGAAATGAAAGCGAGCGACTCTCCGAAGGCGAGCACGAACACGATCGGGGCCGCCCAGGCCTGATGAGCGCGCACGAATTCGGCCAGGGCGTGCGCATACTGCTCCATCAAAAATAGCCTTCCGCCCCGTCTCTAAGGTGCTGCTCGATGAAAAAGACTGGTAAGCCAAGGGCTTGTGTGACATCAAGTCACAAAACTCGCCTCACCGCGGACCGGCCGGTCAAATTGCCGGGAATTGCAGGGGCTGCGGCGTAAAATCGCCGGGATTGGCTCCCAACGACACCGCCGGGCCCGCCCCGCGGTAACCTTTCCAAGTCAGAAGTGGCATAGTCGGCCTAACCGATTCGCCGCTTATGCGGCCCTCAAAGCGTATCAAGATATATGTCCAAGCAGTTGAAACCCAAAGCAAAAGACGATTTTTTCGGCGGCGACGAGCCGAAACCCCGGGCGCCTGCCAAGGCGGCTTCGCGCGGAACCGGCGGGGAAGCCGACTACACCGCAGCCGACATCGAGGTGCTCGAAGGCCTGGAACCGGTGCGGCGCCGGCCCGGCATGTATATCGGCGGCACCGACGAGAAGGCGCTGCATCATCTGTTCGCCGAGGTCATCGACAACTCGATGGACGAGGCGCTGGCGGGACATGCGACCTTCATCGGCGTCGAGCTCTCCGCGGATGGTTTCCTCACCGTCACCGACAACGGCCGCGGCATCCCGATCGATCCGCATCCAAAATTCCCGAAAAAGTCGGCGCTCGAAGTCATCATGTGCACGCTGCATTCGGGCGGCAAATTCGACTCCAAGGTCTACGAGACCTCCGGCGGCTTGCACGGCGTCGGCATTTCCGTGGTGAACGCCCTCTCCTCGCTGCTCGAGGTCGAGGTCGCGCGCAGCCAGAAACTCTACCGCATGACGTTCGAGCGCGGACACCCCAAGGGCAAGCTCGAGGATCTCGGCAAGATCAACAACCGCCGCGGCACGCGCGTCCGCTTCAAGCCCGATACCGACATCTTCGGCGCCAAGGCTGCGTTCAAGCCGCAGCGCCTGTTCAAGATGACGCGCTCGAAGGCGTATCTGTTCGGCGGCGTCGAGATCCGCTGGAATTGCGCGCCCGAGCTACTCAAGGGCGTCGAGGACGTCCCGGCGGAGGCGACGTTCCACTTCCCCGGCGGCCTCAAGGATTATCTGGCGGCAGCAATTCACGCCGACACGCTGGTCCACCCGGATATCTTCTCCGGCAAATCCGGCCGCAATGGCGCGCATGGCGCCTGCGAATGGGCGGTGGCCTGGACCGCAGATGCCGACGGCTTCCTCTCTTCCTATACCAACACCGTCCCGACACCCGATGGCGGCACGCACGAATCCGGCCTGCGCAGCGCGCTGCTGCGCGGCCTGAAGGATCACGCCGAGCGCGTCGGCCAGGGCAAGCGCGCCTCGTCAATAACGTCGGAAGACGTGATGGTCGGTGCCGCCGTGATGCTCTCGGTGTTCGTGCGCGAGCCTGAATTCCAGGGCCAGACCAAGGATCGTCTCGCCACCGCGGAAGCGCAGCGCATCGTCGAGCAGGCGATGAAGGATCCGTTCGATCACTGGCTCTCGGGCAATCCGAACATGGCCAACAGGCTGCTCGATTTCGTGATCGACCGCGCCGAAGAGCGGCTGCGGCGGCGGCAGGAGAAAGAGACCGCGCGGAAAACCGCCGGCAAGAAGCTGCGCCTGCCCGGCAAGCTCGCCGACTGCACCGACGCCGGCACCGAAGGCTCCGAACTCTTCATCGTCGAAGGCGACTCGGCCGGCGGCAGCGCCAAGCAGGCGCGCGACCGCAAGACCCAGGCCGTGCTGCCGCTGCGCGGCAAGATCCTCAACGTCGCCTCCGCCGGCAAGGACAAGCTGACGGCCAACGCCCAGCTCTCCGACCTCGTGCAGGCGATCGGTTGCGGCCAGCTCCTGCAATACCGCGAAGAGGATCTGCGCTATCAGCGCATCATCATCATGACCGACGCCGACGTCGACGGCGCGCACATCGCCTCGCTGCTGATCACCTTTTTCTATCGGCAGATGCCGCGGCTGATCGACGAAGGGCACCTCTTCCTCGCGGTGCCGCCGCTCTACAAGCTCACGCACGGCACCAAGTCAGTCTACGCGCGTGACGACAAGCACAAGGAAGAGCTGATCAAGAGCGCGTTCAACGCCAACGCCAAGGTCGAGGTGAACCGGTTCAAAGGCCTCGGCGAGATGATGCCGGCGCAGCTCAAGGAGACCACCATGGATCCGAGCAAGCGCACGCTGCTCAAGGTGGTGCTGCTCGCCGACGATCGCGACACCACGGCGGATTCGGTGGAACGACTGATGGGCACCAAGGCCGAGGCGCGCTTCGCGTTCATCTCGGACAAGGCGGAATTTGCCAGCGAAGAGCTGCTGGACGTTTGAGTCCTCGGCGCTGTGGCGCTTCATCGAGAGCCCCGGCGACAAGCCGGGGCTCTTTTGCTTTGCGGGGCGATGACGTCGCTGCGGTCCCTACGGCTTTGAGCGATTCCCGGCATCGTCGTTGCGACTCGGCCAACGACTCACGGCGCTCAGGCGGAGGCACGACTGCCTCCATTTCGGACAAGGCGGGATTTGCTAACGAAACCTTACCCGAGGTTGAATTCCAAAAATCTCAATAACGCTTTGAATTTATGTGGTTATTCCAGATCTCGACAACCGCGACCGAAATGCCCGCGTATCGGCGTTTTCCGGCGACTGTGCCTGCCCGGCAACAGCATTCCGGCGGGAAACGTCTATAGTCCGGACATCAGATGACACGAACTTCAGTGCGCTCGCGCTGCTACACAGACCAAGGTTGGGGATTTTTATCATGAAGAAGGTTTTGCTCGCTCTGACCGCGGTTGCCGCGATGACCGGTTCGGCCTCGGCGGCCGATCTCGGTGCCCGTCCCTACGTGAAGGCCCCGATGCCGGCGCCCGTCGCCAACTGGACCGGTTTCTACGTCTTCGGCGGCGGCGGCGGCGGCCTCTCCAATGCCGACCAGCACGTCCAGACCACCGTTGGTGCGGTTCCGCTGACGATCGATCAGCGTCAGGGCGGCTCCGGTTGGTTCGGCACCGTCGGCGCCGGTTACGACTGGCAGTTCAGCGGCACCTGGGTCGCCGGTGTGTTCGCTGACGGCCAGTTCGGCAGCATCCGCGCCACCATCCAGGATCCGATCGTCGGCATCACCGGCAACCAGAAGCTGGAAACCTCCTGGGCCGCGGGCGTGCGCCTCGGCTGGCTGGTCGCCCCGAACGTTCTCTCCTACGTCAACGGCGGTTACTCGGGCGCCCACTTCGGCCAGACCAACTTCACCACGCTGGGCGGCACCCCGGCCGGCATCCACCTCAACAGCTACAACCGCAACGGCTGGTTCGTCGGCGGCGGTGTCGAGAACAGCCTGAACATCTTCGGCGTCTCTTCGCCCGGCTGGTTCATGAAGACCGAGTATCGTTCGGCCTTCTACAACGCCAAGACCTCGAACGAGCTCTTCGACGGTACCAACGCGCTGGTCGGCCGCGACATCCGCGCCAACAGCTGGAACCAGACGATCTCGACCTCGCTGGTCTACCGCTTCAACTGGACCGGTCCGGTCGTCGCGAAGTACTGATCCGAACGCAAGTTCAGACGTCAAAGCCCCGGCATCGCCGGGGCTTTTTTCGTTATGGACCCGTCAACGGCAAGCGCTAATCCTCACGCGGTGCATGCTTCGACGTGTCCGCGCTTCCCGCCGCCCCCACCCAGCATCTCCGATCGCTCCTGCTTCGCGCCGTCCGCTCGAGACCAGGACTTCTCCCCGCGCGACGGCTTGTGGCTGGCGCCGCCATTGTATCCGGACCGAAGCTACGGCTAGTGTGGGCCCAAGCTTTCGCGGCAGCGGTGATCTCTTCATCGTCGCAACGCGACGGAAGCGGACCGACGGGGAGGAATGCATGCGCAGATTTCTGCTTGTAGCAGGCCTGTTTGCCCTCGCCGTCGGGCTGCTCTGGATTGGACAGGGCACGGGTACGGTTCCGTGGCCGCGATCGAGCTTCATGGTCAACCAGCTGCATTGGGCCGGCTATGGCGTCGCCATGGCCGGCTTCGGGCTGGTGCTGATCTGGCAGAGCAATCAATAAAAGAAACCAGGGAATACAAGCATGACATCCAGCCGGTTCGAGCTCCGCGGTAAGGTCGCGGTCGTAACAGGAGGCAATGGCGGCATCGGGCTCGGCATGGCGCGCGGCCTTGCCGATGCCGGCGCCGACATCGCCGTGGTCGGCCGCAACGAAGCCAAGTCCAAAGCAGCGGTCGAAGATCTCAGGCAGCGCGGCGTCAAGGCGATCGCGGTTGCGACCGATGTCACCGACAGGGCCGCGATCGAAGCCATGATCGCGCGCGTGGTGAAGGATCTCGGGCGCATCGACATCCTCGTCAACAATGCCGGCATGAGCATCCGCAAGCCGCCGCACGAGCTCGAGCTCGACGAGTGGAACAAGGTGATCGACACCAACCTCACCAGCGCCTTCCTGTGCTCGAAGCTCGCTTATCCGGCTTTGAAAGCATCAGGCAACGGCAAGGTGATCAACATCGGCTCGATGATGTCGATCTTCGGTGCGAGCTTCGCCACCGCCTACGCGGCAAGCAAGGGCGGCATCGTGCAGTACACGCGTGCCTGCGCCAATGCCTGGGCGCCCGACAACATCCAGGTCAATGCGATCCTGCCGGGCTGGATCGATACCGACCTCACCCGCGGCGCGCGGCAACAGGTGTCGGGATTGCACGAGCGGGTGCTGGCGCGCACGCCAGCGGGGCGCTGGGGCGACATCGACGATTTCGCCGGCATCGCCGTGTTCCTGGCCTCGCCCGCATCGAACTTCGTCACGGGCACCGCGATCCCCGTCGATGGCGGCTTCTCGGTGATGGCCTGAGGCCGAACCTTTCGGCCATCCAACAAGGCAAAAAAGAAGCCCCGGACAAATCCGGGGCTTTTGAATTGAGGCAGTGCTTTTTTTGATCGTTGGTCGCGTTGCGTCGTCGACGTGCTCAGTAACGGGCAATGACAGGTGCGTCGAACTTGTAGCTCGCGCGCACGACGGCCCATTGGATGTCGCGCGGCTTGGCGTCGAAGGTGTAATTCCCCGAGGTGCCGCCGAGCTGATAGGTCTGGCTGCCGAAGGCCGCGTAATTGTATTCGAGGCCGACGATCCAGTTGCGGGTGACGCCGTATTCCCAGCCGGCGCCGACGGTCCAGCCGTTGGCCCAGTGGGTCTGTCCGCCCGAGCCCGACACGCCGACGGTGTCGCTGACCGACAGACGGTTGTTCGCGCCGGCATAGCCGCCCTTGACGTAGAAGAGGTTGTTCTGCACGGCGAAGCCGGCGCGGCCGACCACGGTCGCGAGCACGTTGGTGCGCCAGGAGAACACGTCGTCGCCCGCACCGAACGCGGTGTTCGTGAACGAGCCCTTGTTGTCGAGGCCGGAGATCGTGCCTTCCATGCCGAACACGTAGTTGTTGGCCTGCCAGTTGTAGCCGATCTGGGCGCCGCCCATGATGCCCGCGCTGCGCTGACGATAGCCCTCGCCCGGGACGAGATCGCCGAACGGCGCACCGATCCCGTTGTTGATGAACTGCTGGTTGGTCCATGCGCCGCCGATGTGGCCGCCGACATAGAAGCCGGTCCAGTTGAACAGCGGCTCGACATAAGCGGGCGCCTTCGCGTAGCGCGCGCCGAGATCGGCGGCAGAGGCCACGCCCGTCGAAACCAGAGCGGTCGTGCAGGCGAAGGCGGCAATCAATTTGTTACGCATGGTACAACCCCGTGTCCTTTGATGGACGCACGGTCACAGACGGGTGTTACTAAAATTCGAATCAACAGAGTTAACGTGTCGGATGGGCACGCGCAGGTCCGTGAATCCGTTGGCGCTGTTGCACGCCAGCAACGCCACATGCGCGATTTAACGCGAAATTATCCCTGCCGAACTCCTGCGCTACGATGCCGGCGCGGCTTTCGAATGCACGTGCTCGGGCCGCACGCCGAGCGCGAGCAGACGCGCGGGAATGCCCTGCAGCCATGGCAGCGCGGTGATGAGGCGCACGATCAGCGGCACTTTGAGCGGCCGATCGCTCCCCTGCAAGGCGCCGCTGATGATCTTGTTCTGCACGATCACCTGCATGCGCTGCGTCATCTTCACCGGGAACTCGCGGCGACGGCGCACGGCATCGAGATCGCTCTCGGACGGGCAGCCGTGCTGCATCTTGTCTGCCAGCAGATTGGCGGTCGCGACTGCATCCTGCACGGCGAGATTGACACCGACTCCGCCGACCGGAGACATCGCATGCGCGGCATCGCCGATGCAAAGCAGGCCCGGCCGCGTCCAGCGCGCCATGCGGTTGATCGCGACGGTCAGCAGCTTGACGTCGTCAAAGCTCTTCACGTCGGCGATGCCGGAGCGAAGGATCGGCGCCATGCGCACGACGTCGTCGAGCAGCGCCTGCAGTCCCCTCGCCTTCACCGCCTCGTGCTGTCCCTTGGCGATGACATAGGCGCATTGCCAATAGTCGCCGCGGTCGAAGGTGATCATCATCTTGCCGGGCTCGACGCGCGCGAACACGCTTTCCGTCTCGTCGGCCTTGCGGCCGGCGCGGAACCACAGCACGTCCATCGGCGCGCCGATTTCCTCGACGACGAGGCCGGCGCGCTCGCGCACCGTCGAATGCCGGCCGTCGCAGGCGATGGTGAGATCGGCTTCGATGTCGATGATGCCGTCGGGCGTTTTCGCCCGCACGCCGGCGATCGTCTCGCCGCGGCGGATCAGATCGACCGCCTCCGTGCTCATCATCACCTCGAGCGAGGCAAAGCGCCGGCCGGCCTCGCGCAGGAAATTCAAAAAATCCCATTGCGGCATGAAGGCGATAAAGGGGTATTTGATGTGGAGCCGGCTGAGATCGGCGATGCGCACCGGTGTGCCGCCAAACAGGCCGTCCATCTTCTGCAGGCGCTGGTGCGGCAGCTTCAGGAAGCCGTCGATCAGACCGAGCTCGTCCATCACTTGAAGCGTCGAGGGATGCACGGTGTCGCCGCGGAAATCGCGGAAGAAATCCGCATGCTTCTCCAGCACCGCGACCTCGATGCCGGCCCGCCCCAGGAGATAGCCGAGCATCATGCCAGCCGGCCCGCCGCCGACGATGCAGCAACGGACTTTTTTCGTCCGGTTCGGTTGTTGGTCGGATGTCATTGCAGCCACGATCCGCGATGCGAGTCTCGATCAAGATATGGCGGGCAATGTAACGCCGATTCCGGTCGAATGCGCTTGAATTTGGCTGTGCGATCTCCAACGCCGGCCGCTCAGATCGCACCAATCCTTGCGATCCGGGAATAAGCGGCACCCCCTGCTGTTATCAGCAGATAAGACCCTAAAGGGCATCAGAGGGAACGTTCAACGTGGCATGGTTGCTTACAGGTTGGCAGCCTGGCTGGCCATCAACATCGCGCTCGTCTACCTGCGCACGCGCCGAAGCCGCGATGCGGAAGAGAGCGAGCCGCGAGCATAGCGTTGCCTGCGGCGAAAACCGCCTGCGTCGGCCGTTCGCGTCGGGTCTGCCGGGCGCCCCGGGCCAACTACAAAGGCCCGCACTGTGCGGGCCCTTTCATGGACGGAAGCCAAACTATTTCTGATCCTCATTGCTGGTCCCGGTGCCGGGACTGCCGATCGGCAACCCGTTCGGTGCATGACCGACACCTGCGTTCCGTCCAGCTTGCGCGGCCGCTGGCGATGTGCCGTTTGCAGTCGGGGACTGAACGTTCGGATTGTTCAGGCCGGTGTTGGTGTTGACGTTGGCCCCGGTGGTGGTGCCATGAACCCCCATTCCCGAAGGAGCCGACGGCCCCGAATTGGCGCTGCTGGATGAGGTGCCCATTCCGGCACCTGAGCTGGCTGCAGATCCCGCGCCGCCGGTCCCTGTACCGGCCGCGGCACTGCCACCGCCAGCAGCACCACCGCCGCCTCCGCCAGCACCGCCGCCACCCTGAGCAAAAGCGGTCGTCGAAAGCGCAGCGCATGCGAAAGCTACGAGGATGGACTTGCGGATCATGAATCGTCTCCCTGGTTTGGTGGACAATCCATGTGACCAAGGAGTTGTTCCGTCGCCTGGGTGAACACGGGTCCGCCGTCCTTGGGGAACGCCCACAATCCCGCCGTGTATTGGTCCCCTTTGGGGGCCTAGACGTACCAAGTCACCGCCCAATCTCCTTGAGCAAGGCACGGCGTTTGTCGTGAAGTTCGCGGAGATATTGCTTATTCGAACGCTGCGTCTCCTGCCACTCGATGCGATCTTCGGCGGTCCAAAGGAAGGACTCGCGTTCGAAGCGAGCTATCTCGGCCTCATCGAATTCCTTATAAAGCTTGATATCACGCTCCACCTCTTCCAGTTGTTCCTGGATCGTTTTTGGCATCAGCCGTTCCCCCGGCCTAGCCTCCAGCCTGATCCAGTCTTCGGCTCAAATTACGGGGTTAGCAACAGAGGTTTGCTCGGTTCGGTGAGCTCACGCATTGATAAAGGCTATTGCGTAAGATTTTCTGTATTGTTGCCGGATCCGAGCCTCGCTGCGAGAAATCCGCTCCCTCGGGTCACCACCCTGCTTTGACGGCTGCGCTCTGGCCAGCGAACGCCGTCAATCACTACTGCCGGTTCGCGCTCCGAAAGCTCTTGATCTCCGAGACGCTGCCGTCGCGATAGGTCAGCTCCACCGAGACGGACTGCGTGGCGGGGGCAAGCTTCATGTAGAGCGGCATGCCGGCGGTGATCGCATTGGGGTCGCGCATGTCGCAAGCAGGCATCTTCAGCACCTGGTTGGGCACGGCAGTGTCGATGCCGATGCGCACCTCGCGGATGGCGCAGCGATAGGACACCAGGTGCGTGTAGTAGACCAGCAGCCCGTTGAACTCGCGGAACGACAGCCAGCTCGTCGACGTCATGTCGAGGATCTTGCGCTGGTCGCGGATCAGCGCGGCCTCGGGATCGAACCGGATGGGAACGGCCCCTGCATGTCGCCGGATTGATCGACATAGCGGACCTCGATGGTGCCGGCCGCAGCGTCCGGCGGCAATTCGATCGACGGGTTAGGCATCCGCTTGCGCGTGCGCGGATCAAGCGTGTCGATGAAGCCGGTCTCGCGGAAATCGCCCTTGCCGGCCATGCGCCAGGAAATGCCGAGCGTCGGGTCGGCGAACGAGAACACCACGCTCCAGCCGCCATTGTGCCGCGAGAAGCTCGCGATCGGCGCGTTGAGGGTCTCCTCCTTCGGCAGTTGCGGCACTGACACCGGCGGCAGCGCCGCGAGCTTCTGCGGCGGCGGATCAGCTGGCCGCGCGACGGCGTCCTTCGCCATGCCGCTGAGGAAGACGTCGTCGACCATCTGGTCGAAATAGACCGGCACCTGCCTGTGCTTGACGGTATCGGCCATCTCGCTGACGGCACGGCGGGTGCGCTGCGCCACCTGCACGAGGTTCTCGCCGGGCTGCAGCAGCTCCTTGGCGAAGGTGCGCGTGAACACCGAATTGGGATTGGCGTCGTCGTTGGAGAGGCGGTCGAGCGCGGTCTGGCGGGGACCGGCCGAAAACACCGAGAATACGCCTTCAGGCAGCTGCACCATCGGAGCAAGCCCGCCGCCACCGGCCACCGCGCGGGTACCCTTGCGCTCGAACGGGTTGTTGCGGCAGGCATCGAACACCAGGATCGAGGTCCGCGCCTTCTTGTTCTGGAGGCGCTCGACGATTCGGTCGGCCAGGATCGAGGCGTCACGCACCAGCTCTTCCTGCCCTTCGGTCGCTGCCGGCACGTCCGTCGGCAGCAGGTAGTTCTGGCCCGCGATCTCGAAGCCGTGGCCGGCGTAGAAGAAGAACGCGGTATCACCCGGCTCGATCGCCTTGTCGAAGGCGAGCAGGGTCTCGGAGAATTGCTGCCGGCTCTGGTTCTCTGCGACCATCACCGAGAAGCCGAGCTGCTTCAGCGTATCGCCCATGGTGCGGGCGTCGTTGACCGCCTTGAGCAGCTTCGGCACGTTCCTGTAGTCGTTATTACCAATGACGAGCGCGACACGCTTCTCGGCATAGGCGGGAGCTACGAAGCCGCTCAGGCTCGCCGCCAGGCCAAGGGCCGCCAGAATTCTGAAAAGCCGACGCGTCATCGCAAAATTCCCGTTGCAGAACGGCGCCACGCCGCTTCCCTCGAACAGCAGTTCATTGGACCCCCTGCCGCTGTGTGATAGTCGGCCCAGACGTAACGAGGGTTCAAGGGCCCGGGCCCCGGTTCCACGATCTGCCTATGGCAGATTGCGCTGGAATCTGCTTTTTCTTTGGCATCAGGCAAACGCACTCGAAGCGAGGGGGCTGCCGTGTATCGCTGGTGTACCGACGAAGTCGAGCCGCAGGATCGCTTCGATTATTGGCGCGAGGTGCGCTCCAAGGGATTGTTCGGCGTCACCGCCGAACTCGAGCGCGAACGGCGCGCGGACTTTTTCGGCGAATTCTCGCTGCGCCAGCTTGGCGGCGCCGGCCTCGTCGAGCTGAAGGCCTCGCAATATACGGTCGAGCGCAGCAGCTCCGACATCGCCTACGCACCCGGCGACAGCATCTGCGTCTACCAGCAGCTCGGCAGCGGCGGCTGGTTCGGCGGCATGCGCGGAAACGACTTCGCGATCGCCCCGGGCAGTTTCGCCACCAGCCATACCGACCTGCCCTACCGCACGGCGCCGCTGGGCGCCGGGGGCTTCCATTTGCGGATCCTGAAGATTCCGGTCAGCGGCATCCCGGCGCAGGACAAACGCATGCGCGAGCTTGCGCCCCGGACGTTCAGCGATCCCACCCTGGCGCCCCTGCTCGGGGCCTGCTTTGCCGAGCTCGGCGACGCCTCTACGGATCAGGGCGCCAGCGATGCGACCTCCCTCGTCCAGGCTCTGGCCCATCTGGCGCTGATCGAGCGCGGCATCGTCAGGCCCGGCAGCCGGCGCGGACAGGCCGCGCTGCGAACCGCCCGCCTCTCGCGGGCCCGACGCCTGATCGCGGGCCAACTGCAAAACCCGGATCTGGCGCCGACGATGGTGGCCGACGAGCTCGGCGTGTCGGTGCGCCACCTGCACATCCTGTTCGAGACCGCGGCGAAGAGCTTCTCGCAGACCGTGACGGACGAACGCCTGAAACAGAGCCGCCGCCTGATGCGCGAGGCACCGGAGCGGCTGATCGCCGACATCGCGACCTCTTGCGGCTTCGAGAGCCTGGCGACCTACTACCGGGTCTTCAATGCCGCCTATGGCATGGCCCCGGGTGACTTCCGGGCGCAGGGCTCGGATAGGGGTTAGCCGTCGTTTTGGCGGCTCCGGCCGGAGCGCGGGGCTGGGCGGAAAAACCCCAGTTGCACCCGCTATTTGGTAAAAACCTCAGGTTTTTTAGGACCTTCCCGCGCCCGCTCCATTGACTTTGGCCGATTCCCGCCTATGTTCCGGGGCGACGCGGCTCAGATCGAAGACCGATTCCTGAGCCTGGCGCTTTGTTCGCGTGAGTCAGCACCCCCAGCTTCTTTGAGAGCGCGCCGTTTCGGGGTGGAACGCGACAGCCTTATTACCCTCGATTCCGAACGGCGGTTTCGACCAGAGGCTCAATGTCCTTTTCAGATCTCGGACTGTCCGAAAAAGTCCTCGCCGCAGTGGCGGCCACCGGTTACACCACCCCCACCCCCATTCAGGAACAGGCGATCCCCCACGTCCTCGCACGCAAGGACGTGCTCGGCATCGCCCAGACCGGCACTGGCAAGACCGCGGCCTTCGTGCTGCCGATGCTCACCATCCTCGAAAAGGGCCGGGCCCGGGCGCGGATGCCGCGCACGCTGATCCTCGAGCCGACCCGCGAGCTCGCGGCCCAGGTCAAGGAAAACTTCGACCGCTACGGCGCCGGCCAGAAACTCAACGTCGCGCTACTGATCGGCGGCGTTTCCTTCGGTGACCAGGATGCCAAGCTGACGCGCGGCGTCGACGTGCTGATCGCCACCCCCGGCCGCCTGCTCGACCATACCGAGCGCGGCGGCTTGCTCCTCACCGGGGTCGAGCTGCTCGTCATCGACGAAGCCGATCGCATGCTGGACATGGGCTTCATCCCCGACATCGAACGCGTCTGCAAGCTCGTCCCGTTCACGCGACAGACCCTGTTCTTCACCGCGACCATGCCGCCGGAAATCCGGCGCATCACCGAAGCCTTCCTGCACAATCCGCAGAAGGTCGAAGTGTCCAAGCCTGCCACCACTGCTGTGACCGTCACGCAGTCGCAGGTGCCCGCGGGGCGCGAAGCGCATGAGAAGCGCGAGCTGCTTCGCCGCCTGCTGCGCGAGGCCAAGGACCTCAAGAACGCGATCATCTTCTGCAATCGCAAGCGCGAAGTCGCCATCGTTCACAAATCGCTCCAGAAGCATGGTTTCAGCGTCGGCGCACTGCACGGCGACATGGACCAGCCGGCCCGCATGGCGGCGCTCGAACAGTTCCGCAAAGGTGAGCTCCCCCTCCTCGTCGCCTCGGACGTCGCCGCTCGCGGCCTCGACATTCCCGAGGTCAGCCACGTCTTCAATTTCGACGTCCCCCACCATCCCGATGACTACGTCCATCGCGTCGGCCGCACCGGCCGCGCTGGTCGCACCGGCACCGCGATCTCGATCGTGACGCCGCTCGACCAGAAGTCGATGGTGGCCATCGAGAAGCTGATCGGCCAGAGCATTCCGCGCGCCGAAGGCGACTTTGAAATCCACGCCGAAGCCTCCGATGGGGCCGAGCGTCCGCGCGAGTCGCGTGGCCGCGAACGTTCACGTGGCGGACGCGGCAAGCCGCAGCGCGGCCGTGATCGGGAGCGCAGCCACGAGCCGCGCGAGGCCCGTGGCGAAACGCGACATGCTTCCGAAGCAAAGAGTTCTTCGGAGGCAAGACAGCCCGCTGAAGCAAGGCATCGTTCCGACGACAAGCGCAGGGCCGAGCCGCGTCACGACGCGCGACAGCAGTCCAATAATTCGCATGTGCCGTCGATCGGCCGTCCCGAGCCCCGCCGCCAGCGCGAGGCCGACAGCGAGCCGGGCGATCACTCGCATCTGCCCGCGTTTCTGCTGCGGCCGGTTCGCTCCTCCCCCGCCGGGGCCTGAGGCGCGAGGCGCCCCAGGTTTCGGTTGAGCAAAGCCGCCCCACAATTTTTTAGATGCATTCGTGAACGTATATTTACGGGGTGTTCACGATCGTCCGTTAGCCTACGAACATAATTTAAGCATTGCTGCGGTCGACGGCGCACCGACCGCTGTGGGGTATGTTCCGTGGTCAAGGTTCTCGACGAACACGAACGCACAATGGCGTTCGCCGAGGTAGCGCTCGGGCAGATCCGATCGCTGCGGCAGACGGCAATTCCCCGCAACTATGAGATTTGGTACGTCTACGCCACCGGCTACAACGCGCCTCTCAACAAGATCGTCAACGAGACGCTGGCGCGCAGCGGCAAGCTGACTGAAGCCGATCTCGAGCAGATCTACGAGACCTATCTCTCCCACATCAAGACCACCGACCGCATCGACAAGGTCGGCGCGCGCGTCATCGGCGAGATCGACGACGTGATGAAGGTCTTGAGCGATGCACTCGGCATGACCGGCTCCTACGATGCCAGCCTGTCGGGAGCCACCGAGAAACTGGCGTCGGCCAAGAACCGCGAGCAGATCAAGGCGATCGTCGAGACGCTGCTGCGTTCGACCAGCGAGATGCGCGAGACCAACAAGACGCTGGAAGACCGGCTGACGCTGTCGAAGAACGAGATCAGCAATCTCCAGCAGAGCCTGGAGGCGATCCGCGCCGAGAGCCTGACCGATCCGCTCACGGGCCTTGGCAACCGCAAATATTTCGACCGCATGATCGACATGGCGGTGCAGAGCGCCCTCGCCTCGGGCGAGCCGCTGTCACTGCTGCTGTTCGACATCGATCATTTCAAGTCGTTCAACGATTCCTACGGCCATCTCACCGGCGACCAGGTGCTGCGGCTCGTCGGCCTGTCGCTGAAGCAGACCATCAAGGGCCAGGACATCACCGCGCGCTATGGCGGCGAGGAATTCGCGGTCGTGCTGCCCAACACCGCTCTGCGTCAGGCCCTCACGGTGGCCGACCATATCCGCCGCGCTGTGATGGCGAAGGAATTGAAGAAGAAGTCCACCGGCGAGATCCTCGGCCGCGTCACCATCTCCGTCGGCGTCTCCATGCTCAAGCCGGGCGACGACACCGACGCGCTGATCGAGCGTGCGGATGCCTGCCTCTACGCCGCCAAGCGCAACGGCCGCAACCGCGTGATCTGTGAAGCCGATCCGGAATACGCGGTCGAAACCCACAGCCGGGTGGCGTAAATTTTCAAAGAGCTGCCGTAGGGTGGGCAAAGGCGCCTGAGCGCCGTCCCCACGATCTCGGCATGATTATTTCGAACCGTGGGCACGCTTCGCTTTGCCCACCCTACAGCATCGCCGCTTGACATTATTCCGTGGCGAACAAAATCTGACACGACAACATTGGCCGTCTGCACCCGAGCCCGCAAAGGACTTGTCGTCGTGCCCAATCCCCATGATTTTCACACGCCGCAATCGTCCTACACCAGGGATGAGCTGCTGAGATCGAGCGACGGCGGCTATTTCGGGCCCGGCAATGCGCAATTGCCCGCGCCGCCGATGCTGATGATGGACCGCATCACGGAAATCAGCCTGGACGGCGGCGAATTCGGCAAGGGCCATATCGTCGGCGAGCTGGATATCGTGCCGGACCACTGGTTCTTCGATGCCCATTATTGCGGTGACGCGATGATGCCACCGACGCTCGCACTGGACGCCATGTGGCAGATGGTAGGCTATTGGCTCGGCTGGTCAGGCTCACCGGGCAAGGGCCGCGCCATCGGCGTCGGCGAAGTCGAGTGCACGGGCGCCGTCACGCCGGAGACGCGATGCGTGCGTTACGAGGTCGCCATGAGGATGGTCAGGCGCGGCAAGCTGGTGCTCGGGATAGCCGACGGCCGCGTGCTCGCCGACGGCATCTGCATGTTTACGGCGAAGGACATGAGGGTCGGCCTGACCAAGGCCGCAGACTGAGCTCTCGTAGGGGTGGGCAAAGGCGCGCACAGCGCCGCGCCCACGATCTGCGCATGATTATTTCGAACGGTGGGCACGCTTCGCTTTGCCCACCCTACGGACCGTCTTCTTGACTGGCTTCTTCGCCAACCGCTTCTGGCAACGGACTTCTTCGACGCAACCTTCTTCGGCCGCGTCTTCACCTTGGCGCGCTGGGCGGCGGCGAGTGCCGCCCTCGCCCATTGCGCGAGCTCGGCGGAATCGTCGAACAGGCGCGCCGGCAGCTCCCAATAGGAGTTGACCACCACGGTCTTGGCGCGGGTCGAATATTGAAATGGTTTTGAGCCTTCGGCTTCAAAGTCCGGGATCGTCACCTCGTCTGCGCGCAAGAACAGGCCGGCACGCAGTGACAGCGCGAAGTTGATGCCGTCGGCGGAGATGCCGTAGCCGGAGAACATTTTTCGGATGGTGACGGGGCCGAAATCGGCGAACAGGTCGATCAGGAATTCGCGGTCCATGGCCCAACTAACTCCCTAGTGTCGTCCCTGCGAACGCAGGGACCCCAGCGCGAGCGCTTCGCGCTCGTCGCGATAACCACAGGGAGGAGTTTAGCGAAGACTGTTAGTCGTGCCAGCTCCGGTACTGGCACCTTCCGCTCAAGATAGATCCACGCGGTATGGGTCCCCGCGTCCGCGGGGACGACAGCGGAGTGCTTAGCGTCAGCCGGGCCTACCCGTCGATCTTGGCCGGCCGCAGCTCGACCGACTCGCCGCAGCCGCAGGCGGAGATCTGGTTCGGATTGTTGAAGACGAACTGGGCCTGCATCTTGTCGGCCTTGTAGTCCATCTCGGTGCCGAGCAGGAACAGCACGGCCTTGGGATCGACCAGGATCTTGACGCCCTTGTCCTCGACGACCTCGTCGGTCGGGCGGACGTCGTGGGCGTATTCGACCGTGTATGACTGGCCGGCGCAGCCGCCGTTCTTCACGCCGACGCGCAAGCCGACGATCTCGGAATCGGCGCGCTGGGTCAGCTCGGTGATGCGCTGGGCAGCAGCGTCCGTCAGCCGCATCACCTGCGGGCGCGGCCGCCGCGGCTTCGGAGTGGATGCTGGTGTCGCCTGGGTCATCTTATCTATCTGGTCCGTTGCGGAGCAAATTCAATGCTGAGGTTACGCGTCACCACATGTTGAGCACGAGGCGCGCCTCGTCGCTCATGCGTTCCGGCGACCACGGCGGCTCCCAGACGACCTTGACGTCGACCACGCCGACGCCGGGGACGCTGGCAACCGCGTTCTCGACCATGGTCGGCAGCTCGCCGGCGGCCGGGCAGTTCGGCGTCGTCAGCGTCATCTGGACGTCGACGGAGCGGTCGTCCTTGATCTCGACCTTGTAGATCAGGCCGAGCTCGTAGATGTCGGCCGGGATTTCCGGGTCGAACACGGTCTTCAGCCCGGCGATGATCTCCGTGGTCAGCCGCTCGGTTTCCTCCGGCGGCAGCGCCGAATGGGTCTCCATCGGACTAGCTTTGATTTCGGCCGTGTCACTCATGCGAACAAATCCCGCGCCTTCAAAAGCGCCTGTGCCAGATGATCGACTTCTTCCCGCGTATTATACATGCCGAACGAGGCCCGGCAGGTGGCCGTTACGTTGAACCGCTCTAAAAGCGGCATCACGCAATGGGTGCCGGCGCGCACCGCGATGCCCTGGCGGTCGATCACGGTGGCGACGTCGTGGGCGTGCGCGCCCTTCAGCTCGAACGAGATCACCGGGCCCTTGCCCCGTGCCGTGCCGATCAGCCGCAGCGAATTGATCTCGCGGAGCCGATCCTGGGCATAGGTGGTGAGATCGTGCTCGTGCGCAGCGATGCGCTCCTTGCCGATCGAATTGACGTAGTCGATGGCCGCGCCAAGGCCGACGGCCTCGACAATCGCCGGCGTGCCCGCCTCGAATTTGTGCGGAGGATCGCCATAGGTGACGACATCGCGCGAGACCTCGCGGATCATCTCGCCGCCGCCGTTGAAGGGACGCATCGCGACGAGGTGATCGTACTTGGCCCAGAGGATACCGATTCCGGTCGGCCCATACACCTTGTGACCGGTGAAGACGTAGAAATCGCAGCCGATGTCCTGGACGTCGACGGGCAGATGCACCGCGCCCTGGCTGCCGTCGACCAGCACTGGAATGCCGCGCGCGTGGGCGATCTTCACGACTTCCTTGACGGGCACGATGGTGCCGAGCGCGTTCGACATCTGCGTGATCGCGACCAGCTTGGTCCTGGCCGTCAGCAGCTTCTCGAACTCGTCGATGAGGAAATTGCCCTCGTCGTCGACCGGCGCCCACTTGATCACAGCGCCCTGGCGTTCCCTCAGGAAGTGCCACGGCACGATGTTGGAATGGTGCTCCATGATCGAGAGGACGATCTCGTCGCCCTCTTTGATGTTCGGCCCGCCCCAGGACGAGGCAACCAGATTGATCGCCTCGGTCGCGTTGCGGGTGAAGATCACTTCTTCCGTACGGGGCGCGTTGATGAACTGCGCCACCTTGGTGCGGCCGCCCTCATAGGCTTCGGTCGCGGCATTGGCGAGGTAATGCAGGCCGCGATGCACGTTGGCGTATTCGCTCGTATAGGCCTGCGTCATGCGGTCGAGCACGGCGCTCGGCTTCTGCGCCGAAGCGGCGTTGTCGAGATAGACCAGCTTCTTGCCGTAGACCTGCATCGCGAGCGCCGGAAAATCCTGGCGCACGCGCGCGACGTCGTAGGCACCGTTCTTGACTGCCGGATGCGTGCTCATGACCGCCGCTCCAGCCAGCGCTCGGCAATGCCGATCACGTGCTCGCGCAAACCGTCATCGGCGATCTGCTCGATCGCCTCGCCGACGAAAGCCTGGATCAGCAGCGCCTGGGCCTGCTTCTCCGGCAGGCCGCGCGCCTTCAGGTAGAACAACAGGCTGTCGTCGAGCGCACCGGCGGTCGCGCCGTGGCCGCAGGAGACGTCGTCGGCGAAGATCTCGAGCTCGGGCTTGTTGTCGGCCTCGGCTTCATCCGAAAGCAGCAACGCGCGGGTCATCATCTTGCCGTCGGTCTTCTGCGCATCGGGACGGACGATGATGCGGCCCTGGAACACCGAATGGGCGCGATCGTCGATCACCGCACGGAAAACTTCGCGGCTGACGCAGTTCGGCACGGCATGGTCGACCACCAGCGTGGTGTCGCCATGCTCGGTCTTCTGCAACAGGTTGACGCCGTTGGCGGAGAGCTCGCTGCCCTCGCCCGCCAGCGTGATGAAGCCCTGGAGGCGGCTGACAGCAGCCCCGGTCGTCATGTTGAAGAAATTGAACTTCACATTGGCGCCGACGGTGACGAAGTGCGACGAGACGTTCAAGGCGTCGGGTGCATCGTCCATCAGGCGAATGTGTGCAACGTCGGCGTCATCGCCGACAGAAACGATCACGGCGTCATTGACCTGGTAGGCCGCAGCGCCTGCCGCAACGAAGCTCTCGACGATGGTGGCGCGCGCGCCCTTGCCGATCGTGACCTGCGAGCGGGTGAAGGCCGACGCCGATGTGGCGGTGGCGATGTGGATGATCTGGATCGGTGCGGACAGCTGTGCGCCATCGGCGATATCGAGCACGACGCCGTCGGTCGCCATCGCCGCGTTGAGCGAGATCACGGCATCGGTGGACGCGGTCTTCAACAGACCGGCATCCTTCTCCAACGTCTCCCGTAGCGTCTTGAAGCCGACCTCGGCGACAAATGCCTTCACGTCGGAAAGATCGGCTGCGAACACGCCGTCGACCAGCACCAGCTTGCGTGCGCCTGCGATCGCATGCGTCTTCACCGTGTCCGCGGCGAGCTTCAGCGCGGCCGCATCGGGCGCGGCTGCCAGCGGCAGCACCTCGCCGACCAGCGCGCGCAGGTCGGTGTATTTCCATTCCTCGATCCGGCGGTGCGGAAGGGCGAGACGCTCATAGGTCTCGAACGCCTCGCGGCGCACAGCGGTGACCGCGGACGAACCCGGCAGCCGGCCCTCGGCGCTGGTGAAGAGATCGCTCACCGCGCGGCCCTTTCCGGTCTTTGCCACAGCAACGTTCATCGCAAAATTCCTTACGCGGCATCCTCGAACTGGGCGTAGCCGGATGCTTCCAGCTCCAGCGCCAATTCCTTACCGCCGCTCTTCACGACACGGCCCTTCGACATCACGTGCACGACGTCGGGCACGATGTAGTTCAGCAGCCGCTGATAGTGGGTGATGACGACCATCGCACGCCCCGGCGAACGCAGCGCGTTGACGCCGTCGGCCGCGATGCGCAGCGCATCGATGTCGAGGCCGGAATCCATCTCGTCGAGGATGCACAGGCTCGGCTCGAACAGCGCCATCTGCAGCACCTCGTTGCGCTTCTTCTCACCGCCGGAGAAGCCGACATTGACGCCGCGCTTGAGCATGTCCTGCGGGATGTTCAACGACTTCGAGACCTCGCGGACCTTCTTCAGGAAGTCCGGCGTCGAATATTCATCCTCGCCGCGCGCCTTGCGCTGCGCATTCAGCGCGGTGCGCAGGAAGTTCATGGTGGCGACGCCGGGAATCTCGACCGGATACTGGAACGCCAGGAACACGCCCTTGGCGGCGCGCTCGTCCGGCGACATCTCGAGCAGATCCTCACCCTTGAACAGGATCTGGCCGTCGGTGACCTCGTAGCCGGGCTTGCCGGCGATGACGTGGGAGAGCGTCGATTTGCCGGAGCCGTTGGGCCCCATGATCGCATGGACCTCGCCTTCGTTCACGGTCAGCGTCAGCCCGTGGAGGATCTCACGCTCCTCGACACGAACCTTGAGGTCTTTCACTTCAAGCAAAGCCATTTTGGTGTCCAGTCTATTCAAATGATGCATGGAGCGCCTAAGCGCACCGCGAGGGTCGGTATTAACCGACCGACCCTTCAAGCGAGATCGAGATCAGCTTCTGCGCTTCCACCGCGAATTCCATCGGCAGTTGCTGCAGCACGTCCTTGACGAAGCCGTTGACGACGAGGCCGACCGCCTCCTCCTGCGAGAGACCGCGCTGGATGCAGTAGAACAGCACGTCCTCGGAGATCTTCGAGGTCGTCGCTTCGTGCTCGAACGTCGCCGAGGAGTTCTTGGCCTCGATGTACGGAACGGTGTGCGCGCCGCATTTATCGCCGATCAGCAGCGAGTCGCAGGCGGTGAAGTTGCGCGCGCCGGTCGCTTTCCGGTGCGCGGTGACGAGGCCGCGATAGGTGTTCTGCGACTTGCCGGCCGCGATGCCCTTGGAGATGATGCGGCTCGACGTGTTCTTGCCGAGATGAATCATCTTGGTTCCCGAATCGACCTGCTGGAAGCCGTTCGAGATCGCGATCGAGTAGAACTCACCGCTCGAATTGTCACCGCGGAGAATGCAGCTCGGATACTTCCAGGTGATCGCCGAACCCGTTTCTACCTGGGTCCAGGAGATCTTCGAACGGTTGCCGCGGCAGTCGCCACGCTTGGTGACGAAATTGTAGATGCCGCCCTTGCCTTCCGAATTGCCGGGGTACCAGTTCTGCACCGTCGAATATTTGATCTCGGCATCGTCATGCGCGACGAGCTCGACCACGGCGGCGTGCAGCTGGTTCTCGTCGCGCTGCGGCGCGGTGCAGCCCTCGAGATAGGAGACGTAGGCGCCCTTGTCGGCGATGATCAGCGTGCGCTCGAACTGGCCGGTATTGCGCTCGTTGATGCGGAAATAGGTCGACAGCTCCATCGGGCAGCGCACGCCCGGCGGCACGTAGACGAACGAGCCGTCGGAGAACACCGCCGAGTTCAGTGTCGCGTAGAAATTGTCCGAGGTCGGAACTACCGATCCCAGATATTTCTGCACCAATTCAGGGTGCTCGCGGATCGCTTCCGAGATCGGCATAAAGATCACGCCGGCCTTCTTCAGCTCCGCCTTGAACGTGGTCGCAACCGAAACCGAATCGAAGACCGCATCGACCGCGATCTTGCGGCGCGCCGGATCTTCCTCACCGGGCTTGGGCTCGACACCTTCGAGCATGGCGACTTCCCGCAAGGGAATGCCGAGCTTCTCGTAGGTCTTCAGGATCTCCGGATCGATCTCGTCCAGCGAGGTGACCGTCTTCTTCGGCTTCGGCGCCGCGTAGTAATAGAGGTCCTGGAAGTCGATCTTGGGATAGTCGACGCGCGCCCAGGTCGGCTCGGTCATGGTCAGCCAGCGCCGATAGGCCTCGAGCCGCCACTGGAGCATCCAGTCGGGTTCGTTCTTCTTCTGCGAGATGAATTTTACGATCTCTTCCGAAAGCCCCTTGGGGGCCTTCTCGGAGTCGATCAGGGTCTCAAACCCATAACGATACTGGTCGACGTCGATGCGCTTCACGCGCTCGACCGTCTCTTGTACGGCTGGCATTCCATCCTCCGCTCGCGGTTTCAAGGACCGCGGTGGATCAAACTCGAACGATTATTACGGTGTCTATTACGATGTTTTTTGGCGGAAAGCACGCGCTTAGAACCGTTCAAGCCGTGTTTCATCGCTTAGCTCTTAAGTAGGGTATTACCGAGCTTTCGCCAAGCCTCTAACGCCCTATCGATGTCTTCGAGTTCCGTGGACCAGCCCAGACTGAGGCGCACCGCTCCCTGGGCCACGGCGGGATCGTACCCCATCGCCGACAGCACGTGGGACGGCTGGACCTTACCCGAGGAACAGGCCGAACCTGAGGAGACTGCGATGCCTTCGAGGTCGAAGCCGATCACGGCGGTTTCAGCCTTGAGGCCGGGCGCGGTGAAAAGGACGGTATTTGGCAACCGCGTCACCTCGTTCGAGAAGATCGTTGCGCCGTCGATTGCTCGGATGCCGTTTTCCAAGCGAATTCTGAGGGTTGCCATCTGTTCCGCATCTTCGGAAAGAGTTTGAAGCGCGGCCTTCACCGCTGCGCCAAAGCCGGCGATTCCCGCAACATTCTCGGTTCCCGCGCGTCGGTTCAGCTCTTGGCCGCCTCCCCGCAACAACGGCTCCAGTCCCGTCAGTCCCTCCGCCACGACCAGAGCGCCGACGCCCTTGGGGCCGCCGACCTTATGCGCAGAAAAAGTCGCAAGATCCGCGCCGATAGCGTTGATTTCAAATGGAATTTTTCCAAGCGCCTGGATTGCATCGACGTGCAGGAGGCCGCCGGCCTCGTGGACGATCCGGGCGATCTCGGCGACCGGCTGGAGCGCGCCGGTTTCGTTGTTCGCGGCCATGACGGAAACCAGTGCCGGAGCGCCGTCACCGAGCAGACTCGTGAGATGGTCGAGGTCAACCACACCGGAACGCGTCACCGGGATCGGGCTGACCCTCTCCGCCGGGAACCGGCCACCGGCCAGCACCGAAGCGTGCTCCACGGCCGAGACCAGCAGCCGCTCGACCGGGCCGCCGGATGACCGCCGCAGGCCAGGCGACAGCGCCAGCGCGTTGGCTTCCGTGCCTGCGGAGGTGAAGACGACGTTCCGCGGCAGCGCCCCTACCGCCACCGCGAGCGCGGCGCGGGCCTCCTCGACCAGCCGTCGCGCCTCCCGCCCCTCGGCATGGACTGAGGACGGGTTGCCGACCAGGTCCCAGGCGGCGAGCATCGCGCGTCGCGCTTCGGCGCGTAGCGGTGTGGTCGCATTCCAGTCGAGATAAACGCGGTTCCGCATCTAGTATTATATTACCTTGCTTGGGAAACTTGGCCCGTGGGGGCCCCTCAAGCTCGACATGGCGCCCCGACATGCGCTTGGCAACGGGCGATTCCAGATCCGCGACAGCCGATGACGCGACCATGACACGCTAACGCCTTGAGCCCATTGGGTGATGTTCAAGATGCTTGCTTTTTGACCCTCTGCCTATGTTAGAACCCGCACCGTCAAGTCACCGCACGCCTTCAGCGCATCACCGCAAGGCGCGCCTTCTCACCCTTCATTCGCGCTTCCGTCGGCACCTGCCGATGAGGCCACAATCGGTTGATTGCCGAGGATCGTCTCTCCAGCAAGTCAATCAAGAGATCATCGATGCCTGAAGTTATTTTCACTGGCCCTGCCGGCCGTCTCGAAGGCCGCTATCACCCGGCCAAGCAGAAGAACGCGCCGATCGCGATGATCCTGCATCCGCATCCGCAGTTTCACGGCACGATGAATCATCAGATCGTGTACCAGTGCTATTATGCGTTCGCGCATCGTGGCTTCTCGGTGCTGCGCTTCAATTTCCGCGGCGTCGGCCGCAGCCAGGGCTCGTTCGACCACGGCACCGGCGAATTGTCGGACGCCGCCGCAGCCCTCGACTGGGCGCAGACCATCAATCCCGAAGCGCGCGCTTGCTGGGTCGCCGGCTTCTCCTTCGGCGCCTGGATCGGCATGCAGCTTCTGATGCGCCGCCCCGAGGTCGAGGGCTTCATCTCGATCGCGCCGCCGGCCAACCTCTACGACTTCTCGTTCCTTGCGCCCTGCCCGTCGTCGGGCCTGATCGTGCATGGCGAGAAGGACGCGGTGGTGCCGCCGAAGGACGTCAACACGCTGGTCGAGAAGCTGAAGACGCAGAAGGGCATCGTGATCGACCAGCAGGTCATCCCCGGCGCCAACCATTTCTTCGACGCCAAGCTCGAGCCGCTGATGGAAACCATCACCGCCTATCTCGACATGCGGCTCGCGAACGTGCGCTGAGACCTTGTAGCCCGGATGGAGCGAAGCGAAATCCGGGAAAATCCATCCGCGGATACACGGCCCCGGATTGCGCTCCGCTCCATCCGGGCTACGAAGCCAAGGCTCGCAGCTCAAGCCAGCTTGAGCGCGGCGATCCCCGTCAAGACGAGCGCGATGCCGGCAAGCTTCATCGCGCTCAAGGTCTCGCCGAACAGCACCACGCCCATGACGAAGGTTCCGGCAGCCCCAATGCCGGTCCACACCGAATAGGCAACGCCAACCTCGAGCACCTTCAAGGCGCGCCCGAGCAGGAAGACGAAGGCCGCGAGCAACACCAGCGAAGCGATGCTCCAGCCCACCCGCGTGTAGCCTTCCGCGTACTTCATCGAGATCGCCCAGCCGACATCGAGCGCGCCGGCGATCACCAGCATCAGCCAGGCCATGGATTGTGACATCGGCTCGCCTCAGGCGGCGAGCTTGAGCAGATGGGCGTCGTGCCGCACCAGGAAAGCCCGCAGCAATTGCGGATAGTCGGCGCCGACCGCGGTGCGTACGCTCGGACGCTTCGCCAGCTCCGCACGCCACGCCCGCACCTTCGGAAGATCGCTGAAGATGCCGAGCTCGGTCAGTTCGTCGAACACATCGAAATAGCGGAAGACGGGTGCGAACACCGCATCGACCAGGCTGAACGCATCGCCTGCGAAATACGGGCCCGCGCCAAGCGCTGCCTCGACGCGCGCGAATTTCGCAGCGAGCGCCTGGCGCTTGGTTTCGAAGGTCGCCGGATCCGTCGTCGTCTCCAGTCCCCAGAGGTCGCCGAGGATCGCCGAGCCGAACTCCATCCAGGCGCGATGCTCGGCACGCTTCAGCGCATCCGCCGGATGCAGCTCGAGGCCTGTTTGCGTCTCCTCGATGTATTCACAGATCACGTTGCTCTCGAACAGCGCGACCTCGCCCTTGTCGGTCGTCACAACCAGCACCGGCACCTTGCCGAGCGGCGAGAGCTTTAAGAACCAGTCCGGCTTGTTGGCGAGATCGATATCGACCCGCTCGAACGGAACGCCCTTCTCCGTCAGCGCGATCACGGCGCGCTGCACGTAGGGACAAAGCTTGTGGCTGATCAGTTTCAGTGAAGCGGTCATGGCGCGATCCCGGCGGTTCGATGCAACTGCATCCAATATAAATGCACTTGCATGCACACGTCAAGATCAATGCAACTGCATTGAACTGGCGTTACGGCCGAACCGGGAGTAGGTTGATCGCCATTCCGATCGCGATAAAGGCGACGCAGGCCGCGGCCAGCAGGATACGGAGACGAAACAGCCTTGGGGCCCTGCGGTGCAGCCAGCTAGACGGCAGTGATTGAACCGATAAGCCGCGGCGTACTGGATTCCCCGCCTTCGCGGGGAATGACTGCGTCCCTTGGAATTGCTTCCGCTGTCGCTCGCGATGACGGCGCGCGAACAACGGCCGCGCTCAGGGCCGCGCGATCACCCCGCCCGTCATCGGCATCGGCACGCCCGTGGTGGTCGGATAGGACAATGGCAGGCCCTTCAGCCCGCGCGCCGCGAGGAAGCCGAAGGCCTGGGCTTCGATGGCGTCGGAGGCCCAGCCGAGCGTCTCGGCGGCCTCGACTGTCGCCGATCCCACCCGCTCCCGCAGCATGCGGAGCATGGTGAGGTTGCGGGCGCCGCCGCCGCAGACGATCCAGCTGCGCGGCCGACGCGGGAGCAACGGGATGATGCGGGTGATCGCCGTCGCGGTGAAGGCGGTCAGGGTCGCCGCACCGTCGGCCGGCGCCACGTCGCCGAGCCTCAAGGCGGCAAAATCGTTGCGATCGAGCGATTTCGGCGGAGGCAGCGCAAAGAACGGCAGCTCCAGCGCGCGAGCGATCCAGGCCTCATCGACCTTCCCGAGGGCTGCGAACTTTCCTTCCGCATCGAACGCCTGGTTCATGGTGCGGTACATGAAATCGTCCAGCAGCGCGTTGCCGGGGCCGGTGTCGCAGGCGATCAGCGTATCGTTGCCGTCGATATAGGTGATGTTGGAGACGCCGCCGATATTGACCACGACGATCGGCCCCTCGCGATCCAGCGAGTTGGCGAGCGCGCGGTGGTAGACTGGTACGAAGGGCGCTCCCTGCCCGCCGGCCTCGACGTCGGCGGCGCGGAAATCATGCATCACTGGGATATGGATCGCCTTCGCCAGCGCCGCGGCGTCACCGATCTGCACCGTCAGGCGCCGCTCGGGGCGGTGCAGCACGGTCTGGCCGTGGAAGCCGACGATGTCGACATCCTCGGGCTTCATGCGGTTCTGGGCGAAGAAGTTGGCAACCGCCTCGGCGTGGGCCCGTGTTACCGCGCGCTCGGCCTCGGCCAGGATGCCTGGCCGGGCGTCACGTTGCGCCAGGTGCACAGCCTCGGAGAGGGCCTGACGCAGCAGATTGCGCTCCGCAGGGCTATAGGCCCGGTAGCCGGACGGCCCAAATGCCTTCACCTGTTTTCCATCGGTTTCGATCAGCGCGACATCCACCCCGTCCAGCGAGGTGCCGCTCATCAAACCGAGTGCCGTCAACATCATGGATCAGCGTCCTCAAGAGACCCCCTCCGGCATGCCGATCTTGTGCCAGAGGGACACATCTTATAATGCCACAGCGCCAAGTGGCGGGCAGCAATCGGGTTCCCACGGAAGACCCTTAAATTGCTCCCGAAACAGTAAACCAAGAATTGTTGGGCATGCCGACAGATGACTGCATTTAAATCGGATTTCCTCAATATCCTGCAGGAACGTGGTTTCATCCACCAATGCTCCGATTTCGAGGGGCTGGACGCGCTCGCCGCCAAGGGCGAGGCGACCGCCTATGTCGGCTACGATTGCACCGCCCGCTCGCTGCATATCGGCAATTATCTGACCATGATGATGCTGCACTGGTTGCAGCAGTCCGGCAACAAGCCGATCACGCTGATGGGCGGCGGCACCACCATGGTGGGCGATCCCTCCGGCAAGGACGAGACGCGCGCGATGCGCACCATTGCCGAGATCGAGGCCAACAAGGAATCGATCCGCGGCGTGTTCGCGAAAGTGCTGCGCTACGGCAGCGGCGCAAGCGACGCCGTCATGCTCGACAATGCGGAGTGGCTGACCAAGCTGAACTGGATCGAGATGCTGCGCGACGTCGGCCGGCACTTCTCGGTCAACCGCATGCTGACGATGGACTCCGTCCGGCTGCGCCTCGAGCGCGAGCAGGAGATGAGCTTCATCGAGTTCAACTACATGGTCTGCCAGGCCTACGACTTCGTCGAGCTTGCCAAGCGCACCGGCTGCAAATTGCAGATGGGCGGCTCGGACCAGTGGGGCAACATCATCATGGGCGTCGATCTCGGCCGCCGCATGGGCACGCACCAGCTGTTCGCGCTGACGACGCCGCTGCTGACGACCGCATCGGGCGCCAAGATGGGCAAGACCGCGCAAGGCGCAGTCTGGCTCAACGCCGACGCGTTCTCGCCCTATGATTTCTGGCAGTACTGGCGCAACACCGAGGATGCCGACGTCGGCAAATTCCTGAAGCTGTTCACGACGCTGCCGATGGCTGAGATCAGGAAGCTCGAAGCGCTCGGCGGCTCGGAGATCAACGAGGCCAAGAAGGTGCTCGCCACTGAAGCGACCGCGCTGCTGCACGGCCGCGAGGCCGCGAACGAGGCGGCGGAGACCGCGCGCCGCACCTTCGAGGAAGGCGCGCTGGCCGAAACCCTGCCGACGGTGGAAATTCCGCGGGGCGAGATCGACGCCGGATTCGGCGTGCTCAACGCCTTCGTCAAGGCGGGCCTCGTTGCTTCCAACGGCGAAGCCCGGCGCCAGATCAAGGGCGGCGGCCTTCGCGTCAACGACGAGCCGGTCACTGACGAAAAGATGGCACTGTCGACAGACAATCTGACGCCCGAGGGCGTGATCAAGCTCTCCTTCGGCAAGAAGAAGCACGTCCTGCTTAAGCCTGCATAGGCGTATGAGCTTTTCGCTGCTTGTCAGGGCGCACGGATGCGCGCTCCCTGACAGGCAATGGATCAGAACACGCCCAGGGAGAACGTCGCGAGCGATCAGCGGGACGCTGTTCGCACCGCGCTCGTCGTGCTCGCGCTGTGCTTCACGCTGGCCGTGCTCGGCCGCGGGCTCGGCGACAGCTTTACGGTGTTCCTGAAACCGATTTCGGAAAGTTTTGGCTGGGACCGCGCGCAGATCGTCTCGGTCTATTCACTGACCTGGCTCGCGAGCGGTCTCACTGCGCCCTTCGTCGGACGCCTGTTCGACCATTCCGGACCACGCATCGTCTATGCGCTCGGGCTGTTGCTGCTGGGCGCGGCGTTCCTGGTCGCAGCCCACGCGCAACATCTCTGGCAGTTCCAACTCTCGATCGGCCTCTGCGTCGGCATCGGCGTTGCCTTCATCGGCATCGTGCCGAACTCGATCCTGCTCGGCCGCTGGTTCGGACCCCGCCTGCCGACTGCAATGTCGGTGGTGTATTCGGCGATGGGCGGCGGCGTGCTGGCGCTGCTGCCGGCCTCGCAGCTCCTGATCGATCACGTCGGCTGGCGCGACACCTACCAGCTGTTCGGCTTTACGGCACTCGGCCTGTTGCTCCCGCTGATGCTGCTGCCGTGGCGGCTGTTCGCTGCGGGCTCGCCGCATGTCGTGAAGAGGACCGATCCTGATTTCGTCGACAATGGCTGGACCCTCCTTCGTGCCATGCGCCATCACGCCTTCTGGGCGCTGTTCTGGACCTTCTTCTTCACTGCCGTCGGCATGTACTCAATTGCCGCGCAGATCGTGGCCTATCTGATCGACGCCGGCTTTCCGCCGCTGCAGGCTGCGACCGCCTGGGGTTTCTCCGGCGTCGTGCTTGTGTTCGGCATGCTCGGCGTGTCCGCGCTCGACGGCCTGATCGGGCGCCGGCCGTCGGTGCTGCTGAGCTACGCGATCTCGATCCTCGGCATCGTCCTGCTGTGGCTGTTGCAGTATTCTCCGAACATCCTGCTGCTCACCGGTTTCGTCGTCTGCTTCGGCAGCATGATGGGCTCGCGCGGCCCGCTGATCAGCGCCACGGCGATGAGGATTTTCCAGGGCAAGCGGGTCGGCACCATCTACGGCACCATCTCGATCGGCAGTGGACTCGGCTCGGCGTTCGGCTCCTGGAGCGGCGGCCTGATCCATGACGCGACCCACGGGTATAACGCGCTGCTTGCTTTCGCACTTGCGAGCGTGGTGCTCGGGATGATCCCGTTCCTGATCGTGCCCGCCTTGCGGCGGTAAGTTTCCTGGAGGTAACTTGCGCGCATCCGCGTCACCGGCAAATTACGGATGGGTGCGACGGGGAACACGCGCAAAAAGTGCGGTCGTACCGGGCTGAAATCCTGGCCTGCGGTGTTTTGTCCGACATGACGAAAATGTCAGGACGAATCGAGTGTGCACGGCTTGCAGGGCGAAACCGAATGCGGTCCAAGTCGCAGCATTGGATGGAGGGCACAAACCAATGAACTTTCCGTATCTCACTCGCTTTCAACCGGTTCTCTTGAGCCTGTTCCGCTTCGTCACCGGATTGCTGCTGTTCCAGTACGGCATCGCAAAGATCTTCAAGTTTCCGGTGCTCCCCTACTTCGCCAACATCCCGCCGCTGATCTGGACGGCCGGTGCGCTCGAGCTCGTGCTCGGCGCGCTTCTGATGCTCGGCTTGTTCACCCGCCTCACCGCTTTCATTCTCTCGGGCGAAATGGCCTTCGCTTACTTCATGGGCCACATGCTCAAAGGCGAAGCGCCTGTGTTCCTGCCGCTGCTCAATGGCGGCACCGCAGCAATCCTGTTCTGCTTCGCCTGCCTCTACCTCGCGGCCGCCGGCGGCGGTTCGGTCAGCGTCGATGCGCTGCTGGGCAAGGAGAGCGACGCGGCGGGCGACGCCTACGCACGGCGCTGAGGCGCTCGCTAGTTAACCTGAAAGCAAGTCGGCACCGGCGGATCTGCCGGTGCCGACTCAGCGCGCGCCCAGCACGTTCCAGATCAGAACCAGGGCAGCCAAGAGCAGCACGGCCATGACGATGCGGTGAACGAATCGGTTCATTGCCGCTCCGGCCCGGCTCGGTCACCACCAAATTCCGACATCATCTGTCTCGACGACCTGACGCGCCACGCACTGGCACAGCGCGATTCCGCCTGCATGCTTGCGCATCCGGCTGCGGACGCTGCGCGCGCGGCAGCACGTCGCACGCGTCCATTCATGATTGGTAAGAACTTCATGCTACCGACGCGAGCAATAACAACCATTTCTTTCGAGGCCGCGATGAAGCTGATGAGTCATCTCAAGATCCGGACCAAGCTCGCCAGCATGGTCTGTCTTTCAGCTCTCACAGTCACGGCCATCATCGGCGTATCGTCCGTCCTCAGCAAGAGTCGCATGATGGAGGATCGCGTCCAGCAGATGCGGACTGCGGTAGAGCTGCTCTACAACTACGCGCAATCGCTTCAGGAAGAGGTTGCCGCCGGCAAGCTGACGCCGGCCGACGCCAAGGCCCAGTTCCACCAGCGTGGCCGCCGCATGAACTTCAACGGCAACCAGGGCTACCCCGTTGTCTACAACCCCGACACCTCCATCCTGGTGAACGGCGCCAACCAGCAGCTGGAAGGCAAGATCACTGGGGCCAAGGACTCTAACGGCGTCTTGATCGCCGACGCCATCATCAAGGCCGGCGGCGAGACCGCACAGGGCGGAGTGACCTCCTATCTCTACCCCCGCCCCGGCCAGACCGAGCCCGTGCGCAAGACCGTCTTCGCGCGCAAATTCGCGCCCTGGAACGCGACCATCAGCTACGGTCTCTATGTCGACGACATCGACGCCGACGTGCGCGCCCTGACGCTGGAGCTTGCCGCGATCGGCATCGGCCTGATGATGCTGATGGCGACGCTGTCCTGGCTGATCGCCCGCGACGTGCTCGGCGCACTCGACCGCCAGAAGAACCGCATGCAGGAGATTTCGGAGGGCGCCATCGACAAGCCGGTCGAGGAGACCGACCGCGGCGACGAGATCGGCCGCATGGCCGAGACGCTTGAAGTCCTGCGTCAGACCGCGCTGACGGCGCGTAACCTGGAAGCCGAGCAGGTCGCCACCAAGACCCGCAGCGAGCAGGAGAAGCGCGACGCCCTGATCGCCCTCGCCGATCGCTTCGATGCCTCCGTCGGTCAGCTCGTCGGCCTGATGGCCTCCGGCTCCGGCGAGCTCGAGACCACCGCCAAGTCGATGTCATCCACGGCCGAAGGCACCAACCGCCGCGCCGCCGTGGTCGGCACGGCCGCCACCGAGGCGAGCCAGCGCGTCCAGACCGTCGCGGCTGCCGCCGAGGAGCTCTCCTCCTCCATCACCGAGATCAGCCGCCAGGTCGCTCAGTCCGCAGAAGTCACGGGCCGCGCGGTCGACAGCGCGCGCCGCACCGACACCATCGTGCGTGCGCTCTCGGACGGCGCCCAGCAGATCGAGCACGTCGCCGAGCTGATCTCCAGCATTGCCGCGCAGACCAACCTGCTCGCACTCAACGCCACCATCGAGGCCGCGCGCGCCGGTGAAGCCGGCCGCGGCTTTGCCGTCGTCGCTTCCGAGGTGAAGTCGCTGGCGAGCCAGACTGCCGAAGCCACCCGCGAGATCGGCGACAAGATCGCGCAGATTCAGGGCGCGACCAAGGAGGCCGTGGACGCCATCGGCGGCATCACCGCCACCATCGAGGAGGTCAGCCGCATCGCCACCTCGATCGGGGCTGCCATCGAGGAGCAAGGCGCCGCCACCGCCGAGATCGCCCGCAGCGTCTCGCAGACCGCGGAAGCCACCAAGGAAGTCACCACCAATATCGGCGGCGTCTCGACCGCCGCGAACGAGACCGGCAACGCCGCCGGCATGGTGCTCGCCGCCGCCTCGAACCTGTCCAAGCAGGCCGAGCAGCTCTCCGGCGAAGTCGGGACATTCCTCGCCGGCGTGCGCGCCGCCTAACGCGTCACTCCAGAATCAAGACATTTGGCGCGAGAGCGTCGCCACATTCGTCATGGCCGGGCTTGTCCCGGCCATCTACGTTTTTGGCCGCGACGAAGAATGTGGATGCCCGGCCTTCGCCGAGCCGAAGCCGCTCCGGCCGCGCAGGCGGGACAAGCCCGGGCATGACGGGCACTTGGGACTATGGGTGGTTACCGTCGCGTCAGGCTGCAGCCGCTCGAGAGCTGGCGCGTCGAGCCGGTCGAACCGTCGTTCGACTGCGAGGGGAATTCCTCGAACGGCGAGTTCTGCTTGCCGGTGTTGAACTCGAAGATCTTGCGGAACAGGCCGGGGGCCATCGCCGAGATCGGATTGACGCGCATCACGGGCGCGGCCGGCGTGCCGACGACCTCATAGGTCACGCCGATCAGCCCTTCATTGTTGCCGCCGCCGAGGAAGATGCCGAACAACGGGATCTGGCCGAAGATGTTGTTGACGCCATACATCGGCACGAAGGTGCCGCTCATGCAGACCTGGTTGCCGGGATAGTCGATCGAGCCCTCGATGGTGGCGCCGATCATGGGACCCTTGACCACGCCGTCGCGGACCGTCAGCGCACCGTTCTGCCGCGTGAACTCGGCGCGGAGCGCACTGAACGAGACGCCGTTGCCGGTGCCGTTGGGCGCGCCAGCGGCGACGCGTTCGAGCTGCGCCTCGCCCTTCACCGTGAAGTCGCGGACGTTGATGAGGCCCTCGCGCGAGGTGTTCGGCTCGGATGTCGGCGGCTCCATCGCCACCACCATCTGGCCGCCGACCGCCTTGGTGTAGGTGTCGGTGAACCGCAGCAGCGCGCCGGCATCGTTGGTCTGGAGGTAGATCACCTCGCGGTTGCCTTGCGCACGGCCGCCGCGCAGGTCAGCCGCCACCGGCGTGTCCTTGCCGACCTTGCCGCTCAGCGTGAACGCCTTGATGGCACCATTGCGTTTCGACATCTTGGCATCGACACTGCGCATCGCCTCGCCGTTGAAACCGGCGACGGCACCGAGCTTCACGTCGATGTCGAAATCGACGTTCTTCATCTTGTTCTTGTCGTCCTTGGAATTGCCGGAGATCGCCGACTTCAGGAAGCCGCGACCGTCAAACACGTCGCCGCGCATCGTGCCCTTGATGACGCCATCCTGGCTGCGCTCCACCTTCAGCGACGCCTTGTCGCCATCGGACGGCGAATAGGTCGGGAAGTTCGCGTTCATGAGATCGCCGTTCGCGTCGACCTCGAGCGAGCCCTTGATCGAGGCGCCACCGCCTTCGATGACGATGTCTTCCAGACGCGTCGATTGCGCGGTCGGCACGACCTTGAAGCTGGCCTTGCCCGACTTGCCCGGCAGCTTGACCCAGCCGGGCAGGATATTGTCGAGCTTCACCGAGGTCAGGTCGGCCTCGACGCCGAGCTTCGTCGTCTGATCGGGGCCGCCGGCGATCTTGCCCGACAGCTTGATCGGCAACGATCCGCTGACGGCGGGGCTGAGATCGAATCCCAGGCGCGCCCGGCTCGCATCGTCCAGCGTCGCCTGCAACCTGACATCCGCGTCGCCCTCGGCGGGCTTGCGATAGTCGAGCGACGCCGCCTGCCCGTTGATCTTGACGTCGCCCTTGACCTGATAACCCGTGTTGCTCGCGACGATCTTGAGGCTGTTGGCCTCCAGCTTCTGGTTCATCACCAGCTTGTCGGCGGCAAAACCGTTGAGATCGGCGGTGACGGCGTAGGTCGTGTCCGCCTTGGTCAGCTCGCCCTTGACCGGCAGGCCGAGCTGGATGTTCGCCGTGAACGTCCCCTTGCTGGTGTTGGGATCGACGACGGTCGATGACAGATCACTCAGGCGATCATTCGAGAGCATCTCGGCCGCCGCAGGCACGGGTCCGTCGACGCGGAACCTGGTCCGCGACGGCGACGGCTTGGGCGCCATATCCGGCACCTCGAAGACGAAATCGGAAATCGTGACCTTACGGCCGGCGGGCGTATCGGCAATGCCCTGCCCGATGGTCACGGTCGCGGTGCGGCCGGTCACGCGCGCCTTCAGATCGGCATCGTGCACAACGGGCATGCCGTCCACGGGACGGACCGCGACGCCGCTCGCGACGATGTTGACCGAGAGGCCGTCGTCGGGAATCGGCGGGCCCTTGCGCGGAAGGTTCTTCGTCGGCGAATTGACGCCGATCTCGATGCGCTGGAGCGTACCGCGCTCGATCCGCTCGATCACCCATTCGCGCAACTCGGGAACGACCAGCGTCGGCCACATCCGCTTCAGCGCGGAGGCCGACATCGGCGTTCCCGCAAAGCCCAGCGTCAGCCGCGGCTCGCCGGAATAGTCGATCGCACCCGTGCCGGCGACACCGATCTCGCCATTGCTGATGTCGGCCTGCGTCAGCAAGAGGCGCTTGTGGTCGGTGTCGAAGCGGAAGCCGATCGCGATGCGGTTGAAGACGAGCGGCGGCTCGTTGTCGATGCCGCCGAGCAGGATCGAACCGCCGCTGAAGCCGAGCTGCCAGTCATTGATGGTGCCGTTGGGCGGCTCCAGATGAGCCAGAAGCGTCAGGCGGTTCGCGCCCGACAGGACCTTGAACGGTGCCACCAGCACCCGCCGATTGGCGTCCCACTCGACGTTGATCTCGGCCTGGTCGATCGCCATCGGATAGTCCGGCGTGTCGGTGTCGATGATATTGCCGGCGCCGACCGCCATCTTGCCGCGGAAGAAGGTCGGCACGCCATCGCGGCCGAGTTCGCCCTTGAGCTCGCCCGTCAGCGGCAGGTCGGCGGTGTAGGTGAGATCCTTGACCCGCAGTGCCAGGAGGATGTTGGAGGTCGAGACCTTGTCGGCCTTGATGTCGACCGAGCGCACGCCGTTCTCGGCAGGCCCGATCGTGGCGCGCAGCATCCACGGACGCGCGCCCTCTTCGCCCAGGCTGAGCGTGACGCCACCCCGGCTCGGCCGACGCAGGCTGAGCGTGATGTTCTCAAACGACCATTTGCTGCCGCGCTGCTGATCGTCGACGATCAGATTGCCGTTCTTCAGGCCGATCTCGTTGAGATTCTGGCCGTCGAGGCCGGTCATGCTCAGACTGTCGAGCCAGTCGAGGCCCTGAAGGATGCCGCTTTGTGCCGTCGCCTGAGGCGGGCCTTGAGAGGCGGCTTGGGATGGATCCTGGCTCGCGGGCCCCGTGGCGAATGGCGGCGGCGGGACACCGTTGCGCGGGAATGTCGGCGGCAGACCCGCGTCCTTCTTCGAGGCGACGCCGGTTGCCAGCGGCTTTGCGGTATCGCCGGCGGACACGGTGACGGTACCGTCGGGCGCGATGCGGATCGCGAGTTCAGCATCGACCAGATTGAGACTCTCGGCGCGCAGGTGACCCATCAAGAGGCCCGCACCCGATAGCTTCACTTCAGCCTTCGGCGCGCTGGCAACGATGGCGTGATCGCGATCGCGGACGATGATGTCTCGGATGCGGACGGCGATGCGGACCCGGCCGGCGCGCTCGATCTGTGTGCCTCCGATCTCAACCGTGTTGCCGTGACCGATATTGTCTTCGATCGCGGCCGCCAGCCATGGCGTTGCAATGTCGAGATTGATGGGGCCGGCACCGAGCCGCCACCACAGCGCGCCGAAGCAGCCGATGAAGATGACGGCGAGAGTCCCGACGACAAGGACGACGCGCTTTAGCCAGCGATCGGCAGCCAGCCAGCGGCGTAGCGCCCCAAACCCGTCACCGAAGCGATGAAAGCCCGAATTGGAACGCGACAGCAGCCGGCGCGCGCGATGGCCCGCGGCCGCCTCCTGATCCGGATCCCAATCGGCGTCGTCCCATTCCTGCGGCTGTTGCTGAACGCCGCGCCGATCGAAGTCCCGATTGTAATCCTGGGGCGACTTATTCCTTGCCATTGCCTCTCGATACAGGCGCCCGTCATAGGATTGAGCGCCGCCGGGACCGCAGCCGTCCGCGGGAAGCGAAGCTCCCTGCGCCGGCATTGCCGCCATACCTCGAATATTCCTGCTGTTCGTCATTTCGCCCCGGGAGCGCGTTCAACGAGCAGTGGGGTGGTGCGTGGAATTCCTTGTAACCATACTCCGGCGCCGCCAGACTTGCCCAGCCGAGGGCGCGATTCCGGCACACCGGACGAGAGCTGCAATACCGTTTCGGTTGACCCGCCGAAAGCGTCGAAAGGAAGGCGTATGTCCAAGAAATCCCGAACGAAATCGTCCAAAACGCCCTCCGGCAGTCCGACGGCTAAAAAGCAGGCCCCGAAAACGCGGGCCTCTACTCCGACAAAGTCCGCGAAAACGCCGCGGACACCGGCGAGCAAATCAACCGGGACCTTAGCAAAAGCAGGATCACATACGGCCGCATCGAAACAGTTAAATTCCTCCAAATCGGTGTCTCCGCCCGCCAAGGCGAAGTCGGGCCTGACCGAGGGCCAGAAGGCCCCCGCCTTCCGCCTGCCCCGCGACGGCGGCGAGGTCGTCACATTGGCGGACTATGCCGGCCGAAAGCTCGTCCTGTTCTTCTACCCCCGCGCCGACACCCCGGGGTGCACCCGGGAGGCGATCGACTTCACTCGCCTCGCCGGTGCCTTCGCGGCTGCCGACACTGCCGTGCTCGGCGTCTCCGCCGATCCGTTAAAGGCTCAGGAGAAGTTTCGCGACAAGCACAAGCTCGGTATCCCCCTGATCTCGGATGAGACGCACCAGATGCTGGAAGCCTATGGCGCCTGGGGCGAAAAGTCCATGTATGGCAAGAGCTTCCTTGGGATTCTTCGCACCACGATACTGGTCGGGGCCGATGGCAAACTGGCCAGGATCTGGCGCAATGTCCGGGTCGACGGTCATGCCGACGAGGTGCTGGAAGCGGCAAGAAGTCTTTAACCAGTCCTTTAAATTCGCGCGTTCCCGTTTCCGGAAAATTAACCATGACCGCCCAGATTGCTGCGGCAATTAGGCCGTACGGACTCATCCGACCGGCGCGGGAGTGCCGATGTCGAAAAGTTCTGCCCAATACTCGCAGTACGCCCAACATCATCCTCACGACCGCGGACGGGCCTCCCAACGCCGTCCTGCCCCCGCGGCAACCGCAGCGATTCCCCTTCCCGCGACCGACGACGCCTACACCATCGTCCATGCCGGCAAGCAGGTTCGCTTCGGGCCCGTGGTGTTCTGGATCGTGGTTGGCACGGTGGTGCTGCTCGGTCTCTGGTCGGCGGCAACCGCTACCTATTTCGCTTTCCGTGACGACGTCCTGACCCGGTTGATCGCCCGCCAGGCCGAGATGCAATACGCCTATGAGGACCGCATCGCCGAGCTGCGCGCCAAGGTCGACCGCACCACCAGCCGCCAGTTGCTCGACCAGGAACAGTTCGACCAGAAACTCGACCAGATCATGAAGCGCCAGACGGCGCTGGAGTCCCGGGCGACGGCGCTCGGAGCCATGCCTGATGTAACCGGCTCGATTCCGCGTGCGACGCCCCAGCGCGGCGATTCGAGCCAGAGCACGCCTAAACCCTCGCCGATCAGCGACACCGTGATTTTCGTGGCGCCTCCGGACCGTGAGGCCCGCCTGGAATCGCGCGCCCCCACTGTCGCAGCGGCCCCGACCAGCCAATTCGCCAAGAACCAGGGTTTCGACAACGTCCTGGTCCGGCTCACGACCTCGCTCGACCAGGTTGAACGGCGCCAGATGGCGGCGCTCAGCGCCGTCGAGGAAGGCATGGATTCACGGATGCGCCGGATGCGCGGCGTCGTCAGCGATCTCGGCCTGAATCTCGCCAATCTCGAATCCGCCGTGCCGCGCAGCGCGATGGGTGGTCCTTTCGTGCCGGTCAAACTGACGGCCAACGCCGGACCGTTCGAGAAGCAGCTCTACCGCATCAACACCACGCGCGCCGAGATGGACCGTCTCAACCGCACGCTGGCGCTAGTGCCCTACCGCAAGCCCGTCATCGGCGAGGTCGAGTTCACCTCCGGCTTCGGCGTCCGCAGCGATCCCTTCCTCGGCCGGCCCGCAATGCATACCGGGCTCGATTTCCGCGCTGCCACCGGCGATCCGGTTCGCGTCACCGCCAACGGCAAGGTGGTGTCGGCCGGCTGGTCCGGCGGTTACGGCCGCATGGTCGAGGTCGACCACGGCAACGGACTTTCGACCCGCTATGGCCATCTCTCCGAGATCAACGTCAGGGTCGGCGAGACCGTGAAGATCGGCCAGGTCGTCGGTCTGGTCGGGTCGACCGGTCGCTCCACCGGTCCGCATCTGCACTACGAGACCCGCATCGAGGGCGAAGCGGTCGATCCGCAGAAGTTCCTCCGCGCCGGCGTGCGTCTCAGCGCGGGTTAAGCCCGCGACAAAAGGCGACTGTACATCATCACTGGCTGCGCTCGTGGCCGACCTCGCCGGTGATGACGTCGCCGAACAGCTCCCAGGCTTGCCCGTTGAAGCGCATCAGCTGCATCTGCTCGATCGGGAAATAATCGTCCGGTGAGGTGTTGACCATGATGCCCGGCAGCATCAGGTCGGTGTGATAGTCCTTCAGGTTTGCCGCCTGCTTCATGACGTTTTCGCGGGTGAGATTATCGCCGCATTGCTTCAGCACCTGCGCCATCGCCTCGGCTTGGACATAACCGTAGACGTTGTTGGAATTGGTCTTGTCGCCATCGGGGTAATATTTGTCCATGAACTCCCGCCATTTCACCACGGCCGGATCCTTGTCCCAGGCCGGGTCGGTCGGATCTTTCAGATAGATGGTCGAGATGATGTCCTTGGAGTAGTCGAGCCCGGCCGGCTTGAGTACCGAGGCGACGGAGGTCGCGGTGTTGGCCAGGAAGAATTTTGGCTTCCAGCCGAGCTCGCCGACCTTCCGGATCGCCTGCGCCGAGCCTTTCGGCGCGGCCCATGAGAAGAAGATGTCCGCACCGGAATCGTGCAGGGCGACGATCTGCGAGTCGATCGAGGGATCGCTGACCTCGTAGGACTTGTCGGCGATGATCATATTGGCCTTGTCGCCGAGACCGTCCTTCAAACCCTTGAACTGGTCCTTGCCGGCGTCGTCATTCTGCCAGAAGACGGCGATCTTGCTGCTCGGGAAATGATCGCGAATGTACTTGGCGTAGATGCGTCCTTCGCTCTGGTAGTTGGGCTGGAAGCCCATGGTCCACGGGAAGTTCTTGGGGTCGCCGAACTTGGTGCCGCCGGACGCGACGAACAGCTGCGGCACCTTCTTGGCGTTCATGTACTTCATGATCGCGGAATTCGAGGGCGTGCCGAGCGGCTGGAAGATCAACAGCACCTCGTCGCTCTCGACCAGCTTGCGCGCCTGCTCGATCGCCTTCGGCGGCGAATAAGCGTCGTCATAGCTGATGAAGTTGATCTTGCGCCCGTTGATGCCGCCCTGATCGTTGATCATCCTGAAGAAGGCGGCCTCGGTCTTGCCAATCACACCGTAGGACGACGCCGGCCCGCTATAGGGCATGATGTTGCCGACCTTGATTTCGGTGTCGCTGGCGCCGGGGTCGTATTTTTTCTGCGCCGAGACCGGTGTCGTGATGAGCACTCCGGCAGCAAGCATGGCGAGGGCAGCAAGGTTTTTGCGACGACCCGGCATCGGTCTCTCCCCTGTTTTGTAGTCTTGTTTTGCAGGGAGTGTCGCAAGGCCGTTGGCGGCTGGCAAGCGCTTCGATTTTCCGCGAGATGAAACCGCGAATCCGGAATTTACTCGCTGCGCCGCAGCAGGTTCAAAATGCGTCCGTCGATCACGAGCAGCGCGCTGCCAATGACGATGGCGCCTGCGATCTCGCGCATCGAGATCGGCTCCCCCAGCACCAGCCATCCCAGCAGGATGGCGGTGACGGGAATGAGCAGCGTCACCAGCATGACATTGGTCGCACCGGAGCGCCGTATGATCTGAAAGAAGACGATGTAGGCGAGCGCCGTCGACAGGGCCGCAAGGCCAAGCACCGCGGACCATGTCGCGACACCTGGCACTGCGAGGCGCCATGGCTGCTCCACCACGCCAGCGATGATTGCCATCATCACCGTCGATGCCATCAGCTGAAACGTCGCCGTGCCCAGCGGCGGGGAGTCCTTCAGCATTCGCCGCGCTGCCAACGCCGCAAAGCCGTAGCTGAGGGCGCCGCCCAGGCAGAGCAGGATGCCGAGCCCCTGCCCCGGTCTTGTCTCGAGGCCCCATCCGCGCAGGATGATGACGCCGACAAGGCCCAGCGCTACGCCGGCCACGCGGCGGATGTGCAAGGCCTCTTCGCCTGCCGCCGCCATCACGAGCACCGTGAACAATGGCGTGGTCGCGTTCAGGATCGATGCCAGACCGCTCGGGATGAAGGTTTGGCCGATCACGATCAGCGAGAACGGGATGGCATTGTTGAGCAGCCCGATCGCGACGAACGGCTTCCAGCCCGTCGTGCCTCTGGGAAAGCTGATCCCCTGCATGCGCAGCAGCGGCAGCAGCATGGCCGCGCCGAGCGCGACGCGCAAGAACACCAGCGTCAGCGGCGGCAATTCCCGCAAGGCCGCGCCGTTGAAGAAGAACGAGCCGCCCCAGAGAACGGAGAGCACCGCGAGCAGCGACCAGTCGCGCGCGTCGATCCTGTTGTCGGTTGGGGGCATGCGTTTCACCTCGGCGCGGCTGCTCGCCTAGGACAACGCGGAAAATCCCGCCACCCGGTTTCCGACAAAATTGCTCGAGATCATCCCCGTGACCGGCGATCGCCCGCGATATCCGCAACTACCGCCCCAATCACCAACGCGCCGCCAATGAGCGCGTGGACGGCCGGTATCTCGCGGAAGGCAACCCAGATCCAGAACGGCATCAGCGGCGTTTCCAGCGTCGCGATCAGGGAGGCCTGCCCCGACGGCAGCAGTCGCGAGCCGAGCATGTAGAAGGTCAGGCCGAGCGCGACCTGGAGGCAGCCGAACATCGCAAGGATCAAAAGGCCATGGCCGCCGACATGGGCGATGTCGCGCGCAAATGGAAGGCTGACGAGGCTTCCGATGAAATTCGACAGTGCGGCTGCCGCCACCATCGACGTCTCGCGATGGCGCCGGACCACCACCGTCATGGTGGAGATGGCGAGCACCATCAGGCAACTGAGCGCGATGCCACCGAGATCGGCACCGGCTTGCACACCGCCGACCGTGATCACCACGCCGGCAAAGGCAATCAGGCTCGCGATCAGCGTGCGCCATGTCGCGGCCTCATTGAGCCACAGCCAAGCCAGCGCGGCCGCGACGAACGGCTGTGTTGCGATCAGCACCGCCACGTTCATGACGTCGGTCATCTGCAGCGCGGGAATGAACGAAATCATGCCGATCGCGGACAATGAGGCCACGAGCAGGCCTGCCTTCCCCGGCACTAACAACTGCCGCAGCCCGGCGCGGCCTTGCATCACGACGAGGAGCATGGTGACCAGGCTGCCGGCGAACAGGCCGCGCCAGAATAGAATGGTCCAGGGATCAAACGGCAGAAGGCGCGTGAAGAACGGCGCCGTGCTCCACGCAATCGCAGCGGCGACGACGAGGGCAATGCCGAGACCGCGTTCCGAACGAGGCTGCCCCATGTGGATGCGACCGGCTAGGACGGCTTCTTCGGCCGCGACACCAGCTCGATCATCTTGCCTTCGTCGTCGTCAGGCATCGCGGCCTTGGCCTGCGCGTAGGACTCGACCGCGGCCCGCGAGACCAGCGGCTTGTCGGCCAGCAGGCTCTCGGCGAGTCTCACGGCGTAGGCGGCATCCTTGTGCCGCAGCGCGGCGGTGAAGGTCGCGCCGGAAAAATCGCGGGCGACCATGCGCTTGGAGTGGCGCTGCACCTGCGGGCTTGCGGCGACGCCCGCCTGGATCGACTCCAGCACGAGGTTCATGTCGAGCCCGGCCTGCTCGGCGATGGCGAGGCCCTCTGCGAGGCCGGCGATCTGAATCGCGCCCATGAGATTGTTGATGAGCTTGTAGACGGTGCCCGAGCCGACGGCGCCGAAATGACGGGTGGTCGAGCCGATCGGCGTCAGATACGGCCGCGCGCGTTCGAGATCGGCGGCGTCGGCGCCGACCAGCAGCGTCAGTTTCCCGGCGGCTGCCGCATCCGGCAATCCCGTCACGGGGCAATCGATGTAGATCAGCCCGCGCGCGTTGAGCTCGCGGCCCATCTCGCGAGCGTGGTCATAGGAGACGGTCGAGCATTCGATCGCGATCGTGCCGGCCTTGGCGGTCTTCGCGGCGCCCTTCAGTCCGAGCCAGACCGCGCGCGAGGCCTCGTCGTCGGCCACCATGGTCACGACCGCGTCGGCATCGATGGCGGCGTCCTCGGGCGAGGTCGCCCAAAGCGCGCCGCGCGCGATCAGCTCTTCAGCCTTGGCCTTGCTGCGATTCCACACCGTCACCGTGAAGCCCGCATCGAGGTAGCGCCCGGCCATGCCATGACCCATTCGCCCCAATCCGATGAAGGCGACGCGGGGCATGGCTAGTCCACGTCCTCGATGTCGGCACCCGTGGTGCCGAAGGCGCGCTGCGCCAGCGTCGCGGCCATGAAGTCGTCGAGATCGCCGCCGAGCACGCCCGAGGTGTCCGAGGTCTGCACGCCCGTGCGCAGATCCTTCACCATCTGGTAGGGCTGGAGAACGTAGGAGCGGATCTGATGGCCCCAGCCGATATCGGTCTTGGCGGCCTGGTCGGCGGCGGCCTTCTCCTCGCGCTTCTTCAACTCGATTTCATACAGGCGCGCGCGCAGCATGTCCCAGGCCTGCGCCCGGTTCTTGTGCTGGGAGCGGCCGGCCTGGCAGACCACGGCGACACCGGTCGGAATGTGCGTCAGCCGCACCGCGGATTCGGTCTTGTTGACGTGCTGGCCGCCGGCGCCGCCCGAGCGCATGGTGTCGACGCGGACGTCGGCTTCCTTGATGTCGATCTTGATGCTGTCGTCGATGACCGGGAACACCTGCACGCTCGAGAACGAGGTGTGCCGCCGCGCGTTGGAATCGAACGGCGAGATGCGCACCAGGCGATGCACGCCCGCTTCCGTCTTCAGCCAGCCATAGGCGTTGTGGCCCGAGACCTGGATCGTCGCGGACTTGATGCCGGCCTCTTCGCCCTCGGACTCTTCCAGCACCTCGACCTTGAAGCCGTGGGTGTCGGCCCAGCGCGTGTACATGCGCAACAGCATCTGCGCCCAGTCCTGGCTCTCGGTGCCGCCGGCGCCGGCGTGGACTTCGAGATAGGAATCGAACCGGTCGGCTTCGCCCGACAGCAGCGCCTCGAGCTCGCGGCGCGCCACTTCCTTCTTGAGATTCTTGAGAGCCGCTTCGGCTTCCGCGACGACGCCGGCATCGCCCTCGGCCTCGCCGAGCTCGATCATGCCGATATCGTCTTCGAGCTCCTGCTCGACCTTGCCGATGCCCGAGAGCGAATCCTCCAGCGAGGTCCGCTCCTGCATCAGCTTCTGGGCTTTCTGGGGATCATTCCAGAGATTGGGATCTTCTGCGAGCTTGTTCAGCTCGGCGAGGCGTGCCGTCGATTTCTCGACGTCAAAGATGCCTCCTCAGCAGCCCGACTGACTGCTTGATCTCTTCTACCAACCGTTCGATTTCGGCGCGCATGTCGTTCTCTGGTCTCGCGGAATCCCGCGTGCAATTGAGTGGGGGATGTAGCGGCGGCGGCTGCAAAGCGCAACCGCTGACGCGATAACGTCCCTATTGTTCTAGCCTCAGTACAGCCTGCCGGTGCCCGGCTGCATGAAGAAGCCGGAATCCGGCTGCTGCTGCTGCGAGGCCGGCATGCCGCCGCCACGCCCGTCAGCGTCGGCAACGCCAATGACCGAATAATTATCCGGCGGCGCCGTGCCCGGCTTGAAGGCCTCCAAAATGGTTCCGCCGGTCTCGCCGGGGCCGGCGCGCATGCCGGTCTTGGAGACGACGCGGACCAGCTTGATGCCAGCCGGCACCTTGAACGGAACGGCGGGCTTGTCGGCGAGCGCGAGCTTGAGGAAATCGCGCGCGATGGGCGCGGCCAGATGGCCGCCGGTTGCGGCATTGCCCTTACCCAGCGGACGCGGCTTGTCGTAGCCCATGTAGATGGCGACGGCGACGTCGGGCGAGAAGCCGACGAACCAGGCGTCCTTGGCCTCGTTGGTGGTGCCGGTCTTGCCGGCGACGGGTTTGCCGACTTCCTTGATGACCGTGGCCGTACCGGCCTGCACCACGCCTTCCATCAGCTCTGTGATCTGATAGGCGGTCATGGAGTCCAGCACCTGCTCGCGGCGATCGATCAGCTGCGGCTCGGCCTGGTTCTTCCAGCCGCCCGGCGCGTCGCAGCCGCGGCATTCACGCTGGTCGTGCTTGAAGATGGTGTGTCCGTAGCGGTCCTGGATGCGATCGATCAGCGTCGGCTTCACCCGGCGGCCGCCATTGGCGAGCATCGAGTACGCCGTGACCATACGCATCGCCGTCGTCTCGCCGGCGCCCAGTGCATAGGAGAGATAGTTCGGCAGCTCGTCATAGACACCGAAACGGCGGGCATATTCGCCGATCAGGGGCATGCCGATGTCCTGCGCGAGCCGCACCGTCACGGTATTGAGCGACTGCCGCAGCGCGTTGCGCAGCGTCACCGGTCCCTGGAATTTGCCCGAGGAGAAGTTTTCAGGCCGCCACACGCCGGCGCCCTGCCCCTGGTCGATTTCGATGGGGGCGTCGAGCACGACGGTCGAGGGTGTATAGCCGTTGTCGAGGGCGGCCGAATAGACGATCGGCTTGAACGACGAACCTGGCTGCCGATAGGCCTGAGTGGCGCGGTTGAACTGGCTCTGGTCGAACGAGAAGCCGCCGACCATGGCGAGCACGCGGCCGGTCCAGGGATCCATCGCCACCATTGCGCCGGACACTTCGGGAATCTGGCGCAACCGGTACTGGCCCTCGACCGGCTGGCCATCCTTGTAGAGCGGATCGGCATAGATGACGTCGCCGGGCTGCAGCACCTGCGACACCGCCGTCGGCGTCTTGCCTTTGGTTCCGCCCTGCACGGCTCGCGCCCACCGCACGCCGTCAACCGTGACAATGCCGGTCTCGCGCTGCTTGCTCACGGCGCCGCCAAGCTCGCGGTTCGGCTGGAAGCCGATCCGCGCCGACTGGTCGCTGGTCTCCAGCACCACCGCCATGCGCCACGGCGAGATGTCGGACAGCGATTTGATCTCGGCGAGCTTGACGCCCCAATCGCCCGAAATATCGAGCTTGCTCATGGCGCCGCGATAGCCCTGCTGCTCGTCATAGTTCACGAGGCCCGAGACCATGGCCTTGCGCGCCATGACCTGGATCTTCGGATCCAGCGTGGTGCGGACGGACAGACCGCCCTCATACAGCTTCTTCTCGCCGTAGCGCTCGAAGATGTCGCGGCGGACTTCCTCGGCAAAATATTCGCCGGCGAAGGTGTGGGCGCCGTTGGACCGGTTGGTGACGGCCAGCGGCTCCTTGCGGGCCTTGTCGGCGTCGGCCTGCTTGATCCAGCCGTTCTCCACCAGACGGTCGATGACGTAGTTGCGGCGCTCGATGGCGCGGTCGCGGTTGCGGACCGGATGCAGCGTCGCCGGCATCTTCGGCAGCGCGGCCAGATAGGACGCTTCCGCCACCGTCAGCTCGTTCACCGACTTGTCGAAATAGACCAGCGAGGCGGCAGCAATGCCGTAGGCACCCAGACCGAGATAGATTTCGTTCAGATACAGCTCGAGAATCTTGTCCTTCGAGTAGGTCTTCTCGATCCGCATCGCGAGCAAGGCTTCCTTGATCTTGCGGGCGAAGGAGACCTCATTGGTCAAAAGGAAGTTCTTGGCGACCTGCTGGGTGATGGTGGAGGCACCCTGCGGACGCCGGTTCGAGCCGTAATTCTGGATGTAGACCACGCCCGCGCGCGCCATGCCGGTGTAGTCGATGCCGCCATGCTCGTAGAAATTCTTGTCCTCGGCCGCGAGGAACGCGTTGATCACGAGCTTCGGCACCGCCTGGATCGGCAAATACAGCCGCCGCTCCTTGGCGTACTCGCCGAGCAGCGAGCCGTCGACCGCGTGCACGCGGGTCATCACCGGCGGCTCGTAATCCTGAAGCTGAGAGTAGTCGGGCAAGTCCTTGGAGAAATGCCAGATCAGGCCTGCCACGGCCCCGACACCAACAAGGAACACCACCGTTCCCGCGGCGAACAGGAAGCCCATGAACCGCACCAGCAAGCGCATTATGTGTTTATCCGTTCAATCTCTGGATCAGCTCAGTATCAGCCCCTTGGCACCCAAACAGGGGCCAATCTTCACGTCACGAATTCACCGGCTTACGCAATACCATCAGTGCCGGACTTTAGACGCTTGCCGAGCGGGATTCTCTCCGATTCCGGAACCCCCTGCGGCATTTTTATAAAGCGCCGGCTGTGGCCAAACTAGGGCTTTTGCGGCGGGACGGAAAAACCCTTTCAATGCGACGATCCCCCCAGTCGTCAATTTGACGATCCCCCGGTCGTCAATTTGACGATCCCGCCGTGGCCATCCGCTTGGTCAAGAACCCGTCGATCGCCTGCGCCATCGAGCCCACGGCACGCGACCGCCAGCCCTCGGAGACCAAATGCTCGAGGTCGCCCTTATTTGAGACATAACCGATCTCGACCAGCACCGAGGGCACGTCGGGCGCCTTCAGCACCCGGAAACCCGCCGACTTCAGGGGATGCTTGTGCATCCGTACCGTCGACTTCATCTCGCCCATCAGAAGACGGGCAAAACGGTTTGAAAAGGTGCGGGTTTCCCGCTGCGTAAGGTCGATCAGGATGTCGGCGACGTCGGTCGGCTCCTCGGCGAGATTGAAGCCTGCGATAGCGTCCGCCCGGTTTTCCGCGTCCGCCAGTCGCTGGGCTTCGGCATCGGACGCCTTGTCGGACAGCGTATAGATGGTCGCGCCCTGCGCATCGCCCTCGGCACGGGGCAGCGCATCAGCGTGAATAGAGACGAACAAGGCGGCCTTCAGATTCCGGGCGATCTTGGTGCGGTCATTGAGGGGAATGAAGGTGTCGTCGTCCCGCGTCATGACCACACGGTATTTGCCGGCCTTCTCCAGCTTGTCGCGGAGCGCCAGTCCGAAGGCCAGCACCAGGTTCTTCTCGCTCTCACCGCTCGACTGCGTGCCGTTGTCGATGCCGCCATGGCCGGGATCGATCACGACCACCGGGCGGCCATCGGCCTTCTGCTGCGCCGTGTCCGGGGTTGTCGTCGCGGGAGCCGTTGCAGGCTGCGCCTCGGCGATCGTGGGCCGCAGCTCGGGGCGGTTCTCGGGTGCGAGCGACTGCACGAAGGCCGTCCGGTCGACCTCCTCCAGCTCCAGCACGAGCCGGGCCGGCTGGCCGTTGGCCGCCTCCAGCACATAGGAATTGGCGATCCGGGCCGGTCCCGTCAGGTCGAACACGATTCGCGAGCCGCCGGGCATGACGAGCCCGTAGCGGAAAGCCTTGACGAGGCCGCGCCCCCCGACCCCCGTGCCCGCGGGCAGCTGAAAATTGACCTGCGGCACGTCAACGACGACCCGGTACGGGTCTGCGAGCGTGACCGCACGGAAGGTAACGGTCTGGTCGATGTCGAGAATGAAGCGGGTCTGCTTGCCGTCGCCGGCCAGCCGGGCGGCGGAGGCGACTGGAAAATTCGCTACCGCAACAGTGGGTTGCGGCTGGCTTTCCGCGGCGCTCAGGCGCGAGGAATCAGCACACGGCAACGCTGCGGCGCACAGAAGTGCGCATCCCAGCAAAACCCGTTGATTTGTGCGGCTCGCCACCGATTCCGTGCCTCCGAGCAGCCCTTTTAACGCAATAGAACCACAGGGTTAATTGATCCTTAATGACAGAAACGCGAAACTCGCTGACTGTGACCGCCGTGCGACGCTCCCTTGCACCGATGGCTCATTCCTCGTATGTACGGAATGCTGACGGCCGATATTTCCGGTTGTGTCGCATTCAGCCTCCCGGTGCAGCGCCGGAACTCTCAAGGTTTGGGAATTCCAGCGTTTTTCCGTTCCCCTCTAAGGCCAGCGCGGTGCGCGGCAGCGAGGTGGAACGGGTCAAGCGCCGGCGGCGGACGGTCCTGGGTTACCTCTCGCGTTACCGGGACAGTTCTGACAGCGACGTAACCCATTAACCCGGTCCCTTGATCCCAGGGGAGCGGTTCGTGATCCTCAAGGCGAGCGCGCTCGCGCCATGCCTGGCCAGCAGCAACTGATTGAAGGGCGGCCTCGCCGCCCAATGTTTCATACGGGCCGACGCTTGATGCGCCAGACTGTGCCGACGAATTCTGAAGGATCATTCGCGACGCTGCGGAGTGAAAATCCCGCGCGCCGCCTTGGTCCTGAAGCTTCCGGTTCGGCAAGGCGCGAGAGACGGCGTTTCGGCCTTCCCCTCACCCCCGAATCAGGTGGACCGTCGCGTCACCCGGCAGCGCAGCTCGCGCCCACGGTGAATCGCGCCCGCCGCCGCCAAGAGTTAAGACATGCCCAACAAGATGTTGATCGATGCCACCCACCCGGAAGAGACCCGGGTCGTCGTGGTCCGCGGCAATCGCGTCGAAGAGTTTGATTTCGAGACCGCGCAACGCAAGCAACTGCGTGGGAATATCTACCTCGCCAAGGTCACAAGGGTTGAACCCTCGCTCCAGGCCGCCTTCGTCGAATATGGCGGCAACCGCCACGGCTTCCTCGCCTTCAGCGAAATCCATCCCGACTACTACCAGATCCCGGTCGCCGACCGTCAGGCACTGATCGAGGCCGAGGAACAGGCCCATCGCGAGGCCGAGGAAGAGAGCGAGAACCGCTCCCACGGCCGCCGCCGTTCGCGCCACCGCAACGCCCGCCGCCGCGGTCATGGCGAGCGCGTGCGCAGCGACATCGTCGAAGGCGCAGATCCCGCGGCCCAGCCGATCGAAGGCGCGGCGCTGCCGGAGCACGCCGAGGGCGCCCTGCACGAAGGCGAGCATCTGCACGCCGACGCGGAGCATCGCGGCGAGCACGAAGCTCACGATCACCACGATCATGATCATGACGAGCATGATCACGACGATCATCATGCCCATGATGACGGGCACCTTCACGCTCACGATCATGACCATGGTCACGATGGCGAGCATGATCATCACGACCACGATCACGCCGACGAGACGCCCGCGCCTGTCGCAACGATTGGCGCCGAGCCTGTGGTCGCCGCCGAGCTGCAGGAGACCGCCGCCCCCGAAGCGCATGCGGAAGCTCTGGCTGAGGCCGTGACCTCCGCCGCTGAACCTGCCGATGCCGTGTATGCTGCGGTCGAGAGCGCCGAGGCGCCGCATGCCGAGGCTGCGGAAACAACCGGCGAAGACGACGAGGACGAGGACGAAGACGGCGAGGAAGCCGAAGAGGAAGTCGTCGAATCCGTCGGCGGCGACGACGTGCTGGAGGAAGTGCCGGAGCGCACCTTCCGCCCGCGCCGCCAGTACAAGATCCAGGAAGTCATCAAGCGCCGCCAGGTGATGCTGGTGCAGGTCGTCAAGGAAGAGCGCGGCAACAAGGGCGCGGCGCTGACCACCTACCTCTCGCTCGCCGGCCGCTATGCCGTGTTGATGCCGAACACCGCACGCGGTGGCGGCATCAGCCGCAAGATCACCAGCGCTCAGGACCGCTCGCGCCTGAAGGAAGTGGTGCAGGATCTCGACGTGCCCGAGGGCATGGGCATCATCCTGCGCACCGCCGGCGCCGCCCGCACCAAGCCCGAGATCAAGCGCGACTTCGAATACCTGATCCGGATGTGGGAGACGGTGCGCGACCTGACGCTGAAGTCGCAGGCCCCGACCCTCGTCTACGAGGAAGGCTCGCTGATCAAGCGCTCGCTGCGCGACCTTTACAACAAGGAGATCGACGAGATCTCGGTTGCCGGTGAAGCCGGTTACCGCGAAGCCCGCGACTTCATGAAGATGCTGATGCCCGCCAATGTCAGTGCGGTGAAGCAGTATCGCGACGGCCAGCCGCTATTCTCGCGCATGGGCGTCGAGAGCCAGCTCGACGCGATGTTCTCGCCGACCGTGCAGCTGCGCTCCGGCGGCTACATCGTGATCAACCAGACCGAGGCGCTGGTCTCGATCGACGTCAACTCGGGACGATCGACCCGCGAGCACCATATTGAGGACACCGCGCTCAAGACCAATCTGGAGGCGGCCGAAGAGGTCGCCCGCCAGCTTCGCCTGCGCGACCTCGCCGGCCTGATCGTCATCGACTTCATCGACATGGACGAGAAGCGCAACAACCGTGCGGTCGAGCGCAAGCTGTCCGATTGCCTGCGGCAGGACCGCGCGCGCATCCAGGTCGGCCGCATCTCGCATTTCGGCCTGCTCGAGATGTCGCGCCAGCGCATCCGCGCCAGCGTGCTCGAGAGCTCGACCGATCCGTGCCCGCATTGCGGCGGCACCGGCCATGTCCGCTCGGTGTCCTCGGTGGCGCTGCAGCTGCTGCGCGGCCTCGAAGAGATCCTGATGAAGGGCGCGACCCACAATCTCGTGGTCCGCACCCGCACCGACGTCGCGCTGTATGTGCTGAACCACAAGCGCGGCCATCTGCGCGATCTCGAGAACGGCTTCAAGGTGACGCTGTCGGTCATCGCCGACGCAAGCGTCAGCGGGCCGCAGGCCTATCTCATCGACCGCGGCGAGCAAGTCCATACGCTGGAAGCCGCCAAGGCGCTGCTGGCGGCGCAGGCGGCAGCAAGCCCGCCGCCGATCGTTGAAGACGCCTATGACGACGAGGAATTCGATTCCGAACTCGAATCCGAGGTCGAAACCGAGGAGACCGAAGGTCTCACCGAGGAGCAGGCTGCGGGCGAGGCAGCTTCCGAGCAGGACGGCCAGCGCCGCAAGCGCCGCCGTCGCCGGCGCGGCCGCGGTGGCCAGCGCGACGGCGAGTTGCGTGAGGATAGCCCTGCCGCCCTCCCCGAGGCGGCCGTTGCGGCCGGCGAAGGCGAAGAGGATGCCGAGTCCGAGCAGGATGGCGAAGAAGGCGAGGAACAGGCGGCCCGCGGCGAGCAGCAGGGCAGCGGTGACCGTCGCCGCCGGCGTGGTCGCCGCGGCGGACGCCGTCGGCGTGGTGGCGGCGAGGACGGTCTCGCCGGCTCCATCAGCGACGAGCTCGCGGCAAATGCGCCGTCGGAAGCGTCCGACGCAGTCGCCGATTTCGACGGCTTCGGCGGCGAGGCTGCGCCCTCGATTGCCCAGGCCGAACACACCGCTGAGCCTGAGGTCTCGCAGCCTGAGCAGCGCGCCGAGGTGCAGACCGAGGCGGTGCCGGCCCAGCCTCAGCCGGTTGCCGCGGAGGAAGAGCCCGCCGACGACAAGACCGCGCGGCGCCGCTCCACGGTCCGGGAAAAGGTGAGCTTCCTGTCGAGCAGCCCAATCGAGCCCGCAGCCCCGGTTGCGCAGGCGCCTGAGCCGGCCGCCCCGCCGGCAGCTGAACCCGTGCCGGAACCTGCAAGCGAAACACCGGCGGCGCCACGCCGCGCCGGCTGGTGGTCGCGCCGCTTCGGCGGCGGTGAATAAAGCCGAACACTCAAGAGAAAACGCCCGGGTCAAGCCGGGCGTTTTTTGATTTGGCGAGGTCAGTTCCAATGCAAAGCGCAATTGTTCTCGGCGGCGGCATGATCGGCGTGAGCGCGGCGCTGCACCTCCAGCAGCGCGGCTGGGCCGTCAGGCTCGTCGACCGCAGGGAGCCGGGCCGCGAGACCAGCTACGGCAACGCCGGGATGATCCAGGCCGAAGCGGTCCGCCCCTATCCGATGCCGCGCGACCTTGCGACGCTGCTGAAGATCGCGACCGGCCGCACCAACGATGTGCGCTACAGCCTGTCGTCGCTTCATCTCCATATCGAGCCCCTGCTCCGCTACTGGTGGCATTCGGCCCCGAAGCGCCATCGCGAGGCCGTCGATGCATGGGCGCGGCTGATCGCCTACGCGACGAGCGAGCACGACATCCTCATTCGCGAAGCCCATGCCGACAATCTCATCCGCCGCGCCGGCTATCGCATGCTGCATCGCAATGCCGCTTCATTCGATCTGGCGATCAAGACGGCGGAGGAAGACCGCCGCGAGTTCGGCGTGAATTTTCGCGTGCTCTCCGGCAGCGAGCTTGCCAGGGTCGAGCCGGTCCTGCGCGACGATCTTCCCGGCGCGATCCATTGGCTCGACACCTGGACCGTGTCCGATCCCGGCGCGCTGGTCACGGCCTATGCCGAGCTGTTCGAGCGCCGCGGCGGCGCCATTGTGCTCGGCGATGCGCAGTCGCTGCGGCAGACCGCGACCGGCTGGTCGGTCGATACGGACCAGGGGCGTCTCGACGCCGCCAACGCCGTCGTGACCCTCGGGCCGTGGTCGCCCGATCTCCTCCACAAATTCGGCTATCGCATTCCCCTGGTGCGCAAGCGCGGCTACCACATGCATTACAGCGGCGGCCCTTCGCTCGACCTGCCGCTGATCGACAAGGCCGGCGGTTATGCCATGGGGCCGATGGCCAAGGGCATTCGCATCACCACCGGAGCCGAGCTGACGAGCCCGGATGCGCTCGCGACGCCCGTGCAGCTCGCCAGCGCCGAAGCATCCGCGCGCGAGCTGATCGACCTCGGCAAGCGCGTCGAGCCGGATCCGTGGTTCGGCACCCGCCCCTGCACGCCCGACATGCTGCCGGTGCTCGGGCAAGCTCCGCAGCATCTCGGGCTCTGGATGAATTTCGGCCACGGCCACCAGGGCTTTACCCTCGGACCCGCGACCGGGCGCCTGCTCGCCGAGATGATGAGCGGCGAGACGCCTGCGATCGATCCGATGCCGTACCGGCCGGAGCGGTTCTAGCCGAAAGAAAAAGGGCTGATCGAGCATCTCGACCAGCCCTATGACTTCAAGGTCTGACAGCGCAGCTCGCGCCGTCAGGTCCAGATCAGTCCGTCGTGATCGCCGTCTCCATGTCGGTCGGATCGATCTGCTTGGAGAGGTTGGCGTTGAGCTTGTCGCGGTCGAGCTCACCCTCCCACCAGGCGACGATCACGCAGGCGACGCCGTTGCCGCACAGATTGGTCAGCGCGCGGCACTCGCTCATGAACTTGTCGATGCCGAGCACGATCGCCATGCCCGGCACGAGGCGCGGATCGACCACGGCCAGCGTCGCCGCCAGCGTGATGAAGCCCGCGCCGGTGATGCCGGAGGCGCCCTTCGAGGTCAGCATCGCCACGACCAGGATGGTGAGCTGCTGGCTGAAGCTGAGATCGACGCCGAGCGCCTGCGCGATGAACAGCGTCGCCAGCGTCATGTAGATGTTGGTGCCGTCGAGGTTGAACGAGTAGCCCGTGGGCACTACCAGACCGACCACCGACTTGGAGCAGCCGAGCCGCTCCAGCTTCTCCATCATGGACGGTAGCGCGCTCTCCGAGGAGGAGGTGCCGAGCACGATCAGCAACTCGTCCTTGATATAGGCCAGGAACTTGAAGATCGAGAAGCCGGCCAGGCGCGCGATGATGCCGAGCACGACGAACACGAACAGCGCCGCGGTGGCATAGAAGGTCGCGATCAGACCGATCAGGTTGAGGATCGCACCGGTCCCGAACTTGCCGATGGTGTAGGCCATCGCACCGAACGCACCGATCGGTGCCGCGCGCATCACGATCGAGATGACGCCGAACACCGCATGCGCGGCATCGTCGATGAAGCTGCGGATGGTGTGGCCGCGCTCACCTAAGCTCATGATGGCGAAGCCGAACAGCACCGAGAACAGCAGCACCTGCAGGATCTCGCCTTGCGCGAAGGCGCCGACCACGGTGTCCGGAATGATGTGCAGCACGAAGTCGACGGACTTCTGGCCGGCGGCCTGCTTGGCGTAGTTCGCAACGGCCGCCTCGCTCGCCGCAGCATTGCCAAAGCCTGCGCCCGGCTTGACGAGATTGCCGACGACGAGGCCGATCACCAGGGCGAAGGTCGAGACGACCTCGAAATAGACCAGCGCCTTGACGCCGATGCGGCCGACCTTCTTGGCGTCCTGGATGTGGGCAATGCCGGAGACCACGGTGCAGAAGATGATCGGGGCGATCACCATCTTGATCAGCTTGATGAAACCGTCACCGAGCGCCTTGATCCATTCGTTGGTTGCGAATTGTGGCCACAGCCAGCCGACGATGGCGCCGAGCACGATGGCGATCAGCACCTGGACGTAGAGAACCTTGTACCACGGCTTTGCTGCGGGCGGCGCGATCGGCGCCTCCGCCATCGTTGTCGTCGTCATTGTTTCACTCCCCCTCAAAACGCTGGGCCAGCCAAGATCAACTTGGCCGGCCCTGTCAATTGGAACCGCGAACTCTTTGCGCGCTTTACCGGCGACGCTCGATCAGCCTGCGCGCCGCCGGCATCAACGTCGCGCCAAGCGCATTCTTGACCAGCGAAGCTGCAATGAACGGCACGATTCCGACCTGCCAGGCTTTTCCAACGCCCAGCCCGAGGCCGAACGCCAGCCAGCCGAACCCGGCGGCCAGAATGACGATATGGCCAACCGCCATCGCTGCAAACAGCAGCGCCACGCTGCGATCCCAGCCGCGCTCGGCGAGCCAGCCGGTCACGAAAGCGGCAGCGACGAAGCCGAACAGATAGCCCGCGGTCGGGCCAACCAGCGGTGCAATCCCACCCACCGGTCCGGCGAATACCGGCACGCCAAGCGCGCCCTCGGCGAGGTAGGCGATCATGGTTGCGCTGCCAAGACGCCAGCCGTAGGCCGCGCCGATCATCAGCACGACCAGCGTCTGTAATGTCATCGGGACATAGGGCAGCGGCAGGCTGACCTTGGCTGATAGCGCCATCAAAGCGGTGCCGAGCGCAACCAGCACGACGGCACGCATCGCGCCGACGGTTTCGCCCGGCCGGGTCGGCCACATCAATGCGGCGAGAGAAGAATGTGGCGCAGCAGCGGTCGAGACAGATCGGTCAGACAAGTTGAACTCCGGTGGTGGTCGAAAACTGGCGGCTATTTAAGCCAGTGAGCGATCCGGTCAACCGCCTCGCGCATCTCCCCGGGCGAGCGTGCATAAGAAAAGCGAATGAACGATCGGCCGTGAACGGGATCGAAATCGACGCCGGGCGTGGCCGCGACGCGTGCCTGCTCCAGCATCTGCTTGGCGAACTCGAAACTGTCGGAGGTGAAGTCCGAGACGTCGGCATAGAGATAAAATGCACCATCGGCCGGCAAGAACTTGCTCAGGCCGGCTTTCGGCAATCCCTCGATCAGAATTCGCCGGTTTTCCTGATAGCCGTGCTTGATCGTCTCCATCTCGGCTGCGCCGTCGAAGGCGGCCTCTGCCGCGATCTGTGACAGCGACTGCACCGAGATCGATAGGTTCTGCTGCAGCCGCTCGATCGGCCGCACCAGAATTTCGGGCACGACCATCCAGCCAACACGCCAGCCGGTCATACAGAAATATTTCGAGAACGAGTTGATCACGAGTGCGTGCTTGGAGAGCGCGGCCGCGGTGACCGCCGGAAACGCATAATCGAGCCCGTGATAAATCTCGTCCGAGATGAAGCGGATGCCTGCGTCTTCGGCGGCCGCCATCAAGCCGGCGAGCGCTTCGCGGGACATCATCGTCCCCGTCGGATTGGCGGGGCTGCCGACCAGCACGCCCTTCAACGGCATCTTGAGATGCGCCGCGAGCAACGCCTCGCCGGTGAGCGCATGGCGCGTCTCGTTCGTGGTCTCGATCAGCACCGGCTCGCAACCGAGCGCGGTGAGGATATGGCGATAAGGCGGATAGCCCGGCACCGTCACCGCGACGCGGTCGCCGGGCTCGAACATCGACAGGAAGGCCAGGATGAACCCGCCGGAGGAGCCGGTGGTCACGACGATCCTGTCAGGGCTGACGTCGCAGCCATAGGCATCGCGATAATGGCGCGCGATGCGCTCGCGCAGACCGGGAAGACCGAGTGCGGAGGTATAATCGATCCGCCCGGCCTCGAGCGCCGCGTGGGCGGCCGCAATCGCGGTGCTGGGCGCCCCGGCCGCGGGCTGGCCGACCTCCATATGGATGACATGGCCGCCGGCGGCCTCGATTCGGGCTGCCGCGGCCATGACGTCCATCACCATGAACGGGGGAACATCACTGCGGCGGGAGGGCTCGAGCCACTGCCCCAACCGGTTCCTCAATGTCGCATCGTGCATCGATTTCTGCTATTCGCTGGCGGGCCGGTGCCTCCGGTCCGGGAAACGGGGCGCTTGCGCCCCAGACTGGCCGCATTGTACGGCTCATAAGGGGTGAGGCTCATAAGGGCATATCGCGTATCCGGTCCGCCGCCAATCGCCAAAACCAAACACGAAACTGCTCTCCAGACCGTTTGATGTTGCTTCAGATCTCATTGCGCAAGAAGGCCTCCGCCCTCACCGCCCTCGTCACGGCTGCGGCGATCGCGCTGCTGCCGCTCCCGGCGGCGCGGGCGCAGCAAAAGGGGCCGCCTGTCCTGCGCGACACCGAGACCGAGCAGCTGCTGCGCGAATATACGCGCCCGATCCTGCGCGCCGCGGGTCTGGAGAAGCAGAACATCCAGATGGTGATCCTGAACGACAGCTCGTTCAACGCGTTCGTCGCCGACGGCCGCCGCATCTTCGTCAATTACGGCGCGATCCTTCAATCGGAAACGCCGAACCAGATCATCGGCGTGCTCGCGCACGAGACCGGGCATCTGGCCGGTGGCCATCTGTCCAAGCTGCGCGAGCAGCTCGCCGCCGCCCAGACCCAGATGATCATTGCGATGCTGCTCGGCGCCGGCGCGATCGCCGCGGGCAGCACCCAGCGCAGCAGCGCAGGCAACAACGGGCTCGCCAATGCCGGCGCCGCCGCGATCTCCGCTCCGCAGGAGGTGATCCGCCGGACGCTGCTGTCCTACCAGCGCCAGCAGGAGGAGAACGCCGACCGCGCCGGCGTGAAATTCCTGACCGCGACCCAGCAATCGCCGAAGGGCATGTACGAGACCTTCAAGCGCTTCACCGGTGAGAGCCTGTTCGCCGCGCGCGGCGCCGATCCCTATCTCCAGTCGCATCCAATGCCGGCCGAGCGCGTCGCCGCGCTTCAGGAATTCGCCAGCTCCAGCCCCTACTGGAACAAGAAGGACGATCCCGCGCTCCAGCTCCGCCACGACATGGTGCGCGCCAAGATCTCCGCGTTCATGGAGCGGCCCGAGACGGTGTACCGACGCTATCCCCAGACCAACGACAGCATGCCGGCGCGCTATGCCCGCGCCATCAGCACCTATCTGCACGGCGATCTGCGCAGCGCGCTGGCCCAGATCGACGCGCTGATCCAGGTGCAGCCCAACAACCCGTACTTTTACGAGGTGCGCGGCCAGGCCCTGTTGGAGAGCGGCAAGCCGGCCGATGCGGTCGCTCCGCTGCGCAAGGCCGCACAGCTTTCCAACAACGCGCCCCTCATCGAGATGTTACTTGGGCAAGCTCTGGTTGGAACCGATAATAAGGCCTACACCGACGACGCCGTTCGGATTCTCCGCGCCGCGGTGGCGCGAGAACCGGAAGCGGTGCTCGGCTATACCCAGCTCGCGATGGCCTATGGCCGGAAGGGCGACTATGCCGAAGCGGATCTCGCCTCGGCGCAAGCCGCTTACCTGCGCGGCGACAACAAGACCGCCCGCGAGCTCGCCACGCGCGCGAAAACCCGTTTCGCCGTCGGCACACCCGGATGGGTCAAGGCCGACGACATCGTGGCGGCGAAGCCGCCGCGCAACTGAACGACGCCCGATACCACGACGTCACGACACCGAGCTTAAGTCCGCCGGGACGTATTCCGAAACCTGCTTTGGATAAGAGGATTTACCTATGCCTTCGCTGCGCCTGCTTGCTCCCGCGTTGTTTGCGTTCGCCCTGTTCGGTGCAGCCGTGCCCGCGTCGGCCGACAGTTTCTCCGACACCCAGCGCACCGACATCGAGAAGATCATCAAGAACTATCTCATCAGCCATCCCGAGGTGCTCGAGGAGGCGATGGCCGAGCTCAGCAAGCGGCAGGCCGCGGCCGAGACGCAGAAGCACGAGGCCAGCGTCGCGCAGAATGCCGACGCGATCTTCAACTCACCGCGCCAGGTCGTGCTTGGCAACAAGGACGGCGACGTCACCTTCGTCGAGTTCTTCGATTACAATTGCGGTTACTGCAAGCGCGCGATGGACGACATGCTCACCATCATGAAGGCCGATCCGAAGCTGAAGGTGGTGCTGAAGGAATTTCCGGTGCTGAGCCAGGGCTCGGTGGAGGCTGCGCAGGTCGCGGTTGCCGTGCGCATGCAGGATCCCTCGGGCAAGAAATATCTCGACTTCCACCAGAAGCTGCTCGGCGGCCGCGGCGCGGCCGACAAGGCGCGCGCGCTTCAAGCCGCCAAGGAAGCCGGCCTCGACACCGCAAAGATCGAGAAGGACATCGCCAGCCCCGAGGTGCGCGCCACCATCGAGGAGAACTTCAAGCTCGCCGAAGCGATGGGCATGAACGGCACGCCGAGCTATGTCATCGGCAAGCAGATCGTGATCGGCGCGGTCGGCGTCGAAAGCCTCAAGGAAAAGATCGGCATTGCCCGCTGCGGCAAGGCAACCTGCTGATCATACGTTTTACGATCCTGAAAACCCGAAAAGGCCGGCTGACAAGCCGGCCTTTTTCTTGCGCCGAACGTTGGCGTCTTCGTGCAAAATCATTCATCTGGCATTCAACAAACAAATGCCGCGGAACAGGCGAAGTTCCGGAACAACTCAAATCTCCTTTCGTTGTCGGCGCGGGCAATGACGCAAAGAAACACGTGAGGAGAATTCGATGTTGAACCGCTTTATGATTTCGGTTGCCACGCTCACGCTCGTCGCCGGCGCCGGTCTGGCGAACGCACAGAACACCATGGGCCGTGACAGCGGCGGCGGCGCCGGTGGCGCGCAGATGCAGCATTCGCAGCCTTCCGGCGGCGGCGCCGCGGAGCGCGGCGCGAGCGGCCGCGATTCCATGAGCCATGACAAGGGCACCGTCGGCCAGGCCGGTGGCGCTGGCACCATGAAGTCCGATCGGGCTTCCGAAGACAAATCCGGCGCGATGAAGGACGAGCGCTCCCCGGGCGGCGCGATGAACAAGAACGCGGCCGAGGACAAGGCCGGCGCCACCAAGGGCCAGCGCACAGACGAACGTGCGCAGGACAAGTCCCAGCAGGACAAGTCGAAGAGCATGAGCTCGGACTCGACGACAAAGTCGGACCCCGCCAAGTCTGCCAAGGACATGAAGGCTGAGGACAACAAGGCGGGCGGCGCTGCCAAGACCAACAATGCGGCTACGACCGACAAGTCCCAGACCACGACCGGCACCGCCTCCGCGACGGCTTCCGCGCCGCCGGCCGAAAAGCGGTCTGAAATCTCGACGGCGATCAAGTCGACCAAGATCGAAGAGACGACGAACGTCAACTTCAACATCTCGGTCGGCACCGCGATCCCGGCCTCCGTCAGAGTCCATCCGCTTCCGCCCCGGATCGTGGAGATCTACCCGGAGTGGCGTGGCTATGAGGTGATCTTCGTCCGCGGTCAGTACGTGATCGTCCGTCCGCAGACGCGCGAGATCGTCTACATCATCGAAGGCTAAGCTGCTTCGCTGATACCCAAATGGGCCCTTGCCGAGAGATCGGCAGGGGCCTTTGGCCTATGCGTCGCCCTCCCCTGCGAGCCTCCCTCCGGCAGCCACGATTAGAACTGGTTAACAAGCGATTTCCGTAGCTTCCGCACAGGTTTTTGCACCGGGGATGAGGTACTTGAAGGCCCCTGGGAGGCCCTTCAAGGCTTCCCCTAGGCCTCTTTGTTACCTATAACCCCGCCACGCCGAGCACCTCTTCCCGGGATTGGAATGGCAGAACCTGCAACCGATACGATCCTCGTCCTGAACGGGCCGAACCTCAACATGTTGGGAACGCGCGAGCCCGAGAAGTACGGCCACGCCACGCTGGCCGACGTCGAGGCACTGTGCCGGGAGACCGCGGCAACGTTCGGCCTCAAGGCCGATTGCCGGCAGTCCAACCGCGAGGGCGAGCTGATCGACTTCATCCACGAGGCGCATGCGCGCAAGATGAAGGGCATCATCGTCAATGCCGGCGGCTATTCGCACACCTCGATCGCGCTGCACGACGCGCTGCTCGCGGTGCAGATCCCGACGGTCGAAGTGCATGTGACCAACATCCACGCCCGCGAGAGCTTTCGTCACCACTCCTACACCGCACGCGCCGCTTTCGCCTCGCTCTGCGGTTTCGGCATCGAGGGCTACCGCCTCGCCATCCAGGGCCTTGCCGCCAAGCTTGCCATCAAGCCCAAAGCCTGAAGCCCCCTCATCAAACAGAACATTCGGATCAAACAACATGGCGCGCCAGCCAGACGACAAAGCAGCCGCAAAGTTTTCCAGCGAGGATTCCGCGCTCGTCCGCGAGCTCGCTTTGCTGCTCGATGAGACCAGTCTCACCGAGATCGAGATCGAACGTGCGGGCCTGCGCCTGCGCGTTGCCCGCAACGTCAGCGTTGCTGCGACCATGCCGATGCAGATGGCAGCCGCTCCCGCCGCCCTGCCGGTCGCCTCCGCCGCGCCTGTCGCCGCCGGACCCGACCTGTCGAAGCATCCTGGCGCGGTCAGCTCGCCGATGGTCGGCACCGCCTATTGGGCACCGGAGCCCGGCGCCAAGCCGTTCATCGAGGTCGGCAGCAAGGTCTCGGTCGGACAGACCCTGCTGATCATCGAAGCCATGAAGACCATGAACCAGATCCCCTCGCCGCGCGCCGGCACGGTGACGCAGATCCTGGTCGAGGACGGCCAGCCGGTCGAGTACGGCGAGCCGCTGGTGATTATTGAGTAAGCGAATGGGGAATAGCGAATAGCGAATGGTCCACCCCTTCCCTACTCGCCATTCGCCATTCGCCACTCGTCATTCGCACCTTCCTGTTTGCCCGCTGAGGCACCATGTTCGACAAGATCCTCATAGCCAATCGCGGCGAGATCGCCCTTCGCATCCTCAGGGCCTGCAAGGAGCTCGGCATCGCGACCGTCGCCGTGCACTCCACCGCCGACGCCGATGCCATGCATGTGCGCCTGTCGGACGAGAGCGTCTGCATCGGACCGCCGGCATCCAAGGACAGCTATCTCAACGTGCCCGCGCTGCTCGCGGCCTGCGAGATCACCGGCGCCGATGCCGTGCATCCCGGTTACGGCTTCTTGTCCGAGAATGCCCGCTTTGCGGAGATCCTCGCCGAGCACAATCTGCATTTCATCGGCCCCAAGGCCGAGCACATCCGCCTGATGGGCGACAAGATCGAGGCGAAGAAGACCGCCAAGCGGCTCGGCATCCCCGTGGTGCCCGGCTCCGACGGCGCGGTCGGTCCCGATGACGACGCGCTGGCGATCGCCAGGAAGATCGGCTTTCCGGTGCTGGTGAAGGCGGCGGCCGGCGGCGGCGGCCGCGGCATGAAGGTGGCGCACAGCGAGGCCGACCTGCAGGTGGCGCTGTCGACGGCGGCCAACGAGGCCAAATCGGCCTTCGGCGATGCCTCGGTCTATCTGGAAAAATACCTCCAGAAGCCGCGTCACATCGAGATCCAGATTCTCGGCGACGGCCGCGGCGGCGCGATCCATCTCGGCGAACGCGACTGTTCGCTGCAACGCCGCCACCAGAAGGTCTGGGAAGAGGGCCCCTCGCCTGTCCTTGCCGCCGCCGCGCGGGCCAAGATCGGCGAGACCTGTGCGAAAGCCATGCGCGAGATGAAATATCTCGGCGTCGGCACCATCGAGTTCCTGTTCGAGGACGGCGAGTTCTACTTCATCGAGATGAACACCCGCATCCAGGTCGAGCATCCCGTCACCGAGAGCATCACCGACATCGACCTCGTGCTGGAGCAGATCCGCATCGCCGCCGGCGGCGATTTGCCGGCCAGGCAGGAAGAGGTCCAGGTCATCGGCCATGCGATCGAGTGCCGCATCAACGCCGAGAATCCCCAGACCTTCCGTCCCTCGCCCGGCCGCATCCTGCAATACCATCCGCCCGGCGGACTGGGGGTCCGGATCGATTCCGCGGTCTACCAGGGCTACACGATCCCGCCCTATTACGATTCCCTGGTCGGCAAGCTGATCGTGCACGGCAAGACCCGCGCCGAATGCCTGATGCGGCTGCGCCGGGCGCTGGACGAGATGGTCGTGGAAGGCATCGAGACCACGCTGCCGCTGTTCCGCGCGCTGGTGCGTGAAGACGACATCATCAACGGCGATTATCACATCCACTGGCTGGAACAGTATCTGGCCGGCAAGACGGAACCCGCTCCGCGATAAATCCACTTTCGTCGTGGAACCCTTTGGCCCCCATCGCGTTCTCGACGCGGGGACAGTTCCAAGGGGGCGTTTTGACTTCCGCTGAACGTGACAGAACGAGGCCGTCGTGACGGCCGAGGCCCATCGACGGCGCGCATTTTGGCAGATCCTGCTGATTTCGGCGGGTCTTCTGATTCTGACCGTGATCAGCGCCGGCTCGGTCTATCTCGTCAACAAGGCGAGGGAAGACAGCACATGGGTGCTTCACACGATCGAGGCGGAGAGCCAGATCAACGCCCTACTGCTTGAAATCCGCCGCGCCGAGAGCAGCGCCCGCGGCTTTCTGCTGACGCAGGGACCGGATTTCCAGTCGGACCACGAGAAGGCCGTCGCAGCGATCATTCCGGCACTCGACAAGCTCACGCGCCAGATCGGCGACAATCCGGCGCAACGCGACAGCATCGAAAAACTGAGCGCGGCGATCGAGACCCGACTCGACCAGTTCTCGCGCGAAATGAAGTTCGTGAAGGACGGCCAACCGGACAGGGCCACGGCGCTGATCCGCGAGGCCGCGGCCGGCAACACCACAACTACCATCAGCAATTTGGCCAACGCGATGATCCGCGAGGAGGAGCGGCTGTTCCGGGTCCGAACGGCCAACTCCGACCGGAGCCAGACCCTGGCTGCATCGATGACCGGCATCGGCTCCGGCCTCGTCGTGCTGCTGGCCCTGATCTCGACCTGGCTGGTGCGGCGCTCGGCCCGCGCCCGTGACGAGGCCGAAGTGCGCCTGCGCGACGCCAACGTCAATCTGGAGTCCGTTGTCGACGAACGCACCGCGGACCTGCGCGAGGCCAACGACGAGATCCAGCGCTTTGCCTATATCGTCAGCCACGATCTGCGCTCGCCGCTCGTCAACATCATGGGCTTCACCAGCGAGCTCGAAGAGCTCAGCGGCGATATCTTCCGCCGCATCGGCAGCCTCGCCCACGTCCCCGCCGGCGGGCCGCTACTGGCGCCAGGCGCGCCCGGCGAGTTCGTGCTCGAAGGCGCCGACAAGCAGCTCTCGGAGGATTTTTCCGAGGCGCTCGGCTTCATCAAGACGTCGATCGCCAAGATGGACCGGCTGATTTCGGCCATCCTCAACCTCACCCGCGAGGGCCGACGCGAATTCCAGCCGGTGAAGATCGACACCAGCGAGCTGATCGAGGCCATCGTGTCGACGCTGGCGCACCAGGCGGCCGAGGCGCAGGCCGAGATCCACCTCGAGCCGCTGCCTGACATCGTCAGCGACCGGCTCGCACTCGAGCAGATCTTCTCCAATCTGATCGACAATGCGATCAAGTACCTGAAGCGCGGGGTGCCCGGCGAAATCAGAATCCGCGGGCGCACCAAGCTCGGCTACGCTATCTTCGAGATCAGCGACAATGGCCGCGGCATCGATCCGAAGGACCATCAGCGGATATTTGACCTGTTCCGCCGTGCGGGAACCCAGGACAAGCCCGGCCAGGGCATTGGTCTTGCGCATGTGCGTGCACTTGTGCGTCGCCTCGGCGGCACCATGTCGGTATCGTCGGAACTGGACGCGGGCAGCACCTTCACGATCACGCTGCCGATCGCCTGGAATGTGAGCAACCGGAACTGAGATCGATGACCCAGCCTGTCACCATCATCATGATCGAGGACGATGAGGGCCACGCCCGCCTGATCGAGCGCAACATCCGCCGCTCGGGAGTCAACAACGAGATCGTCTCGTTCCCCAACGGCACGGACGCAATGCAGCATTTGTTCGGCGCCGACGGCTCAGGGCTCGTGCAGAAGGGTAATGCGCTGCTGATCCTGCTCGACCTCAACCTGCCCGACATGACCGGGATCGACATCCTGAGGCAGATCAAGGAAAACAAATATCTGAAGGCTTCTCCCGTGGTGGTGCTGACCACCACTGACGATTCCCAGGAAATCAAGCGTTGCTACGAGCTCGGCTGCAACGTCTACATCACCAAGCCCGTCAACTACGAGAATTTCGCCAATGCCATCCGGCAGCTTGGCCTGTTCTTCTCGGTCATCCAGGTCCCTCCCGCCGCCCCATGAACCAGCGCACGCCAACACTGCTCTACATCGACGACGACAGTGCGCTGGCGCGCCTGGTCGATCGCGGCCTGACGCGGCGCGGCTACCGGGTCGTCCATGCCGCGAGCGGCGAGGAAGGCCTGGAGCGCATCCGCCGCGCCGCGGTCGAGGGCGGCATCGACGTGGTGGCGCTCGACCAGTACATGCCCGGCCTCGACGGGCTGGAGACGCTGGAGCAGATCATGGCCATCCCGGGTGCGCCGCCCGTGGTGTTCGTCACGGCCTCGCAGGATTCCAGCATCGCGGTGACCGCGCTGAAGGCCGGCGCGGCCGACTATCTCGTCAAGGACGTCACGGGCGATTTCATCCCCCTGCTCCACGTCGCAACCGAGGGCGCGCTGCGCCAGGCCGAACTGCAGAAGGCGCGCGAGGAAGCCGAGGCCGAGATCCATGCTTCGCGCGACCGCTACGCCGCCCTTGCCGCCGAACGCGAGCTGCTGCTGCGCGAGGTCAACCACCGCGTCGGCAACTCGCTCCAGATCATCGCCTCGTTGCTGCACCTTCAGGCAAGCTCCGCCGCGCAGGACGAGGTCAAGGCGGCACTGACCAACGCGATGGGCCGAGTCGCCGCGGTCGCGCAAGTGCACCGGCGCCTCTACACCTCGCAGGATCTGAAGAGCGTGGTCCTGAACCAGTATCTGGACTCGCTGCTCGAGGATCTCCGCCGCTCCGCCGAAGGCAACCGGATGTCGCGCCTGACGCTGAAGGCCGAGCCGATCGAGATCGATCCCGACCGCGCGGTCGCCGTCGGCATCATCGTCAACGAGCTGGTGATGAACGCGGTGAAATACGCCTATCCCGACGGCGCCGGCCCGATCCATGTCGAGCTGCACGCGCAGGGCGAGGATGTCCTGCTGTCGATCACCGACAACGGCGTCGGTGACAACGTCAAGGCCGATCCGCGCTCCACCGGCATGGGCCAGCGCATCGTCGCGGCCATGGCCTCGAAGCTCGACGCCACGGTCGAGCGCGATCCCACCCATTCCGGAACCCGGATCGTGCTGAAATTCGCGCGCATGCCGGCAGCCCCCGGCAGGACCAGCACCGCCGCCGCGAGCTGATCTCGCTGCCCTGCTCACCCCCATCGCAACCGCGTCGCGATCCTGCTATGGTTGCGAACCATGACTTCGCGCGACTCCGCCCCGTCTGAAATCACACCGGCCGTGCTGCTGCGCGCCTATGCCTGCGGCATCTTTCCGATGGCCGAAAGCGCCGAAGATCCGACCCTGTTCTGGGTCGAGCCGGAGCTGCGCGGCGTCATCCCCCTCGACGGATTTCGCGTCGCCTCGCGGCTCGCGCGCACCGTGCGCTCGGATGTGTTTCGCGTAACCGTCAACACCGCGTTCAAGGCGACGATCGCCGGCTGCGCCGCGCCGCAGGCCGGACGCGAGGACACCTGGATCAACAAGCGCATCCGTGACCTCTATGGCGGCCTGTTCGAGCTCGGCCATTGCCATAGCGTCGAGGCCTGGCAGGGCGAGGACCTCGTCGGCGGGCTGTACGGCGTCAGCCTCGGACGGGCCTTCTTCGGCGAGAGCATGTTCCACACCGCGCGCGATGCCTCGAAGGTCGCTCTGGTGCATCTGGTCGCGCGGCTCATCCATGGCGGCTTCGAGCTGCTCGACACGCAATATGTCACCGAACATCTGAAGAGCTTTGGTGCGGCCGAGATCTCGCGGCGGCGCTACACCGCGCTGCTCGACAAGGCGCTCGCGGGCGAGCCGGGCGATTTCCTGAAGCTCTCGGCGGGTGAGGCGATCCCAGGCGCACGCGCGCTCGAGATCATCGCAGCGCGGCAATAATCGATAGCCAGGCCTAGCGGCCAAACCCCGGGATACCGAACAGACCTGGTCGCTGCTCCGGCGGCGGAGGCGGCGGCGGTGCCGGTTGCTGCTGCTGGATCGGCGGCAGAGGCTGCGGCGGACGCTGCTGAACCTGCTTCGGCGCGGCCTTCTTCTGCGCGGGCGGCGGCGGAGGTGCAGGCTTGGCCGCCGGATCCGGCGCTGCGGTCGCAATGGTCTGCTGCGGCTCTTTGCAGTCGGTGAGCCAGATGTCGTAGATCGGATGCTCGACGCCGTGCAGGCCCGGGCTTGCCGCGTACATCCAGCCCGAGAAGATCCGCTTCACCTCGCCCTGCAAGGTGATCTCGTCGACCTCGACGAAGGCGTCGGTGTTGGTGGCCTCGGTCGCCGGTCGCGTGTAGCAGGCGTCGGTCTTGACCCTGAGCGCGCCGAACTGGACGGTCTCGCCGATCTCCTCGTCGAAATTGATGATGCGCCCGGTGATCTTGTCGAGCCCCGAGAAGGTCGCCTTCTTGTTCACGATCTTCTGGGCCGGCGGCTCGGTGACGACCTCGTCGCCCGGCTGCAGGCTCGCCGGGGTCTGCGGCACGGCGCCGCCCGGCCCGCCCTTCTGCTGCGGCTGGCGACCCGGCGCACCCGGCTGGCCGGCGCCCGGCGGCGCGACCGCCACAGGCGGCGGCTGGTTTGGGGGGGCGACGGTGGAGCCCGGCGGCGGCGCCAGCGGCTGGGTCTCGACCGGCCCCGGCATCACATTGCCCTGCCGGCCCGGCGGCGGAGGCATCGGGCGCGACGGCAGCACGCGGCCCTGCGGCGGCAGCTCCGGCACCTCTTCGTCGTCATCGGGGATCTGCTGCGGCTGGGGCTGGCCGCGCGGAATGTTGCCGGGCGGCCGCAGCGGCGGTGGATCGGAAAAAATCGTGCCGATCTGCGCCTGAGCCGGCGTCGCAACCGTCAGTGCGGTGGCGGCCAAAAGCGCCGCAAGACCTGTCAGGGTAATGGTTCGAAACATCTCGCGCGGCTTCAACAGCGAATCGGGCTTGTTGGACATTCTACAGGGGATACCGCCGCTCGCAGGCCCTCCGGTTAACACGGGGAATACGGCGGGGGAAGGGCGGCATCCCTGCCCTGCCCGCCGCCCGCTGGCCAGGGCGGCTGACGGGTGGGATAGTCGGAAAGCCCCTCCTTTGGGGCGCGCGGCGGGCATCGCCCCGAAAATCACATTCAACGATAACCGGAAACCCCGAGGTGCGCCGTTCCATGCCCGTTATGCTCGATCCCGATGCCGCCGCCGTCTATAGGGCGTTCCAGGAGGCCGGCCGCCCCGCCTACGAGACCCTGACCGCGGACAAAGCGCGCGTCTATTATGCGCAGGCCCGCTTTGCCACCAACCCAGAGCCGCCGGAGCTCGCGCGCGTCACGCCGCTATCGATCCCGGCGCCGCACGGGGTGATCCCCACCCGCCTCTACGTTCCCAAGGAGCCACGCCGGCACGACGGCCTGTCGCCGGCGCTGGTGTTCTTCCATGGCGGCGGCTGGGTGATCGGCGATCTCGACTCCCACGACGTCGTCTGCCGCCAGCTCGCGGTTGAGGGCGCGCTGATCGTGATCTCGGTCGACTACCGTCTCGCGCCCGAGCACAAATTTCCCGCGGCCATTGAGGACGCCATCGCCGCAACCCAATGGATCGCCGCGAACGCACGCGAGCTCGGCATCGACGCCTCGCGCCTGTCGATCGGCGGCGACAGCGCTGGCGGCAACCTCACCGCGGTCGTCGCGCTCGCCGCGCGCGAGGCTGGCGGTCCCGCACTCGCAGGCCAGGTGTTGATCTACCCGGCGACCGACTTCGCCATGACCCACGGCTCCCACAGCGAGCCCGAGACCAGCGTGCTGCTGACGCATTCGGTGATCTGCTGGTTTCGCGACCACTACCTCAATGGCGCCGCCGACATCCATGACTGGCGCGCTTCGCCGGCACGTGCGCAAAACCTGGCCGGCCTGGCCGCCCGCCTATGTGCTGACCGCCGGCGCCGATCCGCTGCGCGACGAAGGCGACGATTATGCCGAGCGCCTCAGACAGGCCGGCGTATCGGTCACGACCAAGCACTATCCCGGCCAATTCCATGGCTTCTTCACGATGGGCAAGTTGTTGCAGCAGGCCAATGTCGCCGTCGGCGAGATCGGCGCATGGTTGAAGGGATTGGGATGACAGTCGCGTAGGCCGACGCACCAACGATACCGATGCCTGTCCTTCTCCAAACCATCATCACCTTCCCGCTGCGCGTCCTGACATGGCTCGGCAGCCAGGGCACACGCGGAGTCGCGGCTGTCGTGTTCATCGCGGCCGCGGTGCCACCGCTCGGCGGGCTGCTGCGTCCCTATCTCACCGAGGCAATCCTCTGCCTGCTCTGCATCTCCTTCATGCGGGTCGATCTGGCCGCCCTCTACGGCCATCTGCGCCGGCCGGCGCTGGTTGCAACCGCCACGGCCTGGACCACGATCGGCGTGCCGCTGATCGTCGGATTGATCGCGCACGCAACCGGGCTCACGGCTCGCGCGCCCGGGCTTTCGCTCGCGCTGATGCTCCAGAGCATGGCCTCGCCGATGATGGCCTCTCCGGCACTGGCCGCACTGATGGGTCTCGATGCCACGCTCGTGCTGATCACGCTGGTGACCTCGACCGCGCTGGTGCCCTTCACGGCCTCGCTATTCGCCGGCCTCTTCCTCGGCGACATGCTCAGCGTTACGCCGCTGACGCTGGGCCTGAAACTGCTCGGCATCCTCGCAGCATCGCTGCTGGCCGCCACAGTGATCCGATGGATCTTCGGCGCGGAGGCGATCCAGCGTCACAAGACGCCGATCGACGGCCTCAACATCATCATCCTCTTCATCTTCGCGGCCGCGATCATGGGCGATGTCGTCAGCGACCTTCTCGCACAGCCGCTGTTCACCCTCGGCCTCGCAGCTCTCTCATTCGCGATCTATTTCACGCTGCTCGCGATCACCACGCTGCTATTCCGCCGCATCGGCACCGAGCGCGCGCTCGCACTCGGGCTGATGGTGTCACAGCGCAATCTCGACCTGATGCTGGCGGCCACGGCCGGCGCATTGCCGCCCACCACCTGGCTCTATTTCGCGATGACACAGTTTCCAATCCATCTCGCGCCCTACATGCTGATGCCGATCGCGCGGCGCCTGACGGTACGCGCGAACACCTCCAGCTCTGCTGCGACGAGCATCCCCTAACCCGCCCGCGCCGCGCGCCGCAGCGCCTGGGGCGGCTGGCCGAACGCGCGGATGAAGGCGCGGCGCATTCTTTCGGGATCGCCAAACCCGGTCGCCTCTGCGACCAGCTCGATCGCTTCGCGCGAGGACTGCACGCGCTCGCGCGCGACTTCGAGCCGCAGCCGCTCGATCGCTTTCGACGGCGTCGCGCCGGTCTCGGCGGCGAACGCGCGGGCGAAATGCCGTGCGCTCATGCCGGCGCGATCGGCGAGGTCCTCCACCGTCAGCGGCGCGTCGAGATTTTCGCGCGCCCAGGACAACAGCGCGCCGAAGCGGCCGTTCGGTGTCTTCAGCTCCAGCAGCGAGGAGAACTGCGACTGGCCGCCGCTGCGGCGATGGTAGAGCACGAGCTGCCGCGCGGCCTGCTGCGCGATCTCCTCGCCATGGTCCTCGGTGACCATCGCGAGCGCCAGATCGATGCCCGCGGTGATGCCGGCTGACGTCCAGACATTGCCGTCGCGGGTGAAGATCTGGTCCGGCTCGAACTTCACCTTCGGATAGCGCGCGACGAAATCGCGCGTCCGTCCCCAATGCGTGGTGGCACGGCGGCCGTCGAGCAGTCCCGCCTCGGCAAGCACATAGGCGCCCGAGCACACGCTTGCGACCCGCACGCCGCGCCGCGCCAGCCGCTGCACGAAGGCGCGCGTGACCTCGCAGCGCGCGGCATCCGCAACGCCCGCGCCGCCCGCGATCACCAGCGTCGTGATCGCATTCGCCGACTTGAAATCACGCGCCATCATCTCGACGCCCGACGAGCTGCGCACCAGTCCCGCGCCCGCGGCCAGCACGCGCAGCGCAAGCGTCTTGCCAGTGCAGCGCGCCGCGACCTCGAACACCGAGATCGGGCCGGCCGCATCGAGCAGCTGGAAGTCCGGGAAGATCAGGATGCCGATCATAGGGTATGTCCGAAATAGAGGGAATTATGCCATTTCAGACACAACCGCACCATGCCAATCTTCGCCCGTCAAGCTCATCTTTGGAGGATCTGCCGATGTCGTCACCGCTCCAGATTGGACTTTTGGTGTTCCCGCGCGTCACCCAGCTCGACTTCACCGGTCCCTTGCAGGTGTTCGCCATGGTGCCCGGCGCACAGCTGCATTTGATCTGGAAGCGGATCGAGCCGGTGCCGAGCGATTCCGTGCTGACGCTGACGCCGACCACGACATTCGCCGACTGCCCGCAACTGGACGTGATCTGCGTACCCGGCGGCCGCGGCACTGACGACCTGCTCAATGACGAGGAGGTGCTCGACTTCCTGCGCCGACAGGCCGAGGGCGCAAAATACGTCACCTCCGTCTGCACGGGATCGCTGGCGCTCGGCGCTGCCGGTCTGCTCAAGGGCTACCACGCCGCCACCCATTGGAGCGCGATGGAGATGCTGGCCCAATTTGGCGCCACGCCGACCAAGGCGCGTGTCTGCATCGACCGCAACCGCATCACCGGCGGCGGCGTCACCGCAGGAATCGATTTCGCGCTGACTCTGGTGTCGATCCTCGTCAATCGCACCACCGCGGAAGCGATCCAGCTCCAGATGGAATATAACCCCGCCCCGCCGTTCAATTCGGGCTCGCCCGATACGGCGCCGGCCGAAGTGATGACCTTGCTCCGGGAGCGCGGCGCGCAAAACCATGCACGGCGGCTCGAGGCGGTGAAGCGCGCGGCGGAGCGGGTGGTGTAGACGTTCCACTTTCGGCGACGGAACCGAGGTTTCGGGGGACGAGTTGAATGCGCACGAAACTCACAGCATCCGGAGCGCAATCATGGAGCACCTCCACTACCCCAACGAAAGCACTGAGTATCGTGCCGCGCGAAATGCATTGCTGGATGAGGAGATTGCCCTCCGGGCTCAGATTGAGGTCGTTTCTGCCAGGCGTCGCGCGCTGCCGCTCGGTGGCGAGGTGCCCCAGGATTACGTCTTCGAGCGCATCGGCAAAACGAGCATGCCGGAACAGGTCAGGATGTCGGAGCTGTTCGGCCCGCATGACACGCTGATCCTGTACAGCTTCATGTATGGGCCGGAGCGCGAGCTGCCCTGCCCCGGCTGCACCCATTTGCTTGACGGGCTCGACGGCGCCGCAAGGCATGTCGGCGAGCGTGCCGCGCTTCACATCGTTGCAAAATCGCCGATCGCGCGTCTCGCCGCCTGGGCCCACGAACGCGGTTGGGAGCATCTGTCGCTGCTGTCCACCGCTGGCAACTCCTTTGACGCGGATTACTTCGGCGACACATCGAAGTTCTCCAAGGGTATGCGCGCGCAGCACCACGTTCCCGAGGGGCAGAACTGGGACGAAACGATCTTCAACGTCTTCAGGAGAGCGAACGGCAAGATCAGGCACTTCTGGGGCTCGGAGATGAGTTTCGCGCCGCCCGCGCCGAAGCAGCATCATCGCGCCGGTGATCTGGTCGATCCGCTCTGGGGCCTGCTCGACATGACACCTGAAGGCCGCGGCGACTTCTTCCCGAAGGTGCGCTACGACTGAGGCGCACAAGCCGGCCGACGAAGCGCCTCAAAGAAAAAGGCCGCTCGGTTTCCCAAGCGGCCTTTCCTGTCTTACGGCGGCTGCACATTCACATCGGGCGATTTCGGACCTTCCAGACCGGGGGCCTATCTCCCGATCGAGTCCTTGTCGGCGGCCGCTGCATTTCGGGACAGTCGCGAGCTGTTGCCCGAACCGAACGCGATGGTTTCCCATCTCCGTAAGATGGAATCATTGAGCCGCATGGCTTGCGTGGCCGCAATGTCCGCGCAGGCGCCGTCCCCGCTGTTCCCGTTGTCCACAGCAGGGTGAGGCGGATGCGCGTGCATCCAACCGAACGATCGAGATTCGAGGAAGGACCGAAAGCCTAGCCAGGCGTCCAGGGCTGATAATCGCCGGTCGCCTTCGGACGCCTGCCGCTGGCAAGGGTCGAGCCCGAGGGCCGATAGGCCTTTACCGTGCCGGTAAGATTCGGCTGGTGCGGCTTTTCCCATTCCCGCGGCTGATAGTTGGCCTCGGTCGGCGGCACATCGACAACGTGATGAATCCAGCCGTGCCAGGACGGCGGGATCCGGCTGGCTTCCGCATAGCCGTTATAGACCACCCAGCGTCGCTCGAAGCCGAGCGTGGGATCGACCGCCCCGCCGCGGGTGCGATAGTAGAGATTGCCCTGCTCGTCCTGGCCGACCAGCTCTCCGTACCGCTTGGTCCAGAGTTGGGTGCCAAAAGTCTGGCCGTTCCACCAGGTGAAGAACTTGAGGAAGAATTGTTTCATGCGGCAAGGGCCCTGCTTCGTCGGGTCCTGATGCCATCCGGGCGGCGAAATGTCCAGTTCGGCGGGGCGGCGGTGCCCTCGGCAAATGCGCCGGCCTCGCCATGAACGCTGCCGCAAATCGGACGCGATCCGTTCATGCGGGGTACAGCCATTGAGAGCGAGGCTCCGTTCACGCGCAAACCGGCGTGATCCCAGGAACTCCAGCCCTTTCATAGGGTTTGCTTCCGGGAAAGGAGTTTTATCATGAAAAGTCTGAAAGTTTTGAGTGCCGCCGCAGCGCTGGCGCTCGTTCTACCCATGACTTCACCGAGCTTTGCACAGGGGCCCGGCGGCGGTGGCCGTGGCGGCGGTGGTGGCGGCCACGTCGGCGGTGGCGGTGGTGGTGCTCACATCGGCGGTGGCGGTGGCGGCGGCGCTCACTTCGGTGGTGGCGGCGGCGCGCGCATGGGTGGTGGCGGCTTCGGTGGCGGAGCACGGGTTGGCGGCGGCCCTGCGTTGCAGGGAGGTGGCGGCAGCTTCGCGGCCGGCCCAGCGGTCCGTCCGGGCGGCGGCACGTCCTTTACCGGCGGCGTCAGCCGTAACTTTGCAGCCGCCAACAGCGGCACCTGGCAAGGCCGCGGTGGCAACTGGAGCGGCGGAGGCTGGCATCATCATCATCGTCGCGGCGGCTTCTGGCCGGGCTTCGCGGCCGGTGCGGCGATCGGCGGGCTCGGCTCGTATGCCTATTACGGCGGCGGCTATTACGATGACCCCTACTACTATGGCGACAGCTACTATGATGAGCCGACCGTGGCGGTGGTGCCGGATAGCGGCGGCGACTCTGCCTATTGCGCGCGGCGCTACAAGTCATACGACCCGGCTTCGGGCACCTATCTCGGTTATGACGGCCAGCGGCATCCCTGCCCGTAAGACGGTCTGAACAATCGACGATGCAACAAACCCCATGGGCGGCGCCGGTGATGGCCGGGCGCCGCCCATGTCTGTTCTGCGAGCCGCTGCAGTTTCGCCAGTCGTCTTGCCGATCGCGTTCGGCCTCGCGATCCCTCGACTTTGCTTCAACCTTTCATCGAAGCTGCTCCCACTTCGCGTGCCGCGTGCGCTCACGGGCGAATCATGACGCATAGATGACGCGTGGCCCAAGATAAGGCACGGAACACGCGCCGCAGCCTATGCACCGCACCGTGCATATCTACCCCGATCCAATCCAAAATTGACCCGAGGCACGATTCGCGGATATCACCAATCACAGTGGGGACTTCGATTACTGGGAAGTGTCATGCCGCGTATTCTCGTGGTTGATGACGATCCGATGGTCGGCGCGACCATCGAGGTCCTCCTCCAACGTCAGGGCTTCGACGTCACGCTGGCCGACGGCGGCGAAACAGGACTGGCTGCGCTGGAAGCGCAGGCCTTTGAGGTGATGCTCGTTGATATATTCATGCCGCATATGCGCGGCTTCGAATCCATCCGCATCTTTCACGAGCGCGCGCCGGCTACTCCGCTGATCGCGATGTCCGGCTATGCCTTCGCCTCATCCGCCTCGCCCTCTCCCGATTTCCTCCGCATGGCGCTGGAGCTCGGGGCAACGCGCTGCCTGCGCAAGCCGTTCACGCCGGAAGCGCTGCTGACCACGATCCGGGAATGCCTCGCCGGTCCGGGCGAGAGCGCACAGCCGAAGGACAAGAAAGAAGCCCCTTGATCCCAACGCAGCGCGTCATTCTCGGTGCTGGACTTGCCATCCTCCTGATCATCACCGCGGCCTCGATCGCCCTCGACGTCAAGTCGCGGTCCGACGCGGCGTGGGTCAACCACACCGTCCAGGTGCAGAAGAAGATCTCCGATCTGCGCGTGCTGCTGCGCCGCGCCGAGAGCGCCGCCCGCGGCTATGAACTCTATCGCAGCCAGACGCTCGCCGACGAGTTTCAGGGCGTGCGGGTCCAGATCGCACCGGCGCTGGCCGAGCTGAAGCGCGGCGTGCGCGACAATCCCGATCAGGTCACGCTGCTGGAGGGCACCGAACCGCTGGCGCTGCGCCGGGTCGAGATCGCCGCCGAAGCGATGCGCCTGCGCGCGGCGAATGACCAGGCCGGCATTGCCGCGCTCAACAGCAAGGCCGAGGGCCGCGGCCTGATGGACACGGTGATGGGCAATCTCGACCATCTGAGCGCGGATGAAGAACGCCTGCTCACCGCGCGCTCCCAGGATTCACGCCGCACCGGCATCGTGCTGCTGGGCATCGACGTCGCCGGCGCCGTGCTGATCCTGCTGCTAGTGGCGCTGGTGATGCGCGAGAGCCAGCGCGCCACGGTGCAGCTGCAGAGCACGCTCGAGCAAACACAAGCCGCCAAGCACGCCCTCGAAGCGGCGGTGGCCGAGCGCACCGAGCATCTGGTGACCGCGCACGACGAACTGCGCCTGTCGGTCAACGTGCTGCAAAGCACGTTTCACAGCATGGCGGAGGCGGTGCTGGTCATCGACGCCGAGGGCAACGTCCTGCTGTCCAATCCGGCCGCGGAGCGCATGCTGCTGCATCGCGCCGGCATGAACCTGCGCAATCTGCGCGCGCTGTCAGATGTGTTTCACGGCGACGGGGTCACGCCGATGAAGGCCGACGAGCTGCCCTCGGTGCGCGTGCTGCGCGGCGAGAAGTTCGAGGATCTGGAGATGATCGTCCGCCCGCACAGCGGCAATGCTCCCCGCCATCTCATGATCAGCGGCCGGCCGATGCTGGACGGGCAAGGCGACATCACGGGCGCGGTGCTGGTCTATCACGACGCCACCATGTCGCGCGAGACCGAGCGGCAGCTGTACCAGTCGCAGAAGCTGGACGCGATCGGCAAGCTGACCGGCGGCGTCGCGCACGACTTCAACAACATGCTGACCGTGATCTCCGGCAACACCGAGACGCTGGTGGCGAGCCTGAAGCAGCAGCCCGAGCTCCAGCGCGCGGCGCGGCTGATCGACGATGCTGCCGAGCGCTGCGCCGAGCTGATCCAGCATCTGCTCGCGTTTGCGCGCAGGCAGCCGCTGCAGCCGCGCAACGTCGAGATCAACGCCGCGATCGCGGACATCGCGAAACTTCTGCGTCCCACCCTCGGCGAGCAGATCCAGATCGAGACCGTGCTTGAACAGGGGCCGATGACCGCGCATATCGATCCGTCCCGGCTCACCAATGCCGTGCTCAACATGGCGATCAACGCGCGCGACGCCATGCCGAACGGCGGCAAGCTGCTGCTGGAGACCCACCGCGTCGTGCTGGATGAGGCCTATGCACAGGCCCATGCGGACGTGGTGGCCGGCCCCTACGTCATGCTCGCCGTCAGCGACACCGGCACCGGCATGTCGCCCGACATCCAGCAGAAGGCGTTCGAGCCCTTCTTCACCACCAAGGAAGTCGGCAAGGGATCAGGCCTCGGCCTTTCCATGGTCTACGGCTTCGTCAAGCAGTCCGGCGGCCACATCAAGATCTACAGCGAAGAAAACCACGGCACCACGATCAAGCTCTATCTCCCGCCGGGCGAAGGCGCGGCGGACGTCGCAGCCGCCGCCGCGCCGCAGGTCGAAGGCGGCGCCGAGACCATCTTCGTCGTCGAGGACGACAATCTCGTGCGCAACTTCGTCACTGCGCAGCTCGAGAGCCTCGGCTACAAGACGGTTGCCGCGCCCGACGGCAAATCCGCGCTGGAATTGATCGCGGCCGGCCAGCCGTTCGATCTCCTCTTCACCGACGTCGTCATCCCCGGCGGCATGAGCGGACGCGACCTCGCCGACGAGGTGGCCAAGCTGCGGCCCGGCGTGAAAGTGCTCTACACCTCCGGCTACACCGACAACGCCATCGTCCATCACGGCAAGCTCGACGACGGCGTGATGCTGCTGACCAAGCCCTATCGGAGAAACCAGCTCGCCGAGATGATCAGGAAGGCGCTGGGCGGCGGGACAATGACGGCGAGCTAGGGCGTGTACTCATAAATCGGCGATGTCCGCCTATCCCCAACAACGGTGCAGTAGCGGACGTAGCAGGAGGTCCGAGAAGGGCCAGAAGTGTCGCCTTGGCGATGGCACGCCCGGTTTGCCCACGTTAGCGACCATCGAGCAGACACGCTGGCAGGCGCGAGTCGGGCCGATACCGAGCTACAGCGAGCCCGTCGTTCGACAAACCCATAGAGCCGTTCCAGAATGCTCGTTGCGCGCCGCAAGGGCGGTCCGCCAGCATCAACTGGAGCAATGCCATGACAGATCAGCGGAGCACCGATCGTCGCGACTTCATGCGTGCAACTACCCTTGCAGCCGTGGGGGCTGCATCATCGGTCATGTCTTCCAATCATGCTGCGGCACAAACCGCCGCCACCAAGCTGCCGGGAGGAACGGTCTACACCGGCAGTACTGTGGACGGAAAACCGGTAGTCAGCGCGCTCGGTATTGCCGACCTCGAGGCGGGAAAGGTTCATCGGCTCTTTTTCCGCGGCGTCGAAGGTCCATCAGGCCAGCCGTGGCTTGTATCTGTCACCGTCATGCGCGGAACAAGCCCAGGCAAACGGATCACTCTCACGAGCGGCGTCCACGGCGATGAAATGAGCTCGATCTATGCGGTGCAAGCCATCATCAACGGCCTCGACCCTGCCGCCATGAGCGGCGCCGTCATGGCGATATTCGATATTTCGCGCCCGGCGATAGAAAGCATGAACCGACGCTGGCCAAATTCCGGCCGAGGCACGGACCTGGTCGATATGAACCGGGTTTGGCCTGGCGACGAGAACGCCCCGAGCGCGCCGGCGCGGCATGCGGGTCTCCTGTTCAATCACCTGATCCGTCCGAACTCGGACTACGTTCTTGATTTCCATACCGGCGCGACCGGCCTCGATGCCGCCGACTTCCACCTGGCGAAAATGGACGTCCCCGAGATCAAGGCCATGGCGGAACTCTTCCCGATCTCCCAGATCTTTGACAACCCCGGCTATCCTGGGCTTCTCTCGGACGCGCTGTTCAAGGTGGGCATTCCGGCGTTCACGCCGGAGATAGGCAGTGCCCGAAAACTCGACCTGGCAATGATCCCTCGCTTCGTGGAGGGCACAATGAACGTGCTCAGGCTGCACGGCATCATCAAGAGCCCGATGGGACGGACGGGACGCGATACAAATGTCTTCGTAGCCAATGGTCTCATGCCTGTTGTTGCGACCTCGGGCGGAATTGTCGAGCATCTGACGAAGCTGACAGACAACGTCAAATCGGGCCAAAAAATTGCGATCCAGCGCAACATTTTCGGTGAGGTCGTCGCGGAATATACAAGCCCGATCGATGGTCAGATCGGCGGACTTCGCAGCGACGCCACTTCAGAGCCCGGAAATGTGCTTGCCTTCATTCTCTTCAACCGTCCGACTTCGGGCGGGGTTGAATTATACCCGGAGTAGGCGCGACCATCTGGAATTGGCCGTGGCGCGGCCGCGGTTTGTCGGATGGACTTCCATTCCACTTCGATAGGCAGCGCATCCAACGGAAACTTGGCTTCGATCGCGCCGTCGAAGATGCGACGCCTAGCATTTTCGAAGTCGAGAGTGCCGCACGTAAAGCGCTTGGCGGTCGACATTCCTGGGGCACTAACTGCAACCGGGTCTCACGATCGACGACAAGCGTGTCGCGAATGATATGGCAGTGGCCGCCAATCGTCGCGCGAGTTGAGGGAGACTCAAGCCAGAACAGCGTGCCCGTCATGGCTAGGAGGCGTACTCATAAATTGCGTTTATTCGGCAATCGCCGACTTCAGCTGATGTCCGCTTTTTGCTGCAAGACCAGACAACAGACGGTTTGGCGGCCATGTCCGCTAAGGGTCAAAAGCGGCCCTCAGGCGGCGTCACCGTGAACGTCCGCTACGGGCCAATAGCCGACCTCGCCAAGTGGCGCGCTATCGTGGTAATGTTACGCGGGATGCGTTCGGGCTCAAGTCGAGACCAACTCCATGAGAGATGAAAAGCCAAGGGGAGTTCTTAAACTCGTCAGCGGCAAGGCCGGCCCCTCGCACGACCCGGCGCCGATAGTCGCGCATGAGACGATGCGTAGCAGCGCCGAACTTGATCCGCTCGTTAGGCAGGTCGTGGCCAATGCCCCCTGATGAAAAGGTTTCGAGAGACTGTCGGCTGTAACGACGAAGCTCGAGTACGCGCCGTGATCGATGAAGTTAGAAGTTATGCCATCAGCATAGATCCCAATTTGACCTATGCCGAAGGCGCGAAACTCGCTCTTTTGCTTGCAGACTATCGATGAGCCAAATGGCCCGGTCGATCTTTCTCAAAGTCTCCCGGGGCGTGAGCCTGACTTGCTTATGCATCGTGGTGGTCGCCGTCGTTGTAGCCCCCTTGGAGCTTCTCTTTTATCCCTTCCTGAAATCCATCGGGTGCAGTTTGTCCGATGGACAGCAAGGCTTCACCTGCGACGGCTGGATCGGTGGCTTCACGTCGCCCGTTCTCAACCTGCCGATCCTGTTCAGTGACGCACGAGAGTTTACGTTTGGGCCTCAAGCGCCGTCTGGACGCGGAGTGGCGATCTATTTGTTCGACGGGATCTTCATTCTCGCGCTGGCGTATCCGCTACTGATACTCTTCGCCGGGAAAGGCCGCCGACGAGGCAGCTAACGTCCGCTTCGGGTCAGAAGCAGTCCTCCGCGACGCCGCCGTAAAGGCCAGCTATGGGCCATAAACCGACATTGCTAAATGGCACGATGACGATCATGGTCGTCCAGCAGACGGATAGAACCGCTTCAAAAACTCATCAATCTCGTTGTCGCTTGCCTGCCAACGTGGCCCACGTTCGCTTCTCAACAGGGACAGACCGAGGAGTTCTAACGGACAGCCGGCCATAAGCTGGAGCGCTCCTTTCTTCGCTATCCAGCGCTCCTCACCGTCCTTATCGATACGATCAACCGAATATCCATGTTCGATTAGCGTAAGGTATGCTGGGACTTCTGTATTGCCTGCTGCCGCAATGCTTTCGCCTGTCATCTCATTCCCCGTGGCAGGCCAGACAGGCGACACTTGACGATCGCCCTCATAAATCACAATCGACCTTGCCTGCGTTCCGCGATGACCGCAATGGGTCAAAGGCTGCCTTCGGCGACTCCACAATGGCTTTCCGCTCAGCCCTCGGAAGCGGACCGTGCGAAGCCAACAGGGGAAGTCAGCCACGGGCCAGAAACGGAAAGTGGCACGTCGGCCCAGATATCATCGATAAGCCGCGCCCTATGGTGCCCGGTCAGGATGAACCGACTCTCTAGGTAAGGCTGCTCACCCCCAATCACGAAAGGGAGCTTCGGGACGGCATTTAAGCTCCCAATGGGTGTTCTCGCTGACGTTTTCGTACTTCCAATCGATTTCGACGCTCTCGGTCAGCCGATCGATCCGGCCAGAGATGGTCGGCCTCCCATTCGCGTATTGGCTGCTGAACCCGACAAGCAAGGGAGTAATCTTCGTGATCGGTACGATCTTATCCTGGAACGACACTGTTTGATCGACGTCGTTCACAATGATGCTGAGATTGGAGAGGGGCGTAAATTCCAACTCTGCTCCGGGCTTACCCACCAACCTACTCGTTCCAGTGCAGCGTAAAGTTATTTTCGAGCTTTGCTGCTGCGCACCGACGGACTGCATCGATGCAAGCAACAGGAACACGCACACTAGTCTCATCGACGACAAGCCTCGTTGCTATGTCAGATGCTGTCTTCATGGGCTGGGATCATAGCTGCCGAGAACTGCCAGCGCAAAGGTCCGCTTTGGGTCACTTGCGGACTTTCGACCAAGCATCGACAAACGTCAGCTTTGGGCCAGAAGCGGTCATCCTCGGCCTTCAGTCACTGGCTAACGAGATGCTTCCGAAAGAACCGAATGACGCTCGTATCGAAGTCGCGATGAAAGGCTTGCCTATCGAAAGTTGGCGGGGTGTCGATGCAGATGCGCGGATTGGCCTCCGCCAGCGCAGGTGAGCAAGGCGCCAAAAATGCGTAGTGATCGGCCGGGACAACGTGAATTTCGGGTGCCCCGGTAGGATACCGGCCAAGCGGCTCGTGCCTCCCGCATCCACACCGTATCCACCCAACTCGGACCGCCAGACTTGCAATGGAATTTGTACGCCTTTCACGCTTTCCTGGGTGAAGGCTGTCGACAAGGCAGCATCGGCCAGCACAGCCGCTTTGATCCTCGTATCCCGCGGCAGGCTGGGCAAGCTTGCGCCGCTATGGAGTTCCGCACAGGAGCCAATCTTCGATGTGCATCGGGCAGCAAAGCGCTCCGTATCTGGATTGGCGCCTGCGAGCACTAGTCCGGTGTAGCCGCCTAGAGAGAAGCCGAAGAGACCTATTCTGTCATGGTCGACGACATCTCGGTCTTTCCAATCCTTTAGTAGGAAGTTCAATAAGCGGACCATGTCGGCCGGTCGCGATCCCCATACCGACAAAGTATCGCGTCGTGACGAATCGTTGGCGTTGTCTCCGGGATGATTGATGGCAGCAACTGCAAAACCAGCGTCCGCTAATGCTTCCGCGGTGTCGTGATGCGCTCCGAACCACGCACCTCGGCCGTGGGAGAAAATGACCAATGGCAACTTTGCCGGCGATATCGAACAATCCTTTACGCCCCTAAGACTCATAACTGCCGGTGGTGCAAGCTCGCCGAGTGGTACATCGCTCGGGTCGGCTGAGCACGGATACCAAATAGCGCCTTCAAGCCCCGGCCCCTGTAGGAGCTGAAGCCCAGCCCCTCGCGCAGGAATGGACAAAGAACACAGGATGAGAAAGCAAGACAAATACTTCGTGATCACTAAATGACCCCAATCGATAAACCTACTGCGGCAAGCAACATAGTAAGATTGTGTCAATATTCGCAGCAGTCTCCGGTTGTGTGGGAGAAATGTCGGCTTTGGGTCAAAAGCAGCCCTCAGGCGGCGTCACCGTGAACGTCCGCTACGGGCCATGAACGGACTCATGCACCGCCGCAATTTTCGTCGCTATTCGATCACCTCGTCGGCGCGGATAAGCAACGAGGGCGGCACGGTGAGGCCGAGCGCTTTCGCAGTCTTCAAATTGATCACCAGGTCGAATTTGCTCGGCTGTTCTACCGGCAGGTCGGCGGGCTTGGTGCCTCTGAGGATTTTGTCGACATAGCCGGCTGCACGGCGGTACAGATCGGCAAAATCGGGGCCGTAGACGATTAACCCCCCGAGGTCGGCGCATCGTCGGAACAAGTAGCTTGTCGGCAGATGATGTTTCGCGGCGAGCGCGACAATTCGCGGAGCCTGGAAAAAAGTTAGACCATCACCCAGATCGAGGACGGCATCGGCATGTTGGGCGGCGGCCGATGCAAAGCCGACGTCGAGTTCCTCGGCCGTCGTCGCTTCAACTGTCAGCAAGGCCACACCGAGCCTCTGGGCCGTGCGAGACAAAAATTCTCCGAAGTTAAGTCTGTGCATCGGATTGTTCGGATTGACCAAGAGCGCGATTTTCGAGGCGCTGGGGACGAGTTCCCTGAGGATCTCGAGGCGTTTCGCGCCGAAGTCATCGGGAACCATGGTCGCAAGGCCTGTTATGTTGCCGCTTGGTCGCGAGAGGCTTGGCACGATGTCGAGCCCCAGCGGATCGGCCACAGCCACGAAGACAATCGGAATGGTGGAGGTTGCTGATTTCAGGGCTTGCGCTGCCTGCGGTCCCGGGGCGACGAGCACATCGGGAATTAAGGCAACCAACTCGGCGGCCAAAGCTGGCAGACGATCCGGGGCATAACGATATTCGACAAGCAGGTTCTTGCCCTCGATCCAACCCTTCTCCCGCAAGCCGCTGAGCCATGCGGCATGAATCGGATCGCGAGCCGGCTCATCTGCCCAAACGCCAAGGAAACCCATCCGCCGAGGCTTCGTTTGGGCATGCAAATGGCTCGGCGGAACGAGCAGCGCCGCAGTGCCCGCTATGAACTCCCGCCGCTTCATTCGATCCTCATCGCAGATTGAGGACGATGGAACGCAGAGTATCACGTCTCGATAGTTGTTGCACTCACTGCGGGTAGATGCGGGGCGTGTGGGCGCAGGACCGCTTTGGGTCACAAGCCGTAGTATTCCGGCCGATCAGAAGATCTCCGCTCGTCCCTCAGCAGCGGACATTGCCTTTTATGAGTACAGGCTCTAGGGCGTGAACTGCCGAAGGCGCGCTGCAGTCACACCCTGTAACGGGTCAAGGGCACTGGCTCAGGATGTGAGTTCCGGTTGTCCTCTTAAGACGCGTAGCCCGCCCGGATCCGCCGCCGAGGTGTTCTGACACCGCGCTATGCACCAAGTAAGGCCGTTTTGATCTCGATCGGGCCGGTCTCAAGCAAAACTCAAGCGCACCTCAAGGACAAATCGTCCCACCAGCCCAATCTCTGAGCATGCTCTCAGCGACAAATGTTGGAGCCGGTGTCGCGACAGTCCGCTTGCGGAGCGCGATACCGAGCGCAGTCATCAGATGCACAGCTAGGATCTTGGTCTGCGGCCGGAATTGACGGCGCAGCTTCGACAGGTGCTCGCATGAAAAGACGAGAGTTCATCTTGTTGATTGGTGGAGGACTGGCCTGGCCTGCGATCGCACGGGCGCAGGGCGGAGCCAAGCTGCATCGAATCTTCTGGGTCTCCACCGAGTCCCAACCAGATCCCTTCCTGGACGGCTTTCGCGAGGGAATGCGCGCGCTGGGATACGTCGAGGGCAAGACCGTGACCTTCGAGACGCATTATGCCCCCGGAGATCCGCAGGCACTGCGCAAGATCGTCTCCGAGTTGCAGCGAGGGGATATCGACCTTGTGGTCTCGAGCGGTCCGGCGACACGCGTCATGACTGCGGTCACCGACATCCCCGTGCTGTTTGCATTGAGCGGTGACCCCGTCGCTTTGGGTGTGGTGAAGAGCCTTGCTCACCCCGGCACCAATTTCACCGGCAGCACATTCCTATCGCTCGAGCTGGCAGGAAAGCGCGTTGAGCTGCTCAAGGACATTTATCCAAAGCTGCGAAAACTGGCGGTTCTCTCCAACACGGATCATCCGGGAGAGCCACTGGAATGGCGTGCGACTTTGGAGTCGTGCCGGAAGCTCGGCATTGAGGCAGCCTACGTTCCGTTCTGTGGCGCTCGCGAAATCGAGAATGGGTTGATGGCCGCCGGCAAAGTGGACGCGGATGCTCTCCTCGTGTTTCCCGATGTCGTGACGCTGGTGCATCGTGCGAAGATTGCGGAGTTTGCAATCGCGCACCGGCTGCCTTCGATGTTTGGCTGGTCTGAATATTGTGACGCTGGAGGTCTCTTGAGTTACGGCGCAAACCAGCGCACGACCTATTTTCGGCTTGCCACTTATGCCGATCGCATCCTGCGCGGTGAAAATCCGTCAGATCTTCCGGTGATGCGCCCCGAGAAGTTTGAACTGGCAGTCAATCTGAAGACAGCCAGGCTTCTGGGTATCGACCTGGATGTGTCGTCGATCCTGTTTCGCGCCAGCAAGGTGATCTCCTGAGAGTAGTTATGACGGACGGTGCTGCGCAGTCCTCTTCGTGTACGATGCCCCCGCGTCGCTCGCTGTTCTGCAAGTACTTCGCGACGTTGTTTGTCGCTGCGGTCGTGCCTCTGATACTCGGCGCGGCCGTCGAGGCTTCTTTCGGTTACCGAGACCAGCGCCGCCAGATCAGCGCGGTGCTGCAGGCCGATGCTCGGTCGGCGTCCGACAGGATCGAGGCGTTCACGGATGGCATCCGAGATCAGCTGGGTTGGATGGTGCAGCTTCCCTGGTCTGTCGGAGACGATGCGCAACACAAGATCGATGCCTTGCGCCTCCTCCAGCAGGTGCCCGCAATCGTTTCGGTTTCGCTGCTGGATGAGACCGGTGCCGAACGGGTCTTTGTTTCCAGGCTGCATCTGAACAGGACCGGGCGCGGCATTGATATGTCTACGGATCCCGCTGTTCTGGGCGCACGCGCCAACAAGGTTTGGTACGGACCGGTTCAGTACCAGCGAGATTCAGAGCCCTACATGAGGATCGCGGTTGCCGGGAGCCTGCCGGCCGCGGGGGTTGCGATCGCCGAGGTCAATCTGAAGCTGATCTGGGATGTCATCGCAGCCATTAGAATTGGCGAGACCGGCTACGCCATTGTTGTCGATGATTCCGGTCATCTGATCGCACATCCCGATATCAGTCTGGTCCTGCGCGGCCGCGCCAGCTCGGGCAGCTTCGGCCGGATCAAGCATCTCGCCGGCGCGGCGAGCGGAGCGGCGGCGATAACCGGGGACCGAGGCAACCCGGTGGTGGCACTATCCGTTCAGGCCGCCGATGTGGGATGGACGGTGATCGCGATGCAGCCGGTCTCGGAAGCCTTTGCATCAATTCGCGCGGCGTTGTGGCGCTCGTCAATTCTCATTGTCTTTGGTGTTCTCATCGCGCTGGCGCTCGCCTATTGGCGCGCGCACAGAATGTCCGGCCCGATCAAGCAACTTGAAGAGGGCGTGGAGCGGATCAGAACTGGACAATTCGAGCATCGCATCAAGATCTTCAGCGGTGACGAGTTGCAGCAACTGGCGTTGCGCTTCAATGAAATGGCTTCTGAACTGGCGATCTCGCAGCAGAGTGCGGATCGAACGGCTGAAGCAGTTCCTGCCGTCACAGGTCGCCGAACTGGTCGAGCATTCTCATGAACTGCTCGAAGGGCAGCGACGTGAAGTAGCCGTCATTTTTGGCGACTTACGCGGCTTCACGGCGTTCTCCACGCGCAATGAGCCCGATGTCATCATGGCCGTCATGCGCGAATACTACGAGGCCGTCGGCGCCGTGACGACTCGTCACGAGGCAACGCTCATCGGCTTTGATGGCGACGGAGTCATGCTCCTGGTCAATGCCCCGGTCGCATGCGAACAGCCGGCAACTCAAGCGGTCCGACTCGCGATCGACCTGCAAATGACGGTGCAGTCCCTTGCCGGCAAATGGTGCGACGCCGGCCACGCGATCGGCTTTGGTGTGGGCGTTGCCATGGGACCGGCAACGGTCGGAACGGTTGGTTATAACGGTCGGCTGGACTACACGGCGATGGGAGCCGTGGTGAATTTGGCGTCGCGGCTCTGCAATCTCGCGAAGGACGCGCAGATCCTGGCTGATCCCACTATCGCTGGAAGGGTAAGGGATAGCGTTCCGTTGGCATCGCTCGGACAGCGGACCATCAAAGGCTACGACCAGGCCCTCGAAGTCTTTGCTGTCGCACCTGCTGACCTGCGGTTGAAACCGCCGGGCTCCGGACAACGCCGGCGGGAGAAAGAGCCTCAGGACCACTGATACCCCGGCGTCCGGGGGGCTAACGCGTCGCCAGCACCACCGCCGCCAGCGTGAAGATCAGCGCCGCGATCTGCCCTGCCCCCAGCGGCTCGCCGAGCGCGATCGCGGAGGCGACGACGCCGATGACGGGCACCGCCATGGTGCCGATCGCGGCGACCGAGGCCGGCAGGCGGGCCAGTGCTGCGAACCAGCTGACATAGGCGATGCAGAACTGCACCACGGTCGAATAGACCAGGAGCCACCAGCCGACCGGCGTCACCTGGGACAGATGCGTGGTCTCGACCAGGAGGCCGATGATCGAGATCGGTAGGCAGCCGATCCCGATCTGCCAGGCCGCGGCCGTGATCGGCGGCAGATGGATCGGGTACTTCTTCGAGAACACCGTGCCGACGGCAAAGCCCAGCGCGCCGCACAGCGCCATGATGATGCCAGGCAGCTTCTCAACGCTGGCGGCGATGCCGTTGCCGCCCATGATCGAGGCGAGGCCGACGAAGGCCATCACCAGCCCCAGCGTGCGCGGCACGGTCGGCCGCTCGCCGAGCACCGGCCAGGCGATGATCGAGGCCCAGACCGGCATCGTATAGGCGATCAGCGCCGCCTCGCTCGCCGGCAGCCAGAGCAGCGCCAGGCCCATCAGCACCATCCAGCCGGTGACGTTGAGCACGGCGGCGGTGAGGAGGCGCGGCCAGATCGCGGGGTCCACCGTGAGGCTCTGCCGGCGGAGGACCGCCAGCGCCGCCAGCAGCACCGCCCCCAGCACGCCGGTCACCCCGCGCAGCGTCAGCGGCGGCAGCTCGGAGAGCAGGAATTTCGTCACCGGCCAATTGAAGCCCCAGCCGATCGAGGTGATGGCAAGGAACATCAGGCCGGCCGGGGCGATGCGCGGCCGCGCAGCCCGGCGGGTCGAATCAAGCATGTGGGTGGTCCGGCAAAAATCGACCCTCAGCTTGGCCCGGATTCGCCCCTCTCACCACCACCTCGGCGGGCATGCCTGCCCTCACCTTCCGTAGGGCTACGTGAGTCCCGCTGACGCAATCCCATTGCTCAAAAATATACCTGCCCTGTGAACAGCGGGATGAAGCATCCGCAGCACCACGGGATGCAAATTTTTTCGGTTGGGAATCTGTGAGGACTCACTGATACTTGCCTCCACTACAGGCGCGGGCTTGCCCCCTGTTATCCCCCGCAATCCACCATATTTAGTATTTGATTCAGGAACTCGCACTAGTTCTTGACGGGCGCAACGGAGAGTCCTAGCTTTCGGTGCGTTCGGCGCGAGTGAGTTTGCGTCCCGCCGGCACTCCCCCAAAGGGTCTCGCAAATCTCAACTCCGCCAAGCCAGCCAAAGGCAGCGGATGAGGGCTTGTCTGCCCGCGAAAGGCGGACTTTTCGGGCGCCAGAACGGGCCGGCAAAAGGCTCGAATGGCATCGGTAGAAGTGACGTTGTGGGGCGTTGAACGCATGTCGGGCTCATCCCCTTGGGGGCGGATGTGTCTGGACATGCCGGCGGATGATCGGTGCGCGCATCGAGCCATCGCGTCGGGAGAACAAGAGCCGGATCCACCGGCTGAACTGCGGCGCCAAAGGCCGAATGGCTGACAGCGCCGCGAAACGAAATGTCGACCGGCACGCCTGAACGGAGGCGGGACCGGTCAAAACTTAAGGACGGGGCAAGACGATGCGGATTGAGCGGCGCCACACCACGGCAGGACAGTCACCTTACGCGGGAATCGATTTCCGCCAGACCACGTCGGAGATCAGGAATCCCGACGGCTCGGTCGTGTTTAAACTTGATGGCGTCGAGGTCCCGACCGAGTGGTCGCAGGTCGCCTCCGACGTGCTCGCCCAGAAGTATTTCCGCAAAGCCGGCGTCGCCGCGCGCCTGAAGAAGGTCGAGGAGGAATCCGTCCCCTCCTTCCTGTGGCGCTCCGTGCCCGATACTGACGCACTCGCCGCGCTGCCCGAGAAGGAGCGCTATGTCAGCGAGCTCAGCGCAAAGCAGGTGTTCGACCGCCTCGCCGGCTGCTGGACCTATTGGGGCTGGAAGGGCAAGTACTTCTCGACCGACGAGGACGCCCAGGCGTTCTACGACGAGCTCCGCTACATGCTCGCCATGCAGATGGTCGCGCCGAACTCGCCGCAATGGTTCAACACCGGCCTGCACTGGGCCTATGGCATCGACGGCCCCGGCCAGGGCCATTATTACGTCGACCCCTTCACCGGCAAGCTGACCCGCTCGAAATCGTCCTACGAGCACCCGCAGCCGCACGCCTGCTTCATCCAGGGCGTCGGTGACGACCTCGTCAACGAGGGCGGCATCATGGACCTCTGGGTCCGCGAAGCGCGCCTGTTCAAATACGGCTCCGGCACCGGCTCCAACTTCTCGCGTCTGCGCGGCGAAGGCGAAAAGCTCTCCGGCGGCGGCCGCTCGTCCGGCCTGATGAGCTTCCTCAAGATCGGCGACCGCGCCGCCGGCGCGATCAAGTCGGGCGGCACCACGCGCCGCGCCGCCAAGATGGTCGTGGTCGACGTCGATCACCCCGACATCGAGACCTATATCGACTGGAAGGTGAAGGAGGAGCAGAAGGTCGCCGCTCTCGTCACGGGATCCAAGATCAACCAGAAGCACCTCAAGCTGGTGCTCAAGGCCTGCGTCAACTGCGAAGGCTCGGGCGACGACTGCTTCGACCCCGAGAAGAATCCTGCCCTCCGCCGCGAGATCAAGCTGGCGCGCCGCAGCCTCGTGCCTGACAATTACATCAAGCGCGTCATCCAGTTTGCGAAGCAAGGCTACAAGGACATCCAGTTCGACACCTACGACACCGACTGGGACAGCGAAGCCTACCTCACCGTCTCCGGCCAGAACTCCAACAACTCGGTCTCGCTGAAGGACGACTTCCTCCGCGCCGTCGAGACCGATGGCGACTGGAATCTCAACGCCCGCACCTCCAAGAAGGTGACGAAGACGCTGAAGGCGCGCGACCTCTGGGAGAAGATTGGCTACGCCGCCTGGGCGTCGGCCGACCCGGGCCTGCACTTCAACACCACGATGAACGACTGGCACACCTGCAAGGCGTCCGGCGACATCCGCGCGTCCAATCCGTGCTCGGAATACATGTTCCTGGACGACACGGCGTGCAACCTGGCCTCCGCGAACCTGCTGACCTTCTACAACGCCGAGACCAAGCAGTTCGACGTCAGGGGTTATGAGCACCTCTGCCAGCTCTGGACCATCGTGCTCGAAATCTCGGTGATGATGGCGCAGTTCCCGTCGAAGGCGATCGCCGAGCTCTCCTATGAGTTCCGCACGCTCGGCCTCGGCTACGCCAATATCGGTGGCCTCCTGATGACCATGGGCCTGTCGTATGACAGCAAGGAAGGCCGCGCGCTCTGCGGCGCCCTCACCGCTGTGATGACCGGCATCACCTACAAGACCTCCGCGGAGATGGCGGCCGAGCTCGGCACCTTCCCCGGCTACAAGAAGAACGCCGCGCACATGCTGCGCGTCATCCGCAACCACCGCCGCGCCGCGCACGGCGAGGCCTCCGGTTACGAGGCGCTCAGCGTCAACCCGGTGCCGCTCGACCACGCCTCCTGCCCGCAACAAGACCTCGTCACCCATGCCAAGGCGGCCTGGGATGCGGCGCTCGCGCTCGGCGAGCAGCACGGCTATCGCAACGCCCAGACCACGGTGATCGCGCCGACCGGCACGATCGGCCTCGTGATGGACTGCGACACCACTGGCATCGAGCCCGACTTCGCGCTGGTGAAGTTCAAGAAGCTCGCCGGCGGTGGCTACTTCAAGATCATCAACCGCGCGGTTCCCGCAGCGCTCCGCGCGCTCGGCTATCGCGAAGCTGATATCGCGGAGATCGAGGCCTACGCCGTCGGCCACGGCTCGCTCTCCAACGCGCCCGGCATCAACGCCTCGACCCTGAAGGCAAAGGGCTTCACCGATGAAGCCATCGCCAAGGTCGAGAAGGCCCTGCCGACCGCCTTCGACATCAAGTTCGCCTTCAACAAGTGGACCTTTGGCGAAGATTTCATTCGCGACCAGCTCGGCATCGGCGCCGAGGCGATCGCGGCCCCCGGCTTCGACCTGCTCCAGGCCGTGGGCTTCACCAAGCGCGAGATCGAGGCGGCCAACGTCCACATCTGCGGCGCCATGACGGTGGAAGGTGCCCCGCACCTCAAGGCCGAGCACTATGCGGTGTTCGACTGCGCCAATCCCTGCGGCAAGATCGGCAAGCGCTATCTGTCGGTCGAGAGCCACATCCGCATGATGGCCGCTGCCCAGCCCTTCATCTCGGGTGCGATCTCCAAGACCATCAACATGCCGAACGACGCAACGGTAGAGGACTGCAAGTCCGCCTACATGCTGTCGTGGAAGCTGGCGCTGAAAGCCAACGCGCTCTATCGCGACGGCTCCAAGCTCAGCCAGCCGCTCAACTCGCAGCTCATCAGCGATGACGAGGACGAGGACGATGCGGTCGAGTCCCTCTACGAGAAGCCGATGGCCGCACGCGCGACCCAGGTCTCGGAGAAGATCGTCGAGAAGCTGGTCGAGCGCATCATCGTGATGCGCGAGCGCGAGAAGATGCCGGATCGCCGCAAGGGCTACACCCAGAAGGCGGTCGTCGGCGGCCACAAGGTCTACTTGCGAACCGGCGAATATGACGACGGCCGTCTCGGCGAGATCTTCATCGACATGCACAAGGAAGGCGCGGCGCTCCGCTCCTTCATCAACAACTTCGCCATCGCGGTGTCGCTCGGCCTACAATACGGCGTGCCGCTGGACGAATATGTCGACGCCTTCACCTTCACCCGCTTCGAGCCGGCGGGCCCCGTGCAGGGCAACGACAGCATCAAGTACGCGACCTCGATCCTCGACTATGTCTTCCGCGAACTCGCGGTGAGCTACATGTCGCGCTTCGACCTCGCACATGTCGATCCCAACGAGACCGGCTTCGACGCGCTCGGCAAGGGCGTCGAGGAAGGCAAGGAGCCGGACGAGGACGGCGGCCACCACGCGACCCGGCTGGTCTCGCGCGGCCTCACCCGCTCGCGGACCGACAACCTCGTCGTGATGCGCGGCGGCTCCACCGCCATCGCGCCGGGCAATGACGGTGCCCCCACCGGCGGCAGCAAGGTCACCGCGCTCGCCGCGCACGGCACCAGCGCCCGCGTCGGCGACGCCCTCGAAGGTGCCGTCGCCCTGAAGCAGGAAGCCGCCCACGACCTCTCCCCCACGGAGAAGCTCGAGGCGCTGCAATGGAGCAAAGCCGGCAGCACCGCCCAGACCCTCGTCCCCACCAAGGCCGAGCGGCGCGCGGAAGCCAAAGCGAAGGGCTACGAAGGCGAGATGTGCTCAGAGTGCGGCAACTTCACGCTGGTGCGGAATGGGACCTGCATGAAGTGCGATACTTGCGGGAGCACGACGGGGTGTTCGTGAGGCGGTAGCCACCAACGATCGATAGGCCCAGGCTTACCTGGGCATCCACGAGGGGCGGCCGAAAGGTCGCCCTTTTTCTTCAAGAAATTCGACCTTTGTTACCTAAAATATCGATCATTACACAACTAAAAATCTCGTTTTTTAAGAACAAAATCAAATGAATCCAATTGCTTAGATAGGTACAACGTATTTCGTTGCACTTTATGATGAAAACTGTATATTAACCATAGTTTCGAGGAGCAAGCTCTTCAATGCCGATTCAAACCAGACAACGATCTCCTTCATCCAAGGGCTCTGGCGATGAGCACAAGATCGTCGCAACAATGCCCTTCAAGGATCAAATCGCCATCCTCGACTCGCTCATTCGACATCCGCCAACCAATAGTCGAGTTATCGAAATCTCTCCCCAGTTGGCCGAATATGTGCTGACCAACCTGAACCCGAGCAATCGCCCAACGAAACCTGCGAAGATCAAGAAGTATGCTGCTGATTTGGCGGCTGGAATGTGGGGTCTAACGGGCGACACAATTAAGTTCGGGACGGACGGCCTTCTCAAGGATGGGCAGAACCGCTTGGCAGCCAGCGTCAGAACCGGTCGGCCGCTCACTACCCACGTAGTCTTCGGAATTAATCCTCAGCTGTTCGCGCGGATGGATATTGGCAAGAACAGAAGCGGCGCTGACGTTCTGTTCATTGCGGGAGTGTCGTACGCCAATCATGTTGCTGCAGCGGTTCGGTGGCTGATGATCTTGACGAGCGACGATCCCGCTGACCGCGGAGCACAGTTCTCGAACGAAGAACTGCTCGCTGCTTACCGCGACAGGTTTGACGCCGCCCGCCTAGAGCACTCAATCCAAATGGCTCTGTCGGTCCGACGCACCTGCTATCATCCAGTGGGGCCGCTCGCCGCCCTTCACTATCTCTTTTCAGAGCATGATGCGCGAAAGGCCGACGCCTTCTTTGACGAATGGGCAACAGGAAGGGCTAAAAAGATTCGCGCTCCTTCCCGATACCTACAGAAGCGGCTCGTTGAAATTGCCGCTGCTAGCAACAATCGAGTTCACGAAAACATTCGCAATGCGCTCATCATCAAGGCGTGGAACGCTTATCTAGCTGGTCGGACGGTCTCGAAGAGCGACATGCAGCATGCCGTCAGCGACCCACTCCCGAGAATCAACGGATAATGGAGATCAAGGGACTGAGAATAGGCACGAAACACCAACGCCGAAGCTTTCGCTCCGGCGCTGGCACCGCGAAGTACCGCTGAGGCACTTGCGGGGATTCGGAAAGCAAGAGTCGCTTCCCTACTGGCACTAGGAAAGTAGCGGCTTCTTCTCGACGCGTCTAGCGGAACCTCAGCTCTCTGGCCTTCTAGGCCGCTCAGAAGAGGCACATAATTATGTCTATTAGCTTTTCTACCGCAGACCCTGAAGCTCTCTTGGCAAAATTTAACACTGCAATCGAACAGCGGGAGCAAAAGGGTAAGATCCAAACTTGGGAGCGCAGTGCTGACAAACAGTACTATACGCACAAGGCCCCAGATTGGCACAGGAAGGCTTGGTTCAAGCCACGCATCGAAGCTGAACGACTCGTGTTCAATATTATCAAACCGCAGAATGCCGACGTCACGTCGGTGACTTACGGTTACTACCACGGTCACTTGATTGAGACGTTTCTCAATCATTTCGATAGCAACTTTGCTAATGGTTCCGCGTCGGCATTGCCTACGGCTAATGACAATGTGAGCAGTTAGCTAAGCTCAAGACTTAACAGCAACTCAGCGGAGGCTTGGCAAACGTACATTGCCAAGCCTCACGCGACGATACCCTCCAAGATGGCGCGAAGCATGCGTTGCTTGTTCTGCAAGACGGTATCTGACGACTCCCGCAGCATCGAACATATCGTTCCAGAGTCTTTAGGCAATAAGAGGCACGTGCTCCCAAAGGGAGTGGTGTGCGACGCTTGCAACAACTATTTCTCGAGAGAAGTCGAAGGCCCTGTTCTGGCTAATCCATCTTTGAGAAACCTTCGAGCATGGTATCGGGAGCCTACAAAGAAGGGGCGGCTTCCCGCGCTTACCGGTATTCACCTGGGCAGCGAGATCGAAATATCCTTGAACGTTTCTAACAGCGGCGCCTACAGTCTCGGGCCGTACGGAATTGATCCCGCCCAAGGACGTCATCGCGAGCGGCTGCTAAATAGCATCGCCATGGAAGAACCTCTTGGTGGGCCGGGCTTCTTGTTTCTCCTTCAAGACGACGTGCCTGATCGGCAAATGTCGCGTTTTCTCGCTAAGATGGCATTAGAGGTCGTCTCCGTGCGCCTTGGGCCAGATTTGTACAACGTTCTCTTAGACTCGGATCACTATGATCGGGTCCGCAGTTGGGCTCGTCGAGGCGACAATTATGACAGCTGGCCCTTTCACAAGCGCAGGATTTTTGCCGATGACACGTTGATGCGGCATCCGCATTCAGGAGCTTGGGTGCGCCACGGATTTGCTTACGATCTCTTGCTGACCGAACACCCAGAGACCTTCTTCATATTTTGCATGTTCGGGATGGAGTACGCAATCAACGTTGGCGGCCCCTCTATCAAGGGATACCAGGAATGGCTTCAGAAACATCACGGGCAAAGTCCATTGATTGAATGGGCTGGTCGGCGCCTTCGCAGCGAGATCTGGGACGGTGAGATGAGACACTTCCTTGAGGAGGATGCCCAAGGGCGTAAAGTCGATTAGCCCGTAGGATGGGTGGAGCGAAGCGACACCCATCGCTCTTCGGTTCAAGACATTGATGGGTTTCGCAAGGGCTCAACCCATCCTACGCACTTCGTTGCTCATCAACACCCTGCCGCCGAAATTGCCTTTGCGGTCGAGCCGTTCCCTCCTAAACTCCCAACCCAACCGGCATGGGTTCCGACGGGCCCGGTAGAAGCGGAGTAGAAGTCATGCCCAAACCGGAAAGCTTCCCGATCGAGAAGATCTTCGTTCCCACGAAGCAGAAGAAGGCCATCAAGCCCGAGACCGTCGCGGAGGTCGCGGAAAGTATTATGGAGATCGGACAACAGGAGCCCATTTCCGTTCGGCTCGACGGAGACCGCCTCGTTCTGGTCGAGGGACTGCATCGGTTAGAGGCCTGCAAGGCGCTCGGCGAGACAACCATTATCGGTGTTCTGGTCCCGGCCGAGCTTGCTCAACACAAGCCGCGGCTGTCCGAACGACCCGAAGTCGAGGCAGAGCGCATCAAGATGGCGCGATTGAAACAGTTACGCCTCGAGAAGGAAGCCGCAGAGGCATCGACGGCTAGCTTGAAGGGCGCTGGCGCAACGGAAGCGCCGCGCACCCGTCTGGCGAAAGGCGTTCGCGACAATCCGAAGGCATCACTGGGCCGGACTGCGAAGGCGGCACCGAAATCATTGTCGGCCTGGATCACGCAGCAAAAGGGCAGCGGCGGCCGCTATTGATGGCCGGCAATTAGCTCACGGAGCGCGCAGCCGGAGCGCAGCGAAATCCGGGGCGGTATACCCTGCGGCAACATCCCGAATTACAGTGACAGTGCACTCAACTCTTTTGGCCTGATCTTTGAGGACTAAACTCCGAACTCACGCCTCCCCCAACCCGAGAATAAAGCTCTCAAGATCAGGCGCCAGTTGGTTCGTATTCGCGAAATCGGCGAACTCTTCCCCACCATCCGCCGGCTCACGCTCGTGCTCCCAGTAGAACACCCGGCCATAGCTGTCCGGCTCGAGGCTCAGCAGGAACAGGTCGCCGCCGGGATCGGGCGCGAAGGGGCAGCTCAGGCGGGGGATTCGGTTCATGCTCCGATACATGTCGTAATTGTCGATGACGCCGTAGCTGTCGGTCGGATGGGTCGTGAACAGCAGATCCAGGACGGTGCGGTCGTTGCGCCAGGGCAGCTCGACGCCGCAGGGCTCGAAGCCGCCGCCGTCGGATTGCGCCAGCAACGCCTTGTAAGGCGCTGGCAGCGGCGCGCCGATATGTTGTTCCAGCGCGCGGATGGCGTCGGCGGACGCCGGTGGGCGTCGGTTGTCCATGAGATCGAGATAGTTCATGGGCCTAGGCGTCCTGTCCCGTGGTCATGCAGTCGCCGCCACTGTGGCCGAGCGCTCTGTCTATGCTACGTGATCCCAGCTGCATGGTCTTCATGTCTTGATGGTGGCGCCATGCATCATTGTCTCCGCGATTTACGCCCACAGCGCCCATGCCAAGGAAAAGCAAGCTCCTCCTCCGCCTTCGCAGAGTCCGGCGGAGCGTCCAGTGGGCGCGAAAGAAGTTTGCGCGCGCGCCGCGGATCGTCCGGATCGCGGGCAGCGTCTTGATCCTTCTGGCAACGATCGCGCTCCTCAACATCGCCTATCAAATCATCCGCAAGCCGACCGAGCTCTTCGCCGTCGTCGGTCACGCCCTCGACAGGGAGCCGGCGGAGACCTGGGCGAGATACGGCCCCCTCTTCCGCAAGCATTCCACCGCGGCGATCACGCCGGAACTGCTGGCTGCGCTGGCGCAGGTGGAGAGTTCGGGCAATCCGGTGGCGCGCACCTATTGGCGCTGGCGATGGAGCCTTAATCCGCTGGCGATTTACAAGCCCGCCTCCAGCGCCGTCGGCCTCTTCCAGATGACCGATCCGGCCTTCGTGGAGGCCGCACGGTTCTGCGTCCGCGGCAACGCAGTCACGCAGACCGGCTGCGGCTCTCCCTTCCTCTACATCCGCGCGATCCCGAGCCACGCCATCGAGCTGGCGTCGGTGTATCTGGACCGCCAGGTGGCGCTGGTCCTCACGCTCGCGGGCGATGTGAAGCCGAGCGCGCAGCAGAAGCAGGATCTGGCCGCCTTCATTCATCTCTGCGGCGCAGGTCCCGCGGCGGCCTATGCGCGGCGCAAGTTTGTGATGATCGCTGGGACACGCTGCGGCGATCATCTCGTGGCGGGATATGTCGGCGGGGTCAATGCGATGAAGCGGCAGTTTGCGCGGCTGGCGGCGGACCAGGATCATTGAAGAGCACAGCCCCGCTCCCGTCCCGCCATAATTTTTCCTTTGCACGCGCGTTGTGTTGGATAGCGGCGAGACCTATCCTTCTTGATCGGACTGCCTCCCATTGACGCCCGACCGGATGGAGAGCGCATCGGTGCCTGACACGAACGACCCCAAACCTGACACCAGCAAGCCTGACGCCCCCAAGCCGGACGAGGCGCGCGCCGATAGCGGGTTCGCGCAGGCCTACGACCGGATCAAGAGCGCGGAGCAGGACCTGGCGCGGTTGGACCGACTGGTTTCCGGAATGGAACGCGAGAGCGAGAGCCCGCGGGCCTCACGTGCAAGCGCCGCGCCGGCGGCAGCCGCCACTCCCGGAGACGAGGCGCCGAAGCCCGATGCCAGGGTTCCGAGCCCCTACGTTCCGAATACCGGGGGTCGCGATCGCGGCTTGAAGAAAGATCCGGCCATGATGCGCGCCTTGGTCATTCTCGTGCTGGCGATCGCCCTGCTCGGTGCCGCCGTCGCTTCGCAATATCGCGATGAGGCCCAATCGATCGGCCAGTCGATCATGGCGCGATGGGCTCCGCCGGCCGCGAGCACGCCCCCGCAGGCGTCCGCGGTGGAAAACCCGGTGCAGCCGCCCGTCGTGCTGCTGGCTGCTGCGGATGAGCCGAGCCCGGTGGCCGCGCCGCCAGTGCCCAAGGAAACGGACAGCGCCCCAAAGTCCGGCGCCGCGGCGCCTGAGGCGTCGTCATCGGAGCTGGCGCAATCGCTCAAGGCCATCACGAGCGAGCTTGCGAACATCAACGGCAAGCTCGAGCAACTGAAAGGCCGGAGCGAGCAGACCCTGCGCGAGCAGGCCGACACCATTCAACAGCTCAAGACAGCGCAAGAGAAGGATGCGGCGGACAATGCGCGCCTCGCCGCACAGGTCCAGGCGCTGCAAACGCAACTGACCGCGTCATCGGCGTCATCCGCCTCTGCAGCCGCCAAGCCCGTCGTGCGCAGTGTGAACAACGATTCGGCTGCACGTGCCCGGGCGCACGTACCAGACGCCGCGCCACGGCGGCCGAGGCCGCCCCCGCGAGGCCCGTGGATGCCGCCGCCCTACGACCCTTATTACGGCGATCCGGATTGGTGAGCGAGCTGCCGTAGGGTGGGCAAAGCGACTTGTCCGCCGTAGCTCGAAGAGCGAAGGCGGAAGCGTGCCCACGTCTTGGCTGATCGAGGAGAAGACGTGGGCACGGCGCAAGTGCGCCTTTGCCCACCCTACGAAGCTACTATGCTCTCCGCTCGCCTTACCGTATCTCGCTCATCGTCACCTTGGCCGCGATCCCCGTCAGCTCGGGATCTTGCGGCGCAAGCTCCTCATCGGAAGATGGGCCAAATGAAACTCCAGCCATTCTGCGTTTGACCTGTTCGCAGGTCTTGCGCACGTCTTCGGTGAACAGCGCGCATTCTTCGATGCGTTGGAAGATCTTCCGTCCCTCTTCACGATACCCCGCCGCCGTTTCTCGCATGAAGGCGATCGCATCATGAACCTGAGCCGTCAGCGCCTCGCATTTTCGCGCGGCGTCGATCAACTCGGAGCCCATGGCCTCGATCTCTTTTGCAGCGGACTCATAGTCGCGAACGACCGCCTCTGCACTGAGCGCACCGACGCGCGACACGCCCGCGGTGTGCTCGACGTAATCAGGCAAATTAATTGAAGCAATGGAGCTTCCCGAGCGGATCGACGTGATGTCCGCTTCGAGTTGGACCAAGTTCACTCCCTCTCGTCTGTGCAATTGTTCAACACTTGCCACGACTGATCCTCCCGATACGCCCAGAACCCCAAACAGCATCGGGTTTATTACGGGGATAAGTGTCGTTCTACCTCGATGTACTCTTGACAGCCCCCACTTTGCCATTTTTTCCCAATCGTCACCTCTGCACGCAGAGATGACGAGCAATCAAACTTCAACTTATCGGCGTATCAGTTGGGGGAGATGTCGTTTTCTCAAGCTCCGGACCTGTCAAACACAAATGAACCGGTCCGAATTGCTGAACGAGCCCGGCCCCGATCGAGCGTGGCGGAATCGAGGGCCGGCGCACGCCCAGTGCCGTAGGGTGGGCAAAGCGACTTGTCCGCCGTAGCTCGAAGAGCGAAGGCGGAAGCGTGCCCACGTCTTGGCTGATCGAGGAGAAGACGTGGGCACGGCGCAAGTGCGCCTTGCCACCCTACGAAGCTGCGAACTGCGAAGCGTCGATCACTACCACCAATACGGCCAGCGCCATCCCTCATAACGAACATAGGACGGCACCAGCGGCGGGCCGTAGGGATCGACCTTGTCGTCCTCGGGGCGATAGCGATAGCGCGGAACGACATTGTAATCCCACGGCGTCGGCCTCAGCACCGGCGCCGTGACGATGAGCCGCTCTTGTGGGGCTCGAACGACGATGGCTTTCCGCGTCCGCGCTTCCGCGCCTGATGTTGCAAGGCTGCTCAGCACCAGGGCAGTTCCGAGCGCGCAGGCGGCGGTCATTTTTGTCATGCGGTGGTCTCCTTCGCGGCAAGAGTGCAAAAGGACTCGGGGCAAGGCAAGCAAATTTCGCGCGACTTTTTCTGCGGCCATGCTTCGAGACGCCCGCTTAGAGCGGGCTCCTCAGGATGAGGCAGGCGCTTGGGCGCTTCAGCGCGCGTAGCCCGGATGGAGCGCAGCGTAATCCAGGACCAGTGAATCCGGTGGCAACATCCCGGATTGCGCTTCGCTCCATCCGGGCTACGGGAGGCTTGCGAAACCCTACCCCGCGTCGACATCCTCAGGCACCGGCCCCGCCACGAGCCCGTCGAGACTGACCATCAGCAGATCGGCGATGTGCATCAGCTGGTACAGCGGAATGTCCGCCTCGCCCTGCTCGGCCAGTGCCACGAAGGCAGGGGTGACGCTGAGGCGCTCGGCGAGCTGGGCCGCGGTATAGCCGCGAGTCTCGCGTGCGGCCTTGACGCGTGCGCCGATGCCGAGCCTATGCCGGGCCTGCTCGTCCGCGGTCATCATCGCCGCCTGCTCGTCCACGCTCGCATAGCCGTCCGCGAACGCGCCGCCGATCAGCCGCTCCTTGCGCCAGGCGAGCCGGCAGCCCTTGCGCAGACCGCTCGAGAAGATCAGCGAAAACTGCTCCGGCACCCATGCCGAGCTGTTGAGCGCCACGCGCGCGCCGGTGCCGGAGACATCGCGGATCGTGCAGGGCACGCTGACGATGCTGCCGGTGCCGTTGTCGAACTCGACCATGCCGGTGCGCAAGGTGTGATGCCTGACTGCGGCGCGATGATCGCTCATGACAGCTCCCGAAAACTTGCGGCGGCGTTTCCAACGCTGCCGAAATCGGGGCGAAGATAGCGCACAACTTTCCTGCAACTCCTAACCGGCAGCCGCCTCAGCCGGGACTGGATGGCATGGTAAAGGAATTGCTCTCGCGATCTCTTGGATCGTAGCAAGGCCCTACTCCCGCGCGCGGCGCAGGTTCTGCTCCAGCTTCGCCCGCTGCTTGTCCCAGCGCGCCTCCTCCGCCGCGGCGCGCTCATCCAGTGCGGCCCGCTCGGCGTCGATCTCCTCCGCCTTGGCATCGTGCTCCCGTCTCGCTTTGTCCAGCGCCGCCTCGGCGAGGGCGACCGCCTTGTCGCGGCGCGCGCGCTCTTTGGCGCGGGCGGCCTCCTCCTTGCGGCGCTCGGCCTCGCGCCGCCGCTCCTCCTTCTCGAATGCCGCGGCGGCCTTGCGGGCGGCCTGATCGTCGATCTTGCCGGATGATTTGTTGGCGGCCTTGGAGGGAGCCTTCGTCGATCGCGTCTTGCTCTTGGCCTTGCGTCTGGGCCTGGCGTCGTCATCGACGAGATCGGTGGGCAGCTCGGCGCTTTCGGTGAACCGCCCGTCCGATCCCACGGGGCGCCTGAGCACGACGCCTGGCTTTGCCATGGTCGCCGCGACGATATCGGGATCGTCAGTCTCTTTCGCCGCGCCCTGATGGAACAGGTTGGAGCTGGCGCCCCAGGCCTCCAGCGCCGCCTTCATCGAAGGCGCGGCGATGGCCTGGTCATAGAAGCCGAGCGAGGTCTGGTAGGTCTTCAGTTTTCGTTTCGGTTTTGCCGGCATGTGGTCCCGTTATCTCGACTGCCGGCGCAGCGTAGCCCGGATGGAGCGAAGCGCAATCCGGGTCTTGTCTCGGAAGGATGAAATCCCGGATTACGCTTGCGCTCCATCCGTGCTGCGCACTCCGCTCAAAGCGCCTCGCGGACGAGCGGCACCATCGCATCATGCCACTGTTTTGCCCGACGCATCAGAACATTATTCGGCACAACCGAAAACACGAGCCTTATCAAGGCTGTCTCTACTGTGCATGGGGTTGTTTTCGCGATTCGATGTGTCGGAGGTGTTGAGGCAGTCAACTCGCAAGGGCGACATTGCCTCATGGATCAAGCCGGTCGCCAGGATCGCGGCAACCGCATAGGCTCGCGCCCGTCAACGACTCACGGAGGCATCACCATGAACGGCAATCGCTCTTACGGCGTCCGCGTCGAGGGCGCGAAATACGGCGTCGGCTTCGGCTCGGCACTCGCCATCGCGATCTCCTACACCAACAACCATTCCATCCTGTGGGCGATCATCCACGGCATCCTGGGCTGGTTCTACGTGATCTTCGTCGCGCTGTTTCGGTGATATCGCACCGGCAGCGTCGCAGGCCGCAGCTTTCGCTTGCTTTCCCAAATCCTGCCCCTACGGTCGCGCCGCGAACGAAGCGTTGAGACGAGCGAAGGGTTAGACCAGACTTGCCATGACCGACACGATGAAATGCGCCGCCTGCAGCTCCGAGCACGCCTATCAGGACCGCGATCTCTGGGTCTGCCCGGAATGCGGCCATGAATGGAGCGGTGCGGCGGAGGCGGCGGCGGACACCGCGCAGGACGCAAGCGTGCGCGATGCCAACGGCAATGTGCTCGCTGACGGCGACAGCGTCATCGTGATCAAGGATCTCAAGATCAAGGGCTCTTCCTCGGTGGTGAAGGGCGGCACCAAGGTGCGCAACATCCGCCTGCAGGACGCCAGCGACGGCCACAACATCGCCTGCAAGATCGACGGAATCGGCGCGATGAACCTGAAGTCGGAGTTCGTGAAGAAGGCGTAGCTCGCGCTTACCTTTGCCGCTGCGCCAGATAGAACCCGCACAGCACCGTCACCAGTCCCGCGGCCTGCAGCATCGTCGGCGGCTCGCCGAGCAGCAGCCAGCCGGTGAGCAGTGTCAGCGCCGGCACGCAGGCCGGAAACACCGCCGCGCGGGCAACGCCGAGGCGCTGGACCGAGACGGCGTAGAGATAGAGCGCGGCGGGGCCGGCGAGCACGCCCTGCGCCAGCGCCTGGATCGCGTTCTCGGTCACGCCGATCGCCGCAACATGGCCGAGCCCGACGGTTGCGATGTAGACCGGCAGCAGCAGCAGCGACAGCACGTTGATCACCAGCGCAGCCGACACGGCCGAGACGCGCCAGTGGCGCAGAGCTGCGCCGAAGCCGGCGAACATCAATCCGGTGAGCACGAAGATCAAATCGCCGAGCACGCCGTCGGCCCCGATATGGCCGATCGATTCCGCGCCGATCACGCCGAGGCCGCCGACGATGACGACCGCGCCGGCAAGGCGCGAGGCGGAGATGTGCTCCTTCAGCACGACCGCCGCGAGCAGCAGGCCGCCCAGCGTCGCGCAGGAGGGCTGGATCACGCTGCCATGGCCGAGCGGCACGAACAGGAAGCCGGTGTAGGAGATCAGCGACATCACGGGGCCGCCGAGCACCATCAGCACGAGGCCCCTGCTCCAGCCGATGCCGCAGAGATCGGAGATGCCGGCGCGGAACACCAGCGGCAGGAACGCGATCCCCGACCAGACATAGCGATGCACCAGGAGATCGACCGGCGTGAAGCCGAGCTTGAGGCCATGCCGCGTGGCGGCAAAGCCGAGCGCCCAGAACAGCGCCGCGGCAAGGCCGCAAGTGACGCCGAGCAGTGCCGGCGCCGCAATCTGGTTCTGAGATAGAGCGTCGGCGCCGCTCGTTCGCTGGTCCATGGGGTCAAGCCTTATGTCAGCGCGTATATCGGCTCAACCCACGCGGCTGCAGGGCTGGCACGCGGCGGTGATTGTGGGACTCACGCATCAGCCTCCTGTTCGAAGACCATCCGCCATCCCTTGCGCGTATCCATGTATTCCCGCACCTGCCGGAACCGGTCGCCCGCCACCGTGAACACGAAGCAATAGTCGTTCTCGTAGGGCTTGCCGCCGGGCAACGTGGCGCGCATCCGTTCCTCCACGATCACGACATCGCCGTCGGCATAGACGCCGCGGAACGAGATATCGATGTTCGAGAACATCCTGTGCATCTCCTGCGCGATGAAGCGCGCGATCTGGTGCGGTCCCACCATGTGGTCGGTGTGATCGAGCGCGACGGCGGTGGCATTGCCCTTCGGCGCGATCCATTCGGCGTCGTCGGTGAACAATGCGGCGATGCGCTCGGCATCGCGCGTCGAAAAGATCTTCCACGCGTTCAGGACGATATCTTTTGGGCTGGACATGATGCGCTCCCTCGTTTTCGTTGAGGGGCGCCTTCTAGGCCGCGATGCGCCTTGCAGCTCGCCACAATCGGACTCGGTCATCCCGCAGCCCTTTCGCCGCTGCCCTCATGCGTTATGATCCGGCCATGCTGAGCTTCGATGTCTGCAACGCCGCGCGCCTGCGCCGCGATCCCCGGTATGACGGCCGCTTCTTCACGGCCGTTAAGACCACGGGCATCTATTGCCGCCCGGTCTGTCCGGCCAAGCAACCGCTGACGCGCAACGTCGCCTATTATCCGACGGCAGCGGCGGCCGAAGCCGCCGGCTTCCGGCCCTGCCTGCGCTGCCGGCCCGAAACCGCGCCGTTCTGCCCGGCCTGGAACGGCACGCGCTCCACGGTGGCGCGGGCCATGAAGCTGATCGATGACGGCGCGCTCGACGAAGGCTCGGTGGTCGATCTGGCGATGCGGCTCGGCATCTCCTCGCGTCATCTGGCGCGCCTGTTCGAGCGCCACGTCGGCGCCACGCCGCATCAGCTTGCCAGGACGCTGCGGGTCCAGCGCGCCAAGCGCCTGCTCGATGCCGGCGACGACAGCATGACCGATATTGCATTCCAGGCCGGCTTCGGCAGCCTGCGCAGATTCAACGCCGCCTTCGCCGAGCTCTACGGCCGCTCGCCGTCAAGCCTGCGCGCGCGGAGAGCTTAGCGCGCGGCGGAAGATCGCTCAGAAAAATCCGGGGCTGAGATCGAGGCCGTAGGTCAGGCTCAGCACGAACACGAACAAAGCGGCGGCGGCGAACAAAGCTGTCTGCTTGAGAATGAACGCACGCGGCGACGTGGTGGGGGCAACGACTTTCTGCGCAACGGGCATAATGGCCTCCATTATGATTTCAAAATTGGCCGCAACAATGCGGCGGCCGCATCAAGCAATGCGACGTGCAAAGCAACTGTTAAAAGGATCAAGCCCGTTATGAACGGGCATACATCACCGGCACATTCACGCGAACTTGTTCGCGGCCGGATTCTCAATCAGCGCATCGGTGTCAATTCATCGTGCCGAGATCTTGCACGATGCGCGATGCGCGAGCAGCGTCGAGTTCGATCACGTGATGCAGATGGGTCCCGCCTCTCCGCGGAACCCATCTGCCGTTCACGATGTCAGCTTTAGTGGGCCACGCCAACGGTCGCGGTCTTCACCTTGCGCGGGCTGAGCGCCTTCGCCTGGTGGACCGAGGCCAGCGTGGTCGGCGCAGCGGTCTGCTGCTCGACATGCGCGGCGCCGAGGACGCGAACCTGCAAGGGCGAGACCGGAAATCCGTTGCTCTCGTAAGTCGGCAGTTCGGCGGCGAAAGCCGCGGTGCTGCCCGCGATCGTCAGGATGGCGGCGGCGATCGACAGAGTCTTCTTGTTCATTGGTGATGCTCCTGAGTGGAAGAGTCGGAGCATATTTAGGCGCGTTTTGCTGCAATGCGACATGCTTTGTTGCATTGCAACAGCGCGTGTTATGCATGGCGATATGTTTAATGCGTACAAGGCGTTGGCCGAATCACCGCCGGCCGCGACATGACGGTTTTATGGACGGTGCTCAGCCACCCAGCACATTGCCCCAGCCATCGAACAGGTAGGCCTTCCAGGCCACGGTTCCGTCCTCACCCGGGCGGCTGGCCTGGCGGTAATCGTCGGCCTGGTCAGCGGTCCAGGTGATGATCGTATCCGTGAGGCGATCGTGCAGGATGGCGGGCTCGGTGGGATCGAAGGCGTCCATGGGACGAAGCGAGGAATGCGTCATGGCCGACCAAACGCGCCAGCCGCAGCAAAGTTGCGGCAACGCGTCAGGCAAGACGCCCTCATCAAGCGGAGGATGCCCGCTCCGCACCCCGTCATCGATGCCGTGGCGCAACGCCCTATTTCAACGCGGTCGCCAGCGCTTGCAGCTTTGCGACGAGATTCGTGCCGAGCGCATAGATGATCTCGATGATCGCGAGCGCGATGCCGGCTGCGATCAGGCCGTATTCGATCGCGGTGGCGCCGGATTCATCGGCGGCGAATTCAGCCCATTTGCATTTCAACTTCACAATCGTGTCCTTCCCAACTCTGCCGGAACGGCCGGCAGGCGAGAAATGCACGACCACAATCCAAGATTGAGTAAACCCAATGGCTTCAAGTTGATGACAATGAACGCCGCATTTGCCCACGATTCCCTTGAAAACTGCGGTGGGAACTCGCGTTGCAGCTTGGCAACACCTCCGCGAAAAGCCCGATTTCACCGAATTACGCCATTGCGTCGCCACACGGTCCTCCGAACAATCGAGGCGCTGCGTGCCTTTCCGTGCAAGATTGTTTTTGCATCATGACTGTTCCGACAGAGCGTGTCCGAACAGAACCGTTTGGAGGCAGGGATCATGAACGATCGGCGGTCTCTTCTGGTGGCGGTCGCGTGCCCCTCGGCCGTTCTCGCCGGCTGGCTGGCACTTTCCCTCTCCGCCTATGCCCCTGCCCTCATCGAGAACAGCGGCGCCAATGCCGCTGCCGTGTCGCGCGCGAAAGATCTCAGCCGGCTCGACCTCGCGGACGTGCCGCACGCTGCGACGATCGAGGACGGCATCGCCTTGACCGCCGACATCGCGGCTGCCGTCGCTGCGGCCCCGGCCCCGATGATCACTGAAGCGGTGTCCGAGCCTCCCGCCATCAAGCTCGCCTCGGCAGATCCGGCGCTGATCCTTCCGACGGAGACGCCGCCCGCGCCGCAGATATCGCCTGAACCAGAGCCCGTCATCAGCGAGACTGCTCCAGTTGCAGCGCCGGCGCCCGTCAAGCTCGCATCTGCCGATCCCACCGAGATCGTGACGACCGACGCGCTGTCCCCCGCGGCGATCGCGAGCGGCCCCGTCACGCCTGCGAGCAAGGCATCGCCGCCGGCCGACACCGTCGCCGTACTCGACGAATGCTTCGTCATGGATGCCTGCATCGACCGCTACCTCTGGGCGCTCTATCAGCGCACCGCAAAAGAGGACTCGATCAAGGTCCAGGAGCGCCGCGCCGTCACCATCAAGCGCAAGGGCAAGACGGTCACGGTGATGCGCAGCTTCACCAAGCTGGTCGACCAGGATTTCACCTGGAAGGATCCGAAGGCCGCCGAGCACGCCGGCATGTCGATGATGGACTACGTCATCGGCGGCATGGACAAGAGCTTCAAGCGGAAGCTGTTCCGCACGCTGCTCGCTGCGGAAGCCGCCGGCCTCTCGCCCGGCATCACCAGCGCGTTCCGTGACGATTATCGCCAGTCGATCGCGAGCGGCCTGAAGGCCGCCTCCGACCGCTCCTATCACGGCGGCAGCACGCGCGGCGGCTACGGCCATGGCATGGCGGCGGATATTGTCAGCACCCAGGGCAATAACCGCGCGCAGCGCTGGGTCTCGACGGAAATTCTGTGGAAGTGGGTCGACGCCAACGGCAAGGCCTACGGCATCGGCCGGCCCTATCTCGGCCGCGATCCGCCGCATGTCGGCCCGGTCGACGGCGCTGAATACATCTCAAAGCGTGGCACGAGCGAGCGCAAGGAAGTCGCCAGCGCCAAATCGAAGAAGACGCGGACTGTTGCGAGCGCCAAGCCGTCAAAGGCCCAAAAGGCACAGGCCGCGCGCGAGCAGAAGAGCCCGGCCAAGCCACAGAAATCTGCGCAATCGACCGGCAAGCGCGCGACCTGAGGCCTACGGCTGGTGTCCCGGCGTCGGCAGCGGCACGAGCCGCATCTCGGCCGTGCCGGCCTCCTGCGTGCGCACGAGCACCGCAAAGATGGTCTCGACCGCAAGCTGCACCGCGGCCTCCGTCGCCTGGCCCTTGGCCAGATGCGCGGCGATCAGGCCGGTGATGAGATCACCGGTGCCGTAGGGGCGGATCGGTAGGCGCGACGTCGCAAAGCGCGACAATTGCCCGCCGGCGCACAGGATGGTTTCCACCTGCCCTTCCGCCGTATCGGCGAGCGTACAGCCAGTGGTGACTATTTCGATGCGGCCGGTCCCCGCCAACGCCGCACACGCCGCGCGCAGGCCCTGCGCATCCGCAATTCTGAGACCTGAGAGCAGCTCGAGCTCGAACTGGTTCGGCGTCGCCAGCTTCGCTGCCGGCAGCAGCCGGTGCCGGACCACGTCCAAAATGCCGTCGGCGACATAGACGCGGCCATCATCGCCGATCACGGGATCGCAGAGATAGACGAGCTTGGAATTCCGCGTGAGCGCCCGCTCGACGAAATCGGCGATGACGGCAGCGTTGCCCGGCGAGCCGAGATAGCCGGTGACGAGCACGGCGGCCTCATCGACCAGACCGCGCTCCTCCACGCCCGTCAGAAGATCGGCAACGAGCTCGGTCTCCAGCACCCGCCCGCGCAGGCTCGGATAGCGCGGATGATTGGACAGCAGCGTCGTCGGCACCGCCGCAACGTTCACGCCCTCCGCCTGGATGGCATAGGCTGCCGCGCTGTTGCCGACATGGCCGTGGACCACCTGGCTTTGAATGGAGATCACGAGCATGAAAGAGGTCCGTAAGGTCAAACGTCGTGTGTGGCAAGAGTAGCCTCAGCGTCGCGCCAGCTCGCCGAGGTAAGCGCAGAACATGTCGGCCAGCCCGTCGGCATGACGCGCGATCTCGGCCTCGCTGCGCGACGTCTCCGAAAACCGCTTGCCGACCTCACTCAGCGTCGTCTTGATCAACTCGCCGGCAAGCGCGCGGGTCGCCTCGGAGGCTTTGGGCAACGCTTCCCGCATGAACGCCGCGATGATCCCCTCGCCGGCGGCGCGCGCGTCCTGCGCCTCGGGCGCGTCGCGATAGAGCGGCGCGGCATCGCTGAGCGCGCCGCGGATCGCGGCCTCATCGCACTCGGACAGAATGAAGGCATGGACCAGCGCGCGCAGCCGCGCCGGCGGTGGCTTCACCCGGTCTTCGAGGATGTCACGCAAGAGGTCACTTGTGCGCCGCCACTCATCGCTTTGCAGGCGGAACAGGATCGCGGCCTTGTTCGGAAAATATTGATAGAGCGAGCCGACGCTCACCCCGGCCCGCTCCGCCACCCGCGCCGTGGTGAAACGCTGCGCGCCCTCCTTGGTCAGGACCTGAACAGCAGCATCGAGAATGGCTGCGACAAGCTCGCTGGAGCGGGCCTGTTGCGGCTGTTCGTGAAGAAATTGAACGGCTTCGACGATCGGCCATGGCTCACTCAGGCAATGCGAATAGGAAATGCGACGAATTAGTCGTATTTCACTCGGCACGCAAGCACGCGTTTCTTCGCCAACTCTGGAGACCTCATATGACCACCCCGACCATCACATCGCTTGCGCCGCTGCTGGACCGCCTGTTCGACGAGGCCGAGGCGGCATACGGCGCAACGCGCGCCGCCGTCGCAGATTTGTCCGACGCAGATCGGGCGCGCTTGATGCGAAGCAAGACCGACTATCGCGACCTCTACGGACGCCTGAAGGACGCGCCGCTCGCGGTCTCGCGCGAGACGGGCCACCTGCTCTACATGCTGGCACGCAGCTCCCGCGCCCGGGTGATCGTCGAGTTCGGCACGTCGTTCGGCATCTCGACGCTGCACCTCGCCGCAGGCCTGCGCGACAATGGCGGCGGCCACCTCATCACGAGCGAGTTCGAGCCGTCCAAGGCGGCGCGGGCGCGGGAGAACCTGATCGCCGGCGGCTTGATCGATCTGGTCGAAATCCGTGAAGGCGACGCGCTGAAGACGCTGAGCGCCGATCTGCCCGATGCGATCGACTTCGTGCTGCTCGACGGCGCCAAGGCGCTCTATCCGGATATCCTCGATCTGCTGGAAGGCCATCTCGAACCGGGTGCGATTATCGTCGCCGACAATGCCGACGACAGCCCTGACTATCTGGCGCGCGTGCGCGCGCCCGGCAGCGGCTACATGTCCACGCCCTTCGCCGAAGACGTCGAACTCTCGATGCGGATCAGCTGAACACCGGCCGAAACGCCACGAAAGCTTGAAGCCGCTGCGCGATCCATCGCGCGGCGGCGTCCTGCTGCGTTGCCGGGTGTCGCAGCCGCGTCACGCACACGTGATACCTCGTCCTGGCCAAAGCCGGACACGGCGTGCTAAACATACCTACCGCGCGGTATCTTTCTATCGCCCCGCCGGAGCTGACCATGACCTCCGCCTTCAGTGCCTACGCAGCGCTCGCCCTCGCCATCGTTCTCGAGGTCACGGCGTCCGCCTTCCTGCAGCAATCCGCCCAGTTCAGCCGCCCGTGGCCGACGCTGGCGATGGTGCTGTTCTATGTCGCCTCGTTCTATGCGCTGTCGGTGGCGATCCGCGTCATCCCCTTGAGCATCGCCTATGCGATCTGGGGCGGGGTCGGCATCATCCTGACGGCGACCGTCTCCTTCGTGCTGTTCCGCCAGATGCTGGACTCCGCGGCCTTCGTCGGCATCGCGCTGATCGTGTCAGGGGTCGTGGTCATCAACCTGTTCTCGCAGACCACGGCGCATTGATGCCGGAGAACCGCTACACCCGCGCCAAGCAGCCCGAGCAGGTCCGGCGCGCCCTGCTCGACTGTGCCGCGGCGATCGCCATGGACCACGGCGTCGCCGGCGTCACGGTGCAGGCGGTCGCAGTGGCGGCGGGCGTCACCAAGGGCGGGCTGTTTCACCACTTTGGCAGCAAGCAGGCGTTGATCGAGGGCCTGTTTGCCGACTTGCTCGCGCGCGTCGATACCGAGATCGACGCCGCGATTGAAGCCGATCCGAAGCCTCGCGGCCGCTTCACGCGGGCTTATGTGAATGCCGTGTTCACCGGCAAGGCCTTCGGCTTCGCGACCCCATGGGCGGCGTTGAGCATGGTCGTCGTCACCGATCCGCCGCTGCGCCGGCTCTGGAACGACTGGATCAAGGCGCGCCTGAAGCGTCATCGCACGACCGACGACGCGCCCGATCTGCAAATCGTGCGTCTGGCCGCCGACGGCGCATGGCTCTCCTATGTCACGACGGGACAGACGCGGATGAGCGCCGAGCTACGCGCCGTGCACGCACGGCTGCTCGCGCAAACCAATCGGCGCAGATAGCGGCCTCGCACGCCCTACTGGCTCTGCACCGGCTTGGGCGGATGCGGTGCGGACCGGGTGGGCTTCTTGGCGGGTTTGGCAGCAGCGCGCGGCGGCGGAGTATCGACTGACTCAAGATACGCCGCGAGCGCCTTGGCCGAGTCCGAGCTGGTCGCGTAGTGGTCCTTCAGGAACCAGGTTAACGTCAGGCTGAAGCGACCCTTGGCAAGGCCGCGCGGGCTGCGATGGCAGGTCGCGCAGCCCTCAGCGAAGAGCTTTGCGGGCGGCTTGCCGGCGTCGAGATTTTGCGCGGCGGCGACCGTCACCGTCAGAACAGCGGCGGCTGCAAAAGTCATCACGGGCACGATCCGATCGCGCCCCAGTCGAAACAGCGATCTCAAATGCCGTCCCCTCGCCCGCCTTTCGGTCACGCCGCCGACAGCTGATCGAACTCCGGCGGTGCGTAGGCCTTGCCGTCCTGGTCGGTGATGACGACCCGCCACCCCTCGCTCGCCCACACCTTCGCCTTCGCCACGATGAGCAGCCGGCTCTCGCGGGCGAAACTGTACTTCTCGTTGTCGCGTTCTGCGACCATCTTGTAGGCCAATTCGCATCCCCTTGCGTCGCCCTGCACCCGGCCTCCTCGTGGCAGCGGGCTTTGGCGGCAATTCGCCGGGAGCATGGCAATTTGGTGCCATCCGCAGGCATGGCGCCGATGATCGGCGCCGGCGACCGGCGTCGAGCCGTGCCCCGCTGGGATGCGATTCCGGCCCGCCGCAGGTTCTCCCTGCGACGACGGGGCCGTCTACCAGCCGTGCTGGACCATGGCGTGCCGGATCGACCGCCGGGGGCGGCCCGTCACGGCAGCAACGGAACCGAGCGTCCCATGGCCGAGCCCCCGCTAGTGCACGCGGATGATGTGGGGTCGGCCGAGATCGATCAGCCCCTGCACCGCGGAGAGGCGGTCGTCGAGGGCTGCGATGGTGAGCAGCAGGTTGTTGCGACGCTCGTCGAGCATGCCCATCTCGGCGCCGGTGAGCTTTGTGCTCGTCCGTTCCTTGTGGATCCCTTCGAGGGATTCGCGCAGCCCGGCAATCAGGCCGGTCAGCTGTTTGGCCTCCTTCGTCATCGAACGCTTCGCGACATTTTGGCGGCGCGTCTCCGCCTGGCTCTGTCTCATATCATCCTCCCGTGCCCCGCTGCCCCGAGTGGATGCTTACACCTTTGGGTAGACATGTTACGATCGATGAAATCTGCCCGCGAAGATCTGACTTAAATTGTAAAGGCCTCGGCACGGCGAAGAAAAAGCCCGGCATCAGGGCCGGGCTTTTCCTTGCAAAGCTAGTGCTTCTGATGTCCGCCGGCGGGCCCGCCCGCCGGGGCGCCGCCGCCACGCGGGGCGGCATTGATATGCGGAGCACCACCCCCGCCGCCGTGCGGCATGGCAGGCGCGGCCGCGCGCGGCGCCGGCATCTGCGCACGGGCATTCATCGGCGAACCATGGCTCACGCTTGGCTGGGCGACATGCGGCGTCGCGGGACGTGCTGAAGGCGCGGCCGACGCACGCGGCGCTTCATGCGTGCGGGCCATCGGCTGCGCGCGCACCGGGGCGCGGGTCGGGGCCTGCTCACGCATCATGCGGGCTTGTGCATCACGCGGATTGCGGGTCTGCACATTGGTCCGCTCATGCGCGATGCGCTCACTTGGTCCAACGCGGGTCCGGTCGGGCGTAACCGCAGCGCCGCGCTTGGCGACCGCAGCGTCCCGCCTCGCGATCGCAGCGTCACGCTTCGCGATCGCCGCGTCGCGCTGTGTAGTCGCGGCGTCGCGCGTTGAGATCGCGGCGGCTCCTTTGCCGCGCACACCGCTGCGTTCGAGTGCGATCGCCCCGTCGCGCGTTGCCGCGCGGCCGATGCGGGCCGCACGCGGATCAATCGTCATCCGCGTCGCGACGCTCTGATGAGAGGTCCAGTAGTTATTCCAATAGGCATGGCGTCGATACCAGGGACGTCCCCCATAGTAACTCGACCAATACGAGGTCAGCACGAAGGGAACGACGGGCACATCGATCTGGTCGACATAGTCGGGGAGATAGACGTAGGGTCTGTACCTAATTAGCGGGTTCTGATTCCCTCGCACCGAGTTGATTCGGCACGGGGGACTTCGATGCGCAAAGGACTGTTCTGGCTGAAC